>CAZIJN010000110.1:0-1562 GCA_964539635.1 uncultured Desulfobacterales bacterium | reverse complement strand
TTTAACTGTTTATCTCCTTCTAGTTCAGTGGAGGTAGTCGGATCTGTAATATCTTCATCGGTACTATTGGTAAAGTCCGGGTAGAAGGATGAGTCCGTGCTATCAGTCTCAGGTGCCAGCGAGGCGTCTTTACGCTTTTGTCGGTCCGTTTCCAAATGGGCAATTAAAGCCTCATTGAGGTCATCCAAAGCTTTGGCTCGATTGGTCCACCAATCTGTCGACCACACTCGGTATAAGGTCCAACCGAGCCCTTCCAGAACTGATTGGCGGATCTTGTCACGTTCCCGCGCGAATGCTGAACTGTGGTACATGGCACCGTCACATTCTATCCCGGCGAGATAGATTCCTGGTTCGTCCGGATGAGCGATGCCCAAGTCGATTCGGTAAGCGGATACACCAACTTGGGGATGAACGTTCCAGCCCTTATCCCTTAGCGCCCGGGCAATGGCGGATTCAAACGGAGATTCAAAATCTCCGACCGAACCATAGATCGCCGCGCCCAGCGCCGATGGACCGCGTTCGGCATATTCTAAGAAATGTTTCAGGTCTGTGACCGCTTGAGCTTGGGTCCGTGACAGATCGATGCGATCAGGGCTGAGTGTTGAAAAGACAAGCATTTCTGAGCGAGCCCGTGTCATGGCTACGTTCAGGCGACGCTCTCCTCCGACACGATTCAGGGGGCCGAAGTTCATGGAAACATTGCCACTCTGGTCTGGACCATAGGTGATGCTGAACAAAATTACATCACGCTCATCCCCCTGCACCGTCTCTAGGTTTTTGACGAAAACCGGCTCAATCATGGTTTCAGTCGAAAACGCCGGTTCGATCTGTGGATTTTTAGACCGTGCTTCGTCCAGCAGGTTCTCAATCAGGGATTGCTGTTCCGAATTGAATGTTACTACGCCGATGGACTGATCACGCACCGCCGCGTCCCTGTGGGTGAGCCTGCGCAGGATCTCTGAAACGATAGCCCTTGCTTCTCCTTGGTTGTGACGCGCCTTGCCGCGGGCATAAAATCCGTCAGGGCGGATAAGACGTACGCCGTTATCGGGGTGTATCGGCGCAGGAAAAGTTATAAGTTCATTGCCGTAGTATCGGCTGTTGGAGAATGCGATGAGGCTCTCTCTGCGTGATCGATAGTGCAGGTTGAGGGTACGTTGTGGAATGCTGGCCCCCAGCATCTCGTCGAGAATACTTTCTAAATCACCTTCCACTTCCACCTCGCCGTTAGGATCGTCCTCCGTCCGAGTAAAGAAGTTGGTTGGTGGCATCTGTTTCGGGTCGCCAGCCACTATTGCTTGACGACCGCGTGCTAAAGAACCGACTGCATCCCAAACGGTGATCTGTGATGCTTCGTCAAATATCACGACATCGAACAAAGACTGATCGGCTTGCAGATATTGAGCAACGGAAAGCGGAGACATCATTAGGCAGGGGGCCAGCGTAGTCAAAACATCGGGTATCTCTTGGATCAGTTGTCGTAACGGCTTGTGAAGCCTTTTCTTTTGTAGTTCATGGCGCAAAACCCCCCAAGATGAACTTCGCTTAACGTCTTCGGCGCT
>CAZIJN010000109.1:0-1618 GCA_964539635.1 uncultured Desulfobacterales bacterium | reverse complement strand
CGTCAATACACATATAATCAGTTTCGGGAGTTATTAAATTCTTATTCCTTAGTGTCGGTGTGCTCTCGATGAGCAAAACATCAACAGCTCTTTCAACTCTGTCAGAAAATCAGGCATATGATATAGCTAAAGACCTTGCAAATTTGACTAAAATGATGATTGAGTCGGAATTTGTAAAAGCCAAGATACTTGCTGAAAAACAGATAGTTGTTAATGCTGTTTCTGCCCAAAACAGAGGAGAGGCTTTTGATCTTGCGGCTATAAATAAGAATTTACAAAAAACTGTTGAAAGTATGGGAAACAGTTATGAAGGTATTTTTGTAACAGATTTAAAAGGTAATATTTTTGCTGGAAGTATTGAAGGTGGCAAAAGAGAAGGCAAGCACTATTCAGGAATTAATGTTGCGGAAAGGGACTATTTTAAGAAAACCATATCTTCTGGAGATGCTTCTATTGGTGATCCTATAAAATCAAGAGCTACAGATGATGTTATCTCTATTGTGTGTGCCCCTGTTAAATCATCAGGCAGCAGCATTGAAGGGACTTTTTGCATTATTATTCGTCTGTCTAATTTTACAGGTATTATTTCCAGCCGAAAGATAGGAAAAACCGGATACGGTTATATGGTTGATAAAAATGCACTGCTCATAGCACACCCTGTAAAAGAGATGATTCTTAGCGGCAATCTGCATAAATTAAAAGGTATGGAGGAATTTGCTTCCCAAATCGTATCTGGAAATAGCGGCGTTGCAAGCTATTCATATAAAGGAGTACCTAAAATATCTGGTTATGCTCCGGTAGAGATAACTGACTGGTATGTGGGATTGACTCAGGATTCTGATGAATTTATGTCAGCAGTTAATTCAATTAGAAACTCTGCTGTTATGATTGCTGTTATATCTCTTGTAATAGCAATTATAACAATTCTGTTTTTAGCAAAAAAGATGCTCATGCCTATAAACAGTGCTGTAGAAGGTCTTAAAGATATTGCAACCGGCGAAGGCGATTTAACAATGCGTCTTAAGGTGGCAAGCAATGATGAGATAGGAGAGCTTGCCGAATGGTTCAACACTTTTATGGAAAAACTTCAGGAGATTATCCGCCATATTGCCGCAAATTCAGTTAGTGTAAACGACTCTTCAACAGAGCTGTCCGTAGTTGCTTCCCAGCTATCTTCTGGAGCAGAAAACACAGCATCAAGAGCTGCTAATGTTGCTGCTGCTGCTGAACAGATGAGCACAAACATCAATAATATTGCCGCTGCAATGGAAGAGTCCGCTACCAACACAAATATGGTTGCATCTGCTGCTGAACAGATGAACTCAACTATAAACGAAATTGCGAAAAATGCAGAAAAGGCAAGAAGCATCTCACACGATGCGGTTGATAAATCTAAAAGTGCATTTAATAGAATGTCTGAACTTGGAAAGGCTGCTCAGGCAATCGGAAAAGTTACAGAGACAATCAAAGAGATTTCCGATCAGACAAAACTTCTCTCTTTAAATGCAACCATTGAAGCTGCAAGAGCTGGAGAGGCTGGAAAAGGATTTGCCGTAGTTGCAAACGAGATTAAAGAGCTGTCCAACCAGACTGCACAGGCAACTCTTAACATCAAAAA
>CAZIJN010000108.1:0-1620 GCA_964539635.1 uncultured Desulfobacterales bacterium | reverse complement strand
ATGTAAAAAATGAGGAACAGTTCTGATAGAATTGAATTGAGAGAGACAATAAAATCAGAAGGAGTTCCTCATGTTGGAAATTATGCCCTATTTGGAATGTTTAAGCCAGAATTTTCCTAAAAAAATTGTAAGGTTGTTAGGAATTGTAAGCGTAGCGATGTTATGCTGCAAAGGTCGTATAACGATGTTGGGATTGAGCAGATGGAGCGGAAAAGGAGGCAGTTATCGCAGCATTCAAAGATTTTATGGAAGTAAGGTGGACTGGCTGCATCTTAATTGGCTTTTTTTCAAAAAGCACCGATTAAAACAAGAAGAAGTATATCTGCTAGCGGGTGATGAGACTACGGTTACCAAATCTGGCAAATCGACCTACGGATTAGGACGTTTTTTTTCTTCGATACATGGTAGAGCCGTGAAAGGATTGAATTTTCTGAGTTTATGTCTTGTGGGAGTTTCGAGCAGACATGCAGTGCCGTTAGTAATGGAGCCGATGGATGCCATGATGAAAAAAGAGACGCGGACAAAAAAAGAACCCGCAAAAAGAAAGAAGAAAGAGAAACAAGGCAGTGGTAAAAAAGGTCGTCCTAAAGGAAGTAAAAACAAGAATCGTTCAGAACCTGAGCTGACACCATATCTTAATTGGATGAAAGAGCATATCCAACGGGCATTAAGCATGATAGGCGGGCAGATTAAGATTGACTATTATGTTTATGATGGTGCTTATGGGAATAACCCTTGTCTGCAAATGGTGCGGAGCTGCGGGCTGCATATGATTTCCAAACTGCAATGCAATTCAGCTTTACGGTTTCGTTACGAGGGGGAGTATAGTGGTCATGGTCGTCCCCGCAAATATGGAGATAAAGTTGATTATAAAAATCTTCCTGACAAATATCTGAAGAGCCAGACTGTGGAACGCTCAGTAGCGGAACGGATTTACCAAATGGAGGTCTGGCACAAAGATTTTCCTGAATTATTGAATGTAACGGTGATTCAGAGAATACAGCTTAAAGATGGAAAGAGCGGACATGTTGTATTATTCAGCGATGACCTTAATCTGCCATACGACAAGATGATTTTATATTACCGTTTAAGATTTCAGATTGAGTTTACTTTCAGAGATGCTAAACAATATTGGGGATTGGAAGATTTTATGAATATAAAAGCTGCTCAGGTCAAAAATGCAGCTAACATTTCGATGTTTATGGTGAACTTGTCCCGCTTTTTAACAGAGCAGAATATAGCTGATACCGAACCAAGTATTTTTGATATCAAAATCCGTTCTCAAACCGCATTCTGTCTGGATTTGATATTAAAAAACAACCCTGAAATTTCAAAGGTTATTTCTTTTGAAAAATTACAAATGACCCTTGCTGATATAGGCTGCATTCATCCTCATAAAAGGGCTGCTTAATTGGCGAAGGTATTGGGGCAAAAAGACCTGATAATAAATGGTTAGCCGTTTTTATAATAGGAGTATGGTGTGCAATGTTTGACTCAAGAACTTTAAAGACTGAGATTATAGTAACAGAGACTCATGTAGAATGTCCTGTTTTCGGGTGTTCGGAGAAAGTAATGAGGCAACGCGGGGCTTTCAGACGGGAGAGAGACTTTCTATGCCCA
>CAZIJN010000107.1:0-1648 GCA_964539635.1 uncultured Desulfobacterales bacterium | reverse complement strand
CAGAATCTAAATTTGACGATGATTGAGGTTCATTCAAATAGTGGCTTAAATCAGCAAATGTATATGATGACATACGAATAGGTGTAACCTGTTCCCCTGCGCCAGGACCGTATAATCTTAATACCGCGTCCTGAAACGTTGAAACCCCAAAAATTGATTGTGAAGGACAATCAATGCATTGTCTTGCAGAAATCGTGTCTGTGATGAATAAGATTCTTTCATTGCTTTGGGGGGGATGTGGCAGAATTGCACTCAATTCAATCATATCTGGACTCATTAACACCACTGAATTGCTGGCAATATCAAAATTAATAGCCTGGTTATTACCAACTTTTTCTAAATTCTTTTCGTCAGGAATAACATTTTTGATATCAAACTCACCATATAATTCAAATTTTAGTTTCAAAATTCTTTTTACAGATGAATCCACGCGTTGAGCAAAAGCAGGATCCTCTAAATATTTTTGAGTGAAAAAATCTAAGACTCTTAACATAGTTGAATAAGGATCTAAATCGCTTGTATTCACATAAAGATCCAATAATAAAAGATCATTCCCGGAAATAAGTGCATTTCGAGAAATTTGGCGTGGGTCAAACCCCTCACCGGTAGGATTGAAAAATTTTCGCACGGCATCGGAGCCAAGATTGTCACTGACGATTATGCCTCCTGAATTACGCCAGGATTCTAACGCTGGTAAAGACATGAGTTGTTCCTGGGCTGTTTGATCAAAACTAACCGGTTTGGTCGTAGAGCGAATATTTCCCTGAAATCCTTGGTAACGGATATGCGACATCAACAATCCATCTGTGGTTGACTCTTTGTCGTTGGAATTTCCCGTGACGGAAAAAAATGGAGCAAGTTCAATTTGTTTTAATTGTTCGAGCGATTTCCGAACGGTCGCTACTTCCTCTTCTGGTAATCGATCGGAAGAACCTCGCCCAGGAAAATGTTTGGATATGACAGCCATCCGGTTATTACTGCCGACATGAACACCTTTAATATAAGCTTTCCCTAGTTCTCCTACCCAAAAAGGATCACCACCAAATGTTCTGGCACCCAGATCATCCCCACCTTCTACATAAGGCAAATCTAGCACATCTAGAGAGGGACCCAATAATAAATTGAATCCTATTGAAGATAATTCCTGTCCCAATACATTTCCAACACCTTCCGCAAGGTCCGGATCCCAGGTGGCACCAATCGCCAGTTGGCTGGGTAGGGTTGTAACTCCATTAATAATTGAGTTATAGGGATACGAATCACCTTCCTGCGAGATGGCTGTAAAAATTGGTATATAGTTAGAAGGTTGTGAAGAGACAGCATCTGAATCAGTTGATTCAGATCCGAATGAGCTTTCCCAATCTATTTCTTGCAAAGTTTTGGTTAATTGATAAGTGCTTTCAACGGTATTTATGGACGTAAAATTATCATTAGCTAAATTAAGAACCACTCCCCCGACATGCCGGTTCGCAATTAAATCATAAATCTCACTCTCTTCATTTACCACACGACCTTGAAAGGCAATCAGAAATAATTGTCCCACCTTCTCTTCGGGAGTCATTTTTTGAATTAATTCCTGGACTTTAAGATCTACTTCATTGATTTGTTCAGTAGATGCAGAAAATCCAGTTTTTAATGGAATTATTAT
>CAZIJN010000106.1:0-1684 GCA_964539635.1 uncultured Desulfobacterales bacterium | reverse complement strand
AATCCAGTTGAATTAACCAATGTCGATGGTAATGTTGAGTTCAGAAATGTGCAGTTTGGTTATGATCCCGAAACAGTCATCATCCACGATTTCTCTACGAAAGTAAAACCCGGCATGCGCGTTGCCATTGTTGGCCCTACCGGAGCTGGCAAGACCACCCTGGTGAAATTGTTAATGCGATTTTACGATGTTGATAAAGGTGCCATCCTCATTGATGGTCATGATATCCGCACCCTGAAACGCGCACAATTACGGTGCATGTTTGGAATGGTGCTGCAGGATACCTGGCTATTCAACGGAACGATTATGGATAACCTGCGCTATGGTAGTGAAACAGCCACAGACGAAGAAATTTTTGCCGCTTCCAAAGCCGCTCATGCAGATTATTTCATCCGGGCATTACCGAGTGGGTATGAAATGGTTTTAAATGAAGAAACCTCTAATATTTCCGCTGGACAAAAGCAATTGCTGACCATAGCGCGCGCTTTTCTGATTGACCCGGCCATGCTTATTCTGGATGAAGCCACCAGTTCTGTGGATACACATACTGAATTACTGATCCAGAAAGCTATGCGCAGGTTGATGAAAGGACGTACCAGCTTCATCATTGCTCACCGACTCTCTACCATCCGGGATGCAGATTTGATCCTGGTTATTAATGAAGGCGACATCGTCGAACAGGGTACGCATGAGGAATTACTGTCCCATGACGGTTTCTATGCTGAGTTGTACAACAGTCAATTTTCGACGGTTGGGTAGAAATTAGGAAATGCTGAAAGCTCAAAGCTGAAATAATAAAAAAGAGTCCTTGAAATTGAATTGAAATAACGAAAAAAACCGTTGGAAACATAAATTACTGTTTCCAACGGTTTTTTTCGTCTCAACCCAACTTTACCTGCTATTGCTCCGCATCAGAAAAGCCACTCCACATTGTCAGAGCGTAGGCAAGTTGACAATACTTCTTACGATTTATCAGCCAATTTGTACCCAACTGACATCTCCACAAAAACCCCTTTCTTCTGCACAATTTCTCCATAATTGCTTGATATCCTTCTTTATAGAAATTTACCATTGGAAGGAAGAAACTATGAAAACCAATAAATCCAGACATTTCGCAATTTTCGTCATATTATTAACGACTTTGGGACTTGTGGGATGTAAACCCGGGTCTGCTCAAGGAAATACTTCTTCGGAATCTAACCAAACCGGAGCTGTCTCAACAATAACCATGTCAGATTCAATCGATACCTCCGGAGCAGTAGATGTTAATTTGATCGCTAATCTCACCTGGAAAACCAGAGGGACAGTGGGAATAATCAATGTGAAAGTCGGACAGAAGGTAAAAGCCGGGGAAACCCTGGCATCCCTCGAATCCGGGTCATTGCCCGCCAACATCATCACAGCCCAATCCGATCTGGTTTCGGCTCAAATTGCACTGGATGATCTTATGAACTCATCCATTCCAGGTGCAGAGGCCCAAGTAAAACTAGCTGACGCAAAGGATGCATTAGACACTGCACAAACTCGCCGTGAATCGAAACAATACCAGCGCGCATCACAAAATACAATTGATGAGGCTTATGCCAATTATATTGTGGCACAGAATAATGCCAAAGAATGGGAAAAACGTTATGACAATGTCGACCACTTGTCAGAAGATGACCCGATGCGTGCTTCCGCTTTC
>CAZIJN010000105.1:0-1759 GCA_964539635.1 uncultured Desulfobacterales bacterium | reverse complement strand
TAAGAGAACGTTTTTTTGACAAATACATTACATACAGCAAACCAAACGGCACAGGGCTTGGCACATACAGTGCAAAGTTATTAGCACAAAGTCAGGGCTGGCAGATAGAGATGAAGACCTCTGAAGAGTTTGGAACTTATCTTATCGTAACTATCGCACCATTTAAGCCTGTGCAATAACTGTGGATTATTGGCATTAAATCCTCAGCCATTTCTTGCTGTGTTGTTTAAAGATTTAACAACTGCATCAAAATCAATCTTGTTTTCTTTGATATATCTGTTCAGACTCTCTTTTCGCCTTTCTATTTTTTTGAAGATATAGCTGTCCAAGTGCATCTTTCCACCTTCTGTTCTTCTCCATTGTGTTATTAAGTGCGTTAATAATATCTTTGTGGTTAAACGGTTTTACTACAAAATCGTTTGCACCTGCTTCATAGGCTTCTAAAAGATTTTTGCTATCCTCTGTTGAAGAGACCATAATTACCTGAACATAGGGGTATTCTCTCTTTATTGTGCGTAAAAACTCAATACCTCCTATTCCGGGCATATGGATATCACTTAAGACAATTAACCCATACCCTTCAGGAAAATTATTTAGAGCCTCTTCTGCTGAAGAGGCAGTGGTTAAATCCCAATCTTTGAGAATGTCCTTTATCACTGCATGTGTCATTAAATCGTCATCTACAAAAAGAATTTTCATGTTTAGCCTTTATTGTGTAAATTACAGTTTGAATATTTCAGTTTACAGTTTTTCAACAAAAAGATAGAAAAAGATTATAACATTTACGGTGCTATATTGAAAAGAGTTTTGAGTTTCATGTCAAAATAGAAACAAGATAGAAAGGAGATAGACTATGTTAGGAGTTCCTGCAAATCTGAAAATTCTTCTGGTAGAAGATGATAGAATCATGCGTCATATTGAAATTCAAGCTCTTAAAAATATAGGATATACAGATATTATTGAAGCATTGAACGGCGATGAAGCTATTACAATACTTCAAAATCAAACTGGTATTAATTTAGTTATCAGCGATTGGAACATGCCTAAAAAAGGTGGTTTTGAGCTTCTAATGTGGGTTCGTTCAAAGTCAGAGTTTAAAAATCTTCCGTTTATTATGGCAACTGGTCAGGCAGATAAACAGCATGAACAGCAGGCAGTTGATGCAGGAGTTACTGAAATTATTGTAAAACCTTTTACCGATAATGAGCTGAAATTAACTATTGGCAGGGCATTTGGTATTCATACAAATGAGTTCCAAACCTTAGAGACGATTGAAAGGGTTGCACCATCAGGAAAGGTTAAAATCAAAATCGCCCATATTCAGATTACAGATCATTTAGTTATGGGTGTTTTAAAGCATCTGATGGACAAACGAGAGCTTAAAGCCAACCATTTTGAACTTGAGCTTGTCTGTATGGAGGGTTGGAATCCTGCAGCAAAAGCACTTGAAAAGGGTGTTGTAGATGGTGCGTGTATTCTTGCTCCTCTTGCAATTGATCTTTACAACGCCGGCACAGATATCAGGCTTGTTTTGTTGAGCCATAAAAACGGAAGCATCTTTGTCCGTTCGGCTAAAAAAGAGTCAAATATTGATGGTGCATCAGATAAAGACGATTCATATAAACATAACAATATTGATAATGATAATGATATTAATAGGCAGATACGCTCTTTTTTCAAAAACAGCTCTTTTTTGATTCCCCACAAAATGTCTGTACACCATATATTGTCGCATCTTGTTTTAACCCGGGCAGGTCTT
>CAZIJN010000104.1:0-1815 GCA_964539635.1 uncultured Desulfobacterales bacterium | reverse complement strand
CTGATTATATCTGGTGGCACAGTGTTAATTGGTTTATGGTTGACGAAAGAAAAACACTGGTCTCAACTTCGATTGCTTTTAGCAACTGTGGGTGGAGCGGCATTATTAAACGTTGTATTAAAGAATATATTTCTTCGCTCGCGACCTGATAACCCGCTAGCTTTTATTCGTGAAACTGGCTTCAGTTTTCCCTCTGGACATGCCATGGTATCAATCGCGTTTTACGGGGTTTTAGTCTTCCTGATTTTTCCAAATCTAAAAAGCTGGGTAGGTAAAACTCTCTTGATCATTGGCTGGATAGCCTTATTTGGGCTGATTGGCTTTAGCAGGCTCTATCTTGGAGTTCATTATCTTACCGATGTTCTCGCAGGATGGTCGGCTGGTTTGATGTGGTTGCTTCTTTGTGTTTTAGTGAATAAATTATTATTTACAGAAAATTCGGTTCAAGATTGTGAAAAAAGTCTGTAAAAGTATGATTCTTCTCAATTTATTTGAAAGCTATCTGGCAAGGAGTTTTTCCCAAGATGGTTGGCCATTCGTTTTCTAAAGATAAGTTTATAAATCATCTGGATAAGTGGGGAGTGAGAGTTGCTGCTCTTCTGACATTGTTGATGGGAGCTATTAATTTGGTATCAGCTGTCCAACCAGCTTTGCGTAACCGTTGGTTGGCTTTAGAAACATTTATACCCCTTGAGGTTAGTCAGGGCAGCCGCATCACCTCAGCCCTGGCAGGGTTTGCCTTGCTGCTGTTAGCCAGTAATTTATGGCGTCGTAAGCACGTTGCATGGATTTTCACACTCATTCTGCTGGCGATTTCCATCCTGTCACATCTTGCTAAAGGTCTGGATTTCGAGGAGGCCAGTCTTTCTTTGGGTATTTTGATCTTTTTAATTCTACTTCGAAATAGTTTTCATGCTGAATCGGACCGACCCTCTGTCAAACAAGGACTGTTTACGTTGGCTACTGCTTTTGTATTTACGATCGTTTATGGCACGATCGGCTTCTATCTTCTTGATCATTATTTTAATTTTCAATTCGGCTTAATGACAGCTATACGTCAAACAGTGGTGATGTTTATTGCTTTTTACAATCCTGGGCTGGAACCAATTAGTGGCTTCGGACGTTTTTTTGCTGATTCCATCTACATTATAGGATTAGGAACGCTCAGTTTTGCCATCATCATGCTTATTCGACCGGTGTTGGTACGACATCCCAGGACAGCTGAAGAACGAATCCGCGCAGAAAAAATTATTCAACAGTACGGGCGAACTGCGCTGGCACGCGCAACTTTGTTTGATGATAAATCATATTTCTTCTATTCAGATGAGACAGTTATCGCGTACGCTGTCAGTGGACGAGGTGCAATTGCCCTCGGTGATCCTATTGGCCCTCCGCAACAGGTGTCAAAAGCAATTTCTGGCTTCAGGGATTTTTGCATCCATAATGATTGGACACCTGCTTTTGTTTCAACACTTCCGGATTATTTAGATCAATATGAAGCTATTGGTTTTAATACACTCTGCCTTGGTTATGAGGCCATTGTATCTCTGGAAAACTTTTCACTCGAGGGAAGCAAGAATAAGGATACCCGCAATTCAGTCAGTCGGGTTGAACGGTCTGGTTATCGGGCGGAGGTGCATTTGCCCCCTCTGGATGATTCCTTGATGCGTTCTTTACATGAGATCAGTGATGCCTGGTTAACCTTACGCCACGGCGGTGAAATGCATTTTTCGGATGGATGGTTTGAGGATCATTACATCCGCAATGCACCAGTAGCCGTAATCCATGCTGCTGATGGAAACCCAATCGCATTTG
>CAZIJN010000103.1:0-1817 GCA_964539635.1 uncultured Desulfobacterales bacterium | reverse complement strand
TTTCCCGAGCCAACCGGGAGATGAGCTTTGCCTATGACCGCACAATCGAAGGTTGGGCACGTGCATTGGACATCCGCGATCGAATTACCGGAGAGCATTCCCAGAAAGTAAAAGAATGGACGTTGATTCTGGCACAAGCAATGGGCATTCGGGATCTTGAGGAATTGACGCAAATTCGGCGGGGTGCCACTTTGCATGATATTGGGAAAATTGGTGTACCGGATCAGATTCTGAATAAACCCGGACCGTTGACAGATGAAGAATGGAAAATTATGCGTCAACACCCCAATTTCGCCCGTGATATGCTCTACCCGATTGAGTTTCTGCATCCAGCCATGGATATTCCCTATTCACATCATGAGAAATGGGATGGGACCGGATACCCCCAAGGTTTAAAAGGAACAAAGATTCCCTTAGTAGCGAGAATCTTTGCAGTGGTAGATGTATTCAATGCAATTACCTCTGAACGACCCTATAGTAAACCCTGGCCAATTCCAAAGGCGGTTGCTTACATACGAGAACAGAGTGACAAACACTTTGATCCGGATGTGGTTAAGGTATTTTTAAAGAATTTTGAACGCTTTAAATAAGCATTAGGGACTGTGATTAACAATCAATCCCTTGGCATAAGCTATCTTCAATGCCAGAACACAGCGTTCGTCATATTGAACACCTGAATATTTACTCAATTCTTCAAAAGCTTTTTCATGAGAGAGTGCCAGGCGGTAAGGGCGATCAGAAATCATAGCATGGAAGGAATCAGCAACCGCCATAATTCTGCCGATCATGGAAATTTCATTGCCTCGTAATCCCAGGGGATAACCGCTGCCATCCAGGCGTTCATGATGTTCGATGATAGCTTTCAACACTTCCCGGCCATGAAAGCTGACATTCTCCACAATCTTATATCCAATTTGTGGGTGCCGGTAAATTTCCTGGAACTCTTCACGATTGAGTTGGTCCGTTTTCTTCAGAATTTCATCCGGAATTCCGATCTTACCGACATCATGCAGCAGTCCACCCAGACGTAATTGATTGATATCTTCGGCAGGTAAGCCCATCTCAAGACCGATGGCGGCAGCAAAATCCGAAACACATTTGGAATGATCCCGGGTATACGGATCTTTTGCGTCCACTGCATGCATTAGACTGGTTAGCAATTGCATCATCAGGTCGTCCATCTGATTGTAGAGCCGGGCAGTCTGTTGAATGGTAGCAGCCTGACTGGCAAAAATTTCTGCCAGGGCAATATCCATTTTGGTGAATCCACCGTTCATCTTGTTCAGAACTTCCAGCCCGCCTATGATGCGGCCCTGGGTGCTACCACGCTGGCGACCCAGCTCAATGCGGCTGGCTACCAATGCGACTGCTAGTGCGGAGCGGGTCTGAAAATTAGACAGAACATCCACGCCATTAAAGTGACGCCGGTCTTTTTGGGCATCATTCACTACCAGGGTTTCGCCACTGGCAATTACGTGCTGGATCAGGCCTTTTCCCTGAGGAATGCGGTAATTTTCCACCAGACGGCGATCAGTACGCGTGGAGAGATGTAAAATGGCTTCTCCACTATTCTGGTCAATCAGGAATAATGAACTGGCTTCCGCATCCAGCAGCAAAGATACCTGCTCCAACAACATGCGTAGAATTTGATCCGGATCCAGAGACGCGCTGATACTACCAATAAACTCAAGCAACTGCTGTAAACGGCTTGCCCAGCGATTGCTATCCATGAGTTGTTGGTGGGTGATGATATATTTTCCCATGAGTTGTGCCAGCTTTTCAAGCGCGTTTTGAGAGGTTGTTACTTTGAAGTTGGC
>CAZIJN010000102.1:0-1856 GCA_964539635.1 uncultured Desulfobacterales bacterium | reverse complement strand
GCTGCATCCTGGATAGCTTCCCGCATTTGATCGTTCAGGAGTGATCTTGGATTGGGACGGAAGTAGGTGAAAATAACATTTTCCCAGTCACGCTGTTCTAATGATATACCTACACGCAACACTTTTTCTTTCTCCCCGCGGTTGATTGCCAGTATTTGGTGTGGTCGGATTCGATCCACCCGATACTCAAAACTGTAATAGGTCTCATAAACCCGCTTCTCGTCCTGTGCATTTTCTATCTTAAGACATTGCAATAGCCCCCACTGCAAAGCCTTCTCTCGGGTTTGCGAACGCACTTCAGAATGCTCGCTGATCATCTCCGCCACAATATCTCTGGCACCCTGCCAGGCATCCTCACTGCTGGGAACAGCCTTGCTTAGAAATGGTTTGGCCAAATCGTCCAAGCTGTTTTTAGTCATTGGTTGTTTGAGAATCCACTCAGCCAGGCCTTCCAGCCCTTTTTCACGAGCGATCATAGCGCGGGTGCGGCGTTTGGGTTTATAAGGCAGATAAATATCTTCCAGTTCCGTCAGGGTTTGGGCAGCATTAATTTTTGTGGATAATTCAGGGGTTAGTTTGCCTTGTTCTTCAATCGTTTTTAAAATGGTCGCACGCCGATCATCCATAGACCTTAAGCGTTCCAATCCCGATTCGATCTTACGCAACTGTTCTTCATCCAGGCTGTTGGTGCGTTCCTTGCGATAGCGCGCGATGAACGGAATGGTATTACCTTCATCCAGCATTTCAATCACAGATTGAACCTGCCTGGGTTGAATTTCAATTTGTCTGGCTAAAATATCGGCATATGTCATTTTGTATTCTCCATTGTTGATTTCCAAAATGATTCTATCAGAGGAATGAAGAAAAGTGGAAATTGACCATTCGAGCGTTGGGGGTGAAGGTGCATTGCACTTAGGAATCAACCAGCCAGAGCTGAATGGAACGAAAAGAAGGTTAATCCAAATCCAAAAGTGCGTTGCACCTGTCTTTCTACGATCCTTCCAATTTTAATCTCTCACAGAGGAATGGGTATTTCGCACTTATCACCACTATCTTTCATTTTCCATCATAATGAAAAACAACAATCCGGTTTGATGTTTCCTATGTTTGAGTAAATTATTAATCATCTTGTGTTTTCATTGTTGGGTTGGTGGATGTTATATTTCCGTGAAGGATGGAAACGGATCGCAAGTGTAGGGGCGGGTTCGGAACCCGCCTCTTCCACATAACCACGATAAGCGCTTGCAGGTAATTGAATTGGCTTGAGCTGGTTTTTGATTCGCTACCGCAGATATAAAATGATGCATTTAGATTTTTTCCGAAGATTAGCGTATCGGGTTGAAATTGTTAGGGTGAAGGATTGTGGAATTACCACTTTTTTCCATTAGGAGATTTTTTCCACAATCCTTCCCCCCTACTGGACAATTACCGTTACACACCATTCATTCGTGGGCATTGATCTACTTAGAAGTCCACACCCTTTGGCTTTTGGAGTGACAGGTCTTTGCCAAATAGCATGTACCACACGCACCGGACTCACAGCTCGCCTCAAATTCAGATACTTTTAACAAACCACGTCGGGTAAGTTCTTCAATCATCATTTCCACCATCATCGGGGAAGTATCCAATTGCCGGGCAAGTGCCAGCGGCGTTAAAGAGCGACCTTCCTGGATGAGAGCTAATAATTTATTCAGCATGCTTATAATCCCAATCTGGTGGCTATGGCGTACACAGCACTACCCATGCCAATCGAAACCACCAACATCAATACAATATTGACCATTGGCCATTTCCAGGAGCCGGTTTCCTTTTTGATGACAGCCACAGTAGCAACACAAGGAATAAAAAGTAATGTA
>CAZIJN010000101.1:0-1886 GCA_964539635.1 uncultured Desulfobacterales bacterium | reverse complement strand
AATTGTTGTTTCTGATTTCAGGAAAATTCTGTATTCCAAGCGGAAGTTTTTTCATAGTGCCTCCATTTTATCGTTTGATAAAAAAATCAAAGCTCAAGAATAAGCTGTTCTATTTGTCTGAATCTACCTCTTCCCATTCAAAATTTACGATATTTCTCTGAACTTTTGAAAACTCAATGCCAATCAGAAATATTTTATTAGGATTTAATTTATTGTTATCTTTAATATTATCATTATTTTTATCTTTACTAACTACCCCTAAATACTTCTCAAAATAGCGTTTCTCTCGTATCTGCTCAAGCGGCTTTTTGGTGTTTGATTTATCATCTTCAACCACTTTAAATTCAAGAATATAAACGGTATTAGCAGGAAATTTTATAACCATGTCAGCCCTGCCTTTAGAGGATGCATCTTCTAAAATTATATCTATTCCAAGCGAGTAAAAATAGGCATACACAACGCTTAAATAAAAGCCTTCGTAATCTGCTATGTTATTTTTAACGTAAGCTGTGTAGGGAATTGATGAAAATAGAGTTCGTAGAACACTCTCCAATCTTTCAATTTTTAACTCTTCTAAAACTCCATAAAGTTCGTCCTGATTGATTCCGCGGCTGATGTGGCTCTCTGCAAGGTGATCTATGAAATAGCTTAAAAATGAATATCGTACTTCAAAATTGGGAAATCCAAGGCAGTAGCGTTTTATGTGTGGAATGCGGGAAGGCTTGACTGATTTGATTGTAAGATAACCAGTCTGAAACATTAATGATTCTATCGGGATATTGCCTACATCAAAGGTATTCAGCACCTGCTCTGAGACTTCAATATTTTCCAAATCTGGCAGATGGTACTGCTTCTCTCTTATCATGTCTATCAAAAAAGTCGGCGTACCTGTCTCAAACCAGTAGCTTTTGAACTGCTTACCTTTGTCGAAAAACAGGAGAATATCATAGGGGTTATAAACAGATTCAACTCCAAGAGTTCCAGCAGATTCATCAGATGGATTGTCAAATGAATAGCCGTTATACCATCTCTTCAACTCCTCCATATCTACCCCTTGCAGATACTCCTTAAAACTAACCTCAACATCATTTTGGGTATAACCGCAGATTGCAGCATATCTGTCATCAATCGTTATATCTGTTAGATTGTTCAACCCGCTGAAAAGATTCATCTTGCTGAATTTGCTTACTCCTGTCAGAAACGCAAATTTTATATACTTATCTGAATCTTTGATTACAGAGTATAAATCCCTTAAATTATTCCTCATCTCAAGAGCTTTAGGTTCGTCTGTGATGTTATCTAAAATCGGTTTATCATACTCATCAATCAGAATAACTACTGGTATTTTATATTTGTCATAACAGGCTGTTATCAATGTCTTGAAATAGTTACCGTAATTGCTTTTATCATAAGCTGTAACTTCATTTTCTCTTTCGCTGTCTAACAAGTTTAAAGATATTGATTGAGTAAGTTTCTCTGTATCTTTAGCAATGCCAGCTCCAAAGCTGATTTTTATAACTGGATACTTTTTGCTCCAATCCCATTTATCATAAATATATAGACCTTCAAATAACTCCTTTTGCCCTTCAAACAGACATTTCAAAGTATCAAGAAACAGAGATTTGCCAAATCTGCGGGGACGGGAGAGAAAGTAGTATTTACCACTATCCGCAAGTTTAAATGCCATTGGTGTCTTATCTATATAAACGTAATTGTTGTTTCTGATTTCAGGAAAATTCTGTATTCCAAGCGGAAGTTTTTTCATCGTTCCTCCATTTTATAGTTTGATAAAAAAATCAAAGCTCAAGAATAAGTTGTTCTATTTGTCTGATTGTCTGAATCTACCTCTTCCCATTCAAAATTTACGATATTTCTCTGAACTTTTG
>CAZIJN010000100.1:0-2016 GCA_964539635.1 uncultured Desulfobacterales bacterium | reverse complement strand
GCCTGCCAGACAGCCCCTGCATCAACCACCATTTCCGCAGCGACTGATGTTTTGGATATCTCTGTGAATCAGGTTGCGCCAACCAACGATGAAATGGCAGTATCACAGAACACTCCCGTGGAAGTAAACACACCAGCAGAAATGCTCGCGACAGTCGACAAAACAGCCCTGCCACCAGCAGTCGAAGCCACATCCCATCCCACCCTGGCACCTGATGACTGGCAGACTTTGCCGGTCGTCCCGACTGAAATTAGCCAGCGAGCGCGGGAGATTTATACGCAGGGGTTGGCCATGGGCAATGATCCCACCCATTTCTCCAAGCTGGGCGATTGCCAGAATATTACCACCTACTTTTTGGCGATCTACGATCACCCGGATCAATACACACTGGGGGAGAAATACCAGGATTTGCAGGCAACTATCGATTATTTCCAGGGTGCCTGGGCACGTGAGAGCAAATCGGTCAAAGGTGGCTTCAACGTGGCGTCGGTCTTTAACCCCATTTTCAGTGATCGTGCTGTTTGTGAAAAAAATGAAGCGCCACTGGACTGTGAATTGCGTCTGTATAAACCTTCGATTGTCCTGATCAGCATGGAAGAATGGTGGAATGGCGATGTCACCAAGTACGAAAATTATCTGCGCAGAATCATCGAAATGGTCATTGCTCAGGGAGCCGTGCCAGTGCTGGCCACCAAAGCCGACAACCTGGAAGGCGGGCATACCATCAACAAAGCCATTGTCCGTCTGGCGGATGAGTATGAATTGCCGCTTTGGAATTTCTGGCTGGCGGTGCAACCAATCACCGCCCATGGCTTGCAAAAAGATGGCTTTCATTTGACGATGGGCATCAACGATTTCACTAGCTCAATCCAGCTCAAACGTGGTTGGGTACAACGTAACCTGACGGCTTTACAGGTGCTGGATGCCGTATCCACAGGGTTAAGAAATCCATGAAACGGTTCTGGTCAAGGATCGTTTTGCTGACGATGATCTTGATAGCTGGCTGCTCACAGGTGAATTTGAATGTTGTGTCTGATAAAGAGTCTGAACTGAACCGGACTGTGTCTACAATTGTTATTCCTTTGCCAACGATTACAGCTTTGCTCACCCGTGTGCCCACGCAAACCCAAACAGCGTTTTTGCCCGACACTCCATTCCCGTCTGCTACTCCACTCCCATCGGCTACTGCCAGCCTTACACCTGATCCAAACCTGACCTTATGCGGTCCCGGGCCGGTGATGGCACCCATCCTGATGTATCACCATGTGCAACCCTATGCCACCGGTTCTGAATATGTGGTCACGACCGAGCAGTTCAAACGTCAGGTGCAATGGCTGCAGGAGCAGGGTTATCAGACCATCACGGTTGCGGATCTGGTGGAAGCGATCCAAGTTGGTAAGTACCTTCCACACAAACCCATCATTCTCACCTTCGATGATGGCTACCGGGATGTTTACCAAAATGCCTATCCGATTCTGCAGCAAGCTGGTTACACAGGTACCATGTATCTTATCGAAAAATCGCTGAATGAGGGTGGTAATCTGAACGATGCTATCATCCAGGAATTGTCAGACGCAGGCTGGGAGTTTGGCAACCATTCGGCCACACATGCGTATTTACCTACCAGCAAGGATATGGCTGATGAAGTCTGTGACTCCCGCACCCGGCTGATTGAAAAATATGGTCTCCCCTTTGACAGTTTTGCCTATCCGTACGCAGCCAAAGACGAAAAATCCATCCAGGCTGTCATCGATTGTGGTTACACATCAGGGGCTGGCAATGGCAGTTTTACCATCCATGTGGAAGAGCGCATTTTCTTTCTGAGCCGCCGGGAGGTGAAAAGCTATTTTGACATGCAGCGTTTCATTACCCTGGTGACGGATGTGCGGTAATGGGCTGCAAATGATATCAAAAAAGCTCTGACCAATTATCGTCAGAGCTTTTTAGTATCATTTCTGCATGACAGTTACTTAATAATTTATCGATTGAGCAATGGCAGGAAAATTTTAAAAATAC
>CAZIJN010000099.1:0-2020 GCA_964539635.1 uncultured Desulfobacterales bacterium | reverse complement strand
ATTTGTTTGCGGCTTTGTGATTTTCCGGTGTTAAAAGGAGGGTCAATGTATATCAAGTCAATAGATTCTGAGGGTAAAGAATTTAAGATAGTGAGATTGTCGCCAAAGTAGATTTTATTTTGCATTTCTTAATTTTAACAGGGGTTATGAGCAGGGGCAAGCTTAAATTCAAGGGAAAAACAGCATTCAACGAAAACACCCCCTAAACAGGCTATACTGTGCTAAAATTGAGAATTGTTCCACAAATCAGTAGAACAAGATCGATGCAACCCGGAAAGGATTTGCCAGGATCATGCAAGTCCTTTTTTGTTCAAAGCTGTTCGAGTTACTGGTTCGGTAAAAAAATATGAATGGGCGTGTGCGTCTGAAAGTGAAAGTAAGTAATGAGTTTGTTCGAAACATTGAATTTAAAGCCTGAACTTAATCAGGCAGTCCAGGAACTGGAATATGTAAATCCAACCGATATTCAGCAACTAGCAATCCCGGTTTTAATGAGCGGAAAAGATATGTTGGGTCAAGCCCAAACCGGGACAGGTAAAACGGCTGCGTTCGCCTTGCCGATGTTACAGATGATTGACCCACAATTGAAAGCAGTGCAGGGCTTTGTTCTTGCGCCGACTCGTGAATTAGCATTGCAGGTTTCAAAAGCGATTGAAACATTTGCTAAATTTACTTCTATAAAAATTCTGGCAGTTTATGGTGGCGCACCTTATGGTAAACAACTGCACCAACTCTCAACAGGCGTCCAGATTGTTGTTGGAACGCCTGGTCGGGTGATGGATTTGATTCAAAAGAAAAATGCTCTCGATCTTTCCCAGGTTCGTTTCTGGGTTTTGGATGAGGCAGATGAAATGCTGAAAATGGGTTTTATTGATGAAGTTGAAGCCATTCTGGCATATGCGCCTTTTGATTGTCAGAAAGCACTTTTCTCAGCGACCTTACCCCATGAAATCCGCAAGATGGCCAATCGTTATTTAAATAAACCTGAAGAAATTATTATTGCCGGTAAAACCCTGACAGTAGAAAACACCGATCAACAGGTATACATGGTCCACGAAAAAGATAAATTTGCTGCATTGCTGCGGTTATTGGAGTTTGAACCGGTGACAAACGCGCTTATTTTCACCCGCACCAAAATCCGTGCTGCAGAACTGAGTGATCAATTGGCAACCGCACATTACTCCGCTGAGGCATTGCATGGGGATCTGGCTCAATCTGCCAGAGAAATTGCTCTGGATCGTTTCCGCAGGGGAGCAACCCGTGTTCTGGTGGCAACAGATGTGGCTGCACGCGGGTTGGATATTCCAGGTGTTTCGCATGTGTTCAATTTTGATATTCCTTTTGATGCAGAAGATTATATCCATCGGATTGGCAGAACCGGTCGTGCCGGTGCTAAAGGTGTTGCGATATCGTTAATCACCGGGAACGAAATGTTCCGCATTCGGAGATTTGAAAAAGTTACCCAACAGGTAATGTCTATTGAAAAGTTGCCTTCTGAAAAAGATATTCTGGAAAAAAGACACCTTGAATTTGAAAACCTGATTGTTGAACGGTTAAATAGTAGTAAAGAACCACGCGAAATCGAACTGGTCAATAAATTAGTCGAAGAAGGGCATGATCCTTTGATGGTTGCTGCCAATGCGTTAAAACTGGTTAAAGAACAGATGAAATATGTTTTTATTATGCCAGTCGGTGTCGTGGAAGTTGGAAAACGTGGCGGCAGGAGTGCCCGTGGACTTAATCAACGTAAAGGTGAATCCCGCAAGTTTGAACATGGGGGACGATCCAAAGGCAGCAGAAATAGTAGTCATGAAGCCGGTATGGTGCGTTTATCATTTGGATTGGGCAAAGCAGAACAAATTCGCCCCACCATGGTGGTTGGCGCAATAGCCAATGAAGCAAAAATACCTGGCAAGGCCGTCGGAGCCATTACTATTCAACAACATGAAACCTTTGTGGATGTATCTGAAGAATATGTTGATAAAGTAAGTTCCGATGCTAATGCGTTTAAACGTTATGC
>CAZIJN010000098.1:1175-2025 GCA_964539635.1 uncultured Desulfobacterales bacterium | reverse complement strand
TTTTACGGTAACTAACCAGGTAGCATTCCCTCCCACGCGTGCGGTAGCAAAGCTTTTCAGAGCTGCTTGCGATTGCAGTTTGTTACCGAATTTGTTTTCGAGAATACTAATAGCCTGTTGATGCGTCATGTGGACAAACCCTTTATGCGTTTTTGAAATACTTTATTAATTTGTGAACAACTTCTTTTTTATTCTTAATCGATGATCTGTTTTTTTCATTCAACTTTGATTTGTGATTAAAGCTGCCTTTCTCGTCAGGAAGGATTATGGTGGGTAGAAAAGTGAACAAATCAGCATTCTGAACTTCTGTGTCGAAATTATTTTCATATTTCATTTTGTTTCTCCTTTATGGGATAGCCTGGATAAAACGTCCTTACTAATTTTTGTTGCATCACCGGCAGAAAATACCAGCACCACATCCCCTGATGATAGATTTTCAATCAGATAATTACTGATCTCATCTAAAGAAGGGATATAAAGTGCGTTGGGATGGCTCATAGCAGTAACGACCAGCTCAGCAGAAAATCCATCGTCTTTTTCTCTGGATGCGTAGATCTGACTGACAATCACCTGATCTGCCTGATTGAAAGAATTTTTAAATTCATCTAATAAAATTCTTGTGCGGGTGTAAGTATGTGGTTGCCAAATTGCCCAGATTTTTCGATTCGGATAACGACTCCTGGCAGCCTGGAGAGTTGCCTGGATTTCCGTGGGGTGGTGAGCATAATCATCGATGATGGTGATTTGGTTGACCTCTCCCAGAATATCAAATCGACGCGCGGTGCCACTAAATTCAGACAATGCCTGCACTGCTGTGGCCAGGTCCAAACCCAGAGTATGTGCCACGCCA
>CAZIJN010000098.1:529-1165 GCA_964539635.1 uncultured Desulfobacterales bacterium | reverse complement strand
TCGTAGACTGTGAATTGATAACCACCGATTTGATTGGTTTGAATATCTTTTGCCTGATAACTACAAGCTGCAGATGTGCCATAGGTGATTACCGAAGGATGGTCCAATAAAGGCAACAATTTTTGACTCCCAGCATCATCCAGATAGACCAATAAATGTCCATCGGGCGATATTTTTTCGGTAAAGGCTTTAAATGCCTGTAAATAATCAGAAAAAGTTGGGTAACAATCCACGTGGTCATGCTCAAGACTGGTGATAACCCCAATGGTGGGCGTTAAACCAAGAAACATGCGGTCGTATTCATCTGCTTCGATGACAAAGTAATCGCCTGATCCAAAATGGGCGTTATTACCGAGATTTTTAGAAACACTGCCAATAATATAACTGGGATCCAGCCCTAATTTTTGCAGCATGGTGGCAATCATTGCAGTGGTGGTTGTCTTACCATGGGTTCCTGCGATCGCTATCCCTTTTTGATCAACCATTAACTCGCCCAGAATATCAGAGCGTTTATACACCGGTATGTGAGCCGCATGCGCTGCCTGCACTTCGGGGTTATTGTCTGTGATGGCTGATGAACGAATCACCTGGTCCACACCAACTAAATGATCAGCGGAATGCCCCTCATAGACTGTG
>CAZIJN010000098.1:0-519 GCA_964539635.1 uncultured Desulfobacterales bacterium | reverse complement strand
GATCAGAACCACTCACGATATACCCTTTTTCACTCAATAAGCGAGCAATTGCAGATAAACCGGTGCCACCGATGCCAATAATGAACACGTGTTTGCTCATAGGAAGACCACCAAAACAAAGCCGAAGGCGATTGCTACCGCAAAATAGATGGCTGGTCCACTCAGCAATACAGGAGGCATATAAGCAAGCAGTTCCTGAATGACTATGCCGATTTCAGAATTAATATCTGGTTGTATAATAAAAGAAAATGGATAGGCAGCATCATCCAGGAAAAACCATAGGCTTCCAAAAATCAGATACCCGTTGGCGATTTTTGGAAATTTCGGTGTCTGATATCCGAAGAAGACCAATGCCATCAATAAAACTGATCTCAACCAGAAAAATGAATCCGGGTTGTTCACCATGAGGGAGTCACGAACAAAGGGCACAAAGCGCTCAAATACTGAAAGCATAAATAACGCCAGGATTACACTGAAACTGACCAGCAATTCACGTGCCCAACCACGCATAGCGCCAAT
>CAZIJN010000097.1:0-2059 GCA_964539635.1 uncultured Desulfobacterales bacterium | reverse complement strand
CTGGTAGATCAGGATAAAAGGAATGGGAGAAAGAAAACCGATGAAATTATTTGATGTCATTAAAGTCGCTTCAAAATCACTTTCTTCCAATAAATTACGTTCAATGCTCACCATGTTGGGAATCATTATAGGGGTTGCCGCTGTGATTATTATGATTGCCGTCAGTTCCGGAACAGAATCTGCTATCGCAGAGCAGATCAATAATCTTGGAGCGAATCTTGTTTTTGTCATGAGCAGTTTCAGTCAGGGGGGAGCACGCGGTGGAATGGGAACTTCAACTGGAGGGTTGGTTTATTCGGATGCTGAAGCAATAGCAAACGGAGTGCCGCATGTAGCTGGTGTGGCAGTTGAACAAAATACCACACAAACTATCAAATATGGGAATATTGTTCTGGAAGATGTTTCGATCTTGGGGACAACACCAGATTTCACAACCGTGCGGGAAATAAAGGTGGAAGAAGGGCGTTTCATAAACGATCAGGAGTTAGAACGAAGCACCCGCACAGCCATTCTAGGGGCAACGATCGCTAAAGAATTATTTGGAGATACGTACCCGATTGGTCAAAAAATCAGTGTCGGAACATTGAAATTAACGGTGGTAGGAGTTTTTGAAGAAAAGGGATTGGTCTCAGGGGTAGACTACGATGCTCGCGTCTATGTGCCAATTACCCTGGTTTTTGATAAATTAATGGATAGCCAATTTTCCCGGATTGCAGGCGATCGGGTACGAATGATTTATGTGACGGTGGAAGATAAGGAATACATCGATGATGTTATCCTGCAGATCAATTTATTATTGTCCAAGTTACATGATGTGCCGCTGGAATCACCGGATTTTCAGATCAGTACCCAGCAGGACATCATTCAAACCCAGTCAGCGACAACTGAATCATTCAGATTATTATTAGCCTGGGTGGCAGGCGTATCATTGATTGTGGGTGGCATCGGTATCATGAATATTATGTTGGTTAGTGTAACTGAAAGAACCCGTGAAATTGGTATCAGACAGGCGGTAGGTGCAACTCCTCAGGATATTCGAATGCAATTTCTGACCGAAGCGTTGATTTTATCATTATTAGGTGGCTTGATCGGTGTGGTTCTGGGCGTAAGCGGTGCATGGATATTCTCCCGATTTGGCGATATGCCAACGGTGGTTAATCCATTATCAATTGTTTTAGCTTTTGGGTCGGCTGCAGCAGTAGGAATTTTATTTGGCTATTTGCCTGCCAATCAGGCTGCCAAATTGGATCCGATTGTGGCATTAAGACATGAATAATTTTGTGAGGTAAAAAAATGAGCAAAAAAATGATTTTGATTGTATTGGTATCGATGTTGTTATTGAGCGCATGCAGCGGTGGTTCTTCAATTGCACCTGTTCAAAACGAAGAATCTGGGGTGAGTGGTGGTGAGAATGATGGTGGTGTAACTTTCGGGGGCACCAATACCGCTGATGCAGACCCCAATCGCTCTCAGGAACAATCTCAGGAGATGGTGCAACTCAGTAGCCAAATGCGTCTCATTCTGGGAAATATGTCCTTAGGTGATAGTGATCTGAAATTGACCCAGGAGCAGGCAGCTGCCTTGATCCCTTTATGGAAAGTAATGAAGACATTACTGACCAGTGATACAGCTGCCGGAGCAGAAATTGAAGCACTCCTCAATCAAATTCAATCAGTCTTATCCCCTGAACAACTGGACTGGGTAAATAATTATAGTATTACCAAAGAAGCCTATCAGGATATTCTCACAAAGTATGTTCCAGAAGAATTTCAGAACAGCGGAACATTGATGACGGAAGAAGAACGGGAAGCGAGACGTGCAACAGCGATCGCTGCCAATGGGGGAACAATTCCTCAAGAATTGCAAGGTAGTGGTGGCGGCCGTGGGATGGGTGGCGGTATGCAACAGAATCTGACAGGTGAATCGACCGGGCAAGCTGCTGGTCCTGGACTGGGTGTCGGTGGTGGAACTGGACAAATAAACATTTTCCTGATTGATGCGCTGGTGACAGAATTGGAATTGGTAGCGAATCCCTAAGTAAAACGGGTTATAGATATAA
>CAZIJN010000096.1:0-2069 GCA_964539635.1 uncultured Desulfobacterales bacterium | reverse complement strand
TCTGATAGTGAAACATGGCAGTTGGTTGGATTGAGTGGAAAAGTAATTACGGCTCTGGCAATTCATCCGCTGCAACCAGATTTGATTGTTGCGGGTAGCCAGGGAGCTGTGTATTATTCAAAAGATGGTGGCTTGAATTGGATTACCGGACCTGGTGAGCTGATGGAAACTACTATTAGGACTATTACATTTGATCCTAATAATACAGAAATTGCGTATTTAGGGACGAATACCCAGGGTATTTATCGATTGATGCTCAGGTAAGCGCATTCATCAAAACAGGTATCTTTCAACCCAAAAAATTATTAACTTTGAAATGGGAATAGATGGTACATTCAACTCAATTTGTACAACGATTGGATATCTACATATTGTGGATTATTATTGTCTGTGTGACCGAATTGAGGAATAAAAAAATGAAATATTGTCTTCATAAAAGGGAATCATTCGTACAGATGGATTTCAATGAATAACAAACGCCTTTTTCGTTTTATTTCTCTGATTTTTCTATCCAGCGCCGCTATCTTTCTTTTAGGGGCAGGGGATCCTCCTGGTCCAAATCAGGTTTCAGAAGAAGAGAAATCAATCCTTTCGGAGGCATTTTTTCAGAGGATTTATAGCCTGAAAGGAACGCAGCCCCTGGCGTTTGAATTATTTTCTCCTGAGATCGATACCGCTTTTATAACGCCTGATGGGATAACAGCTGTTATCTGGTTGGCATTGCGGGATGATTCGGGGCTGATTTTAGCTACTGAACCTGGATTAACGCTTGCAAAGAAAATTGATCATCATTGGGAGGTAATTTTACCTGGTGACCCTGATTGGGAAGACACCTTTGCTTCTATCCCTGAGGAAATGTTGCCTTTGGAGCAACGTCCTGTTCCCAAAGATGTTGAGATGGATATCTTGAATGAATCTGCATCGCTGAGCGGTTATTATTTACCCTATGCGGCTGGAACCAAACAATGGTTGGAGGGTTCCATCAGCCATTTCCAATACATCCCCGAATTGGGATATCCATCCTGCCCAGTTGAAACTTGCCGGTATGCTTATGACTTCACCAATGATAATCATTTTCCTTTAATCGCCAGCAAAGATGGAACCGTTTATGCTTCCCGGGATAGTTGTAATGATGGGGATTCTAACTGCACAAATTATATTGTATTGAAGGATGTAAACAGTCCGACTTATCAAATTTATCTTCATCTTTCTCATGGAACCATTCCGGATAAATTATCCAATAACACGTTCGTAAAAAGAGGTCAATATATAGGTGATACGGATGATACCGGGTATAGCACTTCCAATCATGTCCATTTTATGGTAGTTGATAATATTTGGGCTGCCAGTGGATATTATTGGGGAACCTCTACCGATATTCGTTTCGCTGATGTGTCAATTAATGGTGGCATCCCGCGTACATGCTATGAAGTGACCAGTTTTCCGATCTATGATGGCGCTACTGAATGTATTGGGAATAAATCTGACTCACGCAATTCTAATAATGATTGGTTTGTTTCAGGGAATGTTGGTGCATTTCCGCCAACCGGAGGTTTAACCCGTCCAGCTGCCAATACAACTATTACTCCTGGCGATTATGCATGGATCGATGCGACAGCCACTGCAAGTGATGATGTGCGGGTTACTGCAGTGCGTATGGTTGCGAAATTAAATGGAATATGGGTTGAAATAGGACCAAAAATTACACAAGCAGCATCTGGTAATACTTATGATTGGGATGTCAATCTTTGCGAAGCTGCACCCGTCAATGGTGCGCTGGAAATTGCTTTGCGAGTTTGGGATCATGAAGGCAATATCGCTTCCGTTTTGGCTCCTCGCATAGTTCAGGTGGATCACGCCTGTTCCCCACCCAGCAGCCAGCTCAATCCTGCCCAGAGTTATGATTCCAGCGCGACATTATTAAGCTGGGAAGCCGCCAGTTCGGGTGCAGGTCTAGGATCCTTTGAGTTGCAATGGACGACCACACCTGGAATTTGGAATGCCGTGAACACGTTGACTATTCCAGGTAATTTAAGATCTACCTGGTTTGCAGGACAACAAGGCGAAAC
>CAZIJN010000095.1:1555-2239 GCA_964539635.1 uncultured Desulfobacterales bacterium | reverse complement strand
CACAAAGCTGGGTTCAGAATACCCCTGGAATATATTTATGAAGTGGAAGGCAGTGAGCCTGAACTTGGGGTACAAGGTCTTAATCATTTTTTGAATTGCTCTGAACGTCCCACAGCTATCATGTGTTTCAACGATATGCTCGCGATAGGCTTGCTACATGCCTGTCAACAATCAGGAATTCGTGTGCCTGATGATCTCTCCGTCACTGGTTTTGACAATATTACTTTTTCGGCCTACACCACCCCACCGCTTACCACCCTGGATCAGCCCAAGTATTCGATCGGCAATGAGGCTGCACAATTACTATTAGAATTACTCGCTACAAAAATGGACAATTTGAATAGCACCCACAAAGAGAAAGTATTAAAAGGTAAATTATTAGTTCGAGACTCTACCGCCAATCCCTTCCCCCAATGAAAGGAATTCTATGCATCCTGACAAATCAAATCAAAAAATTAATGGATCTCAAATCATAAGCCAATCAGTCGTACCTTTGGATCAAATCATCTATAGTCTTGCTCAAACACCGAATGGTTTGCGATTAATGGTGCAGGCAAACACCAATGATTTCCGTCTGGGATTATTTAATGGTGAAAAAACACCTTGTGGAAAAGAATCATTGCTTTCAGCGCAATTAACCGCAGAAAATGCTGAAGCTCTACGAACACAACTCCCCTGGTTAAA
>CAZIJN010000095.1:0-1545 GCA_964539635.1 uncultured Desulfobacterales bacterium | reverse complement strand
CTTTGGGATTAAAAACCTCCGCAGGGTTGGGAGATCGCCTGGGGTTGGCAACCCCCGGGCACGTACGTGCCATCCGGAAAATGAATGGAAAAATTGCCCCGATTTTCACACAACAATCCATCCGCGAAAACGCCCGTACAGGCCGCACCCCTCAACAGGTTATGGATGATGCTATGTGGGGAATTTTTCAGGAAAATTGGCGTGAGCCATATGGAGCGGATGCCGATCATTTGAAATCTACACAAGACATCGATGTTTGTCTCCAGGCTGGTTTTACTTTTTTCACGATTGACCCAGGAGAATATGTTGATAATCGGGCAGAAACTGCTGATTTGAAAACACTGCGAGATTACGCTCGTGATCTACCTTCGGAGTTGGAAATAGCAAATACCGGGCTCCTCCAACAAACTATTCATGTCGAACACTTAACTTTGACATTTGATGAACTAACATTGTTGAAAGCAATGGTGAAATATGGAAAAGCAGTATCTCATGTAGTTAAAATGTACCAACATCTTATTAAATATGCAGGCGCAAAACCAGTTGAATTAGAAGTTTCCGTGGATGAAACAGATAATCCTACCTCTCATGCGGAACATGCCTACATTGCCAATGAACTGAAGCGCTTTGGAGTCAAATGGGTCAGTCTTGCCCCCCGATTTGTCGGTAGGTTTGAAAAAGGGGTTGATTATATTGGTGATTTGACAGATTTTGAAAAAGATGTCAACGGTCACGCTGCCATTGCACGAACAAGCGGACCTTATAAGATCAGTTTGCATTCCGGGTCGGACAAATTCAGCATATACAGGATCGCAGGGCAAGCTACCCAAGGATTGGTTCATCTAAAGACTGCTGGTACCAGTTATCTGGAAGCATTAAGAACCATTGCTGATCTTGATCCCAGGTTTTTCCAGGAAATTTACCGATTTTGTCGCGAGCATTACGAAGAAGACAAGGTCAGTTATCATGTTTCAGCTCAACTTACTCGTGCCCCTCTTCCTTCAGAAGTTAAGAATTGGGTTACTTTGCTAGATGATTTCGATGCGCGTGAGATTTTGCACGTTACCTTCGGCTCTGTATTAAAAGAAAAATCCTCAGATGGAAGCTATCAATTTTTTGACCGATTGATTAGAATCCTTCAGGATAACCCTGATGAGTATGCACAGAATATTGAACAACATTTTCTGCGACACCTTACGCCTTTTATCTAGAAAGACAATTAACAGAAATGAGAATTAAATGAATGCTTCAAAAAATAAAAATCAAAAAGTATTAAGCCAGCATACAGCTGTTGTTACCGGTGGCGCTGGCGTGTTGTGTGCGAGTATATGCAAAGCTCTAGCTAAAGCAGGTTCCAATGTAGCAATATTGGACTTAAATGAAGAAGCCGCTCAGCACCTAGCTGCGGAAATTCGATTGAAGGGGGGCAGCGCTTCTGGTTTTCGTTGTAACGTTTTGGATAAAGTCGATATCGAAACTGCAGCCAATCAGGTTACAGAAACCTTTGGACAAATAGATATTTTGATTAATGGTGCTGGAGGAAAC
>CAZIJN010000094.1:1980-2242 GCA_964539635.1 uncultured Desulfobacterales bacterium | reverse complement strand
GCTGGAACAATCGTTTTACTAACAGTCGGCGGCTTGCAAGACATCTTATTCTTTGTACTATGGAACGGTGGACTGCCACAAAACAGTGTCGTCTGGTGGTGGATGCCATGGGCAGGCATTGTTGGAACATGGAACAGTCTGGCACAAATCACCTTAACCGCAATAACATCAAGCGCTGGCATCGGGATAATGTTTAGTGCTTTTAGAAGCAAACCAAAAGAAATAGCCTTAGTCGAAATCTTAAGCTGAAGCAGCACTCTAA
>CAZIJN010000094.1:0-1970 GCA_964539635.1 uncultured Desulfobacterales bacterium | reverse complement strand
TGCAGCAGCCAATACTGTGTAGTATGTCTCACTGGTTTCTATATAGAATATGCTGGATACCTCTAAAAACCGCCGCAACCTCAATAGAACTGAGGAAAACAGAATGTGCAACCTATTCATCCAAATCTACAACGAAAAAACAACAATAACCTCAGCTCAAAAAAACAGAGCAACAATCAAAAAGACAGAACTTCCACAAACAGTTGCAGCCTGCTTAGAGGTTACATGTTCACAATAAAAAGTGTGTTAACGAGGTGTAATTAAGTGTATAGAACCATCGTTATAGACTGCCAAAACAAGTCTGACATAATTTCTTGCGAAGACTGCATCCTTTACCATGATTGTGAAGCAAGAAAAGCATTCGAAAAACGAAGCAAACAATAAGGCAGCAAACAAGAACATTCAAAAAATAGCGCTTTTTAGGCGCTGCCATGATTAAATTGTTTCAGGACTTGCAGATTAATTAGAATCTGACTCACACTAAAGCGCGCCATGCTACAAACGTTAACGATGCTTTTCACCTATTTCTTGTTAACTGTTGAGGCGCCTGAAGTGTCAATTGTTCCCAAAGTCGGATTACCAACATATTGCAGTGTAGAAGCCCCGCTTACATCAGCATCAAGTGTCCCTGATGGGTTGACCACGGCATAGCTTGCACCACTCAAATCCATGTTTGCATTATTAGCTTGAAAGTTTTCAAGGTCAAGATTGCTAGCACCTGAAACATCACAAGTCAAGTCACCGCCGATTCCTTGCCCAGTTAAACGTGAAGCACCTGACAATTCAACAATGAAATCTTCAAGCTGAGTATTTGTAATGTCAAGTGAGCTGGCACCGGAAATTTTTGCTACAAATTGGCTGTCGCTTGTGAATTCATCCATTGTTCCCCTGGTTGCTCCAGAAAGCGCCACATCATCTATGACAGGCATTGAGATTTCAGCTTTAGCATCAAAAATGCCAAATAATGTTAATCCAGGAATTATTTCAATTTTTAGCGTTTCATTGTTTTGGGTTACTTGTATTTTGTCAAATACTCGTTCACCTGCAGTGATTTTAACACTGAACTCGTCGGCACTTTTTATGTCCACTTGAAAAGCTGAGCCTACATCAAGAGCGGTAAAGCCAGTATTGGTGTATTCACGGGTTGTTTGAGGACCTGCTGACCAATAAAGAAAAACAAAAGCAAAGACTGCCCCAACAACAATTAAAACAACCCCTAAAACTATCAGAGCTATCAAAACTGCTCCAAGCCCTTTCTTATTCTGTAATAACATTAACCGCAAAAAAGTCAACCTTCTCCAGATTACTGGTCAGTTGACTAAGTATTTAACATTTTTTAGAATGGGTAATTGTCTACTTTGTTGCTGAACCATTTAAGATTTTCACATGAATCGTTTGACGAACAAAGTCGACAGGGGAATTCAGCGCCTGCTTCCTCAATTATTTCGAGCAGTTTCTGTTTTGTTTCTTCGTTTAGCCCTAACAGTTCAATACGTTTGTTAAATTCGCCTCTCACTATGCATCCCTTGCAAGGTAAACCGCAGAATAGTGGTAAAAACTTATTGGCACAGTTCCTCAAAATTGGCGCTTAAGGAAAGGTGCTGTTCCAGTAGTACACGTTTTCGTATTGTCCACTTAATGGATAGTTGGGGTCGTCATAGATTATGTCCAAGTTGTAGCCGTGTTTTGCCAGCAAGGTTTGAGTTATGTTCCAGACTTGCGGCGTGTCTTGGTCTGGTCCCCAGAAACCCCAAATTGTATCGTCAAAACGGCGCATGCCAAACCCGTAATCTTTAGGCAAAACCAACACTGAATCAGCCTCAAATGGGTCAACGTCACCGTTGGTTACGGTGTTCCATATGCGTTCGAGCGCTTGGAAGTGTTCGTCTGTCATTGTGCCGTATGAGGTTCCGTTTTCGTATGGGTAATTGAATAGGGTGATGTATTTTGCTCCTGCTTGATAGCTGGTT
>CAZIJN010000093.1:0-2268 GCA_964539635.1 uncultured Desulfobacterales bacterium | reverse complement strand
CAAAATGTCTGTACACCATATATTGTCGCATCTTGTTTTAACCCGGGCAGGTCTTAACCCCTCAATGAGCAAAGGCAATCAGTATGATATGGAATTTGAAGTCAGCCCTCCTATAAATATGCCTGAATTTATAAACAAAAATCTTCGGTGCAGCGGATTTATGGTGGCAGAACCGATTGGAAGTTTAGCAGTTGAGTCAAAAATTGCAGAGTGCCAGTTTCTTTCCGGCGAGTTGTGGGAAAACCACCCATGCTGTGCTGTTGTGATGCAGAAAGATTTTATCGATAAATATACAGATGCAATGTTTGAATTTACCAAACTGTTAGTAAAGGCTGGTAAATTCATTGCAGAACATCCTGATGATGCTGCACAGATAGCGGTTCAATTTCTCGATCCTGATCAAACAATCGGATTTACAGCCTCCATACTAAAAAAAGTTCTAACCGACCCAAATGGTATAACAACAGATGATCTCTATCCTGTAGTGGCAGACCTTGATACAATGCAGCACTATATGGTTAAAGAGATGGGCATAGGAAGCCGTGTAAATATTGATGATTTTGTGGATTTACGATTTGCAGACAGCTCGTGTGATATGGGTTTGGCTGACTACCGCCCTTCTGTTCTGCACTCTTCCAAAGAAGAGGTATTAGACATTTTAAGCAGATCATCTGCCTCTAAACTGGTTGATAACATAGCTGCTGACAACACAGTTAATAAAGAGAGCAGACAAGATAATAAACCTTTGAAACGTAAGGCAGCGAACAGAAGCCAAACATCAGATATTGCAACTGATACTGGTCTAACAAACGAAAAACCAGCAACTGTCAGCGAGCAAAAATATCTCACCTTTTTTTTAGATAGGGAAGAGTACGGCATAAGTATAAAAAATATCAGGGAAATTATTGGTATGATGCCGATTACCCATGTTCCGAGAACGCCATTCTATGTCAAAGGCGTTATAAATTTAAGGGGAAAAGTTATTCCTGTAATGGATCTGCGTATAAAATTTGGAATGGAACCTGTCGAATACAACGATCGAACCTGTATTCTTGTTGTTGAGATACCATCACAACAAAACAGCCACAATGTCCATATCGGCGTTGTTGTTGATTGTGTCTCTGAGGTTATTAATATTAAACTTGAAAATATTGAAGTAAATACAAAATTCGGCACATCTGTTGATACAGATGCTATTTTGGGCATCGCAAAAACAGGCGAGCGGGTGCAGATTCTGCTTGATATTGAAACAGCTCTGCTTGCTGAAACAATTAAAGACTAATTTGAAAATATCAGCAGCAGGGCTAAGTTGTAAAAGAATCCCTAATATTAAGAGGGGTTAGAGTAAAAAAAATCAGCTATCTTGATGAAAAGAGAAAAGACTCATGATCGAAAACAAAGATAAAAAAGAGAACAACCAGCACGACACGGGCTACAAGCTCTTATTTTCCCACCCAGCTTTAGTTAGAGACCTTTTGACAGGCTTTGTAAAAGAGGAATGGGTTTGGGAAATTGACCTTAATACTCTTCAACCGGTCAACACCTCTTTTGTTACTGATGATTTACGGGAACGCCATGACGATAAAATCTGGCGGGTTAGATTTAGAGGAAAATGGCTCTATCTCTATCTGCTGCTTGAGTTTCAATCATCAGATGACTATTTTATGGCTGTGAGGATAATGACATACATTGGGCTTTTGTATCAGGATATTATCCGCACTCAAGGTCTTAAAAAGAGTGATATTCTTCCGCCTGTTGTTCCGATAGTTATTTACAACGGTAAACCAGCATGGAAAAGCCCTTGTAAAATAAGGGAGTTGATTAATCCTGTGCATCAGAGTTTAGAGAAGTTTACACCTCATATCTCATATTGGCTGCTTGATGAGGGCAGAGTTGGGGTCGAGAATTTAGAAGAGTTTACAGGCAGCGGATTCAATCTTACAGCAGAACTTATAGGCATTGAGTTTTGCAAAAGTCCAGAAGAGATAAGAAAACATATAGCAACAAGGCTGCATCAACATCTTAAAGAGCCAGAAAACCAGCAGTTAAGGCGGACATTTGCAATGTGGTTGAGCCGTCTTTTAAGGTCTCGGTTAAAAAATGATAACATTCCAGAATTTCAAGAACTAAAGGAGGTAGATTCTATGTTAGCAGAAACTATTACTGAATGGACAGAACAATGGATGGCGCAAGGTGAAGCTAAAGGAAAAGCTGAAGGAAAAGCCGAAGGAAAAGCCGAAGGAAAAGCCGAAGGAAAAGCCGAAGGAA
>CAZIJN010000092.1:0-2356 GCA_964539635.1 uncultured Desulfobacterales bacterium | reverse complement strand
CAAAATTCCGATCGGTACCATTACCTTTCGCATCATTTTGAGGCCTGTTTTCCAGGGGATGTGATTACCGTCGTTACGAGGTTGGGTCGTAATGTTTTTCAATTTTCCATATAAGAATATCGATGTGATGATGCCCCCAAACATCAACCAGGGGAGACCTTCCAGTGTAAGAAAAGCAATTGCAGTAACGACAATGAGAGGGCCAGCTGTTCTGCCCAGTTCTCCACCAACCATCCAGAAACTCATACCTTTGCCCAACTTTTTTCCAGCCAGGGTGCCGGTAAGAACAGGCCCAACGGAGTGGAGGGAAGCAGAACTTAATCCAGCGATGATCAACAGGAAGATTAAGAAGCCATAGCTAGGTGCAATACTGAGTAAACTCATGGCGGCACCGGTAATGGCAGGGGTAAAAATGATCAATAATCGTAAATTTTTTCTGTCCGCTAAATGGCCGATGAAAGGCTGCAACAAGGAAGGTATCTGTAGACAAACAGATAACAACCCGGCAGCGGTGTTTGTAAGGGTAAACTTTTCAATAAAAACAGGAAGTAATGCTGGTAAAAAAGCTGAATAGGTGTCATGAACAGCGTGGGCTGTTGATGCAACGGTGACACCGCCTGTTTGAAATTTTTCTTGTTCGGTACTGGACTCAGTGTTCATTTTTCTCCCTGGGCATGCTTAAGCGGTATCCCGGAATATGCTAATGGCAAATCTTGCCGGGACTTTATTAAGGTATTGCCCCAGTGAATTTAATTAATCATAATTTTTTAGCACCCATCTAAGCGTATGCTGATAGGATTTTACCAGAATTAATTTGTTCTGGTTTTATTTTCTTCGCTTTGGTTTTGTCAGAATGGTCCAGATTAAAAGAATTGGCCAGATCCAGGCCAGATCGACTTCCAACCCTCTGGGGGTTGGTTCACTGGTTGGGTCAAATCGCAAGAAATTCAAATCATTTTTATGCAGAAGGATTTCTTTACGAGATGGTTGCGTACTAAATTCGTGCAGATAGTCAGCGATAAATTGTGGATCGTGGTTTATCAACCACTCAACGATGGTGATTAACTCATCATCCTGTGAAATAGGTACGGCTACCATTTGCTCAGTGCCATCAGAAGTCTGGATAGAGACCCGGGAATTCGCCAAAACATTTCGATACAAAGGTGATTGAATGCCAAATAAATTGGTGACATATTTAATGCCGTTCATTTCAAAAAATTGTGTGGATGTTTTTGTTGGATTACCGGTTTTGTGATCAATCTGGGTAATGATCATAATATAACGTCCTACGACTGGTCCCAAACCAAAACGCCAGGCATAAATTGGTGCTTGTGTATAAACAATTTCAGTTGTCTTTTGGAAATTGATATTGTTTATTTTTTCCTGAAATATTTGAATGACTGTTGCAATTTGTTTTTTCATTTTTCTACCTTGGATAAAATGCTTTAATTTAAATATATTTATGCAAAATCATGAGATGATAAATCGCTTGTTTCTGCTGCTAATAACAATATCTTAGCCAACTCTCTGGCTTCCTGCGCAGATACGAATATATTTGTTTCAGAAGCACGAAATACACGCGCCTCATCAGGGCAGGGCTCAATAAAGCTTAAACAAATATTATCATCAAATTCTTCATCGCCTTTTTCAAAACAGATGTTTACGATTAATTCGCCACCTAACAAAGTTATTTCCATGATGGACTCCAAGGGACAATTGGTTTATTTATAGTTTACAGTTTTTCTATAAAAATTTCAAAGAATGTAGACCAGAAAATGATTTCTAAATTTTAATGGACGAATTTTAAAAACTTTGAATTCTCCAGGGGCTGGGAAAGATAATCACCAGAAATCAAATGAATACCATTTTTTCTCAAAAAATCCACCTGTTTTTTCGAGTCAATCCCGGTTGCAATAATCTGAAGTCCAAGAATCTTTGCTGATGAAATAATTGATTCAGTTACGACGGCATCTTCTTCGTTGGAAGGGAGACCTCTCGTCAACGTTTCGGAAATTCTAAGGGCGTGCAGTGGTAAACGATTGAGTTGTTCTAAGGAGGAGGGAATGACGCCATAGTCTGCCAGACAGAATTTCACACCAATACTTGATAAGTTGACCATGGCTTGAATTGCGATGCCAGAGTTATAGATCTTGCTGCTTTCAGTAATCACTAATTGTAAAGATTCATTGGGCAAATTACTATCAGCTAGCGCAGAAAGAACAATTTCAGTGAAATCAGACTGCAAAAACAATTTTGGAGATATTTGAACACAAAGTTTAAGTTCCTCGTTTTGCACAGAATTCCATTCTGATGCGTCACGACATGCTTTTCGTAAAATATAGGTATTGATAGGAAT
>CAZIJN010000091.1:547-2418 GCA_964539635.1 uncultured Desulfobacterales bacterium | reverse complement strand
CGGAGCTATTTGCTCTGGAGCCCAATGATATTCACATGATTAAAGTTCTGAAAGGATAGAATCTCCATGAAAAAAGAACTGCGGGATTAATCGAAGTCAAAAAGGAAAAACGTTTCGTCACATGTTACCCAGTTTTCATAGCCTATGGAAGGTTAGGCTGGCTGACAAAAAGCTGGCAAAAACGGCTAGATCCAGGGAAATTTCCAATTCCTGATCGAAATGTGGACGGTTGAGAGGTATCGAAATATAGAGGAGAATGTAGTTGCAGGTGAAAATAGGGGAGTATAAATTTCGTAAAGAAAAATATGAGATAATACCAAAGGGATTTTCTGAGATACCATAAAAAGTGCGTCTTGAATGACATAAGATTAGAATTAATATGAAGAAACCAATAAATTTCAAAAATCATTTCGTTTCAAATAAAATCTTATATTCATTAATTGTTGTTTGGATTATTGCAAATCTATTATCAGGGAATTTCTTCTTCCTTCTTATCACCTCATTGTTTATTTTTGGGTCTGTTTTGGTCCGAAAATCTTTTTGGACATTGTTATCAGTCATCCTGATTTTTTCAATCATCAACTTAACACCATTTCTTGATGCTTTTACAGAATTTACCACAGTAAATAAATCAACTTTATCTCATCCCAAAAAAACAATACGCTTGATCTTAACCCCAAATTCTGGAAAAGAAGTTCTTAATCATGATGTGATAGAGATGTTAGACATGATTGATAGCAATAAACTGATAGATTATACAGTTTCTCCTACCATAAGCTTAAATGAATATACCAAACAGAGAATTGTTGAATCTGCTTGGCCTATTCGGAATAATCCAGAATCGAAATTTATCTTCGTTTTCGAAAATGAGTTAGCAAAATACCAATCCTGTTATGTTATGGATCAAAGGGAGTTAATATTCCTTGTCAACTGTAATTAATTTAGTAAAAATATCCTTACTGATATTTATTTCATTAACTTTTCTTTTTGGGTTGGGGTATTTGATCTTTAAACTTTTATTGGACAAATTCTTAGTAAATACGATGAACGATCGATATTTTCAAAGAACATCATTGTATATGATGATAGGATTGCTTATTAACTACCTGTTATTATTGATCATCCAGGATGTCAAGGTTGCTTTATTTATTGGAATCTTGATTTCAATTATTGGTTTATCCTTTTTTTCAATAGAAAGTTTCAAGAGTAGAAAGAATACTCAATTTAAATTGACGATCATTTGGAATTTGATAGGGATCCTCGTAATTATTATTCTTTTTTTTAGTCCAATCATGGCAGAACCATTAATCGATTGGGATGCACGCTCAATCTGGTTTTTCCATGCAAAAATGATTTATTCTGCAGGATCAATAAATAATACAGCTGGATGGAGTAGTCCCATTGTTGCTTTCTCGCATCCTGATTATCCAAAATTGGTCCCTGCCCTTGCAGCTCAGCTTAGTTTTTTATTAGGTTTTTGGAATGAATATCTTCCAAAATTAGCATTACTAGTTATGTTTTTGCCTCCATTTATGTCGGTTATTTCCTACAGAAAATGGTCACTTAGTTTTATTTTTCTACTATTCATGATGTCCTTTAGTTTTTCTCTGTGGATTTGGAATGGGTACATGGATGGTCTTCTAGCATTATATTTATCGACATCAATACTTTTACTAGGAAGATATTTTCAGAAAAAGCAAATTATAGATTTTATTTCGAGCGTCGTCTGTGTTTCCTTATTAATAAACATAAAGAATGAAGGCATATTAGCTGCAATAGCTATTTTTATTTCCTTAATTATTTTCCAAATATTGGAGAAAAATTGGAAAACTACGAAATTTACCTTTAAAAATACTTGGAAATCCTTTCTT
>CAZIJN010000091.1:0-537 GCA_964539635.1 uncultured Desulfobacterales bacterium | reverse complement strand
CGGAGTGGTTCTATTGTTCCCGTTCTTCATCTGGATTGTGTACAAAATTCAATGGGGTTTGCACAATGATTTAGGAATAGGAACATTGGAATCTTTCAAGTTTATCCTTTCCCGATTTAAAGATGGTTCTTTGCTTCAGATTTTTTCACAATCGTATAATCAAATTTATGGTCTAATTATCATAATAGGATTTCTCCTGATTGCTTTAGCTATTCGTCAAAAGACAATAACCAAAGAAGTTTTTTTTGCTTTAATGACTGCATCAATTATTTTCTTGGGAATAATCACTGTATACTCGTTGACACCACATGATCTCACCTGGCATTTAGGAACATCTGTTGATAGAACAATGTTACCTGTGAATGGTGGGCTAATTGTTGCAGGCTATTATTTATTTCAAAAAATTGAATCGTAATGAAATTACTCTTTAATAATTCATTCTCTCCTTTCATAATCTATAAAACTTTCGCCTTTCGCCGATTTCTTTTCTGTTCAACCTTCGATTTGTCAACCCCTAATCCCTAAGTACTCAATCCT
>CAZIJN010000090.1:0-2424 GCA_964539635.1 uncultured Desulfobacterales bacterium | reverse complement strand
TTTCAGTAATTTTGTTGTTGGCCCTTCTAATCGTCTGGCCCATGCAGCCTGCCTGGCGGTCGCTGAAAATCCCGCTCAGGCTTACAATCCCCTGTTCCTGTATGGTGGTGTAGGCATGGGTAAAACCCATCTTTTACACGCCATTGGGAACACTGCTCTCAGTGCTGGACAGAGCGTGTTATATGTCTCTTCGGAAGAGTTCACTAACGACCTCAATGCCATCCGCAGCCACAACACCCAATCCTTCCGGGATCGCTACCGCAACATTGATGTTCTGCTGGTTGATGATATCCAATTCATCGCTGGCAAAGAGTCTACTCAGGAAGAATTCTTCCACACCTTCAATACCCTGCATGGGCAAGATAAACAAATCGTGATGTCGTCCGACCGGCCTCCCAAAGCAATGAACACCCTGGAAGAACGCCTGCGCTCTCGTTTCGAGTGGGGACTGATTGTCGATATTCAGCCTCCGGATCTGGAGACCCGTACCGCCATCCTGCGCTCGAAAGCCGAACGCAGTGGCCGGCAGGTTCCCAATGACATCCTGGATTCCATCGCCCGACAGGTCCAATCCAATATTCGCGAACTGGAAGGTGCTTTAACACGGGTACTGGCATATGCTGAACTAAGCAACCAACCCTTAACGATGCAACTGGTCAATGTTGCTCTGGCTGACCTTTTGCCCAGTCGAGCTAAACTATTACCCGACCAGGTTTTATATGCGGTTGCCAATGCTTTTGGCATCTCACCTGAAAAGATTTTAGGAAGAGAACGTACTCGTGAGGTGGCTTTACCACGCCAGGTAGTCATGTATTTGCTACGCGAAGAGGCTAACATTTCACTGCCGCAAATTGGTGAGGCTATCGGAGGCCGTGATCATACCACGGTAATGTATGCCTGTGACAAAATTTCTGATTTGATCGAACGGGATGACCGCCTGCGTCGCCAGTTGATTCAAATTCGCGAACAGCTCTATGGCAGACACGCACTGGCAGTCTAAAATCAAAGGTTTTCACTATCTTTCTAGCAAATTTTGACAAAACAGGTTGGCTGTGTTAAACTTAGTTTTGTTAATAAAGAGTGGTAATTCGCCGCAAAGCGGCTTTTGACGTGAGAATCAATTGGTTTTATTTTTTTATGATCGATCTAATCCCCCGGCTAAATTCCACCGTGGGGATTTTTTAATTCTCACCATAAATTGACCTATACACAGTAGAACTGTGATGAAATATAGAACTTTATAAATAGAAAAGGAAATTTTTACAAATATGAATTCTTTACCATTACGAATTATTCCCCTGGGAGGTTTAGGGGAAGTAGGCCGTAACATGATGGTCTATGAATACAATCAGGAGATCTTGATTGTTGACACAGGCCTAATGTTCCCCGAAAATGATATGCTGGGCATTGACTATATCATCCCGGATATCTCATATCTCAAAGACAAAAAGGATTGGGTCAAAGGGATCTTCATTACCCATGGGCATGAAGACCACACTGGAGCCATCCGACATATCCTGAATGAAATTCAGGCACCCATTTATGCCACTGCACTCACAACCGGTTTATTGGAAAACAAACTGGCTCGCGGCGGTATGCTAGACCTTGCAGACATTCACACCATCAAAGCGGGTGATACTGTCCAGGTTGGCAGTTATTTCTCCGTGGATACTTACCATGTCTGCCATTCCATACCGGATGGCATTGGCCTGGGTATTCAAACACCCGTCGGTTTGATTATTCACTCAGGAGATTATAAATTTGATCACACCCCTGTAGATGGCTGGCCGACTGATTATGCCAAACTGGCTGAATTCTCCGAGCGTGGCGTCCTGGCTCTTTTTGCAGATTCAACTAATGCAGAACGGGCTGGTTGGACACCATCTGAACAGGTCATCGACAGTGCTTTTGACAAAGTATTTCGGGAAGCAAAAGAACGCATCATCATTGCCAGCTTTGCTTCATTGATTTCCCGGATGCAGCAAGTAGCCAATACTGCCGAACGCTATGGCAGAAAAGTTGCCTTTGCTGGCACCAGTATGGTCGATAACGCAAAGATTGCCCGTAAATTAGGTTATCTTAATATTAAAGATGAATTAGTTGTCCCAATCGAACAGGCATTAAATATGCCAAAGTCTAAAGTGGTGATCATGTGCACCGGTTCACAGGGTGAACCAACATCCATTCTGGGTCGCCTGGCGATTGGAAAAAATCGACAATTTGATGTCATTCCGGGTGACACCATAGTGCTCTCCTCTCACCCGATTCCTGGCAACGAAGAAAGCGTTAGCCGAACGATCAACAAGCTTTTTGAACGCGGTGCCAATGTAATTTATGAAGCGATTGCTAACGTGCACGTTTCCGGGCATGCCAGCCAGGAAGAGATGAAATTGCTTTTACACCTCACCAAACCAAAATTCTTCA
>CAZIJN010000089.1:0-2486 GCA_964539635.1 uncultured Desulfobacterales bacterium | reverse complement strand
AGCCATCCCTTTACACACATCAACTTTAGGTGGTTATTAAATTTTCATTCCTTAACTATCAGAACAGGACTTTTTCACTTACAGAGCGTCTGCTTGCTCAACCAAGAGTTTTAGTTTTTCATCTTTCACAGATTTTTTTTCCATTGCCTGACCGATTTTCAATTGCCCACGATTTTGTATTGTCATCTTCACCATTTAAGCCTTGGACAACGATTCCAGCTATATTGATTATTTTTTCTTTAATTGACTCTGCCCTTTATCAGATAAGAACGAGACCTCTTTTGTCTTTTGCAATACTCTTTTTTTTTATCAATCACATTGTAGAATCAACTATAATTCCATTGGAGATAGTTTTTGAGCATCGCAATTATCTGCCCTCAATGTTCCTATTTCTTCCGATTATTTTCTGGTGCAGTCAGTTGATAAATAGATATTCTCAAGAAAAACAGATTGTTAAATATTGGCTTGCTATTGGTTTATTGATAACTGTTGCAATAAGTTTGTCTGCCTCAACCTATATTCGTAATAAAGTTTGGAAAGATGATATAACTTTATGGAGTGATGCTTATAAAAAGGCTCCTTTCAGTGCAAGGGCTTTAGATATACTTGCGATGGAACTCGCATGGGGTAATAGAAGTAATCATCCTAATCGATATGATATGGCAATTCAGCTCTTTGAAAAAGCACTGACACTGGATATGCCATCTATAAATAAAAAAGCAGATATTATGGGTAATCTTGGAGCTGTCTATTCCAACAACAAACAAGATTATAAAAAAGCAACTTTACTTTTTAATGACGCTCTAAAAATCGTTCCGGCTAACCTTAAGATAAGATATGATATGGTTAAGGCGATGGTTCTTATGGGAAACTATGACGAAGCGTTGAGTAATACAGATTTGCTGCTTTCAAAAAATGACAAAAATTGGGTTTATCACCAGCTTAAAGGGTTTATTTTATTGTGGCAGGGCAAATATAATGATGCTCTTATGAATTTTCAAAAAACACTCGAACTGCTTGGTAGTGAAAATTTGATTCCTCCTAAAGCTCTTTTATTAAATACAGGCGTTACTTTAAGCCTCAAAGGACACTATAAAATTGCAGATGAAATTTTAGGCGATATGATAAAAGAGGATATGTTAGCAGAAAAGGTTAATCCTGATAATATGCCGATATATCTTGCTCTTATTGAAAACAGCCTGCGTGCTGGCGACAAAATTCAAGCTCAAGCGTATGCTTCTCAAATGGTTGTTCAGTTTGGTAAAGAGGGCGTTTTACAAAATATCTCTTTATTTCTTGATAATAGAGCTTCTGCACCAATATCAAGAAAGGTTGTTGAGCCGTTTATTCGAGATTTTATAAAAAATATGTAAATTATCGCTCGGTTATAAAAATTATCATAAGACGATTTCTAAATTTATAATTGCTGTGTTCATTTGATTATCTGAATAAAGATGGTCAAAATTTAAAGGCTGTTAAAGATATGTTTGTATTTGTCTTTAACAGCCTTTTTCTTTATGATTGAAATCTGTATATTAAGAAATAGTGATATTGATTATCTTGTCAGACCAGTAAATAAGGAGGAACGATGAAAAAACTTCCGCTTGGAATACAGAATTTTCCTGAAATCAGAAACAACAATTACGTTTATATAGATAAGACACCAATGGCATTTAAACTTGCGGATAGTGGTAAATACTACTTTCTCTCCCGTCCCCGCAGATTTGGCAAATCTCTGTTTCTTGATACTTTGAAATGTCTGTTTGAAGGGCAAAAGGAGTTATTTGAAGGTCTATATATTTATGATAAATGGGATTGGAGCAAAAAGTATCCAGTTATAAAAATCAGCTTTGGAGCTGGCATTGCTAAAGATACAGAGAAACTTACTCAATCAATATCTTTAAACTTGTTAGACAGCGAAAGAGAAAATGAAGTTACAGCTTATGATAAAAGCAATTACGGTAACTATTTCAAGACATTGATAACAGCCTGTTATGACAAATATAAAATACCAGTAGTTATTCTGATTGATGAGTATGATAAACCGATTTTAGATAACATCACAGACGAACCTAAAGCTCTTGAGATGAGGAATAATTTAAGGGATTTATACTCTGTAATCAAAGATTCAGATAAGTATATAAAATTTGCGTTTCTGACAGGAGTAAGCAAATTCAGCAAGATGAATCTTTTCAGCGGGTTGAACAATCTGCAGGATATAACTCTTCTGCCGGAATACTGCACAATCTGCGGTTATACCCAAAATGATGTTGAAGTTGTTTTTAAGGATTATATTAAGCTGTACAATGTTGATATTGAAGAGTTAAAGCGGTGGTATAACGGCTATTCATTTGGAAATCCATCTAATAAATCTCTTGGAGATGAATCAGTCTATAATCCTTACGATATACTTCTCTTTTTTCAAGAAGGCGGAAATTTTAAAAGCTACTGGTTTGAGACAGGTACGCCGACTTTTTTGATAGATA
>CAZIJN010000088.1:0-2579 GCA_964539635.1 uncultured Desulfobacterales bacterium | reverse complement strand
AATAGAATGTTAAAAAATTTGACAACTAAAAACCTATCAGCATGAAGAGATAAACTCTTGATTTTGATATGTAATTAGTCGCTGGAGAAATGAACCTAACCAATATGTATTGAACATATTGATATGATTACATTAATATATCTATATCAAATTATTGAAAGTAACTGGGAAAATTGGAGAGATGCTGGGGCTTTGAGGTTGGAAAAAGATGCACTATTTGTAAACCAAAATTGTCCCCTGGGGGCAAAATTCAGCAGCAGTGCAAACAGGATAAAAAAAGGTTGGATAAAGTATGATGGACTCGTAAAAAGTCCAAAACAGGCGTTTTTGGAAGAGATAACCTTCTGATTTTATTGAACCTGGATTTTGGCAAATTGACTTTTTACGAGAGCATCAAGTATGAAGTGTGCCGTTAATTTTTTTCTGAAAAACATGAGAACTAATGACAACTGTCTGTTTGAATCTCATTTTAAGTTTTACTTTAACTTATAGCTCTTTGAACATTTACACAATTTGATTTACAGGTTCGATTTTTGCGATAGAGAAGGCTTCCTGCATTGATTGTGGGAAGTCCTTCACCTTATTGTTCTGCTCTAAAATTGCTCCTGAATTGTCAACAATGGAGGAATATGCTAAAGAGCGGATTATAAACCTGAAATCAGTTTTATGCTTTAAAACTCAAAGAAAATACCATAATCAAATCAGGAGTATCAAAGATGAAATGGAAAAATCTGGTTTTACAATTTCAAATTTCTTTACAAGAGGTGAGACCCTTTATCTGGAGAAGAATTCAGGTGCCGGCAACATATTCTTTTTGGGATTTCCACGTTGCTATTCAGGATTCAATGGGATGGTTTGACAGCCATCTCCACATGTTTCGTATTAAAAAACCCCGTGCAAAAAAGATTACAGAGATAGGCATTCCAATGGACGAGGAATTTGATGCGAATGTTATCGCAAGTTGGGATGAGTATATTTCAGATTATTTTTTTGAACCCGGACAGAGTGCTGCTTATGAGTATGATTTTGGGGACTCATGGGAGCATAACATAATGCTTGAAGGCATCCTGTTAAAAGAGGAAATCACGAGATACCCACGCTGTATAGATGGAGACCGTGCATGTCCTCCTGAAGATTGTGGTGGTGTTCATGGTTATCAGAATCTTCTTGAAATTCTTGCAGACCCTTCCCATGAAGAATATGAAAGCATGGTTACATGGTTGAGCGGATGGTATGGAAGCTATAATCCCGAGGCTTTTGATTGTAAGAATATCAGGTTTGATAACCCCAAAGAGCGGTGGAAGAGAGCCTTTAAGGGACGTTATATTTGATGTTTGTAAAATATGATATGTTTATGAGGAAAACAACATGGGTAATCCGTTTCAGGATCAACTTTTAAAAGCTGGTCTGGTCAACAAAAAACAGGTCAACAAGCTCAAACACGAACAACGAATCAATCGTCAGCAAAACACGATGGAAAGCCCATCTGATGAGAGTATCAAGGCAAAACAGGAGCAGCTTGCAAATGAAGAGCGTAACAGAGAACTCAATCGCCAGCACAATGAAGCGATGCGTCAACGAGAGAAACTGGCACAGGTTAAACAGATAATCGAAACCAACAGACTGGTTCGGGATGATCGTGGTGAACCGTATTATTTTACAGTTGGAAACAGGATAAAAAAATTATTTGTCTCTGATGAGATGATCATTCAGCTCAGTCAGGGTCAATTGGCGATTGTAAGACTTGATAACACTTATGAGATAGTTACCGCCAAAGCTGCTCACCAGATAGCCAGTCGTGATAAAGATGCTGTTGTTGTATTTCATCAAGACGTAAAAGAGGATGAGTTATAATGATAAATTATGAATGACCAATATGATGTTTCAGTAGTTATTGATATAAACAAATGCTCAGGATGTGGTTTGTGCATAAAAGTCTGTCCATCAGATACAATCTCCATGAAAAACGGTAAGGCTCATGTAACTGGAAGCAGTTCATTATCATGTGGTCATTGTATGGCTGTTTGTCCTGAGTCAGCTATTACAGTAAATTCTCTTGATAACAGTGCAATAAATTTCAATACATTTGAATTGGAGAAAAAATGGCTTGCATATGGTCAACCTGACATAAATGAGTTAGCAAGACTGATTGCATCAAGACGATCATGCAGAAATTTTAAATCAAAAGCTGTTGAACGACCTATTATTGAAGACCTTGTGAGGTTCGGAAAACTTGCACCTTCAGGAAGTAATTGTCAAAAATGGACATTTACCTGTCTTACCTCCAGAGAACAAGTTGTAAAATTTGCGTTCTCAATAGGTTCTTTTTATAAAAATCTTAATAAAATGGCAAAGAATCCAATTTTAAAATACGCATTGAAAGCAGTTGGAAAACCAGAGCTTTATATCTATCATCGTGATTATTACGATAAAGTAAACGATGCTATTTATGAAATGGAAAATAACGGCAAAGACCTGCTTTTTCATGGTGCTGCTGCATGTATTATAATCGGTTCGGCACCAGATGCAAGTTGTCCTTCTGATGATGCCCTTCTTGCCACTCAAAACATTCTTCTTGC
>CAZIJN010000087.1:1465-2634 GCA_964539635.1 uncultured Desulfobacterales bacterium | reverse complement strand
CTCAACGATGGCACTGCTCTGGTGCTATTTAATCTGATGGTTGCTGTTGTTGTTACCGGACAATTCAATCTTTTAAATGGTGTTATTGAATTTTTCAAAGTGTCTATAGGCGGCGTTGCTGTCGGATTGGCACTGGGGTGGGTCGTTTCGCGTGTCATTGCACGAATTGATGACTACCTGATCGAAATCACCCTGACCACAGTGCTTGCTTACGGATCTTATTTGTTAGCTGAACAGTTACACTTCAGTGGCGTTCTGGCTGTCGTGACTGCCGGGTTGATTGCCGGAAGTCTGGGTCCTCAAGGGATGAGCCCAACCACCCGTATTGTTCTTTATAATTTCTGGGAGTACATCACTTTTTTGGTGAACTCCCTGGTTTTTTTATTGATCGGGTTGGACATTGACCTGTTTGCACTTTTCCAATCCTGGCAACTTGTCGCCTGGGCGATTGGGGCTGTGATGATTGCCAGAGTTGTTGTTGTGTACGGGTTAGGGTGGATCACCAACCGATTGGGTGAACCGATTTCAATGCGCTGGCGGCATGTCATTGCCTGGGGCGGGTTAAGAGGTGCGCTGAGTTTAGCATTGGCACTCAGTTTACCGGTGACATTCGGTGAAGATCGTTATTTATTGCGGACGATGGCATTCGGAGTCGCTCTCTTTACTCTTTTGATCCAGGCAACCACCATGCGACCGCTGGTGCGAAAGTTAGGTATCATCACGACTTCCCCCGTTCAGGTAGATTATGAACAACGACATGCGCGTTTAAATGCAATCAGAGCAGCCGAAGCCCATATTGAACGCCGCTATCGTGAAGGTCTGATCTCGACACCTGCCTGGGAACGGATTAGACCCAAGCTGCACACACAAACAGCCTTGTTAGCTGATTCGGTACGTCAGTTATTAAAGGTAGAACCAAAACTGGAAGCTGAAGAACTGGAATTAGCACGACGAGAGATTCTGCGTGCACAGCGTTCAGCCTACCTTGGGATGCGTGCCGACGGCGTCATCTCTGAGGAGATTTTTGAAACACTGGCCTCTGAAATCGATGCTGCCCTGGAAAATGAGGATGAAACCTATTGGTTTGTACCCCAGGAATCACTACCACAACGCTTGAATGAAGGTTTATCCGGGTCAGCATCGGTTAGCGAGATTGTGATTGAAGCAGG
>CAZIJN010000087.1:0-1439 GCA_964539635.1 uncultured Desulfobacterales bacterium | reverse complement strand
TGGCCAAAACATTTCGTGATTGCCAGTGTGAAACGCGGCAGTCAGGTGATCATTCCCAAAGGTGACACAATATTAATGGAAGATGATTTATTGACGATGGTCGGAGAAGATGATGCCATCGAAGAAGCTAAGAAATTCCTGAGATCATCATAAATTTTTAATTACCTGGCTAAGCTACTTTACTCTGGTCAGTATAAATCATATTTTTAGTAATGCGAGGAGATAAATGCCCAAAGCAATTCTTTCTGTTCATAACAAAACCGGATTGGTAGATTTTGCCCGTGGATTAATCAGCCTGGGTTGGGAGCTGATCGCCAGTGGCGGTACTGCCCGATTACTACGGGAGAACCAATTGCAGGTGATAGAAGTATCTGACTACACCGCTTCCCCCGAGATGCTCGGTGGACGTGTCAAAACACTCCATCCAGCGATTCACGCTGGTATTCTGGCACGCCAGACCGAAGAAGACCGCAATGAGTTAACCAGTCAGGGATGGAGCTTCATTGATCTGGTGGTGGTGAATTTGTATCCATTTGAAGACACGATTGCCCAGGCAGGAGTCACTTTAATGGAAGCGATTGAACAGATTGATATTGGTGGCGTCACTTTGATCCGTGCTGCGGCTAAGAATCACGAACGTGTTACGTTGGTTTGTGACCCGCTGGATTATCCGCTGGTGCTACAGGAATTACATTCCGGTGGCGTAAAAGATGAAATCCGTAAAACACTCGCAATCAAAGGCTTCCGCATGACCAATCGTTATGATTCTCTGATTGCTAATTATTTGGGAGAAACGGAAACCCACACTTTAAATTTGGTTCCACAACAATCCTTGCGCTATGGCGAAAATCCACACCAATCTGCACATTTATTTGGTTATCAAACCGGGCAAGGTCCTTTGGGAGGAGAGATATTGCAAGGCAAGGAGCTCTCTTACAATAATTTACTGGATCTGGATGCTGCCTGGAGGGCCGTTGTGAGTTTTGAAAAATCCAGCGTGGTGATTGTGAAACACCTTTCACCTTGTGGGATAGCCTCTGCAACTACCCAGGTGGATGCCTACCAGCGTGCCCTCGCCAGCGATCCTATCTCTGCATTTGGTGGGATTGTAGCCGTCAACCGCAACCTGGAACCTGCTACAGCGGTAGCCTTAAGTGAATTGTTTGTGGAATGTGTCGTGGCACCGGGATTCAGCCAGGGCGCACTGAAAGTTCTGGGGCAGAAAAAGAACCTAAGGATCCTGAAGATGCCTGACCTGAAGATCGAGCCATTGGTGGAATACCGCTCGATAACACGCGGTTTACTGCAACAAACGGTTGATTTGGGAGATCCCCCTGATAGTGTCTGGCGGGTGGTGACTGCGGTTCAACCCACCCCTGAACAATTGATTGATCTCAAATTTGCCTGGAAAGCCTGCCAGCATGTCAAGTCGAATGCGA
>CAZIJN010000086.1:0-2676 GCA_964539635.1 uncultured Desulfobacterales bacterium | reverse complement strand
GGTATCACAGAGTTCACATTCAGCAAGAATTTTAAGAGCATCTATGTCATCCAAAAGTTTATCTATCTCTTCCTCAAGTTCAATCAGCCATTTTCTGCGTGCATTAACAAGAAAAGGGGCATTTAGATTTAATAGAGCTATTGTATAAAGAGCTTTTTCCCTCTCTTTCTCAATCAGTGTTGGTGAAGGTTCAACCTTTCCAGTGCTGCGATATTCAAAGTAAAGACCTGAATCAGCCATTAACGGCGAAATAAAGAGTTTTGAATCATAGCTGCTCTGTTTGTAATGACCTCCAAAACAATCCTGTTTGGAAAATAGCTCCAAAGATTCGCTCTTTAGTGCTGAAATCACAATATTATGGTAATCAAAGGTTCTCGCGGGATTATTACTTTTAGGTTCAATATGCTCGATATGGAAACCATGTTCAAATTTATCAAGAGCAAGTTCAGTGTAGGCACAGAGCTGCCACTGCTCATCAAGAATGTATGAGATTATATCTGTTCCATGAATACGCCTGAAGCGGTTCCACCGTTTTTCAGCTTCTTTTGATGATAAAGGCGGTTGTTTTTGTCCTTCTCTTTCCAATATTGGTATTATCTGACGTTTGTGAATTGTCCGCATCAGCCCAAAACCTCTTTACGTCTGATAATTCTATCAGCTCTCTGTAATTCTCTGTGATCAGCACCAATAATCTGCTCAAGTTTTTTTCTCAGTATTTTTGCAGCTTCTTCTTTGTAAAGACCATCATCAATCATAGTGAAATAGTTCTCAAGCTCCCGAACATGCTCAACATCTGGTCTGAAATCTGTATGCATAACTGTCTCAAGAATATCGTTGCTTGATTCACCAAATGTTCTGGCTATGGGGATTGATGCAGTTTCATTACCAATTTCAAGAACCCTGATACTCTCTTTTTTCACAGTGGAGACAACTTGGGGACTGTGAGTTGTAACGATAAACTGAATTTCTGGGAACGCATCTTGATGTTGTAAATCTCTCAATACAAGCTGCTGCCAACCCGGATGGAGGTGCATGTCAACTTCATCAATAAGAACAATACCATTTGTCTTTCTTACTGCATCATCTCCAAGATGAGGATTGAGCCGTACTGCTCTGTAGGCAATATCTGCAAGAAGTCCAATCATATTTCTGATACCATCGCTGAGAATACTAACAGGTAAAATTCCAAAATCAGGATGTTCAGCAACAACTTCCTGTGCAGATGGACTGAATCTTATGTTTTGCCAGCCGCTCGGCTTCATAACTGTATTGACAGCTCTTTGGATAGATCGCAGCAGACGTGTTTGTGATTTTATATCAACAGATTCCCCCCGCTCTTTTGCAATAAGAGCTTGTTCATATTCTATCAAATTTTCCATACGAAGCCAGTCAGCAAATGCTCTGTAGCTGGACTCAGGATTCATGCAGTCCATGTAACCTGAAAGCCTGCTTGATGAGCCTCCAGCCTGTTTTTTATCTGTCAGCCGTTTCTCTTTCCATAGACGACCAGTTCCATAATATGCTAAAAGGGGCAGCGTAACACTTTCTCCATTTCTCACTGAAGTCTGAAGCTCTTTTGCATATTTTATCAATGGAGAACTATTTTTAATTGTGGTTCGTCTTTTATCACCCTGTTTTTCACGCTGCCATTCTACCTTTTCTTCAATAATAGTCCCGATGGCTTCAAGACTTACAGGATATTGTGTCTCCATATCAATTCTGCCATTTTCTAATTTATGAGGAACTCTGTGTGCATCGTGATTGGAAAAATGACTGCCAATAGATTCATCAAACACACCAAGATAAGGTCCAAGTGCTACTGTAACAGCATCTAATACAGCGGTTTTTCCTTGACCATTTCTTGCAAGCAAAACTGTAATATCAGGATTAAAATCAATCTGAAGTTTTGGATAACAGCGATAATTATATAGCTTTAGCTGGGTTATCTTCATTTTTGCACTTCCAATTTTTTATACAGAGATAACAATTTAAGAAGGTCAGAGTAATGACTACATAAAAAAGATAAAATTCTTCTATTTATATTTGAATTAACACTTTAGGGCAAAATTTAAACAAGACTGCAACTTATATAATGTTCAAAAAAATGTAAATCTTTTATCACTCTTTTGTAGTATTATGTTAGATGTGATAATGTTTTTAAAGATATAGCATTTCCAGCCATATCATGCGGTGTTTATGGTTATCCAGCGGAAGAAGCAGTAGATATAGCTCTTGCAGTCTGCATGGAAGCTGCATATAAGGATTTATCAATTTATTTTTACCTTTTCAGTCAGAAGATGGTGGATATATGGGGTGAGGCTTTGGAGTCTGTTGAGGAACACTGAAGGATAGATTGATTAACTACAACAATCAATTGACCATCTTTTTTCTGATTACCCATGCTGCAGCTCCAACTATAGCTGAAACAGAACAGATATAATAAACACCATCTTGTGAAATGATGTTTAAAAACGGGTTTGAATCAAAAAACGGAACAAACGGATGAATATCATAATATATAAAACTGTCAATCAGAACATGACTTAAAGTTCCAAAATATGCACTTGAGTAAATGACAATGGATGAAGCTGTCTCTGGTGCAGATAACCAGCCAACCTTGTAAAACTCTACTTCACGGTTAAATCGACCAAGTATTAGACGACAAATATAAGGTGA
>CAZIJN010000085.1:0-2731 GCA_964539635.1 uncultured Desulfobacterales bacterium | reverse complement strand
CCTAACAACTTATCACCCGAAAATGAAATAATATCTGCGCCAGCCTGGACTGATTCAAAAATGGTTGGTTCGTGTGAGAGACCAAATTGGGCAGTATCTAAAAAGGTTCCAGAGCCGAGATCATCCAACACCGCAACCCCGTATTGATGGGCGATTTCAACTATCTCACTAAGCATTGGTTCCTGTGTAAATCCCACAATTTTAAAATTTGAATGATGGGCACGCATGACCAGGGCAGAACTTTCCTGTAAAGCCAATTCGTAATCCGAAACCCGAACTCTATTTGTGGTTCCCACTTCTATTAATTTTGCTCCGGACTGTTTCATTACATCCGGGATGCGGAAACCGCCTCCAATTTCAATCAACTGCGAGCGGGCGATGATAACATGTCTTCTTTTTGCAAGAGCACTTAACACCAATAATACTGCAGCTGCATTGTTGTTTACCACGATGGCTGCTTCAGCTCCGGTCAATTGCTTTAGAATTTCTTCAGCGTGAACCGAACGGGAACCACGTTTCCCTGTGGATAGACTAAATTCCAGGGTGTTGTAATTAGTTCCAATGGATTGCATGGCCTGAATGGTTTCATGACTGAGAAGTGCTCTCCCTAGATTTGTATGCAATACGACGCCGGTTGCATTTATAACCGGAATAAGTGTGGGTGAAAACCGATCAGACAGGATTTTATTCACCAGGTTGATTATTTTCGGATGATCTGGTGCTTCGCTCCCAGATTTGATGGCTGAACGGAAAATGTCCATCGCTTCGCGAATAGCACGAATTGTCTGGTCACGACCATACTTGCGAATAAATTCATCCGTCTCAGAAAACTGAATTATTTTTTCTACGGACGGCAAATGCCGCAACTTATTCATTGGGATCTTGTGAGGGTTGCCAACGACTACGTTCGACTAACCGGATTAGATTTTCAATGATAATAATACCGATTGCGATGACGACAACCAGTATTGAATTCAAGACCCGCCCTAATTGTAACCAGGCTAACAGGTCGACAAAAATTGCAAACCAGGCAGACTGCCGAATAATAACAGATGTGTTCGCTGGTGGATCATGGGGAAAGCGAACATTCAGGAAATAAACCACAGGTAAAGCAGTTCCACTAACACCCATTGTCAATAAAAAGAAAAATATCCAGCGGGGACCCAGAAAGGGTTGGGTATATTGCAATAAAAAGAAAAGACCAACCCAGCCTATGAAGGCAATCAGCACGGCTGAAAATAATATTGAAGGCAGATCTTTGAGACTTGATTTCAAAATTTTTTCCTCGAGTAAATTATATCTGAATCTTAATAATTTTTGTTACCTTAAAAGCATACAACATTTTTTGACCTTGACCTGCTTTTATGGTAGGATTTCCTTATATGTTACTCATCAAGAGAGGTTGAGGGACCGGCCCGTAGAAACCTCGGCAACCCGTGACTTTTAGTGCCAATTCCGGCAGAGCAAATATACAAATCGATCGTTTCTGGATGCTGTAAAAGAGCGAGTGTTAATTTATGATGGTGCAATGGGTACCAGTTTACAAAAATTGGATTTGAAAGCGGATGATTTTGGTGGAGAAAAATATTTTGGATGCAATGATTTTCTTGTTATCAGTAAACCCGAGGTTGTAAAGAAAATTCACCAATCATTTTTAGAAGTAGGGGTTGATGTGTTGGAGACCGATTCATTTCGATCTAATAGAATTACGCTGGCTGAATATGGATTACAGGACAGGGTTGTTGAAATAAACAAAAAAGCAGCAGAATTAGCCAGAAATGTAGCCGACGAGTTCACAAAAAATACGAACCAAAAACGGTTTGTGGCAGGATCAATCGGGCCATCCGGTAAATTGCCGAGCATGGAAGACCCAGAATTATCCAACGTCCAATTTGCTGAATTAGTTTCAGTTTTTCAGGAACAAGCAAAGGGATTAATTTTGGGCGGAGTAGACGTCCTAATCATTGAAACATCCCAGGACATTCTGGAAGTAAAAGCCTCTATTATTGGCATTCAACAAGCATATGAAGAAACAGGTATTTATTTGCCTATCCAGGCACAGATTACAATGAATACCACCGGACGTATGTTACTAGGAACTGACATCGCAGCAGCGCTGGCGATATTGGAAAATTTTCCTATTGATGTGATTGGATTGAATTGTTCCACCGGACCGGAACACATGCGTGAACCGATGGCTTTTTTGGGGGAGAATTCAGTGTTGCCTGTCTCGTGTATCCCTAACGCAGGCTTACCACTGAATGTCAATGGGGAAGCGGTATATCCTTTGACCCCCACAGAATTTGCAGATTCCATGACTGAATTTGTTGAAAAGTATCAAGTTAGTATTGTTGGTGGTTGTTGTGGCACTACTCCCGAGCACCTGAAAGAATTGGTTGAGAAAGTCGGCGGAAAAAAACAAACACCACGGCCAATCCTGCATCGAGCACAATTGGCTTCGGCAATTGAGGTGATGAATATAAGGCAGGAACCTGCACCATTTTTGATTGGTGAAAGATTAAATACTCAGGGAAGCCGCAAATTCAAACAAATTATTTTGGACGAAGATTACGAAAAAGTACTTGGAATTGCCCAACAACAAATGGATAGCGGTGCACATGGCCTGGATATTTGTGTTGCGTTAACTGAAAGAGCAAACGAATCCGAGACGATGCGGAGGGTCATAAAAAAAATTGCACCAAACATTAAAGTCCCTCTGGTAATCGATTCA
>CAZIJN010000084.1:0-2738 GCA_964539635.1 uncultured Desulfobacterales bacterium | reverse complement strand
CCATCCCTTTACACACATCAACTTTAGGTGGTTATTAAATTTTCATTCCTAAATTGTTAATCAACAGCTTGCTTGAGACGAAATTTTCGCTTTCAAGTTTTACTGTCACAGTTTGCGACTTAGCCAAGGCATTATAACTTTCAAGATTTTTTTGCATCCGTAGTGTTGATTCAGTATCCTCAAATTGCACTGGTATATGTTTTGTAATTGCAACCTTTTTACCGGTTTTTCTGCTGGTTACTTCCTTTGATATTTCATTCCTTAGCTGAACCAGTTCAGTAGGGTATTCTGTAATCACTTCACCAATCGGTTGAAATTTATATTCCTCTACAAACAGCCTGATTAACTTTTCAGTCCCCCAGATTCGGGTTTCTCTTGAATCCTCTTCTGTGAAGTAGCCAATGGCACGTTGTAAATAACTTTTTCGTTCCAGTTCTTCCAATAAACGTATCGTTCTTTCGTATGTAAAGAAAACTTTACCATAGACTCCATTGTTTGCGTATTTGTTCTTGTTCAATGATATTTGAACTGGACTGCCTACGCAAAATCCGACCCATAAGTTGAGCAGGAATACCAGTAGCATCTCCCTGTCTTTAGACTTATTTTTAGACACTCTGTATGTCTCTCCAATGTCCTTGAATATGAAATCACGAGCTTCCATGATGTGTTTTTTATTGCTCCATTTCCAGACACTGAATGGTATGGAGGTATTGAGCCAGTCTGCCCATTGGGTGTTCGTAATACGTCTTGATGTTGATGTATGTTTTTTCATGATGGTACTCCTTAATTCTCTATACTTTTGTGTTATAATATCTTTGCGTGAGTATGATGGTAACACCTGCCCCTTCTGAGGCAGGTGTCGGTTAATTTTTTAAGCCCCGGGTAATTTAAATGCTCCATCATAAGAAGGTGATACAGGTAACCTTCCTATTGCAATTTCAAGTTTCCATAAATTGTTCACAATCAAGTGGATAGCACAATTCTTCAACTTTTGATTATATAGGGCACAGCTTGAGGTTAGGCAGTTGGACTTGTTAAAAGGACAGTTGCGTTCTTCAAGATTTGTAATTTCTGTTGGTTTCATATTCATATTTCCCCCTCTTTTAGCTTTTTGACGGCTGTAGTAAGTTTAAATCCTTGATCCATAAGTATCTTTAATTTAATGATATCTTCTATTTGCTCTCGCGTATATCTCCTAAAAGACCGACTACCGCTTAAAATCCGTTCGGGTTTAGCAATGTACCCATTTTTTTCCAAATACCTTAGGTTTTGCTCTGGAATACCTGTGATTTTTGATGCGTCTCCAATGGAAAAGCTGATACTGCTCATGAAACCTCCTTAATCTTTAGTTAGAATTGTTAATTTATATAAGAATAATAATATTTACCCTTATATAAAGGATATATCGGTTATATATGTATAACTTTGCAAACATTGTGCCAATACATAAAAATACTTATATAGCTATTAAATACCGTTAAGTAATTATTTTCTATATGAAAGATAATATACAATATTGGTTAAAATTAACCATTTGTGTCTTCAGGCAGCACCTTCAATACCTATCGCATTACTATTTATAGTTTTTTTATGATTCTGCTTTAAAGTTGTAACAGTGCTGGCACTCCTGATACTTTTATTGTTTGTGTGATTTTTTTGATGGTTCTGTTGCAGGTTGGTTGGATGGATGCGGGGTTGTATGGTTAGTTGTGTAGGTACTATTGTGAATTGAGGTTTGGTCTGTTGTAGATGTAGGTGTGATGGTACTACTATTATACAATTTTAGTATTACTATTATTAGAAACTAGAGCGGAAGCGGGCGGACAAAAAAATCAATCTGCTATATTAACATACTCGTAGCAGGTGAAAATAACTGTCTTATAATCATAGAGTGCATCAGTTTTAAATCGTCTGACATAATCCTCATCTGCACCTGCTATTTTTAAAGCATCGACAACTTGTGAAATAATCAGAAACATATCATATTGATTTTTAAGCCTAACTGTTGGTCTTACTTTGGGTGGTTTCATAGGTTGTATCCTTTTTAAATTTATTGGTTAGTTTAGAATGGAATATCATTATCTGCGTATGTAACAGCAGGAGCTTTAGTTTTAATGAATACAGCGTTATCTTTTAGAACAGATCGGAAATGTGCGGGAATCTTACCTTGTTCCCATAGGTTATTCGTTTTAATAACCCGCCCATCGAAAAATTTAATTTTAAACTTAGCTCCTCCAAAGCCTTTGATACTACTTTCACTTATGAGGTAATGAACGCCATTAACAATAACCCTTCTGTTTGAATATTCTTGAGGCAGATACAGCTTTTCGAGCCAGAAGGAACAGTCCTCACAGCAATCGTAGAAATATGTGTCTCGTGATAAATCTTTAATATACTCAAGCCCACAGCAAGGGCAGGTTTCAGCGTTATCTCTGTTCATTAGAACCTCCTTTAATTTTCATTGAATAAATATCCTCAAGTATGAAACGCTGGCATTGAGAACAAACGCTATGCGTTTCAACCTTCAATCCCATTGATTGCATTTTTAGAGCAAATGAATTAGCAGGAGCATCTTTCTCACCCATGTAACAACCACAGTAAGAACATCTAATTTGATAAATCATTGGTATCTCCTTAAAATTTAAAAAGGGCATTAACAGCCAGCTATGACCGCCAATGCCCTTCAAGTTATTTTAATGTTATATTGTTCAGTTATTTAAATGTATGGTATGGTAATG
>CAZIJN010000083.1:297-2769 GCA_964539635.1 uncultured Desulfobacterales bacterium | reverse complement strand
GATCGACATTTCCATTTTTATCGGTAGCAACACCCACTACATCAAAACCGCTCATTGAAGAACTGGCAGGATTGGTACCATGAGCTGAATCGGGGATAAGCATTTTAGTGCGTTTTGAATCTTTGCGATCTTTGTGATACGCTCGGATGATTAACACACCAACATACTCTCCTTGTGCACCAGCTGCGGGTTGTAAAGTAACCCCCTGGAATCCACTGATTTCCCCAAGCCAATTCTGGAGATCATGCATCAAGGCCAAACTACCTTGGACGGTCTCTATTGGCTGAAGAGGATGGACTTTTGCAAATCCTGTTAACCTGGCAGTGACCTCATTGATCCGGGGGTTATATTTCATTGTGCATGAACCGAGTGGATAAAACCCCGTATCTATAGAATAATTAAGTTGAGAAAGTCGAGTGAAATGGCGGATTGTATCAATTTCTGACACTTCCGGCATGGGAAGTTCATCACGTAAAAACTCACTGGGAACATTAGTCTCTGGAACGTCACTGGCTTGAAATTTCACGCCAGCTCTACCCGGAGATGAGATTTGATAGATTGTAGGCTCAGTCATTCGCCACCTCCTGTAAGATTTCGACCAGATAATCAATATCCTCTTTGGTGTTCATTTCGGTCACGGCTAATAGCATGTGATTTTCCAATTCGGGATAATCAGCTGATAAATCATAACCTCCCAGAATATCATAGTCGAGCAATAATAAATTCAATTCACTGACTGGTTTAGGTGTGCGAACTACAAATTCATTGAAGAAAGCTCCTAAATCAAGTACTTCAAATCCCTTTAGTTTAGAGATTTGGTCTGCTGCATAATGAGCTTTATCATAATTTAGCTTGGCGACCTGTTTTAAGCCTTGTTTTCCTAATAGAGTCATATACACTGCTGAGGTGAGAGCGATTAATCCCTGGTTAGTACAGATATTCGAAGTTGCTCTTGATCTGCGGATATGCTGTTCCCGTGCAGTCAAGGTTAGAACGTATCCTACGTTACCATCCTTATCGACGGTTTCGCCTACCAATCTTCCGGCGAGTTTTCGAATAAACTCATTTTTTGTGGCAAATATTCCCAAATAAGGTCCACCGTAAGACAAAGGAATGCCCAAAGGTTGACCTTCACCGGTCACGATGTCTGCATCAAATTCAGATGGTGGTTTAATTAATCCCAGGGCTAATGGGTTGACTGAAACAGCCAGAATTGCCCCAGCTGCATGTACTTGATCTGCAAAAGCCTTGAAGTCTTGAATTCTTCCTAGAAAATCCGGGTATTGAACGTAAACGATGGCGGTATCGGAATCAATCTGTTTTAGCAAATCTTCATTTGTTTGCAAACCATCTTCAGTCTGATCACCAGTGATTTGGATATCATCATAACCCTGGAAATAGGTTCTGATTGTTTCACGATATTGGGGGTGAAGATATCTGGAAAGAACAAATTTGGTTCTTTTCCCTCGATAATGGTGGTAAGCCAAAACACAAGCTTCCGCAGCAGATGTTGCTCCATCATAATGGGATGCATTACTGACATCCATTCCCGTTAAGGATGCAATCAGAGATTGATATTCAAAAATTGCCTGTAACGTTCCCTGTGAAACTTCTGGTTGATAGGGAGTATAAGATGTAAGAAATTCACCACGTGAGATAATCGCATCAACTGCTGCCGGAACATAGTGATTGTAAGCACCAGCACCAAGAAAACAAATGAGATCATCGGTTGAGTCGTTAGCGATAGCTAGATCTTTGAGGTTTTGCAATGTCTCCATTTCGGAAACAGCCTCAGGAAGGTTTAGATCTGGATATCTGAATTCTTTTGGAATATCAGAAAACAGATCTTCAACTTTAGATAAGCCGATTTTTTGCAACATTTCGTTGCGTTCGGCCTCTGTATTTGGAATGAACATTAGTGGTCTCTCTCCTCACAAAATGTTGTATACACATCGGCTGACATAAGTTTCTCTAATTCTGATGGATTACTCATTTCAATTTTAACCATCCATGCGCGGCCGAAAGGATCAGCATTAACAGCTTCGAAATCATCTGATAAAGCTTCATTCAGTTCTACAACCTTACCGGAAACTGGGGCTGCGACATCTGCTGCTGCTTTGACAGATTCGAGGGTGACAACTGAGTCACCTTTAGCAACATCGTCTCCCACCTCAGCCAGGAATTCTAAGTACACAATATCTGAAAGTTGGGATTGAGCATAATCAGACACACCGATTGTGGCTACATTACCTTCTACGCTAACCCATTCATCGGTTTTTGCAAATTTTAAATTACTTGGATTTGACATTTTAATCTCCTTAGTTTTGATTAAATTTATTTTGAAAAATTTATTTATTGATTTGAGTTGGAGGTTCTACCTGTAAATGAATTTTTATGAAAGTTATTTCCTTTCTTTTTTGGATCCTATTTTGTTACATACCTATTCTATTAGAATGAAATGGCAATGTCAAT
>CAZIJN010000083.1:0-287 GCA_964539635.1 uncultured Desulfobacterales bacterium | reverse complement strand
AATCTACGGAATAATGAAGATTAATATTTGGTTGGATAACCAGTAATCGTGCGTATACCGTCATATAATGGTTTTAAACGTTTATACATGGGAAGGTAGATTTTTCTATATAGATCATCATACAATTGGACATTATCCTTGTTTGGTTCCACTGTTTTACCATATTTTGTCATTTGTTTTACAGCCGATTCAAAATCTGGATAATAACCCATGCCTACAGCTGCATCGATAGCAGCACCTAATCCAGAAGCCTCATAAATGTCCGGTTTGGAGACAGGCAAATTAAA
>CAZIJN010000082.1:0-2776 GCA_964539635.1 uncultured Desulfobacterales bacterium | reverse complement strand
GAGAACACATTTAGAAAATTAGAAACAGAAGAAGAAGTTCACGAGACAACAGAGTCTTGTAATCGTGACTGCACGAACTGTGAATACGACTTTAAATGTTTAACAGAAAACATGGAGAAGGAACTGCAGCTATTGAATGCAGAAAATATCAAACTTAAAGCTGAACTCAAGCAGTTGAGGAGAAGAGTTATTAACTTCTGAGCCAGCTATCCCAACATTACAGGCACATATATAGGCTTTGCTGGATCATCCAGAGAGGCTTTTTTTGTTTCTAACGATAGCTATATCATCAATGGATGGTGTGGCTATTTCTATTTTGAAAGGAGTGAACATTATGGAATTTAATAAAAGCCAGTTTAGACCAGATGAATTAGTTATTATTAGAGGACAAGAGTATCCGAAGGTGGCTGGTCGATTGAGACTCGCACATGAATTTAACGAATCTTTAAACATTACAACAGAAATTATCCAGTATGATGGTAAAGTAGCTGTCATTAAATCTATCTGTAACACCGCTAAAGGCAGCTTTACAGGCTTAGGCATGGCGAGTGTTGAAAGAGACGTAAAACTTGCGTCCGCTATCCTTGAATTAGCAGAGACAAGGGCAATAGCTAGGTCCCTTAGATTTGCTGGTTATGGCGTCGAGTTTACAGGAGCAGAGGAGATGAGTCATCTTGATGCTCAGGGTCATAATGCAACTTCAACTAATATGACTTTTTCTCAGACCCACTATACAGGTAATCAATCAGCCGCTACTGCTGGCAATAATAATTTTCAGCCCCCGCCGATTAACAATTATCCATCAGCTAACACAGTTCCAAATAATTCTCAAACACAGCAAAGCCAACAGCAACCAAATGATGATGGTCGTTTAAGTGGAAAACAATACAAGTTTATTTTGAGCCTGATGGGTAATGCCAAGAAAAGTAAAGAGGAGATGGATCAGGTCTGTATCAGCAGTTATGGCAGAACGCTACAGCACCTGTCTAAAAAAGATGCGTCTCAACTGATTGAATCTTTAGTTGCGAAGTAAACTGTAACAGCGTTTTACATTTCAACAGAGGGGGTGTCCTTATGGATGCCCCTTTTTTTATTCATTCAAAAATAAAGGAGATAAAACCATGTCAGAACGTAAAACATTAGAACAACTCACAAATGGGGAGCTGCATATTAGCCATTCGCAAATTTCAACTTATCAAAACTGTTCTTTAAAATACTTTTTTAGATATGTTGAAGGTAGAAAAGCAGAGTCAATAAGCGTTTCATTACCTTTTGGTTCAGCAATCCACACAGCTCTTGCAACTTATTATAGAGGTATCAAGAACAATCATATGGAGCCGTTAAACGCCATTACAGACACCTTCAAGAGCTGTTTCTCTATTGATATAGAGAACTCGGAGCTACCCATCAGCTATAACAAGACTACACCTGATCCAAGTGTTGCAACAACTATAGGTGTAAAGATGCTTGAGGCATTTTATCATAACACTAACATTGCAGATTACACTGTTGTTGACGTAGAATTACCTCTCTCAGCACCACTTTATACCCATGAAGGCATTGCAACAGATTTTAAATTAGTTGGAATTATAGACCTATTACTTAAAAGTCCAACAGGTGATCTACTGGTCGTTGATTTTAAAACAGCGTCTAAATCTATGAGTCAATCTGCAGTTGATGAAGACACCCAATTAACCGCCTATTCTTATCTATTAGCCTCAAACAAAATAGCAGCTTCAACCTCTGATATAGCTTGTCAATACTGCGTTTTGCTTAAGACCAAAGAACCGAAAGTTCAGCAGATCAATAGTATAAGAACAAGATCAGACCGTAGAAGATTCGCTAGGATCGCCAATGTAGTACTATCTGGAATAGATGCAAAAATCTATATGCCTGTTCAAAGTTGGCTCTGTGCATCATGCGAACATTCAACAGCTTGCAATGAGTGGTAAAAACTCAGAATTTATACAATTTGTTTTTCAGCAGAAGCCTCAGGAGTCTATCTCTTGGGGCTTTTTATTTTTAATTAAAGGAGATCAGGAAATGACCATAGCAACATGTATGGAAAAACCATCAACCATAAGATTCAATAGAGCGGAACTGCAAGATCGAATTGATAAAATATTTGAAGAGGCTACTAACCAGAACGAATGTCTCATTAAGATCTATAAAATAGTGCTGCCCCATTGGGACAATATTTATCGCCTTATTGGCTATCCAACAGTAGGATGCGGAATGTGGAGATATGTATGCCGTAAATTTATAGACTTTGATGCCAAGCACCATCCAGAGTGTGTATGCGGAATCTGGATTAATAGCGGGTTTAGCTCATCTGCAGATTTAGGCGACTGGGAGATAGACATGAGCAAATGTAAAGTAACTTACAATTAAATTTTAACTTAACCATCAACTTAAAAAAGAGCCATCTACGAGGCAACAAAGCCTTGTGGGTGGCTCTTTTTGTTTGGAGGACTTCCACATGACTAAGAAACAGCAAAAACAATACCAAGCTACAGATGAGCTTAGAAAAATACTCAACGTAACATTGAAGGGTAAAAAATTTAAATTAGACTGTGGGCATTACGTAACCATTGCACATCAGCTCGGGGCGAATATTACTATCATCAATGGCACACAACTTAAAATAATTTGCAGCCAGTGCGGATACTAAAGGGGGGTAATTATATGCAAAATGATAAAGTCAAAAACGTTTTAGATCAGATACTACACGCATTTGAAAGTGGTCAGATACCAGAAGCCATTAAGATTGCGGTTT
>CAZIJN010000081.1:0-2893 GCA_964539635.1 uncultured Desulfobacterales bacterium | reverse complement strand
CTTATCTGCCCGTTTTTAACTCTAAATCTATTTTTGATCTACTCCCGCCGCTTCCTCAAAACCATATCTCAAAATTTGCCGATAAAGGCACTATCTATATTACTGGTACAATAGTTTCTAAACCAGAAATTTTTAATAAGCAGTCTGAGACTCTTGATAAATATCAATCTTCTTATTCTAATAATTCCCGTAGGGTCAGCTTTGAGCTGTCAGTGGAACGTGTTGCCCAGATAGAAAACGGTTCGATTAATAAGCAAAATCAAAAGGTTGAGAGCGTAGATAATATAAAAGATTTAGATAATATCAAGGATGTAGATAATCTAAAAAATATAGATAATCTAAAGGGTAAAAAGGTTGTAGGAAGCGTTCAGATGAATGTCTATAAGCCAACGACTGAGTATAGACGCGGAGATACTATTTGGTTTAAATCAAAGATAAAATCTCTTCGTAACTTCAATAATCCGGGTGGTTTTGATTATGTACGATATATGCAGAACAAGGGATTGTGGGGTAGGGTAAATGCAAACGGAAAAGATATCTATTTGTGCTGCTCTGATAAACCTTATCCTAATTGTCCAAATACATCTTATCGCAATTATTCAAATAAAGTTGATTCGTCCAATCTGTTTAAAGATAATTTTAGTAATTTATACAATATGTTAAGCGATTTTAGAGAGACATTTACAAAGCATATCTTTAACAATCTTAAAGATAACGAGTCAGCCGCTATTCTTTGTGCTCTGACCATAGGTAACAAAGACTTTATATCAGATGATCTTAAAGCTGATTTTTCCAAAACAGGCGGAAGCCATATTCTTGCAATATCAGGGCTTCATCTCTCTATTGTTGCAACACTGTTTTTCTATTTGTTTAATTTGATTCTATCATGTTCAAGCAGGGTTTTGGTTCGAGGCTGGAGTAAAAAAGGTGCTGCTCTGCTCGCACTCTTTCCGATTGTTGTTTATGCTGTGCTTTCTGGTCTTTCTGATGCAACCCAGCGTGCTATGATAATGGTTGTAATTTTTATGACAGCAGCAGTTATTGAGCGTGAGACAGACGCATTCAACTCTCTTGCAGCAGCAGGCGTTGTGATTCTTATGTTAGACCCACAATCTCTTTTTACAGTCTCTTTTCAGCTCTCATTTTCAGCGGTCTTTTTTATTCTTATGGGCGTCTCATTATCTAAACAGTATCAATTTGAAATTACAGAACAACTCAATAGATTTAACAATAAAAGCGGTAATAAATTTAACTTTGTAATTCAATCAAGATTTTTTAAAATAGCAGCCGGCTTTATATTTATATCATTGTGTGCAACCTTAGGAACACAGGTTCTTGTGATGCACTACTTTAACATTTTCTCATTTTCAGGGCTTATTGCCAATATTGTTCTTATTCATGCCGTTGGTTTTGGCGGATTGCCTTTAGGACTTGCAGCACTCTTTTTCTACCCCTTTTCAGTTAGTGTATCAGCTTTTTTAGTTAAATGTGCTGGATTTATTTTGACTCCCTGCATCACATTTATAAAAGCACTTTCACGCCTGCCCGGAAGCTATACCGAAACATTCACTCCTGATATTGTTGAGATTACCTGTTATTATATGTTTATTTTATCTCTATTTGCTGCTTTCAAGTCGTGGAAAAAACAGAGAGATTTGAAACAGAAAAACCAGCAGTTGCTTTTTAGGCTTGGCATATTAGGAGCTTCTATCTCATTGATTGCCTTTGTGGTTAATGAGGGCGTTTGGATTAACAAAAGATTTTTTAACGATAACCTTTCTATTACTATTTTGGATGTTGGTCAGGGCAACTCTGCTCTGATTGAGATGCCAAAAGGCGAGACGATTTTAGTTGATGGAGGAGGTTTTCCCAATATCAGCAGCTTTGATACAGGAGCTAATATAGTTGCACCATTTTTAAGACAGAAAAAGATCGTCTCATTAGATGCAGTTGTTTTAACCCACCCTGACGCAGATCATCTAAATGGTCTTGTGTATATTGTAGAACATTTTAAAGTAAAGCGTTTTATAAAAAATTGCGATCATCAAAATAATAGTGCTTACAAAAATCTTATTGCTGCTATTGAAAAGAGCGGCGCTGCCTTAATTATTGTTGATAACAATACAAAAAATATGAAGATCAGCAGTGGAGAACTACACTTTTTTAATCCATTACAATCTTGCTCAAATAGGTTGTATAAACCGGTTGATGATAATATTTATAAAGAAGACGAATATAAAGAAGGCAAAAAAGAGATAAATGATAGAGAAGACAAAAAAGAGATAAATGATAATTCTATAGTATTTAAGCTACAGTTTGGTCAAACATCAATTTTATTTCCCGGAGATATAACTGAAAAGGCTGAAATAGAGATTGCTAATAGATATAAAAATGAACCGGCTGATCATATTAAAAAACTGGATATCACTGATATTAAAGAGTCAAATATCACCCCTTTGAAATCTGATATATTAATCTCGCCGCATCATGGAAGTGCAGGTTCAAGTAGTAACTTTTTTCTTGATATGGTCGATCCTGAAAGTGTAATCATATCCTGCGGGTGGCAAAATCGTTTTGGCTTTCCGCGAGCTGTTGTGTTAAAGAGGTATCAAAATAGAGGAATAAAGATATTTAGAACTGATTTGAATGGAGCTGTAACTTTATCTTCAGACGGAACAAGGTGGAAGATAAAATCTTTTCTCTGATATCTTTATTATTTATGAATTTCAATTAAACCATAATTGCAGCGAAGCTGCTTATGTTCATTATCCCGCATCATAAGAGTGGTTGTTTAATTGCAAGAGTGTGCAAGCGTTTTGGTTAAATTAGCTATTTTTTTACTTAGGAATAAGAATTTAATAACTCCCGAAACTGATTATATGTGTATTGACGC
>CAZIJN010000080.1:0-3050 GCA_964539635.1 uncultured Desulfobacterales bacterium | reverse complement strand
ATTCAAAATTTCTGTTAATGTATCATTTTATTTTTGTAGTTAAATATAGAAAGAAGATTGTTGATAGATTTCCTATCAAGGCATTCTACAATCCTGCTATGGAAAACTTTTGAAAAGGAACTGAAAAAAGAATTTTGGAAAGAACACACATTTTGGAGTGATGGTTATTTTGTTTGCAGCATTGGGAATGTTTCAGAAAAGACAATCAGAAGGTATATTGATGAACAAGGTTAGTTCAGTGGTTTTCACCAGCAGTGAAATATAAAAGATGAGTGAAAATGAGACCGAACGGGTTATAGATGAGTTTTACTGCGGATTTAAAATTAAACCTTCTAAAGATAGAGATTCTTTTACAAGATCACAGTATATATAAGGAGATAAAGATAATGGACAACATTAAATTTAATGCTTTAGTTGTGGAAGAGTTGGAAAAAAATATTTTTTCAAGAAAAATATGCGAAAAATCCATAGATGATCTGCCAGACGGAGATGTTTTAATTAAAGTGCACTATTCATCATTAAATTACAAAGATGCACTCTCTGCTACTGGCAACAGAGGTGTAACAAGAAGATATCCACATACGCCCGGAATTGACGCATCAGGAGTTGTTGTTCGTAGTAAAAGCAGTGATTTTCGAGCAGGCGACAATGTAATAGTAACAAGTTATGATCTTGGTATGAACACATCAGGTGGATTTGGCGGATATATACGAGTTCCAGCAGATTGGGTGGTAAGACTTCCATCTAACATGACCCTTAAAGAGAGCATGATTCTTGGTACAGCAGGATTTACCGCCGGCATGTCTGTATTTCAGATTATTAAAGATGTCTCTAAAGAGAGTGGTAAGATTCTTGTAACTGGTGCAACCGGCGGAGTTGGAAGCATTGCAGTGCTGCTTCTTTCGCATTTAGGATATAACGTAGCTGCTGTATCGGGAAAAACTGATGCACACGATTTTTTAAAATCACTTGGAGCAAAAGAGATAATCAGCCGTGAAGATGCTGCTGATAAAACTGGACGACCCATTCTTAACGGCAGATGGGCAGCAGTTTTAGATACAGTAGGCGGCGATATTCTTGCAACTGCTATAAAATCGACTCTGCCTTGGGCTGTTGTAACCTGCTGCGGTCTTGTTGCATCTCCAGAACTTTCTATTAACGTTTTTCCATTTATTTTAAGAGGCGTAAAACTTATCGGCATTGACTCTCAAGACTGCCCTATGAATCATAGAGTTGATATATGGAACTCGTTTGCAGGTAAATGGAAGCTAAACTATCCAGCTAACTTCTACAAAGAGATATCTATTAACGAGCTTAGTGAAAATATTGATCTGATACTAAAAGGCGGACAGAGAGGCAGAGTTGTTGTTACTTTAGATTAGAATAAACTCCAATGCTTTTACCGCCTATTTAAGTGTAGATGTGCTATAATACTTTTGCTTGAAAATTTTGGATTGTCTCAGCATAATACTCAGTTACAAAACTTGAGTTATTATTAATATATCAATATTTTAACAAGATAGTAATAATCAATGACCACAATCAAAGGCACACTGCACCGGGTAACCTACAAAAACGAAGATAACCACTACACCATAGCCCGCCTGAAAATCCATGATATCAGAGAGCCTGTAACCATTGTCGGACACCTTGCAGGAGTTGCAGAGGGAGAGATGCTTCTGCTCACAGGCAGATGGGTATCTCATGCAAAGTATGGCGAGCAGTTCAAGGTTGAGAGATTTGAGGTTGCTCTCCCATCTGCCTTAGCTGATATCAGAAAGTATCTAAGCTCAGGCATGATAAAGGGAATCGGCGAGGCAATGGCAAAAAAGATTGTGGATCACTTTAAAGAGCAATCTCTTGATATAATTGAAAATGAGCCTCACAGATTATGCGAGATAACAGGAATCGGCAAAGCAAAAATGACAACTGTATCTCGTGCTTGGGATCAGCACCACGCTGTCAGAAAGGTGATGCAGTTTCTTCAAGAGCATGGAGTTGGAATAGATCACGCATCTTCAATTATCAATTTTTACGGAAGAGATGCACTAAAAGTTCTCAAATCAAAACCATATCAAGTTTCAAGAGATATTCCAGATGCTGGATTTGAAGTTGCTGATGCTATTGCTCTTAAAACTGGAACAGACCCAAAAGACCCTGAGAGAATCAAAGCATCGATAATTTATCTTCTTCTAAAAAATGAGTCTGATGGTCATGCGTGCAGCGAACAGACAGATTTAATAGAGCGGTGCATGCGTCTGACAGGTGCAGATAAAGAGAGTATTGAGACTGCATTGACAAATCTTGAGAATGGAAAAGAGATAGTAATTGAATCTGATTGGCAGAACAGCATTAAAGATCGTAATATAACAGTTGTTTATACTCGAAAAATGCACAAAGCAGAGACAGGTATTGCCTTAAAAATTAAAGCAATGCTCTCAATTTCTATTCCAGATTATGGATTAGATGATGATGAAATTGCAATGGAGGTGGTCAACCGTCTTGCCATAAAATTATCTGATGAACAGCAAGATATTGTCAAAGAGATTTTATCTCACAGGGTAAGCGTTATAACAGGCGGACCAGGAACAGGCAAAACAACTTTAATCAGGGCTGTATGTGCTGTATTTGGACGGCTCCATCAAAAGATTATACTCGGCGCACCAACTGGAAGAGCAGCAAGAAGATTATCAGAAGTTACAAACAGAAAAGCTGCCACGCTTCACAGAATGCTTTTATACGATCCAGATACTGAGTTGTTTGGCAGAAATCAGGACAGCCCTTTAGATGCTGATGTTATTATTGTTGATGAGGCTTCAATGGTTGATACTCTTCTTATGTATAATCTAATAATGGCTGTTCCTATGAATGGAATTTTGATTCTTGTAGGAGATATTTTCCAGCTTCCATCGGTTGGTCCGGGAAATGTGCTTTCTGATATCATAAGCTCCGGCGTAGTAAAAACTTTTTCGCTCACAAAAATATTCAGGCAGGCAGAACTAAGGAATAAGAATTTAATAACTCCCGAAACTGATTATATGTGTATTGAC
>CAZIJN010000079.1:0-3063 GCA_964539635.1 uncultured Desulfobacterales bacterium | reverse complement strand
GGTTGGAATCGCAAAGATGGTTCCACTCTCTCTTACACCGCGTAAATTTAACCAGGTGATTAATACAATCGCAAGCAATGCGATCACCACCCGGTATTCATGCGTCTCCGGAAAAGCAGAAGTAACTGCTCGTACACCAGCGGCTACTGAAACGGATACTGTCAATACATAATCCACCAGTAAAGCCGCAGCAGCCAAAAGCGCAGGTTTTTCACCGAGATTGTCTTTCGAGACAGTATAGGCACCACCACCATCCGGGTAATGCAGAATTGTTTGAATATAACTGAACACCACCATCAACACTAACAAAGCTACTCCCAAACCGATCGGCAACGTCATTGCCAGTGCTCCACTGCCTAACACGATCAAAACATGCATGATCGCCTCGGTGGCATATGCATTACTTGAGATAGGATCAGAGGCAAAAACTGCTAATCCACGAATCTTGTCTAATCTTTCATGACTTTCGCGACTTGTGGGAAAGGGTTCACCAATAAAAATGCGTTTAAAATTTCCTAATTCCATATTTCTCCAACTTCTAAATAGGGATTGCTCATCTATTTAATCAAATGGCAATTTTATTCCAAAGAATAACCGCTAACATTTCAAAGCAGAATGTGATTGTGATGTAGATCGTTGCCAACGGGTCTATTAAAGATTCGTCCAGGCGAATTTGTAGCCAGCCGAAAAAACCCAGGATCGCCAATAGACTGATCAGCGCAAGCAAGACATGCAGCCAATTCCGCATCCCTCGCCGTATTGGATGATCATATCCGGACAGAAACCTGACTGGCAGATTCATTTTTTGCGATAAAAATTCGTATAATGGTTTCGTCCTGAAAAGACCATTTCTAACAGTCTGTTCCGCCTGGCAAACGATAACATCTCCGGAATGAACGAGTTTTTTTATCGTTTCCAGCCAATCTTCACTGATAATCGTTTTAACATCCACTTGTAATCGATTGCCCGCCGTCATCGCCTTCATAGTAGCCATATTGCGCGAGACAGGTAAAATATCTTCAAGATGTTGTACGAGGACTAGATATAGAATACAGCGCTGTTCTCTGGTTCCCATTTGATAGATCTCCTGAGACAGTTCGTGGTTATTGACGATATCTTCATTGATCACGACAATCAGTCGTTTACAAATCCTGGTTATCGGTTCAAAATCCATACACTCTCCTATTACCATATAGAAAGTGTAATCGGAGCGCATAAAGGGGTCACAAAAAAATGATGGAAAAGTATAAAGAAAAAATAAAAATTTACTCTTCTATTCGAAAACGATAGCCGACCCCTGGTTCTGTAATAATGATTTGTGGGTTGTCTGGATTTAATTCCAGTTTTTTTCGTAATTGACCAATATACACACGCAAATATTCCACACGATCCATCTCAGCAAAGCCCCAAACTTGTCTAAGAATATTCTGGTGCGTGATAACTCGATCGGCATTTGCAGCCAGATATGCCAGTAATTTGAATTCGGTAGCCGTCAAACGGATTTCTTCTGTATCCCGGGTAACCACATGGCGAACCAAGTCGATTATCATATTTCCAGTTTTGATGGTGGATTGTTTGTTTCCAAGAGATTGTTCTGAATGCCTTAATGCAACCCGAACCCGCGCCAGCAATTCTTCAATACCAAAGGGTTTGGTCAGATAATCATCTGCCCCTGCATCCAGAGCGGCAACTTTGTCTTTTTCACGTACAGACAAAATGATGATAGGAATTCGGGACCACTCCCGCAGTTGTTCACAAACCTTGATTCCATCAATATCCGGTAAGCTTAGGTCCAGAATGATGATATCAGGAGGTTGGGAAACAGCCAGGGCTATTCCACCTTCACCTGTAATGGCAGTAGAGACACGATAATGATTAGCACTTAAGATCGTTTTTAGGGCCCTAAGTATTTGCGGTTCATCATCTATGATCAGGATATGCGCTTCTTTATTCATCTTCCACTTCCTCTGGAATTTTTGGTAATGATCCATCCAATTTAATGGGTAGTGTAAAATGAAAAACAAAGTGTTCTTCATCATTTTCTGCCCAGATTTTTCCTGCATGTGCTTCAATAATTCCTTTGCAGATCGATAATCCCAACCCGGTTCCGGTAATTTGTTCTGCCTTTGTCACCCGGTAAAATTTATCAAAGATTCTTTGTAAGTGTTGTTCAGGAACACTTGGACCTTGATTTGCAACCTTCACGTGTATATACTCGCCTTCCTGGCGGCAATCGATGGAGATGGTTGATTCAACTGGCGCGTATTTGATGCTGTTGCTGATCAAATTCATAAAAACCTGCCCGATCATAACAAAATCGGTTGGAACCAGTGGCAGATTATCAGGAAAATGCATTTCCAGATGGTGGTTAATCAATTGTTTGTGAATTTTAGTAGCCGCCCCCATGGCTATTTCATCAATTGCATTCCATTCTTTTTGCGGTTTCAGCACCCCAGATTCAATACGTGACATATCCAGCAGGTTTCCTACCAATAAGTTTAACAAATCTGTCTCCTCCTCAATGGTTGCCAGTAAATCCTGACGGGCGGCCAGATTCCAATCGACAGTCCCTGAACGAAGGCTGGAGACAGCAGCCTTGATAACTGATAGTGGCGTGCGTAATTCATGTGAAACTGAGTTCAACAACGATGTTTTTAAGTGATCACTCTCTTCCAATATACGAACCCGTGTTTCTCGTCTGGCCAGACGCACACGCTCCATGGCCAATGCACCCTGGTCAATAAAAGCATTTAATAATCGCATTTCCTGAGCAGACAACTCCGAGCCAGACTTCCAAAGGTATATCCGGCCTTCCACCCCGCGACCTGTTTCTAATTGCCAGGTATATTTTGTTGGAATGCGCTCATCCAACCCTATCGGAATTGATATCTGAATAGCTTCTCCTTCATTCTTTTGACTGGTTAATTTTACAGAATCGAATTGAAATGTTTCCACTGTTTTTTCACACAGCTCTCGGGCAATTCTCTCTGGCTCTTTCAAACTGGACAAAGAGGAGGTTAATTCATATAAACGCGTGGCCTCCCACTCACGTAAGTGAGCCAG
>CAZIJN010000078.1:0-3615 GCA_964539635.1 uncultured Desulfobacterales bacterium | reverse complement strand
CGTCAATACACATATAATCAGTTTCGGGAGTTATTAAATTCTTATTCCTTAGTGTTGTTTAATCTATTGAACTGCTAAGTTGAAGAATAAAATTTATTTCCCAGAAGTTTTGACTGGAGTTATGGTTTTTGGTATGAATCAAAAAGAGGTAAAAAATTGTATTTAGTAGATTCTATAATCGCTTATCATAGGGATAAAAATGTCTGAAAATAATTTAATGACACCATCAATGCTTGCAAAAGAGCTTAATGCTGGTAGTGCAACTGTCAGATTTTGGTTAAACAGATTTAGCAGATATCTTCCCTATACATGGGCAGATGGAGAGAAGCTCTATCATGCAGACACTCTGAAGACACTCCTGTTTATTTCAGAAAAGATCGATTCTGGTATGGTTGCAACAGAGGTTGAAAAAGCTCTTGAAGCTGAAATCTTAAACAAAACAGGCAGCTCGGTTAATCCAGCGTTGAACTCTTTTATACCCTCAATTCAATCTGCTATCCAAAACGCTGCTGATTCATCATCACAAACCCAGCAGCTACAGCCGATCAATGAGAGCATAAAATTGATTTCCGCTCTTTTTGATAAGTTTTATAGCCAGCAAGAGCGGATAGCAGAGGCTCAGGAGCGTAAAGCAGCAGCAGAAGAGAAAAGAGCAGAGGCAGAAAAAACAAAAGCCCAAGCCCTTGAAAAACGGGCAGAGGCAGAACTTCAAAAAGCCAATGCTATGAATAACCTTGCAGATGCGATTAAAAATATATCATCAGATTTTTTAAGCTCGTTGGCTGATAACAGTATCTTTTCTGGTTTAAATAATAGACCGCCTGTAACGAATCAAGAGCCGACAGAACAAGAGCCTGAATCTACAACTGAAACAGAGCAGGCAGACCAAATAGAACTGGAAGATGAAATAGAGCAGACAGACGAAGAGCTGGATAATGAAGATATTGATGATCTTTCTGCACTTATTGAAGATGAGACTACAGATGAAAAGCGTGAAGATGAAAAGATAGATGATCTTTACTCGCTTGTTGAAGATGAAAAGATAGATGATCTTTATTCGCTTGTTGAAGATGATATCTATGATATAGATGATGATGGTTCAGATAAAGCAGATGAAGTAAATGAATCATATGAACCAGATGATGAAGACCTTGACGATCTTTCAGCACTTATTCAAGATGATCAACCCCACGAGCTGAAACCAGAGATATTAGATAGTGACGTAGATGATCTTATGGCTCTTATTGATGATGATATTAATCAGCAGTCAGGCGGAGATAATATTTTCGACAGTGGCAGCTCTAACGACAATGATCTTATGGACGATCTCTCATCTCTTATTGATGACGAGCCTGCAGAACTCAATCCAAATATTTTAGATAATGATGCTGATAATATTTTAAATGATATTAATGATGAACTCTCTGCTCTTATTCAAGAAGAGGAAAATATTACAATGCCTCCAAAAATCGAGAGACCAAAAGCATCTTTAGAGGAGAACTTTGAACAGTACAAATCAGAGGTTATTAATATCATCATAAAATTAAGAAAAGAGGGTCTTAGTGTAGATGAAACCACTGAGTTGTTGAACAAAGAGCAGATAAAGCCGTTGTCAGGAAAAGAGAGATGGACAACAAAAATGATAGCCAAAATATATAAATTTATAGAGGCTGCTCAAAAATAGCACTTAAATCAAAGGTAGGAAAAAAGATAGAATATATAGGACATTGCAGATAAATGGCTTAAAATAAACAGTATAAAACTTAAGGAAAAAGGTTGAAATGAAGAAAAATTCTGATACTGAAAAAAATAGCTTTAGTTCACTAAGCGATAGAGAGGGAAAATATCTTACCTTCTCTTTAGCAGGAGAGGAGTATGGTATTGGCATACTACAGGTAAAAGAGATTATTGGAATGATGCCGATTACATCTGTTCCAAGAACCCCAGATTTTGTTAAAGGCGTTATAAACCTTAGAGGCAAGGTGATACCTGTAATTGATTTGCGATTGCGTTTTGCAATACCAGAGAGTGAATATACAGAGCGAACATGTATTATTGTTGTGGAGATAACAGCAAGTTATGGGGAGATGGTAATTGGGATTGTGGTAGATTCTGTATCTGAGGTGTTAAATATAAAGAGAGAGAATATTGAAGAGTCCCCTTCGTTTGGCACAAGCCTTGATTCACAATACATACTTGGCATGGCAAAGTTAGAGGGCGGAGTAAAGATTCTGCTTGATATTGATAAAGTTCTTACATCTGAGGAGCTGACTCTGCTTGAGCAAAGTTAGTTCATATTTCCTGAACAATAACCTTTAAGATCAAGTGAGATAAACCTAAATCCTTGTGCTGTAAAAAAAGAGGTGATTTTATCTCTTAGCTTTTCCGCAGCAATAAGAGAGATATCTTCTGAAGAGCACTCTATTCTGGCTGTATAAGAGTTATCAATCTCTGATTTATTGCTGTTTTCAGCCGTGTAGGTGTGGCAGCGGACGCGGATTCCATAAAAACCAAGTTGATTGAGAAACTCTTCACACGCTTCAATCTGGCGTAGTTTTTCAACTGTGATAATCTCATTATATGGAATTCGAGTGGCAAGACATGATTGTGATGGGATATTCCAAGTTGCAAGCCCCATATTTTTTGACTCAAGCCTGATTTGATTTTTTGTCATCTGAGCCTCAACTAAAGGAGAAAAGATATTCATCTCTTGTGCAGCTTTAAGACCCGGGCGGTAATCTTGCAGATCATCTATATTTGTACCATGAGCAAGTGTATCAAATCCGAGTTCAAGAGATTTCTCTTTTATTGCACTAAAAAGTTTTTTTTTGCAGAAATAACATCTCTGTTTAGAGTTTTGGGTAATATCCAATGAACTCATGACATCGACTTTAATTACAAAATGAGGAATATTAAGTGATGCTGCAATTTCAGATGTTTTTTCTATATCTTTTTTTGATTGAAATGCAGAATCAGCAGTAATTACAATTACTTTATCTTTACATATATTTTTTGAGGCTGCTGCAAGAAAGGTGCTGTCAACTCCACCAGAAAAGGCAATCGCAAATTTTTTACGCTTTTTTAGAATTTGATCTAATCTGCTCATAATTAAAACATCGGTTAAAGAACATGAATTAACAAAGTGTTTACAAAAAAACATTTATTGTATATATGGTTTAGCAAATTTTAATTATATTTAAATAACTTATGTAAAAGAATCTGTCAAGTTTCGGCTAATTTGCATTTTTAACTTCATTGGCATGGTATCATAAGAGTGCTAATAATTATCATTTATAAAGGGGTAATATGGCAACACCAAAGAAAAAAAACACTAAAAGAAAAAACACAGCAGAAAAAGGTGAAAAGAAAACTAATAGCAAAAAGAAACAAGAGAACGTTCAAAAGAAATCAGAATCAGAAGAAATTGTTGATACATCTGAATCTGTTGAAGATTTAGAAGAAGCAGCTACAGAAGATAACTCTGAGGAGAAACGTTTGGCTGAAGAGGCGGCAGAGGCTGCAAGAATCGCTGAAGAGAAACGTTTAGCAGAAGAGGCGGTAGAAGCTGCAAGAATCGCTGAAGAGAAACGTTTGGCTGAAGAGGCGGCAGAGGCT
>CAZIJN010000077.1:2873-4152 GCA_964539635.1 uncultured Desulfobacterales bacterium | reverse complement strand
GCTCAACTTATATTCTTTTTTTCACAAAATTCAACTGCTCAATGTCGGATTTAAACTAAGTTCATTATTGCCCTCGTTTCTCTTCATATCATATCTGATTGGATTAGAAGTATTAATGACAATTGAACTTTCGCCTTCATCACCAGAATGAAAATCAATTCCTGTGACAACAGCACGTTTGCTGTAATTTACAGGCTGTTGTGGAGTAGAACTCATTCCTACTGCTGCTGGGTATGAAGCTGTTGAGCTGGTTGTAACTGCTGAGTCTGTGTTATACGATTTAGCTGCTGAGTTTTTTTCACCCTCCTGAAAAATATCTCTCTCTGCAAAAGCAGCATTATCTTTTTTATAGAAAAGAAGAGTCAATAAGCTGCTCTTTTCCTGAACCTGATAATTTAAATTTTTATTTAATAATATTTTAATCTCTATATCACTCTTGGAATCATCAGCATAATTTACAAATATAGATGTTATCTCTATATCTTTTGGTACGACAGGCTGCTTAAATTTATCTGCTATTGAAGCATTATGCAGATAAACCATAACACCTAATGGAAAATCCTGCTTTACAGCAGAGTATTTCATTTTACCATTTCCATTAATGTTTACATCAATAGTGTCTGCATTGACACTTAGATCAATAGAGTTAAGCTGAATCTGATTAGGCAGACTTTTGCTCTTATCTGAAGAGTTGTTGCCTAACTGAGTAGCAGTTATGCAGCCTGCAAGAAAAAAAAGGCAGAACGCAAAACATGCCGACCTAAACGCAGTTCTAAATCCAGTAAATAATAAATGAGACATAATCAACCCTTATCATCTATCTTGTTCAGTTTCAACTCTTGAAAACGATCAACAACGTTTCCCTTATAGTCTTTAACCTTTTCTTGTATTACCAATTTATCTTTTTCTATACTCACAACCTGACCCGAACTACGCCCGATATAAGTTCCAATATTAACAATGTAACCTTTTCCTGATGCCTCCTGAACCATTGCAACGCTTCCAGCCTCTTTATTGAGTATAGCAACAAGCTTCATCTGGCTAAAGTCAAGTTTCTCAAGAGGGGTAAGAACTCTTTGAGGCACATTATCCTCTTCAATAGTCTCTTTAGGCTCTTCAACCGGAGGTTTTTCTTTTATAAGAGGTTCAAACGGATCAGTTTTCCCTTTTGCAATATAAAAAAGTTTCTCTTCGCTTATCTCTCCTGAAATACCTACAGAAGATAATAATCCATCAGTGTCAGAATCTTCCTCTGATTTTGGTTCTTCTTGAACTTTTG
>CAZIJN010000077.1:0-2773 GCA_964539635.1 uncultured Desulfobacterales bacterium | reverse complement strand
CTTCTTGAACTTTTGGGGGTAGGTTTTCAGGTGTGCTTGCAGGAGTTTTGTCTATATTAAATGTAAGGTCTCTATTTGTAGAATCATCTGTTGAAGGAGTGCTTGTTTTAGTATCAGCCACATCAGATTTTACAGGCTCTTTTGCAATTGGTGTGATTTTCATAGTAACAACATTTTGAGCAATAGGAGGTTTTTCCTCTTTTGCCTTTTGTTCACACGAAAAGAGAGTTATTACTAATAGAGGTATAAGGATATATATTAATTGTACTCTTATGAAGCAGTTCATCTATTTTTTCCCCCTACCTTTCTTTTTATTACCTTTTTCTGCTTCTGCCCGCTGCATTTCCATTTTTTCAACAAATCTGTAGGTGATGGCTTTACAAGATGTAACTAAAAGACCGCCGCCTTTATCATAATTGATCACAACATCTTTAATGTTCACAATACGCGACAGTTGAGAAACTCTATCAAAAAACTGGGCTATCTGATGATAACCTCCCTTAACAGTGATAGAAACCGGTATCTCAGCATAAAAATCTTTTAATACTTCAGGCTCTGGCTTAAACAGAAGAAACTCAAGTCCTGAGTCGCTGCCTGACTTTGAAACTGCTTTTAGAAGAGAAGGAATCTCCTTAGCATCAGGAAGAGCAGCAAGGGCGGCATAGAAGGCATCTTCTTTCTCCTTCATTTTAATCCTGAACTCCTCTAAGCGGGCAGCCTTTCTACGATAGGTTGCCAACTGCTGTTCAAGCTCCTTAGTCTCTTTCTCTAATTTAGTTATTTTTTCTATACGAGGCATCAGAAAAAAATAGTAGTATCCACCTATCATCAAACCAATGGTAACAATGCAGATAATTGCTCTCTGGAGCTTAGATAAACCTCCTATTTTTTCAAAAAAAGGGGCTGTCTTCTCCTTAATCTGCTCTTGTAAACCCTTTTTTACTTCCTGCTCTTTAGATTTAGCCTTATCTTTTCTCATTTTTTCTTACTCTGCTCTTCCTGTTGATTTTCTTTAGTGTCCCGAGGAGCTTTATTTGATAAAATTTCAAAAGCCTTTACCTTGACTGCCTGCATATCCTGCATCTGTAATGTTTGCAAATCAACACTCTTAAAAAGAGTTGAGTTTTCAAGATTTGTCATAAAATCTGCTACAGTTCTGTTGTCAAATGCTATACCCCTTAATACGACTGATGTATCTGATGTTTGAATATATGTAACCCACATCTGTTCAGGAACTACAAGACGAGTCATAGCTTCAAGAAGGACAACAGGCTCTTTACGCATTGACTCTAAATTACGGACAACATTCAACTTATCTTCTAATATTTTGAGAGCTTTTTCAATGGCAGTAACTTCATCTGCTTTTGCTTTATACTCTTTTATTTGAGCATTAATCTGTGTAATTGCATTCTCAAGCTTGTCTATTTTTCTATCAACAAATGTTGTTGCATATGCCATGCTGAGTAAGACAAAAACAACTAATAATAAAAAAATTGATACCTGCTTACGAATATTCTCTTTTGCTCGTGCTGCCCTGAAAGGGAGTAAATTAATTCGTATCATTTATCATTAACCTTTCTTAAAGCGAGTCCTAATGCAATTGCAGCAAAGGGTGCACTCTGGTTAATAAAAGAGTCTGAGAACTGTTTGCTATTTACCACAACGCCTTCAAATGGATTAAAAATAGATACAGGTAATGACAGCCCTTCTGCAAGAGAGTCTATAAATCCACCCACTAAAGAGCCTCCTCCAGTAACCAAAACCTTATCAATTTTGCCATAAGCAGATTTTGATTCAAATGTTTTTACAATATTTTGAATCTCCATGCTCCACATTTTTGCAAAATTGTGACGCATCTCATCAAGGCTTTCTAAATCGATTGCATCTTTATTAATACCTAAAAAGATTTTAATAGCATCTTCAATAGAACAGTTACATTCAGATGATATCTCTTCCCATATCTGACCAACTCCTGAAGATGAATCTCTCATCATCATAGAGACATTGCCCTTAACAATATTCAGCGAAGTCTTATGAGTACCAACATCAATCAACATAGTAATTCCTTCACTGCGACCCTTAGATTTAGATGAGGATTCATAAATATTTTGCAATGCAAAGCTGTCAACATCAATAACTTGGGCATTCAATCCTGCTTGATCTGTCAACTCAATATATGAAGAGACAATCTCTTTTTTGACCGCTACAAGCAGAACATTCATCTGATCATCATTACCATCAGTATCGCCAAGAATCTGAAAATCTATATTCATGTCATCAATGTCATAAGGGATATACTGCTCTGCTTCAAAACGTATTGATTCGAGGAGAGATGCTTCAGAGGAGGAGGCAGCAGACGGCATACTGATAGTTTTAACAACAACAGAAGAGCCGCCGGTTGAAATTGCAACATTTTTTGATTTAATCTTATTAGTTTTAAAAAGTGCCTTTATAACCTGAGCAAGCTCCTCCATCTCAACGATTTGCCCATCTTCAATAAGCCCAGCCCTGATAGGTGTAATGGCAAATTTGTTAAGAGCTGCATTTTTTCCACTGCTTTTAAGTTCAGCAACTTTAATAAGAGAGGTGCCTATATCCAGTCCGACCAGATGACTTTTTTTATTAAATATCATAATTAGTTACAGAGCCTTTCATTTTCTAACCGATAAAAATCTATTTTTTGTTAAAACAATCTGTTAAAAAATATCTGGATACATCATTAAGGAATAAGAATTTAATAACTCCCGAAACTGATTATATGTGTATTGACGCT
>CAZIJN010000076.1:1425-4202 GCA_964539635.1 uncultured Desulfobacterales bacterium | reverse complement strand
TCCAATCCATAAAAATTTATCATGAGGTCCAGGTGGTCGGCTAATAGGTCAAGTTTTTCTTTCAAAGTGACCTGATTCAGGTCCTGTTTTGCAAAAATCCATGGATTTCTGAGTGCAGATCGTCCAATCATTACTCCATCACAATTTGTAATGCTAAGTATTTTTTGAATATCAGCCATTGAATTTACATCCCCATTTGCCAGGACTGGAATTTTTACATTCTGTTTTACTTCGGCTATTGCATCCCAGTTGGCATTGCCTTGATATCCCTGTCTTTTTGTGCGACCATGAACTGAGATCATCGCACAACCGTAATCTTCCAACAATTTAGAAATAGATAAATAGTTTAAGGAGGTTTCATCCCAACCTAATCGAATTTTTGCGGTAATAGGGATTGAAAGATTTTTAGTTAACAAAGTCAGGATTTGTTTAATAATTTCTGGTTCTTTCAGCAATCCTGCTCCTGCTCCACGGCTTGCCACAGTTTTTGCTGAACACCCCATATTTATATCAATAAAATCTGGTCCCTTGCTTGCCAAAAATAATGCGGTTTGTAAAATCCTATCAGGAGAATTATCAAATATTTGATAGGCAAACGGTCTTTGCTCTTCAGAAAAAATGATTTGTTGTGGTAAAAATGGGTGATTGTTAATGTAATCATAGGCATTAATGAATTCAGAAAAGATAATGCCAGGATGAAATCGTCTGATAATCTCCCTGAATGGATGATCAGTGAGACCATCCATCGGGGCCAGAACTAAGGGAGATTTTATAGGAATATCTCCAACCTTGAAAACATATTCTTTTGCTAATTTTACGCTAAATTTATATAAGGAACAAATTTCAGACCATAAACGTCTAGATTGAAACAATTGTTTTAGGAGAAAAAATGAAACGCGTCTTTTTATATTTATTCCTGGTGATGATTTTTATGAGTTTCACAGCTTGTAATTTAACAAAGCAATTTGGTAATCCAACAGATCCGAATTCAGTCAGTACCTTTGCTATGCAAACAGTTCAGGCTTTAGCAACTGAACAAGCTTTTTCAACCATGGTGTCAAATGCAACTGCCGTGTCAAACCTGCCCACATTAATTGTTATTGATGAACCGACCTCCACACCGGTACAAAATATCCCTAATACACCCCAAGTTGTCGCTCCAACCAATACTCCGATGCCAATCTTTACCTCAATACCGATGGATAAGGCTACCTTCGTAAAAGATGTTACTTTTCCGGATAATTCAGTAATCGCAGCCGGAACAGATTTTACTAAAACTTGGAGATTAAAAAATGAGGGACAAACTACATGGTCGTCAGATTATGAAATAATTTTTTCAAGTGGAAATGCAATGGATGGGAAGGCAGCTAACAAGATTGGTTTTGCTGTAAAACCAGGAGAAACAATTGATTTATCTGTTGATCTTAAATCTCCAACAACATCTGGAGAATATAAAGGAGAATGGATGTTGAGAACTCCAGGGGGTAAAGTTTTTGGGGTGGGAGATATGGCCGACAAAACATTTTGGGTAATTATTAATGTTGAAAATTACCAAAGTGAAAGTGTACCCAGTGAAATATATCCTTTGGATTTTGTGGCAAAAATTTGTAGTGCACAATGGAAGAGCAGTTTTTCTGTTGTAAGAATTCCATGCGATACAGATAAAAGCCAGACCAAAGCTTCCATAGCCGTCTTATCGAAACCAAAACTAGAAAATGGTTATGTCGATGATGAAAGAACAATTCATATGCATTTGGAAGGTGAAAGTGGGAGTTGGATGCAGGGATTTTATCCAGCCTTGGTAATTAAAGACGGGGCAACTTTTTCCAGTGTAGTGGGTTGCCTGGAGGGAAGCAAATCTTGTAACGTGTCCATAAGTCTTGATGCAAGTATTGATGGTGGAAACCCCATAAATTTAGGCAAATGGATTGAAACCTATGATGAGAAAATAACAAATATTCATATTGATCTTAGTGCATATAAAGGAAAGAGTGTTGAGTTAATTCTTGGAATTAGCAATCGTTCAAACATTATTTCAGATGTGTTCTGGTTAGCTCCTAGAATTGAGCAATAAGGAATCTGACCTTCTGAAATTCTAGAGAATAAATAAAAGATTGTCACGAAAAATGGCAATCTTTTTAATTTGGGAGCATTATGGCCATGATTTTTTGATACTTCTGATAAAGTTTGTTCAGATAATTGTTGCTGGTAATTTCTTCAATTTCTATTAAGGGAATGTCTATGTTTTTATCACCGATAGAAAATGTTCCCCAAATACCAAATCGATCACAAAAATAAGGTATGTCTACCAACAAAGCACCAGTTTGTTTGGAAGAATTAATTTTTACTTGCTCTGACCCTTTCAGATTTGACCGAAACTGAGCTAACCAGAATTTTAAAATGTCGGAAAAATTTTCAAAAATTTCATTCTGATAATCTTTGAAATCTGTTAATTTGAGCAGAATGTCGGTTTTCTTTATCTCATCTATTAGCAAATTCTCCGGTACAAAATCTGGCATGATCAATTCTTGATCAAGAAAAGTGTAGAATGGTGAAGAATCCCTGAAAATTGTATTTAGTTGGTATATAGGCAATTTTGAAACTGAATCACCTGAAAGGGCTAATAAAAAAATATTTTTATTATCATCAACATAAAAGTCAATAATTTTTCCTGTAAAATCTGATAAAAAGCAATCAAGATCTTCATCAAAGACCCCTTCACATACCTTGACCCACTGATTAAAACGATAAAAAATATTCCAGGACAATTCTTTCCC
>CAZIJN010000076.1:0-1415 GCA_964539635.1 uncultured Desulfobacterales bacterium | reverse complement strand
ATTTGTCAAATTTACTTATATAAAAAAAGAGGCTTTCTAGCCTCTTTTTTATTTCCTACCCATATTGGATTTACTAAGTTCAATTTGAATTGAGATTGAAAAAATAAAGTACCTTGATTAATTAAATGGTTTTGATCTGAAGGAGATAAATTATGGGGGATAGGAAAGTAAAACAAATCATATTCCTGAAAATGATTCAGAATAGAATTAGGTTTAATTTTCTTTCGTAAATCGTCGGTGATTGATAATAAAATAACTTGCATTGGATGACCTGACTAATAATAGATGATTTAAAGAACTCTTGTTATTCATTTTACAATGATATATTAAATCAAGTATTTTCGATATAATATCCACAACAGTATTATTTGAAAAAATATTTTAAAATACAATGTTCAGCAAAGATGGAGTTTGGATGCCCAAAAAAGTTAAGAAAACTAATAATAAGCAAAAGAATTTATATGTTTGGTTAATTCTCGCGGGGTTGGCTCTAATTGCTTTCGCGGTCGTCGTTGGATTTCCCTCCCTAACGGCTGAAAAAGATACTACAGTTTTGCCTTTAGAAGTTAGTGTGTCTGAAGCATATCAAATGCGGGAGAACGGGGCATTTGTACTGGATGTCAGAGAACCAAATGAATGGGAGGCTGGACATATACCAGGTGCAACATTGATTTCTTTAGGAGATTTAGAAAGTCGTCTGGATGAAATCCCTAAAGACCAAGAAATTTTGATTGTTTGTAGATCTGGGAATAGAAGTGCTCAGGCGAGAGAAATTCTAAAAAATAAGGGCTTTAATCAGGTTACCAGTATGGCTGGTGGAATGAATCAATGGGCTGCAAAATCCTTTGTTGTAGAAATCGGCAAATAAAATTATTGTTATTCCTATACCATTGATTGTAGATTAATTTGTATAAACCGATTTTTATTGTAAGAAAGAGATGATTCGTGAATATGTATCGTGTAAAACCCAAACAGAAAATTGACCTTAGTGAATGGGATCCAGATGATATATCTGGCTGGACTAAAGGTAAAAAAGAAGCAAAAAATAAATTAATCGAAATTAATAAAAAATTAGGATCACTTCAGGAAATTTTATATGCAGAAAACAAGCATAAGGTATTAATTGTTCTGCAGGCAATGGATACTGGTGGAAAAGATGGTGTTATTCGGACGGTTTTTGATGGCATGAACCCCTCCGGAGTTCGCGTAGCCAGCTTTAAAGTGCCAACTGAACAAGAATTATCTCATGATTTCTTTTGTAGGATTCATCAGCAGACACCCAGGAAAGGGGAAATTGCAATTTTTAATAGAAGCCATTATGAAGATGTACTGGTTGTAAGAGTTCACAATCTTGTATCAAAAGAAATTTGGGAAAAAAGGTTTGAACATATTAACAATTTTGAACGATTATTAAC
>CAZIJN010000075.1:0-5931 GCA_964539635.1 uncultured Desulfobacterales bacterium | reverse complement strand
TTATCAAGAGCTTGATGGAGGAGTGATTCAATACCTGCTTTTTTTTCTTTCAACTCAGATAGCTCATTTTGAACATTGTTATATTCTTTTTCTGTAAGTAATAGACGTTGTTCATCAGCCTCAATTTTAAGGCTAAGTTCCTTTATTGAATCTTTTAGAGTATTCTTCTCTTCCAAAAGCTGTTCAACTTCAATTTTTAATTTTCGGAACTCTTCCTCAGCTCCCTTTGTTTCTTGCTTAACTATTTCTCGCTGGTCAGCAAAAGTTACTATATCATCTTTTATTTGTTCTCTATCAGTCAATAAAGCATTTCTTTCACGAGTTGCAACAAGAAGCTCGTTCTGACAGTTATTATACTGATCTTGCAAATGAGTCATCTCTTCTTCTTTAGTTGCGAGCTTGTATATTATTTGTTCAAGGTCTTTGCGATCTTTCTCTTGTTTCACTCGTTCTGCTTCTACTTTGAGCAATTCATCTTTATTATCTGTGAGCCTTTTTTGACACTCATCAATTTCAGCCAATAAAAGCGATTTTCTTTGTTCAAGCGAAGCGACATTTTTCTCCTGACTCGCAGCAGGCATAAATCTATTATAAAAGTAAAAATAAATTGAAGCACAAAGCAATATTATAATTATAGTTATAAATACCACAAATATTGTTATTGAACTTGATATGATCATTTAGGTTCTCCAGCTTTAATTGGTTTATCTGAACTCTTCTCTGGTTTATAATTTTCCATAGAATCTTTTAATTCATTAATTTTAAGAGCTAATTCACTAAAACTATTTTTAATAGAATCTGAGTATTCTGTTATTTTAGATAATTCCGTGTTGATTTTACTATTTAGCTGCTCAAGTTCTGTCTGATTTAACTTTTCAGTATAACTTCCAACCTTTTCTTTAAACTGCTCGACAGTGTTAGAGGTGTTTTGTATTACTTGATTCAATCCTGTTATAATTAAATCAAATTCCTTGTTCACTGCTGATAATTGTTCTGATATTTTCGTAAAATTTGACATAGTATTTTTTGCAGACGTTGAAATTGTAGAAGTAATTTCTTCAATTTGTCCAACTTGTAATTTCATCTTACTACTGTTTTCTTCAAATTTTGCTATATTTTCTGACAGGCTCTTATTATTTTTGTCAATCTCATTTATCTTTGAGTTTAATTGCTTTTTCTCTTCTTCCAAAGAAAATAAAGTAACTTTATTTTTAAATTCTCCAGAAGCTTCCTGTACTTGCTTAGAAGTATTTTCAATATTTTTCTGATTGTCTGCAATTTTTATAATAATGTTGTTTAATTCGGAAATGTTAGAGGCTGCATTTTTATTATTTGTCTCTAATTCCACAATTCTGTTTTGAAGCGATGTTTTTTGAGATTCAAATGAAATAGTGTTAATCTTTTTATCAAAATTATCTGCTGATTCCTGTGCTTTGATTGATACACTATGAACTTTATCGCTTGCATCACTTACTTTTTGGGAAATATCCAGTAAGTTCTTTATTTGCTCTGATATTTTTGTATTGTTGGTTTCAATTTCAGTAATTCGTTTTTTAAGAAGTCCTAATTCTTCAGAAAAAGATTGGGTATGCAGCTTTAAATTTTTATCGCTCTCTTCAACAGACTTGCTTGCATCTTCTGATTTCTGTGCTAAATCTTGGAACTTAGAAGTAATTGTCTCTGATGCTGTAAAAATAGATTTTGATTGCTCAGTTAATTTATCTGACGTAGTCATAAGTTCTTTTGCATAATTATCAACTTTACTAACACTCTGCGTTAATTCTTGCTTAAATGAAGCAGGCTGATCTTCAAGCTGCTTTACAATAGTTGACAATATTCCAGAACTTTGCATTAAATCTGAACTTGGGGTGGTCAAAGATTTTATCTCAACAACTTTATTTTCAATCTCTTTTTTCAAATTATCCACAGCTTCTGTAAGTTCTGTATTAATTTTTTTTGCCTCTTTGCTTTTGGCTATAATCTCTTCTGCTCTAAATTTTGCCTCTTTTATGGTGCTATATTCATCTTCTATTTTTTTCTTTTCATTTGTAAGTATTGCAATCGAATCTTTAAGAGAGTTTTCTTGGTTCTCAAGTTCAGGAATTTTTTTAAGGAGTTCGGTATATTTAGCTTTATCTTTCTCAAACTCATTGCGTTCTTGAGAGATTGCCATCTCTTCTTTTTCAAGACCAACTACTTTCCATAAAATTATCGTTTGCAGAGCAATTGCAATTATTACAAGTAGAACGATAAAAAATTTATTAGGCAGCATAATAGTGGTTTTAGATTTTGTATCTTTTGAATTATCATTATCCATTTTGATTCCATACCTCTTCAATTTGTTTTACATATCTATCTAAATTTTCTCTTAGTTGATAAACCCAAAATCTCATAACATGCCATCCTGCACCTTGTAACTGAATATCTCTCCACACGTCATCAAGTTTTCTTGAGCCATCAGGGTTTCTATGAAATCTGTCTCCATCAACCTCAATATCAATTTTTATATTATTGCTGATAAGAGCCATATCTAATCTTCTACCTAATGCAGGATATTGTGGTTCTGGTTTTATTCCATTTTTTATTAAGGCTTTATACAAAATTTCTTCCCAAGGAGATTCATGTGGATACCATTTTGATTTGAAAATTTCTTTTGGGTTTTGATGCTCTCTATCTGTTTTTGTTAGACCCATTATGTGGGGATATTCAGAACTTTCTGCCCACTTCTTATTACCAACTATATGAAGAACTGCTCTTGCACGACTTACAGCAACATTCATAAGATTTGCAGTTGTACCAAGAAAAGATTTTGATCCCTGAGGCATATTGGGTCCGGCACATAAACTTAATATAATTACATCTCTTTCATCACCTTGAAAACCATGAGATGTGTCAATTATCAATTTAGAATGCTCTCGTTTTTCAGGAGGAATTGTTTGAAAAATACGATCTTGAATACGATTTGCTTGTTGTCTAAAAGGAGATACTATTCCTATTGTCCCTTCAAAATTATTATCAAGAAGAATATTAGACACTAATGATTCTACAATATTGATCTCTTCTGGTGCAAAACAGCCTGAAGAACCGCTGCTTTTAATTTCAGCTTCAACATCTGTCCAATGTATTCCAGAGGTAAAACCTTTTGGAACTTTACATAAGTCTATATTTGTAGCAACTCTTAATTTCCCATCATAAAAATAGCAGTTGGAATATTCGGCTATTGATTGGACACTTCTATACGTGTCATTTAAAAAAATTGTGCTAACTCCGTTTGTATATGAAACCAAATCAAAAAGAGATGTATCAGAGTAAGAAAACCTTCGTAATTCAAGCCTATCAACGCCATTACGTTTTATAAAAATAGTCTGTTTGTTTGGATTAAGATTGGTTATATGATTTAGCTGATTAGGATCACCAATAACAGCGGCTCTCTTTGCCCTGAAAAGTATTGGAATTGCAGAAGGAATATCACATTGGCTGGCTTCATCTATAACAGCACAATCGAATAATCCAGCAACAAGTGGAATACGACTTGAAACCGATAAATTGGTAACTGCCCATAACGGAAAATGTTTTAATATAATTGGAGACAGCGAATTTAAAGCATGAGTTATTTCAACTCGTGTAGTCTCTTCAAGAAAAGGCTGATTAATGGTTTTTAAAGCAGATTGTAGTGATGCAAGTTTTTCTCTTGATATATCTGGGGAGAGTCCTCTGCATTTTTTTAGATGACCAATAAGAAGAAAGTCTGACATTTCCAATAGCTTTTCTGAGCTTTCTCTGATTTTTACAACTAAAGATTCAAAAGACTCCTCTCTCTCTTGTTGTTCCATCTCTTTTTCTAAAATCACCATAGCTTGTCTTATTTCAGATGAGCGGGCAGCATTGAGCCAACGTCCCATTCCAACCAAAAGTTCTTTCAGATCACTTGTTTTATAAGATGATTCTGGTAATTTCCAATAATTGAAATTGCTATCCATTATTTTGTTAATCTTTTTCATCTGAGAACAAATATTAAACATTAGGAACAATGATCTGATTTTTTGTAGCATTTTGTCGGATTTGCTTAAATTATCCCACAGTTCAAGAGATTTCAACAATTCCAATATATTCTGATATGGAAACTGCTGAAATCTTTTATTTAACTCTATTCTTTCCATATCAGACATATCTTGTTGTAATTCTGAAATTTTATATTCTATCTCTCCAATATCATCTTTTAATTTCTGCAAACTCAATGCTTTTTGAGCATAATCCCCACGTCTTTTCAATAAAGCATCAAGCCTTAATTTTGCAGAGGCAAATTGTTCATGCACCTGTTCATCATAAGTTTCAAGCAGAAGCCTTTTTATCATGCTTGAAAAATCAAGTTTTAAGTAGGGATCGTCTTTTGAATTTGCACGAATAATTAAAGACTCAGAATCTGATGTTATAAGCCTATTTTCAACGCTATCAATTGCTTTATGATTACGACTTGCAAATAAAACAAATTGCTCTTTTAATCGGCAGTTAAGCATGCCAGAAGATACAACTTGACTTTTACCAGTTCCAGGAGGACCTGTTATTACAGTTAAATTGCTGTTAATTATAGACGATACAGCTTTACGTTGTTCATTATTTAAAGGAGCGGTATCAATAATAACTTTCTCATGTTGTTTGCCATCATTTTGTTGACTGGAAATGTTGGTCTCGGGTGGATTTAGAGTAGTATTATTTGGATCAGCTTTAAAAATATATTGTAATGCACTTCTTTCAAGCTCTTCATCAGGCATCATTGATATAGTTTTAAGCTCTTTAATAAGATTTTCAGTATATTTTGTTTTTCTACCAATCATCAATACGGCTTTGTTATATATACCGTTTTCTAATTTATCTGGAAAATTACTTCTAATTGAATCAGGCTCAATATTTTCTTTCAAGATTTCAGAAAAAAAGGTTTCGATACCTTTAGAAATAGTTTTTAAATCTGTGTCATATCTATTGTCTCCAAAGTCTATTCTTCCAGTTTCCGCAACATAATCTTTATTAAGTATTCCGCATGTACCAAGAAACATTTTTTGTTGTTCAATGTTTTTTAACGCAAATTTAAGCCAGTCGAAATTGATTTCTGGAACAGGATATTCAGTTTCGACAGATAGAAAAAGAGGGTGCATTTCCCATGATACCTGATATGTGAAAATCGGCTTGATAAAAGTAATCTCAGGTTCGTCTGGTTTATTAATTATAAAAATTTGAATCGGGTATCCTAAAAATAGAGAACTTGATTCACCTCTTAACGCTGTATTTTTGAGAAATTGGCTGATATCTGGAGACACAGGAATCGAAATTTTCCATGGTATATTCCCTTTAGGATACCATTCACCTGTATTTGGTAAAGATATAAAATTTTTATTCAATTGATTGTAATAGGCAGATACTTCAGAAGCACCATCATTCTTTATACAGTCAATATAGTAATTGATTAATTTTCTAAAAATTTCCCATGAATCTGTAGTATCAGCATTTAGAGAGTTAGAGTAGTAATTTGATTTTGTAAGCCTCCATTGTCCTTTATAAAACTTTAAATATTCATCTCTTTGCAGCTTTAATAATCTCTGCATAACTTCATGTTCACAATATGAAATACCTCTTTTTTTTAGTATTGCTGTAATCTCTATTGGTGAAGGATGGATATTTGAGTTTTTAAAACATGAAAGAATTTCTTTCTCTTCTTCTGATATTGAATTGGTAGATATAGGATCGTTTATTATTGTCATTTAAATTCCTGAATTTAAAAAATAACTAACATCTAAGTAATCAATATATTTGATATTTTACTCACTTAAAACTATCTACACATTCAGGACAGGCGGTTTTTATTACCTGCTCTCCTAAATGCCCAAAACAGCTTTTAGCAGCAGAGTGAAATTCACGCAGTTTCCCGTTGGTATC
>CAZIJN010000074.1:0-6001 GCA_964539635.1 uncultured Desulfobacterales bacterium | reverse complement strand
CAGCCATCCCTTTACACACATCAACTTTAGGTGGTTATTAAATTTTCATTCCTTGACATATTTCTATCTTATATGTTAGGGAAAAAGTTACTTATCAGGAGAAATTGCACTGATAAGTATTGTTTTAAGGCGTTATCAATGCAAAGTTGCACTGATAACATTAATTTTAGGGTATTATCAGGACGAAACTACCTTATAATAACTGGTTGGATTTTCAATATTTTTTAATGATAAAAAATCTTCATTCGATAAATAATATGGCTTTACTTGGAAATATCAATATTGGAGATAGAGACTCAGAGTTTACTTCTGGGGTTGCATTTTCATTGGTAAAAAATAGCAAAATATCCGAATTGTTTCAGTTATCTAAAGATGCTTATATAGAAGTAAACCCTCAGGTTAATTATGCTGTGGTATGCTTTAAGGATACGATGAAATCAAAAGAAGTTCTTGAAAGAGGTCATGAATTGGTTCAACAAGGTTTAGATTTTTTATCTGTTCTCGGAAAAGAAAATTTAACAATTCATGACGCTGGAACTGAACACTTGATATGGTGGAAAGAGAATGGTTTTAAAATTCTCAGGGTTGTCTCAACCTCAAGACTTAATTTTGATGTATCTCCAGTTAAAGTGCTAATTCGTGATAAAGATGGTAACGAGGTCAATAATCACAAAACTGAACCAATATATCATAAATCTTTTCGTTTTTTTCGTCTCTCACAATTAACCGAAGACCTTCATGATTCATATAGAAACATGTATTTAGCCTTTGAACTCCTTTTGAATAGCAAATGGCCCAAAAAGAAAAACGAAAAAGAAATTGATTGGCTATACAGAGGGATTAGTGGTGCTGATGCTTCATTGAATTTTTCGGGCATTGTGGGAAACTGTAGCAATGTTACAAAGTATATAATAAAAACTATCTACAATAACGCACGATTACCTCTTTTTCATGCAAAAGAAAAATATAGCTTTTATTCTCCACAAAGCTTACAAGACAAAAAATCTGTCACTAAAGCTCTTGATTTATTAACAAAAATTGTATTGAAACTCAGTGCATCTCATTATAATGTACGTCGTGCAGGCGGTGCTGTTGCTCTAAAATGGGTATACGACAACGCATTTAAAATATATTCATCGGCTAAAATGTTAATATCAAATGATGATTCTGTTTTTGATACTGCCAATGCAGATTTAAGTCATTGTAGATATAAAAATGCTATTTGGCTCAATACTCATGTTTTTCCAGCTGTTGCGGGTAGTGGTAACGGGCCTGTCATTTTGGGTTCTATCGATAAAAATGATTTTGGGGATATTAAAAGCCTTAATCGATTTCAGTTAGTTCATGATAGGAATGAAAATTTAATAACACCCGAAATCATTTGAAACCGCTCTTCAATATTTAATCTTCAATGATTATAAGTTTAGGGAGTTATTTCATGCTCATTCCTAAAGCGGTTCTTATTGATTTTTTAATGGATAATACTATTGAGATTTCGGGCATTGATAGACTCGAATGTCAAATAAATACAGAGGTAAATAATATTCGATGGACTAAAAGTTTATTCTCAAGATAATTTAAAATGAGTCCAACAAAACGGTATAGCAGACCGCCAGAACGTAAGCGGTTCTTCAACATCTTTCGGCGGCTGTTCACGTCCACGTTAGACGCAAGCTCAAGCTAAATTGTTACTTTGGAGAAATTTATATGAACGATATATCACTTTGGAATAACGAAACTGAGATTCAGTTTTTTACTGAAGCATTAAGAAGTTTCGCCTCTCCTGAACAGCTTTTTTATAATCTTAATTCAGGTTATTATGCCTATGTACCAAAAAATGTTGACGGTGAAGGACAAACCTTACAATCAAGAAATTCGCTAATTGGACAATTTACAGAAAAATGGACAAAAGACCTTTTTTCTTCAATCGCCAGACACTTTGGGCTTTATGCTGTTAATAGTGTCGTTTGCGAAGAAATTGGTCTTCCTAAAAAATCAAACGCAGATTTAGCCTTTTGTACAACAAATTCTGTTAATCAAAGACCTGAAAATATAAAGCTCATATTTGAAATAAAAATGAGTATTGTCTCTAATTATAAGTTTATAACTCCTTATAATCTTTCATATATTGGTGATTACAAATCTCATAAAGGGAATCCTGCACTTTTGCGTTCAGATTCGATGTTAAAAGCCATAGGAAAATCTATTAATATAAGAGTTGCTGGAATTGAATCAACTAAAATACCAGTCATAATTTTAGGGAATAGTCCAATAACTGACAGCTATATTCATAAAGTTGATTTTTTAAAGACTGCCGGAGTAATACAAGGATTTTGGTCATTAAATCCAAATCCAACAGATTCAGAACATGTACGACATTCTCCAGTCAAAGGCTTTCAAACAATTGAAAATCTTGCAACACTTTCAGAGTTGACAGGTGAATTATTAAATCAGGAAATGAATTATTTTTCTTCAATGATTTCTAAGCCAAAACTTGGCGAGTTTATTCAAATTGCAAACCAAGAAAAATCAAATGAAGCAAAAGCCGAGAAATTTTTACAACTAATCAGGGAAGCATAATGAAGCAATTTAATAGAGAAGGTACAAAAACAAGTTCATTTGGAACAAATGGAAGAATAAATCATGATTCTTCAAAATTCTATGATTCAAAATTGTATAAAAATCTAAATAGCGGTAAAGAAGTCTCAAAAACTGTTAATGAATTTCCTGAAGAATTATTGAACACAATTATTCATAGTTCATGTGAACAAATGAAAGAAATTTCTGATAATTCATTGCATTTAATGATTACTTCCCCACCTTATAATGTTTCAAAGGATTATGACAATGATTTATCATTGAATGAATATTTAGTTTTATTAAAAAATGCTTTTTCTGAGACTTATCGAGTCTTGGTAAATGGCGGACGTGCCTGCATAAATGTTGCAAATTTAGGGAGAAAACCATACATTCCGTTATCCGACCACATTTCTACAATGATGATTGAAATTGGATTTAATATGCGGGGAGAAATTATTTGGAATAAAGCTGCCAGTGCAAGCCCATCAACTGCTTGGGGAAGTTGGCTAAGTGCAGCAAGTCCAACTTTGAGAGATATTCATGAATATATTTTAGTGTTTTCCAAAGGTGACTATAAAAGAGAACGAAAAAAAAATGAATTAGAGAAAAGGAAAAATACAATTTCAAAAGAACAATTTATGGAATGGACAAAATCAATTTGGACAATGAATGCTGAAAGTGCCAAACGAATAGGTCATCCAGCACCATTTCCAGAAGAATTACCATACAGATTGATTCAATTGTATTCATTTACAAATGATATAATTCTTGACCCATTCATTGGTAGCGGAACAACTGGGGTAGCGGCATTAAAAACAGACAGGTTTTTTATAGGTTATGATACTAATGCAGAATACATTAAACTTGCAGAAAAAAGATTAGAACCGTTGAGGACACAAATAAAACTTTTTTAAAATAAACGCCTAACCAATCGTTGCACTGGATGGGCTGTTTCAGATGGGCTGTTTCAGATGGGCTGTTTCAGAAGAGCCAATATCTTCTTTTGCAGCGATGAACAAGGCGGAGGCTTGGCTGTATAATAAAATGAATATATCAGATATACAAACCAGAGTAATAGATGAGGTAAGACTTATTCCACAGGAAAAATTATCAGAGTTATACGCCTTTATTCATTTTTATAGACTTGGACTTGAAACGGCACAAAATAATACAGAAGAAATAATGAATTTTGCAGGGTGCTGGGAAGACATGCGGGATGAAGAATTTGATAACTTTTCAGAAGATATTGCTGAACGCCGTAAAACAGCATTTTCGAGGAGAAGAGAATTTGAAACCCTCATTGATTGATACTGACATCTTATCGTTATTTTTCAGAAATCATTCTAAAGTAGTTGATAGTTTTTTATCTTATCTTCTTCAGTATTGGTTGCTATTGGCAGCTCGCAAAATCCAATTTAAATACTATTTTTTAGAAAATGAATAATGCGTACAGAAGATAATAAACAATTGGATTTATTTGCTATAAAAGTGACTAACAGGTCGATTAAAGGGACACCGTGAATGGGAGTCGTTTTCCGCGAAGGCTTTTGGCACGACTGCTCACCTCCACGTTATGCCTTTTTCATTATTAACAGTGAATCAATAGTGTTAATCGTTGTTATATAATAATACTAAATAGTTATGATGTGCCTGTTTAATGTGGATTAATAATATCAGTTTCCATTTCCGGTAGAGTCAATATTGACTTTTTTTATCGATAAGCATTATAGTTGATATGGTTGGTTGAATATAAATATGCTTTAATGGAGATGAATTATGGAAAAAATCGTTGATGTTACATCTGCACGCAGACAATTCGGTACAATTCTTGATGAAGTCTTTCACAAAGGTGAAATTTTTACTATAGAAAGAAAAGGTAAGGCTTTAGCCAGAATTGTTCCTCTCGATAAAGCAGGTTTTCGAGAGAAACAGGAATTAATTTCCTTGCAACAAAAAGCACTTCTGAAAGAATTGAATAGTCTTCCTAACATCGGAATAGACAAAGATCCAGTTGAAATATTAAGGTCCATGCGTGAACATAAAAGAATCAAGGCGGTTTCTGAATATGAAAAATAGGTCTTACGTGCTAGATGCAAATATATTTTTAGAGTATATCTTTAACCGCACGTTGCAAGGCAAAGCGAAAAAGATACTTCAGGATGCAATTCTGGAACAAATTCAAATTATAGTTCCAAGTCTTATTCTGGATGAAATTACAGAAGTTCTCTGCGGTAATATGAATAACATCACAGATGTTGAGTTGCATCTTAAATATATTGAAAAAATGGCGGAAGCGGGAGTGTTAAACATTATTGTACCAAATTGTAAGACTCGGATGAAAGCCGTTGAGCTGGCAAGAACAGGGAACATAAAAAGCGGTTATCCAGAATTGACAGACTGCTTGTATCATGCTCTGGCTATCATTAATGACGCAATATTTATAACAAACGATAAAAGACATATTTCAAAAGTGCTGCATTTTGGACATATTGCAAAATTGTCTGACTATGACCAATAAATTTAAGAATACAGCCTACGGTATCAGCCTGTGGACTGATAAGCTCTGGCACTGCAAAATTGGTTGCAGCGTGAAACTAATCAGGATGAAGCAGAAAATTTTCATTGTTTTTACCAAATAGGTAAGAATGAGTAAGAAAAATGGAGCAGAATATAACAGTGGAACTTGTAATAAACATTCCTACAAATCAATTTGAAAAACTTAAGGAGATTGCTTCTAAAATAGGGGTATTACCAGAACATCTTGCAAAACTTGCTATATCAGACTTAATCCGTAACAAGAGTCTTGTTCAGTCTGGAGGAGAAGATTATGAATTTTAGTCTATCAATAGATTTTAATCAGTTAAAATCACTAATCACTCAATGTGGTATTGAAGAAAAAGTTGAGATTATTCGTATTTTAGAACAAGATACTTTTCCACTTCGATTTAATCATCTTTTGGATAAAATCAGGTCAAATGAGCTGACTTTGGAGGAAATCACTGCCGAAGTAGAAGCAGTCAGGAAGAAAAGATACGATGCAAAAAGATAATATCAGAGTAGTAATAGATACTAATATATGGATTAGTTTTTTAATAGGTAAAACTCTTGCTGGTTTATCTGATGCTATAATTAACGATAACGTCAGAATAATCTTCAGTAAAGAACTTTTTGACGAACTCATTGAGGTTTTACAAAGACCTAAATTCAAAAAGTATTTTTCAGAAGAAAATATAAAAGAGCTTATTTCTCTTCTTAACTCTAAAACAGAACAAGTTGAAATTAGAGAGTATTTTAATAACTGTCGTGATTCCAAAGATAATTTTCTGTTGGATTTGTGTGTATCAGGAAATGTTGATTATCTTATTACCCCCCTGTGTCAGGATAGATGTCGCCTCTGATGAGAAGTTAAATTTTGGGGGAT
>CAZIJN010000073.1:0-6131 GCA_964539635.1 uncultured Desulfobacterales bacterium | reverse complement strand
TGACGGCGATGTCAATTTTTGGCTCTGACGTCGGAAGGAATTTTTCAACATGCTGCTATGGTATAGAGAAGTGGCCCCGGAAATTTGCACAAGCCTTTAGGCGGCAACTCTGCTAGCCCGAACACCTTCAAACCGAACTGATCAGGAAGCAGAGAATGGCCAAGCGGAATCCGCTGTTCATTCAGAGCGACTGCACGCGGTTACGCGGTCCAGGGTCGACTCTTTGAAATCATGGTCTCAAAATTTGCGATTCTTATGGTTCTGAGTGGTCTGGCCGCGCCGGCTAAGACCACCGCTAAGGCAACAATACCCCTCCTGATACGCCGATCTTACACCCAAACCTGTACGAACCTCCGAGGTATAATTCTGCCCCGTTGACCAATACAGGTCTGGAAAAGACAGTGCGACCTCCTAAGTCAATCCAATCGTCAGCCCACCACCCTACAGCAGCAGCATCACGCCGGCCAGGACCCTCACGGTCTGGATGGTCATCTTCTTCAAACCCTTGCGGCTGTAATGCACGCCTAGGAACGCTGAGAGGCTGGCTACGACCACAAGACCTGCTTTATCAATGATCATTTGCGACCCGGCCTTGCCAGCGTTGTCACTCAGACGAATATTGCCACTTTCCATGATCTTCCGTTAAGATGCCTCATCTATCACCACATCTCAGCTTCTTTTCGATTGGATAGCTGAGCATCAAACCGGAGGCATCATGGAACTCTCGTTGAAAACAAAAATCGGCGATCTACTCGATGCGTACCCTTTTCTGCTAGAATACCTGGTGAAACAGTCGCCGAAATTCTCCAAACTGGAAAACCCATTTCTGCGAAAAACCGTGGCGGCCGTTGCCTCGGTCTCCAAGGCCGCCATGCTGGGCGGACTCGACCCGGACGATTTTCTCGCTGGCATCGCGGTGGAGATATTCAAGAAGTCCAACGACTCCGTCACACTGGTCAACAGCGGCGGAAGGGAAGAGCACGCGCGAGGCATGTCGCGCGAGGAGCGGATCGAGGCCTTCAAGGGGATCGTAATGCGCCTGCACGGGGGCGAATCCCTCGACAGCCTCCGGCAAGATTTTCACGAGTTGCTCAAAGACGTCTCTCCGGCCGAGGTCGGCGCCATGGAACAGCGCCTCGTGGCCGAAGGCATTCCGGAGTCGGAAATCAAGAAGCTCTGCAACCTGCACGTCGAACTCTTCACCGCCGGTTCCGACAAACCCGAACTACCGCCCCTTCCCGAAGGGCATCCCATCCGAACCTTCCAGGCGGAGAATGCCATGGCCGAGGAAAAGGCGGCGAATCTTTCCACAATCCTAGGCGGCGTCCGCGACGAACTCGGGTATTCGGGGGCACGAGGCGCCCTGAAAATCGGGGTCGCGGACCTAGCAGCCATCATCCGGCATTACGCGCGCAAGGAGAACCAGCTTTTTCCCATCATGGAGGCCCACGGCCTGACGGCCCCGCCGCAGGTCATGTGGGAAATTCATGACGACATCCGGACCATGTTCAAGAAGGCCCAGTCCAGCCTGGAATCCGCAGAGCACGCCCCGGCCGTGGAGGCCGTGTCCGAGCTGGTTCTCGCCGTGCGCGACATGATCTTCAAGGAGGAGCGCATTCTCTTCCCCATGGTCTTCGAGACCTTCTCCGAAGAGGACTGGCGCAAGGTCAGGCGGGGGGAGGCGGAGATCGGCTTTGCTTGGGTGGATCCGGGAGATGCCTGGTTTCCGGTCGAAGGGTCGGCTGCCGCCAGAGGAGACGCCATCGGCATGGTGCAACTCGACTGCGGGCAGCTAGAACCCGAAGTGATCAACGCCCTGCTCAAGCACCTGCCAGTGGACATGACCTTTGTCGGCCCGGACGACCGCGTGAAGTACTTCTCGCAGACCGACGAACGGATCTTCCCACGCAGCGAAGGCATCATCGGCCGCGAGGTGTCCAAATGCCATCCCCCCAAGAGCGTGCACATGGTCGAGGAAATTCTGGCCAAGTTCAAGAACGGGGAACGCGACACTGCCGAGTTTTGGATCGAACTGGGCGGACGCTTCATCCACATCCGCTATTTCGCGGTCAGACGCGATGGCCAGTATCTGGGCTGCCTCGAAGTCAGCCAGGACGTCACTGCCATTCGCGCCCTAGAAGGACAGCAGCGTCTCTTGGACTGGACGTGATGATGCAAACATAGGCTTGCACACTCGCCATCGCAGGGAAGCGTCCTCTTCGAGAGCCGCTTCCCCATTTTTCCGACAGCACCTCTTTACCGATATTTATCTGCTAATGTGTCCATCAATGCATGAAATTCTTCATGCTTTCCAATACCTATACGCTCAACTTCAAGTTTTTCAAAATTATCGAACAATTTTTTGTCATCGTCGACACTCAATACTTTTTCAGCCATTGGAAACAACACATTGTTTTCTTTAAAAATATGTTGATTCAATAAAGAAACATATTCTTCCACAGCCTTCTGAAATTCAGCAGCATTTATGCCGCTTGATGTGAAATTTCCCAGTGCTTTTTTCATATCTGCAATATGGCGACGGCCACGCTCGTGTTCTTGCAGCATCACACCGATTGGCCCACCATCCTTGGCTATTCCGGCACCTTCAAGTGCAGGAAACAAAAAATCCTCTTCTTTTCCGTGATGACATTTGTCTACAAAGACGGTCAAAAACTCCATGATTCCTTCCATCTCTTTCTTTGGAACATTTTTTCCAGAAGCAATCTTCTTCGCTACATTTTGCAAAATGGAAAGCATCAACTGAATGCCTTCATGCTCATTCACAAGCTCTTGCACTGACTTCATTTTAACACCTCCAATATTTAGGAAAACTTTTTTTATAAATTCTTGCAAATATTCACGCAATGCGACAGCATGGTTATATTCTTTATTTTTACTTGAATACAGAATGGTCACCTTACCATTCTGAACCAACTCGACAATCTCTTCGACGGATTCCTGCCGAGTTTCCAGTTCAGCAAAATATTTTCTTTTGAACTCCAGCCATTTGTCTGGTTGGTGATCAAACCATTTTCGTAACGCAGTGCTCGGAGCAACCTCCTTGATCCACTCCCCCTGAAGATTGTCTTTACTCACCCCGCGTGGCCAAAGACGGTCCACCAAAATACGTGTACCGTCGTCACCGACGGGATCATAAACCCTCTTGATTGCAATACACATATTAAAGTACCCGAATTTCGTGGAGGGGCGAGCATGCCGCCCCTCCATGCACTTCTATGATTTTTTCAAGAAACTCAGCCAGATCGAACGCAGCAGGAAAAACAGCAACGAGAACGCGCCCACCGCAAATATGACATCCGGCAGCATGCGCATCCATGTCACGGTGCGGATAAATTCGTGGGACGTGATTTCAGGGCTACGCGCAAACCACAAGCCTTCCTTGACGGCATGGTAGAACTGGAAAAAGCCCGAGGGGATCAGGCTGAAGACCATCATGCCCGCCAAGCCGCCGTTGAGCCCCCAAAAGCTCCATTTCAGGAGACTGTCCGACCAAGAGGCCTTAGTGACGATATGCCTTACGGAGAAGAGCATCAGGGAGATGGCGAGCATGCCGTACACGCCGAACAGCGCCCCGTGCGAATGGATCGGCGTGGTGTTGATGCCCTGGGCATAGTAGAGGACGATGGGCGGGTTGATCAGGAAGCCGAACACGCCTGCCCCGACGAGATTCCAAAACGCCACAGCCACGAAGAAGTATATGGGCCATTTGTAGGCGTATCCCTTGCCACCTTCGTCCACGACCCTGAGGTTGTGTGCAGCCTCGAACCCCAAGAGCGACAGGGGCACGACCTCCAGGGCGGAAAACACCGCTCCGAGGGCGATGACGATGGTCGGCGAACCGCTCCAGTACAGGTGGTGGAAGGTGCCGATGACTCCGCTGCCGAGATACAGGAAGACGATGAAGTACACGCTGGTCAGGGCAAATTTCTTGCTGACCGCACCGATGTGCGAAAGCAGGAAAGCCATGACCACCGTGGCGAAGACCTCGAAAAAGCCCTCAACCCATAGATGCACGACCCACCACCGCCAGTATTCCGCGTCCGAGAGGTGGCTCCCCTTCCCGTAGAGCAGTCCCGCCATGTAGAAAAGCGGAATGGACACCGAGCTATACAGGAGCATGTGCGTAAGTCCGCCGCCGTCCGTCTCGCTCTGCACGGCCGGGCGTATGGCCCGCCAGACGAGAACGAGCCAGATGATCATGCCGACGATGAGCAGGAGCTGCCAGAAGCGGCCAAGTTCGATGAACTCATAGCCCTGGTGGCCGAACATGAACCCGTCGCCATCGAAAAATCCGGAGACGGAAAGCCAAGTGCCGCCCAAAGTGCCCAGCACGACGACCACCAGAGCCCCGAAAAGGACGACCACCCAAAAAGCCTGCCCTTTTGGTTCCTTGCCGACAAACGGCCCGATAAAGAGGCCCGCTGCCAGGAAACACGTGGCGATGAAGAAGATGGACAACTGGATGTGCCACGTTCTCACTGCCGCATACGGCAGAAAAGAGGCGATGGGGATGCCGAAGAACGAATTGCCTTCCACGGTGAAGTGGGCCGTCACCGCGCCAAGCCCCAGTTGCAAGGTAAAAAGCGCGATTGCGGTCAGAAAGTATATGAGTGTCGCTTTCTGGCTCGGAGTCGGCGTCGGCTCCGGAAAATCGAGCTTGAGCATATTCCCGTACTCGTCCTGACCGACATAGCGCTGATAGACGAACAAGGCCCCCGCTATGCCGAAAATAAGCAGGACAACGCTGACGATCGACCAGATGAGAAAGTCCGGTAAGGGCTCGTTGCCGACCAGCGGGTCGTAGGGCCAGTTGGTCGTGTAGGTGTGCTCGGCGTCAAGCCGCTGCGTCCCGGCGGCCCAAGACAGCCATGCGAAGAAAACCGTCACCAGGCGGCCCTCCTCGGCCGTCCTGACGATCCCCGGTTGCAGGCCCATCCGATCGTTTCCGTTCTGAAAAAGCTCCGTATAATAGCCGGTCAAGGCTTTGAACGCTTCGGTCTGAAATTCCGTCAGGGTCAGCACTCCGGTGAGCGGATCGTAACGGTTCTTTTTCATTTCTTGCGTGACCACGGCCTGGAGCCGGGCCTGTTCGGCCGGGTCCATTTTCTTGAAGTCGTCATGAGTGAACGCGCCGGCCTGGGGAGCGTCCAGCCCATTGTGCCGGGCTGCAAGAAAAAGACCCATGCGGTGCAGGAAGTCGGCCGACCAATCGGGCGCCAAATACGCACCGTGCCCCCATATGGTTCCGATATGCTGCCCGCCCCTGCTGTAAAAATAATTCTGGCCACCGATGACGTCCTCGCCTGTGAACAGGATGCTCCCTGAATGATCCAGGACCTTGGCGGGAATGGGTGGTTTTTCCTTGTTGATGGCGTATCCACCGAAAATCAGGACGCCAAATGTCAACGCGAGACAAAAAAAGAAAACAGCCTTTACCTTTGGACTTATCATTTCTGCCCTCCATTGAATCCAACACAAAATATGATTGGAAGCCTCAACGAATCTCTAAAGCAGTGATCAGCCATTCGATAAAAAAAGGGGAGCTAAGCCCCCCTGTATCTAGTTTCCGGCCATCATTGCCGCAATGTCATCCTGCACAGTACCTATGGGCTTCAGGTCAAACTTTTCGATCACTACCTTGGCCACGGCAGGGGACAGGAAGCCCGGCAGCGTGGGTCCGAGACGGATGCCCTTCACGCCGAGGGACAACAGCGCCAGAAGCACAGCCACCGCCTTCTGTTCATACCATGCGATGTCGTAGGACACGGGCAGTTTGTTGATGTCATCCAGACCGAAGACCTCTTTGAGCTTCAGCGCAATGACCGCCAGAGAATAGGAATCGTTGCACTGCCCAGCGTCCAGCACGCGGGGGATGCCGCCGATGTCGCCGAGATTCAACTTGTTGTAACGATACTTGGCGCAACCAGCCGTGAGGATGATGGTGTCCTTGGGCAAGGCCTCGGCCACCTGAGTGTAGTACTCGCGCGACTTCTGGCGACCGTCACAACCGGCCATGACCACAAAGCGCTTAACCGCTCCAGACTTGACCGCCTCCACCACCTTGTCGGCCAGTGCCATGACCTGATGGTGGGCGAATCCGCCGACGATGC
>CAZIJN010000072.1:0-6422 GCA_964539635.1 uncultured Desulfobacterales bacterium | reverse complement strand
TCAAGTTATTTTAATGTTATATTGTTCAGTTATTTAAATGTATGGTATGGTAATGAATCGTAGTAACTGCTTTGAGATTCAACCTCATATTCATCATTATCCTCTTCTTCAACATCACTCTCTGGCTCATCATCATCTGGTGGGTCTAAATTATAATCACAGATATATGCTGAAATTTTCATTATTTTTTCTCCTTAATCAATCGAGTTTGTTCACTACTGGACCTAGAATATCCGTTTGTGTATGTGCGGTAAATGTGCTCTTTTTTCGCCTTATAAACCAAACCTGTAAAAACTTTCATATTAGACCTCCATTAAGCTGCCTGAGCTTGTTGTTCTGTTGCTGCTACTGTCCCATTTATACTACCAAATAGTAAAAAATTTACTATGCTCTCTGTGTCAGATAGGACTCGTAAACATGCGTGATGTGGTGAGATTCTGAGCTTTTCAGCATATCTTTTTATATATTGATAAGAGTTGCCAGTGGTATCCTGTATAGACTTACCTACTAACCTTGCTAAAACTTGAGCGGAGAGTTCAGCAGTAATTTCTTGCAACGGGTCTTGTCCTCGTTTAAGCCTGCCTTTTATAATATGCTCAGATGCATGACTCAGCTCATGGAATAGGGTCTTCTCACTTGGGGTAGCTAAAGCTATCTCTTTACGATCAGGTGAGTAAAAACCGTAATACTGAAGGTTGCCATGTATAGCTTTAACACTGACTCCAAGCTCTCTGGCTCTATCAAGTAATGGCAGATCAGGTAATTCTGGTTCTTTATAATGAAGAGGTTCACCGTCAGTATCTTGAACTCTAAATACAGGCGTTCCCTTGAAAAATCTTACAACTTGAGTATCATCTACTTCCTGATCTTCATCTTTTTTAGAAATACATGGCGATAGAATATAAATAGCTTTTGAACCAGATTTAACAAACCTTCTAGCTGATAGCCACTGTTTATAACCTCTCGCATCAATAGTGTTTGATAATGCTGCGATGGTGCGATTTCGGATACTCCATTTAGCTGATGGTATGTTAGTAGGTATAGGGAAGCTGGCTATAGCTACTGCATCTGGGATTTGACCACTCTCAAACGCATTTAAAATAGAGTCCATTACTGCTTTAACTGTATTATTAGTTTCCATTAGTTGTCTCCTTATTGATCAAATAAAAAGCCACCTACAGGAAAGCTGATCCTATAGATGGCTCTTTAAAGTTTATGATGTTAAAATTTAATTGTAAGTTACTTTGCACCTGCTCATGTCTATCTCCCAGTCGCCTAAATCTGCTGACGAGCTAAACCCGTTATTAATCCAAACTCCGCTGACGCATTCGGGGTGATGCTCTTGATCGAACTCAATAAACTTTTTACAGATATAAAGCCAAAGTTTACAGCCGACAACAGGATAACCTCCGATTCTATCTATACGATCCCACTGAGGAAATGCTAACCTGTAGATATTGACAAGGCACTCGCTTTGGTGAGTTGCATTGTCAAAAATCTCATCTATTTTTTCTTGTAGTTCTGCCCGATTGAATCTTATTGTTTCTGGTTTTCTGATACAAGTTGCTGTAGTCATTTTATGATCTCCTTTAATTAAAAATAAAAAGCCCCAAGATTGACCTTGAGGCTTCTGTTAAAAACAAATTGTCTAAATCCTGAGTTACTACCACTCCTTGCAAGCTGTTGAATATTCGCATGATGCACAGAGCCAAGAAACAGTAGGCATAAAAATTTTTGCATCTATAGCAGCTAATACGATATTAGCTATTTTAGCAAATCGCTTACGATCTGCTCTTGTCCTAATGGTTTTAATCTGCTGAACTTTCGGTTCTTTGGTCTTGAGCAAAACGCAGTATTGGCACTCTACATTAGAGGTTGAATTAATTTTTTTATTAGATGCTACTAATAGATAAGAGTAGGCTGTTAATTGGGTGTCTTCGTCAACGGCAGATTGACTTATAGATTTAGATGCTGTTTTAAAATCAACCACAAGAAGATCACCTGTTGGACTTTTAAGTAATAGATCAATGATCCCTACCAGTTTAAAATCTGTTGGTTTACCTTCATACGTGTAAAGGGGAGCTGACAGAGGCAATTCCACGTCAACAACAGTATAATCTGCAATATTTACGGTGTTATAAAATGCCTCAAGCATTTTAACGCCCAATGCTATAGCAGACTCTTTATCAGGTGTCGTTTTGCTATAAATTATTGGCAATTCTGAGTTATCTATATCAAGCGATAAACAAATCTTGAATGTCTCTGTAATTGCTTCTAATGGCTCTACTTGATTGTTTTTAATCCCTCTATATAGGGTCGCAAGAGATGTGTGTATGGCCGACCCAAAAGGCAGTGAAATATTTGCTGACTCTGGCTTTAGACCTGATACATATCTAAAAAAATATTTTAAAGAACAGTTTTGATAAGTTGAAATTTGCGAATGGCTGATATGCAGCTCACCATCTGTGAGTTGTTCTAATGTTTTACGTTCTGACATGGTTTTTCTCCTTAGGAATGAGCATGCAATAACTCCCTAAACTTATAATCATTGAAGATTAAATATTGAAGAGCGGTTTCAAATGATTTCGGGTGTTATTAAATTTTCATTCCTTATATAATGTGAATGAAATAAAAAAAGGGGTATCCATTATGGACACCCCTGCTGATACTGCTAAATTGTTGTTTTTAATTATTTGGCTACTAACGATTCGATGAGTTGTGAGGCATCTTTTTTAGACAGGTGTTGTAATGTTTTATTATAATTGCTGATGCAAACCTGATTGATCTCTTCTTGAGACTTACCTTTATTACCTATCAATGAAAGTATGAACTTGTATTGTTTCCCACTTAAACGCCCTTCATCGCTGTTATTTTGTGGTTGAGGATTAGAATTATTTGGAGTCTCGACTGTGTTCACTGGCGGGTAGTTGTTAATAGGTTGAGTTGTCGGCGGGGGCTGAAAATTGTTTACAGCAGGGGTTGAGGTATTACCCGTGTATTGCATCTGTGCCTGTCTTTGAATCTTACCGTTGTTGTTATGTTCATGGTTAGTAGGAAAGTCAGCATCTTTAGTATCATCAATACTGAAAAGAGCATTGAGAGCATACTTTCTGGCATAACTTGAAGAAGCTCCTGTAATCTGGCTGCTGTCCATTCCCTTCTTTTCTAATGATTCCCTTGCAAGTGCTGTAGTGATAATTTTTTCATCTGGCTTATCTATATTTATTAATGTTGCAGCAGCTTCTACATAAAACCTATCGCCGATTAATTTAACTGAATCAGATATAGTTAAACATAATCTTTGGTTCATAAGTAAAGGTTTTGCAGCTTCTACAATATCCTCAAGAGACCGATATTTGAAATTACCAAAGCTATTATACTGCCCCTTTGGTGCTTTTAATTGCGACTGCACAAGATTTAATTTCTCATAAATGTTCATAATAACCTCCTAAAATAGAAAACCCACCTGCCTTGATAGACAGATGGGTCTCATTAAAACAAAAAAAGCCTTTTTAAAGGCTCTTATTACATGTGTAAGTTTTAGATTCTATTCACTGTACAATGCTTTAAAATCAACTGGTGAATAATATCAGCTAACAGCGTTGGATTTTTATTTGTGAGCTTAAGTATCTCCTCTATAATCTTATCCTGCTTACTATTTGTATGACAATCAACTGAATGTCCGCAGTTGCAACAATAGCCGTTTCCATTATCTATAAAAAAATTACAAGCTGGCGGAATGGTCTCATAACCCTCCCAATCCCAAAGCATACACTTGCACCACTCAGGAAGGACTCTCTCTTTGTGGTTAATTGAATCATCGTTAATTAATGTTTGTTGTTTCATTGCAGCACCTCCGCATATTTATTTGGTGGTATTATGTCAAATGCAACAAACAATTCCCAATAATCCCTATCAAGTTTCATAAGCACTTTCAAAGCATCAAGTTTACTAATCTGTAGGTTCATCAAACTGGCATCATCAGGAAGAATCCTGAGTCCTTCATTTTGTGCTTTTATATACAGCAGGTCTTTTGTAAGCTCTGGATACTTGCCCTGTGCGACTTCAGTAGCCAAAATAGCCCTTAAACCTAAATGCATACGTTGTGTGTTGCGGTAATCTTTTCCAAATTTATTCATACTTACCTCCAAATAAATAAGGGCGACCAGCTATAATAGCCAAACCGCCCTTTAGTTAAAATTAATTGTTTTTAAGACTTTACCATCCCTGAGCTTCACAAATCAGGTCAACCTCTTTAGCAGGTCTAACCTTCCAGTGAATGTCTCTATCAATTTCAAGCCACCCCTGAACTTTAATAGATTTCAGTTCACCAAAGCTGATGTAGCCCCACTCTGCATTTTGATAATCCTGATTTAAGATGGTGAAACCAAAGAACAGGTCATCTCCATCAAATTCAGCGATAAACCAATCACAACCCCCTATGAAAAAATGTAAATGAATAATTTTGTCTTTAAGTGCCACTGCTTCTGTTTGATAAAGTCTCGGTAATGTTGATAGTTGCTTCTTACTTGGTGCGTTCCACATAATAAAAATTCTCCTTTTGTTTATTTGTTTATATAAAATAAAAAAACCGCCTCAGCACAAGCCAAGAACGGTTTAAGTTGTTGAAATATATATTGATTATAAGCTCTGTGAGCCTTTCTGATGGCTATGGGAGATTCCCCATACCTACCTATGCGATTGATACAAACAGCTATAGAATAAGACATTGTAGCCCCTAATCTGAGGCACAGAGGGGGAGGTGTGTGTCTTAATGTAATGATTCGATAGAGAATTGACTGCTGATTAAAATGGATATGTTTGAATGTCAGAAAAGAGTAAGACCCTTGTGAATAGGGCATGGGGGGGGCTATTACCCCTTGAAAAGCATCAATACTATCGTTATATCTATATAGTGGTGCTCTCACATTTTTTTTTGGTTTTTAACTTTTCAATCTATGGTGAGTTTTATCGAGATGTTTAGAAATATATGTAAAAACATTGCTATGTTTTACAACGTAGCAATAACGATAAGGCGGGCTGAAATATGGGGGGCATATAGCAATGGTGATGACCACGATAGAGGAAGGAGGAAGCTCCAGCATCGGTTAATACTGGATATTTAAAGTTAAGTTGCAGGTGCTGGGGCATGTTGTGTAGCTGGTTGTTCTCATACTTTTTTCCAAATTTGGAAGATGATTATTGTGTTTTTAAGCTACTTTTACACGGCAATTACACTTTTTTTACTCGTTACAAAGTAATTACAAAACGATTACAAAAAGTGTATTTTTATATGAAACAAAGAAGAGGAAAATGGGGGTTAAAGGGGGTTTTTGTATATGCAGGATTGGGTGAGTGTAAAAACCTGTTACAGTCTTGTAATTGAGTGTAACGGCTTTACACAGTGTAATTACAAGATTTGGAAGGAGAAGGAAGGGAATATTTATATTATGAGCTATTGCTTATAATATAAATATTTTTAATAGAATAAATTTGCCAAAAAATAAACATTGTAATATTACAGCACAGCAATATTTTTAACAGCTACATTTGTTTTACTAATTTAATTGGAGTGATTTAATGACATTAGACTTACCATCTCTTGAAAGCTGGCTGTGGGGTTCTGCTGATATTCTTAGAGGAAGCATAGACAGCAGCGATTTTAAAAACTACATCTTTGGGCTGCTATTCCTTAAACGTGCAAATGATGTATTTCAAGAAGAGGTTGATAAAATTGTAGATACAAAAGGTTTAAGTAAAGAAGAAGCTGAAAATGACCCTGATGAGCATCAAATATTTATACCTGAAACTGCAAGATGGCAAAACATCATAGAAAAGACCGAGAATATAGGAGAGTCGATTGACAAGGCTTTAGCTTCTATAGAAGAAGAAAACCCTAAACTTGAAGGTGTTATGACTGCGGTTCACTTTGGTAATAAAGAGGTTTTAAGTGATGCAGTGCTGCAAAGGCTTTTACTTCACTTCAATAAATATTCGCTTGGAAACAACGACCTCTACACTCCTGATCTTCTTGGTGATGCTTACGAGTATCTTATAAAAATGTTTGCTGATGATGCAGGTAAAAAAGGCGGTGAGTTCTACACTCCAAAAGGAGTTGTAAAGCTGATAGTCCAGCTTATAAAACCTGAACCTAAAAATAAAGTCTATGACCCAACCTGCGGCTCTGGCGGTATGCTGGTTGAAAGTGCAAGATACATAGCCCAAAGAGGCGGTAAGGTAGGTGAGCTTTTAGATGCTGGGCTGTTTGGTCAAGAGAAGAATTTAGGAACTTGGGCTATCTGCAAAATAAACATGATACTTCATAACTATTCTGATGCTGATATTCAAAAGGGCTGCACACTTGCATCTCCTAAACACATTCAAAATGATGAGTTGATGATATTTGACAGAGTAATAGCCAA
>CAZIJN010000071.1:0-6777 GCA_964539635.1 uncultured Desulfobacterales bacterium | reverse complement strand
ATCCCCCAAAATTTAACTTCTCATCAGAGGCGACATCTATCCTGACACAGGGGGACACTGAGGGGGATTAAAACAAATTCATCAATTTGTACTTTCCTGGTGTGTAAAATCGATTTGATCCTTATCGTGATTTTATTTGAGTGTAGCCTTTTTGTAATATAGATTAACTATTTGAAGATACAGCATATTATAAAAGAATGCTTGCAAAGTCTTTTTTGTTATTGCATTAGATTGTTTAGTCAGGACAGTCTATTGACAACAAAAAAGCAAAGGAAATATACAATGCAAGCATTCGATTTAGAACAGAGCATAATTGGGGGAAAAAATCAAGTAGAAGAACTTTTTGGATTTGTTGAGAAGATGGCATTTAAATACAGTGCCAGTGAGATGGAAAAAGCAATATTTAGCAGAGCAATGCAAATAGGTTTATTCGCATTGAAAGCGTATTTTGCGGTTAAAGGAACAGGAGATATTGGTTCAGAATTAGTCCTGTCAAATGGTATGAAATTGAAGAAGCAGAGCGTTTTTTCTGGGCGGAATTATTTTTCGATTTTCGGGAAACTTAAAGTAGCTCGGACGTGTTACAGGAAAGAAGGAGAAGCAGGAGTAATGCCTCTTGATGCGGAGGCGAACCTTCCGGAGAGATGTTACTCATATTTATTGCAGGAATGGATGAATGTTTTCAGTATTCGTGAGACGTTCGGCGAGTCGCACCAGTCGGTTTACAAGCTGCTGGGTCTGGATATAAGTCCGAGTCGTTTTGAGATAGTGTCTCGTGAATCAAGCCGGAACTACGAACAATTTTATGACGAGAAAGAGCCTCCGGAATCAGAGAGTGAGGGAGAGTTAGAAGTTATAGGATTCGATGGGAAAGGAGTTCCTGTGATTAAAAAGGAGGCTGCGAAGCTGAAATCGAGGCAAGGGAAGGGAGAAAAACGTCAGAAGAAGAAGGAAGCAATGGTAGGAGTAAGTTATACGGTATAGCATTTTCCAATTGAACTAATGATGATATAAACTATTCAAATAAGAAAATTAGAATAAATTTTACAGCAATATATATCTTTGAGGGGAAAATGGCATATTCTTCTGATTTACGTCATAAAATAGTTCAAGCTTATGAGAATAAACAAGGTTCAATGTCTCAATTATCAAAGATATTCGGAGTAGGTAAAGATACTGTTTATAGATTTATAAAACGTTATAAAGTTACAGGTGAATTATCTGCTAAACGTAGAAAAACAGGAGGTAATCCAGCCAAAATTACTGATATAGAAGCGTGTTTTTTAAAGCAGCTTCTAAAGCAAAAACCTGATTTAACTCTTTCTAAGCTCTGTGAAGAATTTACAGTTCATTTTAATCGTTCTATAGGTAACTCATCAATGCATAGAGGTTTGAAAAAAATACAAAATAACTTTAAAAAAAACTTTTCACGATCCAAAGAGGAACTCTCCTAATTGGGTGGATAAACTCAATATCTACAATGAAGAGATAGCCTCGTTTGCTCCTGAGGATAGAATCTTCATAGATGAAACAGGCAGTGTTATGAATCTTGCAACAAGTTATGGACGAGCTCCTTCTTATGAACGTGTTCACGATTATAAACCTGTGAATCGCGGTAAACGTATTAACACAATTGGTGCTATTTCAGATTCAGGGCTTCTTAGTGCAATAAGTATAGAAGGCACTTTTAATGGTTATATTTTCTCATGGTTTGTAGAACATTTTCTTGTGCCTCATTTATCTAAACACAAAGTGGTAATTATGGATAATGCCAAAATACATATGGAAATTGAAGCTCTTGAGCTTATTGAGCAAACTGGTGCAAAGATAACATTTTTACCTCCATATGCACCTGAAATGAACCCTATTGAACATTGTTGGTCAGTATTAAAGAATCATTTACGCAAAGCAAAAGCACGCACTGTTGATGCTCTTTATAAAGCTATTGAACAAGGGATTAAATTAATTACACCTCAATTGACTAAAGCATGTTGTCAACATTGTCAGTCTTATACTTAATTAAAATGGAATATGCTATATATAATGACAGAGACAGGGTGGTTGTATCTGACAGTGTTTATAGACCTTTATTCCAGAATGGTGGTCGGATGGACAATAGGCGATTCACTTGAGAGCCGGTACGTTCAAAAGGCGGTGCAGCGTGCTATACAACGCCGTAAACCAAAAGCAGGACTTATTATTCATTCGGATAGAGGTGTTCAATACGCCTGTGAAGATTTCAGAAAAATAATAGATAGACATTTTTTCATTCAAAGCATGAGTCGTAAGGGAAATTGTTGGGATAACGCTGTAGCAGAGTCTTTTTTCCATACGATTAAAGCAGAGTTGATTCAGCATAAAAACTTCAAAGATAAAAATGATGCTTTGCCAGCTCTTTTTGAATATATTGAGGTCTATTATAATAAAAACAGGAAACATTCGACCTTGAATTACCGAACTCCGGCTCAAGTCGAGTGTTCAATCAAAGCAGAAGTTTGCTTTTAACACTGTCCACTTTTTTGGGGAGGGTCACATCTTTGGACAGCTCTTTTTTCCACTTGCTGATTATTCCTTGGCCTATACCAAGTTCTCTTTCTATGAGCGACTGCTTGTTTCCAGGTGATAAAGCCAGTTTCACTGCCTCAATCTTAAATTCTCTATCGTATTTTCTTCCCATATCGACATTCCTCCTACAGCTTCATACTACTTTACTGTTCGATATGTCCACTTTTTTGGGGAAGTTCATATAAACATAATGAAGCGTGCCCCCTGCGGCAATTCGATCCATTTACACAAATTATTAATCACGCCTGTGCAACCACAATCACACCTACGGAAGCTGCACCAGAGTCAAGCAAAATCTTTGCAGCTTCGTTAGTGGTGGCTCCAGTTGTATGGACATCATCAACAAGAACCATATGGCTGCCTCGAATTACCCCTTTTTCTGCATAACCTTTTTTAAGAGCAAATGCTCCTCTTATATTTTCTCTTCGCTCTTGTCTGTTAAAACCAGTTTGTGATTTTGTATTTCGTTTTCTGATAAGAATTTCTGGTGCAATCTTCCACTTTGGAGGAAATCCTTTTAATTGGAGCCAATAGCGGTTAAAGTCTCTTACCAAAAGAAATGACTGGTTAAATCCCCGTTGAAACATCTTCCAGCTATAGAGCGGAATCGGTACAATAAAATCAACATCTCTATTTTGATAATGTTCGATAAAAGCGTTGAATAAAAGGTGTCCAAGAGGCTCTGCAAGTGCTGTTTTACCGTTGTATTTAAGCAGATGAATCGACTCTTTTACAACTCCATCATAAGTTGATGCAGCGTTGACATTAATCTGATAATTTTGCTGAGGTGCAGAGTTAGAATATGAGGATAAAGAAGTAACAAATAGTTGAGGCTTGAGACAATCAGCACAGAAATATTTTGAAAAATGGTTAAATGGAGGCTCAATTTTTAAACTATTGTCATCAATCAAAAAGATTCCGCAGCTTAGGCATTTTCTCGGGAAAATAGAATCTGACACAAATTGAAAAATCTTTTGATAGTTCAGCATCTTAAAAACTTAAAAGCTCACAACACTTAATAACGCTTTTATCTAAAAGTTCTCCTAATTCGCCCTCTCTTTTTGGGAAAAAACCAAGAGTTTTAAGCCACACCTCTTCATCTTCCATACAAAAATATATAAGAACATTTGGAGCATATTCACGTATAAAAGACGCGATTTTTTGATAAAGAGCTATTCTTAACGGCTTGAAATAACGCATCTTATTGTCAAGACCAGTTATAAACTCTCCATAAGGTATTATAGATTTTGGAAATCTGCTTTCAATGATTGGTTTAAGCTGGGGCATAAATCTAAATGTTCCAATGCTTATCCAGACAATGCTTTCGGGATTTATACCAGAAGAGCCATCAGAGTTGGTTGTAAAAATTGATTTAATAACCTCTCTATAATCCTCTTCGCAGCCATCATAAATCACAAGCGGGTCAAAGTGGAATGCAAGCCTGTAACCCCAATGTTCGCACTGTTTTGCAGCTTTTAACCTTGCATTTAAAGATGCTGTCCCTTTCTCTTCAGATTTTATGATTGAAGGGGTGTTAAGAGACCATGCAACAACAGTCTTACGGTTATGGTCAATATTTTTAAGAGATTCAATATTGACGGTCTTTGTTTTGAGTTCAAGAATAGATCGTTTCTGCCCTGCAAATTTTTTGACCAATTTTTCAGGCTGTCCGCTCAACTTTTCCCAAATAAGACTGTCGGTAAATTCGCCTGTTCCAATTCGATATGTTTTATTCTGCTTAAAAATATCATCAAGAGCAGAATCAATCTTATCCTGACCTGCAAAATATTGGAGAACAGGCGGGTGGAAATAGGCTTGAAGAATGCAGTAAGAGCAATCCATAGTGCAGAAAGTGCCTGTGTGCAAAATTGTGTAGTCGCAGCAGGTGTAGTAGCTTGTGCCGGGACACTTTTTTATTACAGCACCATGATTTTCAGTAATGTAAAGTGTCTGTTTTCCCTTTGTAACAGGATCATCAGATGAATTTACATGCTCATAGACAACCCTGCTGCCAGTAACAAATTGAGGATTAAGCCCTGTTGCTGCAATGATGCGTTCTATCTCTCCGCAGGGTTTAAGATGGCTGTCCATGAAAAGAGTATCTATTTTCATAACTATTTCCAATAAGATATTTTGCTGGTCATTTGAAATATCTGATGATTAAAGATTTGATGAAATTATCTGATCAACCAGCCTATTTTTACTTAAATCTGAAATTGCCTCTGCACTTTGTGCCAACTCATCAATATTTGAAAACTTAAAACTAATAGTATAATCTCTTCCCTCAAAATCTGCAGGAGGTTCAAGTTTTATACTGCCTTTTAAATATCCTTCAGAGTTTAAGAGATTTAAATTTATATTAAACTGCTCTTTTGCTTTGGAAAGATTAGGATATCTCCGCTCAAACAGAACATTACGGATAAGATTTCCTTTTCGGTTCTCATCAGCGATATCTCCACTATTATCAACAATCTCTCTTATCTCTTCTGCGTTTATGACATCAGCGGCTGAAATATTTTCTCTTGCTGCAATCTCATGGATATTTGTGATTATCTCTTTTTGCTTGTTAAGGCTGCATCTTATATTTAAAAATAGATTTACAAACAGAGCAATTAAAAGATGATCATAACCATACTGCTTAAATTTTAACGCTGCACCCATTGCGATTCTATCACTTTCAACTGCATTGTGGAGTGATTTGGGCATACCTGCAATATCTTCAAGATTATTTATCAAGGCTCTGTTCATCTTAGTGTTAAATATAAGATTTGATTTTTCTGCAATTTCGCCAACAGAGAGAAATTTTTTTAACAGAGCAACGCCTCTTGCCTGCTCCATTGTGTTCAGCTCTCTTTGAAAAGAGTTTTCTGATATTGCAATAAATGCACAGGTTTTGTCGTCAACATCTAATACATCTGCTGATATCTTGTTTGGGAGATTTGAATCTTTAGAAGAGATAAGACCCTTAACCGCAGCTAATCGTCTAAAACCGCTTACTACAATATATTTATCATTAACCTGTTTTAGAAGAGGCAGATTGAGCAAACCTATTGAATTTATTGATTGTGCAAGGGAACTGATATCAGTGTAAGACGAGATTTTAAAAGTAGTGTCTGACAAATCTATATCATCTATGCTTATATTTGTTATGCAAAACCTCCTGCCAGCCTTATCCTCAGGAGAGGAGGGAGTAATAATTTGATTTTTGCAGTCAGGCATCAGGCAGCACCAGTAATAAGGTTAAGAGCCTCAAGGTATTTAGCAGAGGTCTTTTCAATAACATCTTGAGGAAGTTTTGGAGCAGGAGGATTTTTGTCCCAGCCTGACGACTCTAACCAATCTCGTACAAACTGCTTATCAAAGCTCTTTTGCGAACCGCCCGGAGCGTATGAATCTTTGGGCCAAAAACGTGATGAATCAGGAGTCATAACCTCATCAATCAAGATAATTTTGCCGTCAACCTCTCCAAACTCAAATTTTGTATCTGCAATAATAATGCCTTTATCTAATGCAAGCTCTGCACCTTTTTTATATATTTTCAGACTCAAATCTCTTAACTTTTCAGCCTTTTCTCTGCCAAGAATTTTAACTGTCTCATCAAAATCGACATTAATATCATGATCTCCAACCTCAGCTTTGGTTGACGGAGTATAGAGCGGTTCAGGTAATTTATCAGACTCTTTCAACCCTTTTGGAAGCATAATGCCGCAAACATGCCCCTCTTTTTGATAAGATTTCCAGCCAGAACCAGAGATATATCCCCTGACAATGCACTCAACAGGCAGAGGCACTGCTTTTTTAACTAACATGCTTCTTCCTTCTAATATATCTGCATATTTCTGGCATATTGGAGGAAAATCACGCACATCAGCAGAAATAAGGTGGTTGCCTACAATATCTTCCATAACCTTAAACCAAAATACTGAAATCTGTGTCAAAACCCTGCCTTTGCCATCAATTCCATCAGGCATCACCACGTCAAATGCAGAGAGCCTGTCGGTTGTAACCATTAATAAGGCATTGCCTGTGTCGTAGATATCTCTTACTTTACCTTTTCTAACAAGTTTAAGCTCTTTAAAATCTGTCTCTCTAATTGGATTACTCATCGCTTATTACTCCTTATGGTATGTTTTTTATTTAAAAGAGATTTTAATATCATATTTAGCTAAAAATAGAAAAAGCCAATTGCATAATATATAATAGAGATTATAA
>CAZIJN010000070.1:0-7371 GCA_964539635.1 uncultured Desulfobacterales bacterium | reverse complement strand
CTTGCTGCCCATTCTATGGGAATTGGAACTTGTTTAATTGGATTTGCTGTAAAAGCACTTGAAAGAGACAGGACAATTCAGAAGCAATTCGGAATACCAGAAGAGGAGAGAGTTTATTCTGTTATTGCACTTGGCTATCCTGATGAAAAGTATCAACGAATCACAGGAAGAAAGATAGCTGTAGAGCGTTATATTTAGTATAAATTATAGCTCTCTATCATTCAAATTTTAATATTCCAAATGATTCAGGTATATGGAAATTGGGCTTTGGAAAATCTACTGGAGACCATGTCAACCAATGCGGGTGGGAGGTTTTGTCTGCACATTTATAGAAGTTGGCTCTCCATTCAACATTTAGAGCTGGAGTGATGACCTTACAGTATTTTTTCAGCAGGGATATGGGTATTGAGTAAGCAACTGTCCATGTAACTGGTTCACGGATTTCAGGAACAACAATCTGTGGTAACGAATGACTGCATACTATCCGGCTGCATTCGCTTTTGGGGATTACAATTTTCTCTTTTATATCTGCTTCTGGATGAAAGTGGAAAAGCATTGTGCCTCCGCAGTTCATCTCAAGATTGAAGTAGCCCGCAGAGAGATCAGAATTCGGTGTAAAGAAGAATTCAACACAACTATCCTCCCAGACATTCCCCTGATGATATTTGGCTGCTGCACGAACATATCTGTCCTCAACCCGAAACATCAAATATACAGCGGTATCATCATAGGCAATCTTTACCTCTGTCTTTGGAAAATGGTCAGGTCTCTTGCCCATGTAGTTCTTTAGAAGTTCTGATGGAATATCTCTCCATGGGGGACTGTTCCAATCTGCATCATCTTTGAGAGGGGTTGTTTGTCGTGATACCTTGCACTCCATCGTTTGTTCTTTCCTTTATTTCTGAAATATAAAATTTTGTATTTTATAACGGAATTAAGGTTTATATAGTAATAATACTTAACAATTAGGCTTTACTATCTTATTTTCTCAAAATCAAAACCATCAATAACCATATCTCCTTGATATTCAATATACTTTGCAATCTGTTGGAGAATCCTTTTAACCTGATTATCTCCTGTATATTCAACAGCTTTGGTTAAAATATCTTTTACATCTTGTCCTAATTCATAATCCTCAGTTGTTTCAGTGAGAAAATAAGGCTCTTTTTTTCTCCATCGCAGTAAATAGAGAAAAAGGTTAGCAGAGTTTTTAAAAATTCCATGGATATTATGCCTACCCAATTCATTTTTCATCTTATCACGGGCGAAAGAGACAAGAAAAATAGCTTGTTCTTCTGTAAGATATTTGTAGGCTTCTTCTCTGTGTATCAAAATGTTATTGATTGCCCATACCCATATATTAGTTTGGTTTGGGTCTTTTTTTATTCTCTCAATAGCAACTTCAAAAAATAGACTTACTTCATCTGGCAGATGAAAACATCTTCCTATACAATATAGTATCTTTCCAGCGGTTGCAGTGCGTTCTCTACACAAAAGAGACTTTAAATATTGACGACAAGGTTCAGGAGCTTTGGTAAAGAAAAATGAACTTATTGTAATTAGAGTCTCAAGATGTGGATATAAATTGGAGTGTTTTCTCATAGCTGATCTTGTCTCAGAATCAAGTTTTGTTAGTGTATTTCTAATCAGTTCTTTTGCATCTTCTTCCTTAAATAAAGAGTCTGTCGGGTTCTTAATATAAACATCGTCAATTGGCTGTGAGATATTGCCATTACTATCCAAAATCCCATAAAATTTTCCGTTGATAAATTGCTTTGTTTTAAGAGATTTTTTCAGATTATCAATAGCTTGTGTATATCGAATAGTGTTGCGAGGTGAAACAGATACACCGAGATATTCTTTAAAATTAGATTGATTATTAATAAATACTTGTAAATGTGATTTTAAAGTGACTGGTTCTGGATAACCTATTTTAGAAGGCGGTGGAGGTGGAGTCTCTTCAGTACAAGAAGCTGGCTCCATTCTTTGCCAATCTAAAAACAGATGTTTAACTCCAAACAGTTCTGGTTTATCTGGAATAATCTCTACAGATGCAAATCCTTGAGCAGGCTTCATTTTTATATCTAAATCAACTAAAATTTTTTCAGGAACTGAGGCAGGAAAATCAAATGGTAATTTTCGACATTGGTCTGAATCCATTCTTTTTAAAAAGAAATTTATATGTTTTGTTCCCTGTAATACTGAAAAACGCTTTTCAATTTTATTAAAATATGTCTCGCCGCCTTCTATTTCATCCGTAAAAACTATGGTCTCCCATCGGTATCCAGTTCTATCGTCATTCCTAACTCTTATATCAAGTTTTGGAAGCACATCGTAATACGTTGGCAAATTTTTTGATTTTTTATAAACGTACTTTAAACACCCTTCTGCAATATGATCAGCCTTAGGGTTAGAATCACTGTAAATATATGTTGCTGCTGCTGAATTGTCTTGAAAGCCCAAATTTATCTTTTCTTTGAGAATACGAATAGCAATGTCTTGAAGTGTTTCTGAGCCATTTGGTTTAAACTTTCTAAAATGCCCTGATATTATTGCACCACCAGGTTCGTCATCATCAGTATTTGAAACAAGTTCTGTAATCTTATTTTCAACCCATTCAGCAATATTTGAAAACGCATCTTTATAATTTTCTAAATTAAGCTCAATATCACAGCACTCTTTAATACTTTTTATAAACCATTCAGGATAATTTAATACTTTAATATTATTTAAAGAGAAATCAATTTTATCATCTTTATCGTTTAAAACATGCCAGCTTTTACCAGTATCAATGAATCTTTTTTCCTGAATGAAACCAGAATCAGCAGCAGGAACTACAAGCTCCTCTTTTAAACTCCATAATTGGGACAATGATGTAAAGATTTGCCATATAACAGATTCATCATTAGTATTGTATTTATAGTATTGTATTTATTTTTTGCAATATCTTCAGCTATACTTGCCAAAACAAGAGTCCCTGAAATCAATGTCGGAGTAATAGATGGCTGCTTTCTTATAGGAACTGCATAAGCCTTACCATTTCTTTCAATTTTTCTTATATGAAGAGGCACAAATTCAAACATATCTGAACCAAAATGAATAAAATAGAAAGGATCATCTTTTTCCATTCTGTTTATCTCTTTTTGATCTAATTTTGAACACCAATCAATTGCAGCAGCAATTGGACGCCATAAAAGAGTTGGACTGCATCTTTTTTTTCTTAATGAAGTTATAAGAGCATCTTGAGAAAACTCGTGTAGATTATTTGGAATTGAAAGGATTACTTGAGAATCCTCTTTTCTGCCTGCTAAAAGATCAATTGTATGCTCTGCAATTATATCAGATAAAGAAACTTTATTATTATCGCTACTTTTCCACTCGGCTCTTTTATCTTCAGCTGCGACTAATAAATGCCATGCCAAACTTACAGGAATCCTTCTAATACCATTTTGCGGATTAAATTGAGATTCTAAGGGCCAAGAATAACCTCTGCATATTCTTGATTTGCAGCTTTCAACTCCTGTAATAAATTCTTGGAATTGCTTTTCTGGTAAAATAACAGTAGATGGCATTACATTGTTTTGCTCAATTTTTATATTTGTTTCATGGTCTTTAGAGAAAACTGCCTGAGCATCTAACAGACCTTCAAAATTACATCCTATAAATGAATTTGAAAAAATCATTTTCACTTTTCCTGATTAATAAGATCAAGGGTTACAACAAAGAATATCTGTAATTTTTCTATGATGTCATGCCATTTATCAGGGGTTGAAGGAAACTCAATGGCAAAAAGTTTTGTTATTGCTTTCTTCTCGACAGGATAATCTAAAAATATCTCATCATACCCAATATTATTATCCTCGGTTATTTCTTCCTTCATTGAGCTGACCATTACACAGCCAGCCAGTTTAGGTACAGAGTAATTATCAGATAAATTCATATAAATATTATAAAGGCTTGATGCTGCTGATTCTGTAATCTCTTTCATACTTGGAAGGGTTGTTGTTGATGCCCCGTGTATCCCCCAAAAAACAATAACAACCTTCTTCTTGGTTTGAGTATCAGTTATCAAAATATAAAGATGACCGCCTGTTACTCCAAGATACTTACAAATTGGGTGTTTTTCTGCATGAGATGAATTTACTGCCTCAATAACATAAATTTTATTGTCATATTTAAACCAGCATGGTCCTGGAATTGATTCACTAACAAGCCATGAGCCAAATATCTGCTCTGATCTAAATCTTGCTTCTGAGTTTGAGATTGGTTTGATTTCAATATGATTATTTTTCTTTTGTTCATTATCTTCTCCAGCAGAGCCTCCTGAAAGGACTATTGAAACTAATAAAGTTGCAATATTTGACCATAATCTCGACTGCCATGCCCATGCATTATCAATTTCATAATCTTGTTTTACCAGCCTTTGATACCATTTCCATAAATCTTTATAATGTTCTCCTGATTGAAGGACATAATTGGGTTGAATAATTGATTCTATTTTTTGAACATCATTTAAAAATGGAGCATTTATAATTTTTTGAGAAAGGATATTAAACTTTTTGACATTCCTAAATCTTGTGCTTTTGGAGTTCTCAAAATGATTATATTCTCTAATATATTTGAAAGATGCTTCAATAGAACGTTTTAAAAAATCTTTGAAAATTCTGTTCTCAAGTGTATCAAAAGAAGAGACTCTGACTACAGCCATTATTTTTTGTTTTGTTCCGCCTTTTTCTGGAATTGTTCTACCTGGCTGTCTTGCAATCCAACGGAGAGAATTACTGTCAATTTCTTGTATTTTCTGAATATTTTGTAGTTGATTATCCCTCATCAACCTTCTTCTTGGATTTCGTGAAATCTTCTCAAGAATCTCCTGCATCTTTTCTGAAATTTTGACAATAAGTGCCATACGGGGTTCATCTTTTCTCTTTTTTTCTTCAAGAAGAAGAGAAACTATTTTTTCCCATTTAATATACTCTGTATCTATGTAACGGTTACGAGCTTGTTTGGATTCCTCAGAAAACTTAGAGGCAATAATCTCATTAATAATATCTACCCATGAAGATATTAGTTTTAGCAGTAATAGTGACAAATTGTCTCCAGATTCATTTGAATTATTACTGATTGTGTCATTATCTGCTAATGATTTATTGAAATACCTTCTAATTTGATGTTTAGGAGGAGGCTTTATTGCACCTTCAAACATTATAGAACACTTTAATTGTTCGCTATTTTTAATAGTGGTTATTCTAATATTTTTATCTGAAGAGCGTAAAAATGGCTGGGGTAATTCATAAAGCTGAAATTTTGTATTTGGTGAATGAGAATAGCTATAGGGTGGACCAAGTTTAGGCAGGGTATCTTGAGTGCTTCCTAAATATAGCTTAATATTTTTATCAGTAGAAACATCAACAGAAATGACTGATGAACCCATAAACTTAACTATATTAGGGCTGTCTTGTTCAATTAATGGAATTCTCTGTTTATCATCTGCTGATGACCATGGAAATGGACGAATAAATGCAATGATTCTATCCATTATTTTTTGTTTTCCCTGCTTACACCATGCCATGTAAACATATATTTATCTTTTTTAGTCGCTCTTTCGTAAGCCTCAAAGAGTTCTTCATCATTCAATTCTTTAATAATATTTTGAATTGATACAAAACAATCTCCATTAGCCTCAATATCCAAGCCTCTTAGTTTAGGTAATATCTTTTGCTCTAACTGATCAGCAAAAGCGTATTTATAGGTGTTATCGTAGTTGACTTGGGGATAGTTTGCAAGGTAGGCAAAAATTGTCTGGTTAATACGATGACCAAAAGGTCTTCCAATATCTGCAAGGCTGTTATTTATCTTTGATATCCATGATTCTACTTTATTATAAATTTCAGGTTTTAGGTCTTTGTACGAATTTGCTCTCCAGCGATTCCAGACGGATAAAGGAAGATATTTATTGCTATTATTTTCACTTTCTTTAGGTATATCTGCTGACATTTTTTTCGGGCGATTGAACCTAATGATATTGGCACGGTCAATAACTTTATCTGAAAGAGTCTGAGTTGATTCATCTTCGTTCATTGTGCCAATAAACATTACATTATTATGAACATAAAGATGAGGTGTTTTTATCCCTTCTCCATATTTCCCTATATCAAGAGATATTTCTGCATCTCTTCTTTTGTCATCTATATCAGGATTAATTGATCGTCTTGTTTCAAGTCTGGATAAAAACTCACTGAAATAATATTCAGGTCTGGCAAGATTCATCTCATCTAAAAGCACAATCAATAACCTATCATGAAATTTAGCCCTCTCTTTATGGTTCCATCTATCCATAAAAACAAGAGATTGAGATAATTCGGTAGGTTTATACTGCTGTTCAAGATAGTTATAAAAACCAAACATATCTTGAGGGCTATCCCAACGAGGCTGGACTGGAAGAATAAGACAATGCATTCCCATTGCTTCTGCATATCTTCTTGGCAGTTCACTTTTACCCGTTCCAGAAATCCCTGCCATAACAAGAAGGGGGCTGATATCAACAATTTTAAGAGATGTGTGAAAAGAATTTATTACTCTTTCGTGGAAATCAAGTTTACATTTACTTAGATATTCTTTTAAATTTGAAAGAGCCTTTTCTTCAGAATATTGTGAATCATAAGAAGTTGAAAGATCAGAAAAGAAGGCTGGCTTTTGATATAAAGTTTCATAAGGATTATATTCAAGGCTTTTTGAATCATTTATCTGTTTTGATTTCAACTGCTTTTCTTCTTCTTGAAGCCTTGAAATCCTTGCTTCAAGAGTGGTTAGTAAAATATTTTTTTCAGCCAAATTGAGATTTACATTGTTTAAAGTATTTTTTTGTTCAATTAGTGTGTTTTTTGTCTCCTCGACTAACTCTTCTGCTTTATTCTTATTCTGCTTTTCTATTTGAATAGATTCTTTTATGGAATCCTCTTTTTTTGTAAGTTGGGCAATATAGGTTTCAATTTGAAGAGAGTTCTCTTTAATCCGTGAAAAATATTCTTCAGCTTCTTTAATGCTATTTTCAAGTGTTGCTGACTTGCTCTTTAAGTCTGCTTCTTTTACTACAAGCTGCTCGAGGTTATCTCTCATCTTCTGAGCATCTGTAGCTGATTTTATCTTTTCTTTTTCAAGCTCATCTATCTCACTTTGAAATTCTATAATTGTATCTTTAATTAATGTTATATTTTTTAATAGCTCCTCTTTTTCATTATTTAATAACTCTAAATTCCGCTGTTTTTCAATGAGTGTATGTTCAAAGGCATTCAGAGAAATGTTTTTTTCAGCAATACTCAGATTTAAAGTATTGAGGGCAGCTTGTTTTTCTTTTAACTCAGTGTTGGT
>CAZIJN010000069.1:0-7579 GCA_964539635.1 uncultured Desulfobacterales bacterium | reverse complement strand
CACTACTTTTCTTATTCTCTAATAACCCACAAGCTATTACCTGACCTCTTTTGTGGGTAAATACGCTTACCAAAGAGACAAAGTTTTGATAAGATGAATCATACACGGTAACTGTTGAACCAAGTGCCTTGCCATCTAATGCCAGCCATTCCTTAGGTTCTATCATACTATTACATATTCTGAATCGCTTTATGAAAGCTCACATATTTTGTCAATACTTTAGAACTTAACAGCCCTGAATAAAAATTGGGGATTTAGCACTTTGGATGTAACTTAGCAACTGGTTCAGATTATGGGGACCATTATACTTTTGGCTTCAATAAAATTACCGACAAGAGAACTCTGACGCTCTGATGTTCTAAGATAACGCTCAGATTTTTCAGATATTCCATCAAGTTCAACACAAATTTTATCTGATTCACTCATAAGACCTGTTAAAACAAATCCATGATCTGCTATCAAATATACTTTGGAGTATCCGCTGCTTAACAGGAGCATAATTTTATCAGCGATAAAACTGATGCTCTCCATAAAATATTTAAGTGCCTTATGCTGTAGTTTTTCTCCAATGTCATCAATGTCTTTGCAGGTGCATATTAAAAACTGAGAAGCTCTTGCATCTTCATTAGGAATGAAAATTTAATAACACCCGAAATCATTTGAAACCGCTCTTCAATATTTAATCTTCAATGATTATAAGTTTAGGGAGTTATTGCATGCTCATTCCTTAACATCATCAAGTCTCACAAAATCAATTGTCTTATCAGGGTTTTGTTCTAACAGATACTTCTCACGGCTGCTTTGGATTTTTTCAGTAACACCATTATCCATGTATATTCGGCTCATGTTATTTTCAGTTTCAGAAGGAATGTCAGCTATAATAAATCTTCTGGTCAATTTTAAGCTGCTTTTTACCTTGTCTGCAATCTGACATGCAAGCTCATATCCAATCCCATCACCTACAATAACAGCTGTCTTGACACTGTTGGTATCAATAATCCTTTGCAATAGACCCGTCTGATTCTCCTGATAACCATCAAAATATTGAAACCATTTATCAAGAAAAATAGATGCAAGTTCTTTGTAACGCTCTTGAAATGGTTCAAGAAAGCTTTTTTTATTGAGAAATTCTGCGTAAAGGTTTCTGATAGCTGTATCTAATTTATAAAAATGATCTGTATAGAAATTAACACACTCTGCAAATGAGCTTAGATAAGCAATCTCTTTGGGGTCAAATTCTAATAATCTCTTTATATCTCCCCAAAAGCTGATACCAAAAGATTGAACCTGCAGGCTTTGATGACGAATGGATATTGAATCTAAATAACCATGAAGTTTTGTTTTATCTCCAATATTTTTGCCAATTTCAGTAATCCACATTTCATCAACCAGCCTCCAGCCTGAATGGATGATTAGGATTTACTCCCCAAATATCAATATCTGATGGTAATTTGTATCTGTTTAAATAGCTGTCAAATGAATTCCGATAATTTACCGAATCTATCCAGTTGTAATAGAGAGTTTCAAGAGTCTGGCTGCATGAATTGTAAGCTAAACCATCAAGCATCTTATTTACAACTTCGCTTGCTAAAGTATTTGCAGGTTTTGAAGTGTATTGCTGCTGAAGGAGATCATTAACCTTGCGGTAAAAAGTCTCTCTTAACTGAGTATTATACTGCTCTTTAGAATAGATTTCAGGACCATTTAAAAACAGAAGAAGCTCTTTTTTCAGATCAAAAATCTCTCCAGCACCTTTATGACAAATGTCAAGCCAGTAATCTTTATCCTTTCCAATACTTACTTTAGCTGCTGCAACAATCTCCTCTTGAGAAAGGTTAATATTCAGATTGAACTCACTGTGAACTTTTCTTTTAATGTAGTTTGAGAGATTACGTATCTCAATCAAGCCGTTAGTTTCACAATATTCACGGATAAATTTAAGGTGATCCTTTGCAGTATTAGTATATATCAGGTGTTTTGTAGATTCTCTCTGCTTCTGTTCAACAAGAGAGAGTTGTTCAATAAGCAAGGTCTTTTCAATAAGATATTTTATATGCAGCTCCTCAATCTCTGAATCAGCAATATATACCTTATATTCCTTTTCAACTCTCTTTAGAAGAAATTGAACTTCACCAAATTCGTCAATAAAAACCGCTGCAGAATGCTTTTTAAAGATATTTTCCAAATCTTTTTTGAACCACTGGTCAATCATGCCATGCCTCTTATAATTATACACTTGAACAGATTACCATCACGATCATCTATAAAAGCAATTGCTGGATAGTTTTCTAAAGCCCTTAAAATCCCAGAGCCATAACCGCGATATGGAAGAATATGATTTGCAAACGATGCTAACACAGGATTACGGCTGTTTGAGTTACCAGCTTTGATATTTTCAACTGTAAGGTTATTTGGTAAATTGCCTGGGCTTATAATTTCAACTCTATCTGCAAAAACAAAGACTCTTATAGGTGCAGATATAAAATAATCACGATGCACTAAAGCATTTACAATAAGCTCTTCTAAAACAATGCGGGGAATTTCAGGCTCTCCTTGACTATTAACAGTCTGCTCTCCTTGAATATGTCTGATGTTTGAAAGGACAAAATTCATTGTCTGATGAAATATGTCTGACATTTTGCCGCTAATATCACGACTATCTATATAATTACCGCCTGTTATTTTTTCACCCGGAAAACAGCCAGCCTTTACAATAAATGATGGAAGACGGTTAGATGGATTTTTACTGAACAGCAATGCTCCTGTTAAGTTAAGTGTTCCATTATGCCCTAAATTCATATTGTTTATTATCTGTTCTAACGGCATCTGCTGGTTTTCTAAAGAATCTCCATACCGTTTTTGAAAAAAAGTTCGGAAATAATCCATATCTAAATCAGAAATAGTTAATCCGTTTGCCAAAACTTCATCTGCATGAATAAGACCTGATCGTTGAAAGAGCCGTTGAATCTCCTCACGAGATGTTGCCTTTCTTTTGTCCGCACCGTTTTTTACCCAGAAAATTCCATTTTTATCTTGATAAGGCTTATTAATTCCAGCGGGTATATTAACAACCAGTATTAATGTATTATTAATGAATACATTCTGTGTAGTTGGATTAATTGCAGGTTTTACATTCTGGCTTGATGTGTTTGATATAAGCTGGTTAAGCCTTTTAACATCTTCACTTGTTAATCCTGATATAGAGCCGTCATCATCAACACCAATAAAAATTCTGCCACCGTTTCCATTGGAAAAAGCCGCCATCTCAGCAGCCAATGAGTCTGCATTTGTTATATTTTTTTTAAACTGATTCTCGCTGTCTTCACCCTGAGCTAAAATCTGCATGATCTCTATGGTTTCCATATCTGATAAATCTCCTTACGGCGATTAAATGCCTCTTTTCCACCCTCCATAATCTCTACAACTGCCTTTTGTATGTTAAAATCATCAACGCTTCCGCTATGAACAGAAACAGTATCGTCCATAAATGAACATGCAAAAACCTGTTCTGCATCTCCAAGCACTGGAATATTTGGATTGTGTGTTGCAAATATGAATTGAACATTAGGTTTAATCTGGCAGATTAGTTTTATAACATCTTCATAAATAGTCTGGTTATCAAGATCATCTTCTGGCTGATCAATTATGACAACATCATGTTCCTGCTGGCTTAAAACAAAAAGTATAAGTGCAGAAGCCCTCTGACCCAATGAATGGTGATGCAATTCTTTACCTCGATATGTAATAGTAAAACTATTTGGTGTCTGATAAGTAAGAACAGTTTTTAAATTTTTTTGAATCAGCTCTTTCACTGTCTGAGGATTGCTGCCAAAATGTTTCTCAGCATTTTCCAAATCGTTATACACACCAATAAAATCCTGATAGTTCTCAGCAATACGCTGACATGCAGCTTCGCGGACCCCGCTTCCTTTAAACAAATCTTTCATAAAATTAATAAATGAGTGCTTATCCTCTTTATAACCTGAAACAATTGAAAGAGAGCTGCTTTTTTCTCCTACCTTATCAAGTTCATTCTTGATGATTGTAAACTCTTTATGCCAAAGCTCATTAAGTTTATGAAGCTCTTCTCTTAGCAACTCTTCATAGGCTCTCTTTTGGGTTTCCTGTTTAGAGAACTCTGAAATAAGCTGCTCTGCTATTGCCAGCTTTTTTTTCAGGCTTAAAAATTCATCTGAACTTATGTGATGGGTATTATTGCTTTTAAGGTCTATAGCCAACTTCCTTTCAATATCAGCAAACTCTTCAACCAAACTTTTACGTATTTCATCAAGCTCAACGCTCTTTTTTCCAAGCTCATCTTTTGCATTATCTGCTTTTGTTAATGACTCCCTGATTTGATATACAATTTCAATAATTATGGAATAATCAGAGTAAAAGCGTTCAAACAGTTCAGGGTTATGTTTGGAAGTGTAGCCTGCAAAATTACGAATATCATCTTCATATCTTGCTAAAATCTCCCGCAAAGCTGCAACAAACTCATCTACTAATGAAACACCTTTTTTCAGGGTTCTGATATCAGTATCAAAATCAAGCCTTTTCTGGAGTTTCTCCTCAACACCATGATCTTTATAAAATTTAAGACGGTGTTCAGTATCAAGTTTTATATCTCTTTGCTCCTCAATCTGCTCCTTGATATTAACAACTTTAGTCAGGCGGTCAACAATTTCACAAACCCTTATTTTCTGGTCATCAATTTCATGTCTGACTAAATCAAGTTTTGAACCAATGAGTTTATCAACTAGGTCTTTTTCAAACCCTTCTCCTGTAGCGGAAAGGTCTTTTTGACCAAAATAGATCGGCTTGTGTATAATAGTTTCACGAATAGAGACTCCGGGCTGCAATTTATTATCAATCAGAACATCTGAAAAATTCTCTTTCCAGACACGCCTGATTTGATATTGTTCTCCATATCTGTCAACAGCATTAATAACCACTCTTCCGCCACTGCCCATAATAAAAGCTACAAGCCTCTTTTTATATTCTATATCTCCTGCCTTGTCTCCAAATGGAATATCCAGAACATAACGTATCACTTCAAGAATTGAAGATTTGCCGCTCCCCCGAATACCTATCAGTGTATTAAGTTCAGGTGAAAAATTTATCTCTTTACCTGATAATCTGCCTAACTCAAAACTGATGCTTTTTATATAAGAGTGTTTATATGGTTTAATCTTCTTGCAGACACGGCTTTTGTAATCAATAAGTGCAAACTTTACAGCATCAAATGAAAAAGCTCCTAATTTTAAATAACATGCTTCTCCTCTTCCTATGTCATTAATAGATTTGCAATCTGAACCTTCAACTTCTGCTGGATACCAGTCTTGAAGCCATGTTTGAACTTTTCTTTTATCATCATAAGTTCTGACTTTCTGAAACCCAAGTGTTCTCCTTCTCGCAGCATCATATCTCTTTCCTAAAAAATCTTGAAGTTTACCTCCATTCATACCTTTCCAAAGTCCGTTGTTTTGTTCAACATGGGCAAAAACAATGAAATAATCTCTTGATACTTTGTCCAGCTCTTCAACTACCTGTAGAATGTTTTTATCGCTTCTTCCATTTTTACTCTGATATTCTGAAACAGCCTGACCTAAAAACATTGTATTTATAAACGAAGATATATAATCATTTTCATTTTTCAGCCATTTTTCATTGAATACTATAAGTGTGTGAATCCCATTAGCACCATCATTTACAGAGAGTTCAACACCAGGGAGCAGATAAATTTCCTCTTGTTTTGCTTTTTTTCTTAATGCTTTAAACTCTCCCGCATCAAATTTATTATGATTGGTGATTACGCCAAGCTGAATTCCACCAGCTTTTAAGGCAGCTACATAATCTGTTATAAAGCTATTCTCTTCAGCATCATATTGAAACTCTTTGTCAGCCTTTGTATGAAGATGAAAATCTACCCGAAGCCAAGTTGAACCATGTTTAAATATCTCATAATCTTTAGAAAGATCGCACATTAGATAAACCTCTTAAAAACTAAAAGCTCAAATTATGTAAATTATAACTTTTACAAGCACTATTCTTCTTTCAGCATCTCCAAAAGATCGCCTCTTCTGAATGTTGCTGATAACTGCTGCAAAGATATTTTCCGCTCTCCATAACATTTCACCAGTCCAGACCTAATTAAATCTGATGCTCTTTTATGGTAAAGCTCAATGCTGCTCTCAAGTGAGTTAACAAGCTCATTAAAATTACGATGGTTTACATTATTAATAGACAATTTATGATCCACCAAAAGCGTTCTGCCAATAACCATTGCAATATAATAAGAAGCATAAGGTAAAAAATTTATTTCTGAATAGTCTGCCCCTTCAAGACGCTTACGCTCGCTCTCAACTTTTCTGAAAATAATAACTGCTAATAAAGCCTGAGATGCGTTTAAATTTGCAAATATATCTTCATACAATTTACCAAAAAGCTCTCTACGTAAAAACTTTGCCTGATGGGGCTTTTCTCTCCATACAGCAAGCACTGATTCAGCAACTAAAGAACTTGATACCTTTTTTTCTGCTGCCTCTTTCTCATCTTTCTGCTTCTCCCGCTGTCTTTTATAACTGTATCCAAACCCCTTAATACCCAGCTCCAACTGTTTTTGAATCTCATCATTAGATCTTAAATCCCGTAAATCAACAGGATTTTGGTTATTTGTCGCATAGGTAATGTCACGGACAAAATCCTGATCATCTTCTGCAAGTTCATATATTCTTACCATGACATATATATTTTCATATTCAGCAAACAGATCAGGATCATTGAGCGTCTGCTGAATTGTCTTACAGGTTTGACCTCCATTAATAACCTGCATACCTTCAAGTTTAACCTGATAATTGCTGCCTTGCAGTGCATTGTATCTAAATTTTCTGCAAATAACAGTGATTCCATTATTGAAAAAATAAAAATTACCCCTCTGTTCAGGCTCTTTTAATGTTCTGTGAATTGCTAAATTTACTCTGTTTGAATGCAATCCAAGATACCTTCTAATATTTCTCTCCAAAAGCAGATCACTATGCCTTTCAAAAAGCTCTGCTATTACAGAAACCTGAACCTTGCCAACCAGTATCCTTCTAAAATTAAAGTCCTCAACAACAGCCTGACCAGAAAAAAGCAGAGTATCATTAACTGACTTTGTTTTTCTTAAAATATCAATTATTGAATCATGGTTAAAATGAATCCACTGAATCTGATTTTCTGGAAGTTTTGACTGATCTATCCATAGTTGTGCCTGAGCATTCCATTTTGCTCCGTTATTGCATAAAATAACCCGCACATTCGGGATATATCCATCACGCACAAGAGAGCTAATCTCTTCAATTTTTGGCTTTATTAAAGGATTTAACTCAATATGCTTATCAGGATCAAATAAAGTTCCTACTGTATTAACTACTTTTTGAACTGAGTTTTCAGGAAAATTTGCATCTCCGCCTAAATCTTTTACTTTGTATTTCCCCTGAAATATAGTTACAAGAAATTCACCGTCTTTTACTCCGCTAATATCGGTGAATGTCAAGGAAGTTGTCGCTTGAATCTGAAAAAGAGATTATGTTGTTTC
>CAZIJN010000068.1:0-7608 GCA_964539635.1 uncultured Desulfobacterales bacterium | reverse complement strand
AGATATATCAACACGGGAGTGTTGTATGGAATATATAACAAAGAATCATTCAAAAATATAAAATATCAATGTTGTGATTTGATGATTAATGTGGTTTGATAGTTAGATTAAGTTTTACATAAAATCTGGAGATAATTATGAAGCAGAAGTTTACATTTACAATTGATAAGTCTCAGGGAACTTTAAAATTATCTGAATCTTCAGAGTCAGATGCTGGTACATTTATAACTGTGCATCAAGAGACCTATGATTTAGAAGAGATGAAGCAGGCTGCCCTAACTGGTCAGTCCTATTTTATAGAAAAGATGAGACGCAGAAATCTTTTTCCCCCGTTTGATCTTGCGGTAAAATTGTTTGAAGCTGCCCAAAATATGTTCAATCAAGAACAAGAGGCTGCTTTAGTTGATTATGAGGATATTGACGGGTTGCCGCTATCTGATCATGAGGCTATCCATTTTGCCCATCTAAATGATGATGATGACGATGTTGAGATTGAAGATTTGCTTAAAGATGATCCTGATGATTTAAGCGAAGATGACATAAAAGAAATTGACTCTGACGACGATACACCAAGGTTTGAAACAGATGATGACTCTGATCATGAGAATTGATAACTTATGAAAAATGTAATTAAAAACATTGTCCTTGATGCCGCAGAAGCCGCATTTAAAAAAGGACTTTTACCCAATAATACGACTCCTGATATGGAGATTGAAGCTCCGCGTCATGAGAATCATGGAGATTTTTCAACCAATTTTGCAATGGTCTCTGCCTCTGTACAGAAGATGGCTCCAAGAAAAATTGCTGAAATCATACGATCTTGTATTGAAGAAAACCTAACAAAAGATGATGCTGATCAAAATAGAGCCAAGATACTTGAAAAAATAGAGATAGCGGGTCCAGGGTTTATAAATTTTTTTCTTGCACCATCAGCATGGTATCCGGTTATTAGCAAAATTCACTCTCAAGGCGAAGATTTTGGCAGGTCTAACATTGGTCAAGGTAAAAAAGTTCAGGTTGAATTTGTTAGTGCAAATCCAACAGGACCGTTACACATTGGTCATGGAAGAGGTGCTGCAGTTGGAGATTCAGTTGGCAATATCCTTGCATTCAGCGGCTTTGATGTTCAAAAAGAGTACTATATCAACGATTCAGGACGACAGATACGGACTCTTGGTCGTTCAGTCTGGTTAAGGCTTTGCCAGTTGTCTGGCAGGGAGATTGATTTTCCAGAAGATTGCTATCAAGGCGATTATATCCGTGATATTGCACAGGAGATAAATACCAACGAGCCGGCAAGAGTTGATCTCTTTTCAAAACCAGAGCCTGAAGCAATTGATATGTGTGCGAAATATGCTGCTGATAAAATCTTGCAGGGTATAAAAGATGATCTAACAGATTTTGGAGTTAAATTTGATAGATGGTTCAGCGAACAGAGTTTATACGACTCTGGTAAAGTCCAAGATGCTATTAAAGATTTTCAGTCAAGAGATGTTATTTATGAAAAAGATGGTGCTCTCTGGTTTAAGACTGAATCGTTTGGAGATGAAAAAGATAGGGTTGTGGTTAGAAATAATGGACTTACCACATATTTTGCCTCTGACATTGCCTATCATAAGGAAAAGTTTGATAGAGGATTTGACAGAGTCATTGATGTATGGGGAGCGGATCATCACGGTTACATAAATAGAATAAATGCTGCGATTGAAGCATCTGGCAGAAAAAGGGAGCAGTTTGATGTTATTTTAGTGCAACTGGTTAATCTTCTAAGAGCTGGTCAGCCGGTTGCCATGTCAACACGTTCTGGTGAGTTTGTAACACTTAAAGAGATTGTTGATGAGGTTGGCAAAGATGCAGCCCGTTTTATTTTCTTGAGCAGAAGTTATGACAGCGGTCTTGATTTTGATCTTGAAGTTGCTAAACAGCAGACTGCTGAAAATCCTGTCTATTATGTCCAGTATGTCCACGCAAGAATTACCGGTATTATCGGCAAAGCGTTTGAGCAAGGAGTTATATCTAACGGCTCGCTGCTATTATCAAATGATAGATCAGAATCAACAGAAGTTAATTTATCATCTCTTGAACTTCTTATTGAACCAGAGGAGATTAAGCTGATAAAAATTTTAGCATCATTTCCTGAAGTTGTTGAAAAAAGTGCTATAGCTTTGCATCCTCATATTATTTTTACATATCTTATGCTGTTAGCGTCTGCATTTCATGGGTATTATAATCGCCACAAGGTCATTACCGAAGATCAAACATTAACTTTATCAAGGCTTTACCTTGTGTCATCAGTAAAAAAAGTGATCAGGAATGGATTGTCACTTCTTGGTGTTTCTGCTCCTGAAAGGATGTAGCGAGTGTTATTTCTTAAGGGACTTTTGAAATATTCAGGGCTATTTTTATTAAGCGGCTGGATGTTTTTTATAGGGTTGCTGGTTGGTAGAGGAACTTCTCCTGTAGAGTTTGATACTGGATGGTTTCAGGAGAGACTTGCTGTTATTTTTGACGATTCTAAAACAGAAGAGCCTCTTATTGAAAAGCCTGAGCTTGATTTTTATGCTGCATTACAAAACAGCGACAATCGAGAAGAGTATGATATTAATTTAAATAGTGCTTCTACTTCTAAAAAAGTGCGAGCCGGCAAATCAATTACATTATCAGAAGAACTCGCTGCTAATTTAGATTTTAATGAGGCTGATGATTCTGCAACAAAGAACAAAAAAGCCATGACATCTAAACTGGTTAAAAAACAGATAGCTGCCAATCAAAACCCTGACTCTTCTAATGTTATATCTTCTAACACTGTAGCTAAGACAGATAAAATAAAAACTTCTATTTTATCTTCTCAGACCAAGTCAGTAGCAGCTCAGGAGAGAGCAAAAACGACTACTCAGTCGATGAAATATAGTGCTGAATCTAAATCAAAAGAACCATTAAGAAATTTGTCAGATAAAAAAATAGAACAGCAGACTTTAAAGTTAAAAGATTATACTGCTGCTCAAGGATACTCTTACACCATTCAGATAGCATCTTTTAATACTGAAGCAGATGCTGTGCGGCATATTGCAAAACTTAGTTCTCAAGGCTACTCAGCATATAAAAGCAGCGGAATGGTCGGCGATAAGACATGGTACAGGATCAGGATAGGAAGTTTTACCAGCATAACTGAGGCAAAAGAGAGTCTTAAGCAGCTTGAGAACAGCGGTATAAAAGGGTTGATTATACAAAAGGAGTGAGAACTCAAATAAAGTTGTGATACAAAAAGGTGGATAAATATGAAAATTACACAAAAAGATGTGGAGTACATAGCTCACCTTGCACGTCTTGAGGTTGATGAAACTTTAGTCGATAAATTTGCAGAGCAGATAAGCAGTATCTTGCAATATATTGATAAATTAAAAGATGCAGATGTTTCAGGTGCGGGTCTTATGGCTGGTGCTGCATTGCAAAGCAATGTTTTTAGAGAAGATGTGGTAAAAAAATCTCCTGGACCTGATGTGACACTTGCAAATGCACCTGAACGTCATGAAGATTTTTATACAGTTCCAAGAGTTGTCGGATAGATAATAATAAGGCGGATTATAAAATGGATCTACATGAACTAACCATACAGCAGGCAAAAAAAGGTCTTGCAACAAAAGAGTTCTCATCTGTTGAGCTTGTAAATGCTATGCTTGATAGAATAGAGAAACTTGATGGAGATATCGGGGCATATATCTCAATTGATACTGATGGAGCTAAAAAAGCTGCGGCAGAGGCTGACGAGCGACTCAAAAATAATGACCATGCTCCACTGCTTGGGATTCCAGTTGCTCTAAAGGATTTGCTCTGTACGATAGGAGTGAAAACTACCTGTGCATCAAAAATCTTAGAAAATTTTATTCCCCGATATGATGCCACAGTTGTATCTATGCTTAAAAGTGCTGGAGCAGTTATAATAGGCAAAACAAATTTAGATGAGTTTGCAATGGGTTCATCTACCGAGAACTCAGGGTTTCATGTTACAAGAAATCCTTGGAACAGGGATTATGTTCCGGGCGGCTCAAGCGGCGGTTCTGCTGCTGCGGTATCTGCTCAAATGTGTACTGCTGCCCTTGGCACAGATACAGGCGGGTCAATTCGCCAGCCGGCTTCTCACTGCGGCGTTGTGGGGATAAAGCCTACATATGGACGAGTTTCAAGATATGGACTTGTATCTTACGCATCATCTTTGGATCAAATTGGACCTATAACGAGAAATGTATCTGATACAGCTATTATGCTCAATGTTATTTGCGGTCACGATCCTTTAGATTCAACCTCTGCAAACATTGAAGTCCCAGATTTTACTACTGCTCTTGCTCAATTTCAGACAGAGAGCCTTAAAGGGGTGAAGGCTGGTATTCCAAAAGAATTTCTATCTTTAAAAGGGCTTGATCCAGATGTTGAACAAGCCTTTAATAACGCAAAAAAGACTTTAGAAGACCTTGGTGTTGAGATGGTTGAGGTATCTCTGCCCCAAACAGATTATGCAGTGGCAGCTTACTATGTTATTGCACCTTCTGAAGCAAGCTCTAATTTAGCACGCTTTGATGGAGTAAGATTTGGATTGAGAGTTGCTGAAGCTGATGATCTTATTGATATGTACAAAAAGACCAAATCAAAAGGATTTGGTGCAGAGGTTCAACGCCGTATTATCACTGGCACTTATACTCTATCTGCTGGATATTACGATGCCTATTATGGACGGGCAACAAAGGTACGTTCTATGATACGTGATGATTTTGATCGGGCATTTGAAAAGTGCGATATAATCATCTCGCCTGTTGCACCAACACCAGCGTTTAAAATTGGTCAAAATGTAGATGATCCGCTCACCATGTATCTGACAGATATTTTTACCCTATCAACAAACATGGCAGGACTTCCTGGAATATCTGTGCCGTGTGGATTCTCTTCTAAAGGACTGCCGATTGGATTGCAGATTATGGCAAACCGTTTTGATGAGATGTCACTTATAAAAGCTGGATATGGTCTTGAGCAGACTCTTGATGTTAAACCTAAATTTCCTGATATCTAATAAAACAGTAATTTTTTTCTAATTTTTCTAATCAAAAGAGTATAGCTTTTGTGCGTTTCTGTTTTTAAAAAGAGACGCACGGCTGCCTCTTTTTTAATTTTCTAATTATAAAAAAAGAGAGATAATAAATGACCACTATTCAAACACATGGAGAGAACCTTCGTAAAGCAGTTAAGTGGCTATCTGAAAAAAGAGAGGCTGATCCTAAGCAGAATTTAGTCTTGCTTGCAGAACAGGCAGCTATAAAATTTGATTTAAATCCTGATGATTCTGAATTTTTGCTCAGATTTATTAAAGAACCGCTTAAATAGGTAAATAGAGACTTTATAATGACAGAGGTGCGGATACTTCCTAAGATTATAGCTAATAAAATAGCAGCCGGCGAAGTTGTAGAGCGTCCAGCCTCTGTAGTAAAAGAGCTTGTAGAGAACTCTCTTGATGCTGGTGCAAAACGAATCACCATTGAGATTGAAAAAGGGGGCGGCGATCTAATAAGAATATCTGACGATGGCTATGGAATGTCCCGCAAAGATGCTCTGCTGTCAATCCAAAGACACGCTACAAGCAAAATTGTAAATGATGATGATCTTTTCTCAATCAAGACATTTGGATTTCGTGGTGAGGCTCTCCCATCAATAGGGTCTGTATCTAATTTCTCCTTAACCACAAGAGATGCTCAATCAGACTCTGGAACTAAAATTACTATAAGCGGTGGAAAGCTGATAGATGTCTCTGAAACAGGAGCACCTATCGGAACCATGATCGAGGTTAAAAATCTCTACTTTAATACACCTGCCCGAAGAAAATTTCTTAAAACAGTCAATACAGAGATGGGACATATTGCAGATTCAGTTTCTGCTTTTGCCCTTGCCTTTCCAGATGTTCACTTTTCTCTTATTCACAACGGTCGTAATGTAAAACATTTTTCTGAATCTGATGATTTGCTGTCAAGAGTCGGAATGGTTCTAAAAACAGATAGTCTATCTGATCTCTATACGATTAATTCTGATAAAAACAGAGAGCTGTCACATGAGAAATATTTAATATCCAAAGGGTTGTATCTAACTGGATATATTACAAAACCTTCAGTTACAAGGAACTCTTCTAATAATATTCTTCTGTTTGTAAATAAACGGATAATATCTGACAGAGCTTTGATCAGTGCAATATTAAAAGGCTATAAGGGCAGATTGATAAAGGGGCAGTTTCCAATGGCAGTGCTCTTTATTAATATCCCCTTTGATCAGGTTGATGTAAATGTCCACCCTGCAAAACTTCAGGTCAGGTTTGCCAATCAGAGTTTAGTATTTGGTGCTGTTGTGAATGCTGTACACAATGCACTCTATCACGGCGAAAAGTACGAGCAGAACGATGATTTGATCAGAACTACAACCTCTCCGCACAAGAATGGTTATACAGCTCAAAGAGATATTTCTCAAATCCATGAAACTTTCTTTGAGCCTTTAGAATCTAAATATTCAGAATCTAAATATATTAATAATTCAAAAATTGCAGATTTTCATGGTGTTATGCTCTCAGAACCCACACAAGAGGAGCTGCCGTATAGCGACTATGCAATAGACCACACAAAGGGAAATGAAATTCAGTTAAGAGACTTTCATATAAAAAAACACACAGAAGTTGAAGATTATACAAAGCAAAATCAAAATTCTCCAAAAACAAACTCTCAATACGTTGAACCACACCAAGCGTCAGATAAAATTAAAAATATTACTATAATCGGTCAATTTGCAAATACTTATATCATTGCTGAATCAAAAGAGGGTTTGGTGCTGATAGATCAACATGCTGCACATGAGAGGGTGGTCTATGAAAGACTTAAAAAAAGATCACAAGGGTTTAAGCCCCCTTCACAAGATTTAATAGTGCCTGAAATTATTGAATTTAATTACAAAGAGGCAGCTTCACTTGAAAAGATAATACCCGAGCTTCTCAACGTTGGAATTGATATAGAACACTTTGGAGGTACAACTTTTGTCATTAAATCTGTACCTGCAATAATAGATGATAGATCAATTAAACAGATTCTTAGGGATATCGTTGGAGTGCTGTTAGTTGAGCGATTGGAAGATAAGGTTGATGAACTGTTAGATGATAAAGATGAAACCACTACAATATGGCTTGATAAGCTCTTAACAGTTATGGCGTGCCACAGTGCTATCAGAGCCAATCACCAATTAAACAGAAAAGAGATGGAGCAGCTTATTGCAGACCTTCAAAAGTGCGAAAATCCATACCACTGTCCACACGGCAGACCTACTATTATCTCTTTTAGCGAGAAAGAGCTGGAAAAAAGATTTAAGCGGATTGTATGATTATTGTGTATTGTTATTCACTCTATAATATTCCAATTACCTAATTTTAATGAAAAATATTTTTCAAAAGACTGATAATGTTTTTGGTTATTGGTTATAAGTGTCAAATTATATACTATTGCAGTTGCTCCAATAAGCGTATCAAACTCTCCTGTTATTTTACCCTTTTGTTTTAGGAATCCATATATTTCACTCGCCTTTTCTATAACT
>CAZIJN010000067.1:0-8781 GCA_964539635.1 uncultured Desulfobacterales bacterium | reverse complement strand
AATTTCTCTGTCTGTGCCGTCAATTATTGGATTGCATCTATATTTCAAAAACCCTGAACCCCTTATTTCCAAAGCAGTAGATAACATATTGGGATATTTTGATATTTGGATACCTGCTCAACGGATATTCCTGCTTTAATCCCTCAGCATAGCCGGCTATTTGAAGTGTATCCTCTTTTCTTAAAGAGAACTGTTTTACAGTAGTTTTCATTTTTTTCAGCTCTGCATTTGAGAAATATTTAAACTCAATAACAATTCTAACCCCTGCAAACCGCTCGTGGTATTTGCCCACAAACTCTAAATCGCTTCTGCCCTGAGGATATGACCTTTCAACATTAAACGTAAACCAAGATGAGAGATAACGGCTGCAAAGCTCAAAAAAGGTTGTGCGGTAAAAATTTTCGTTCATTTTTTGAAATACTGCCTCTGGAAGCTGGGAAACATACAGATTCCAGTAATCTTCAAACAGTTTTTCAATGTTCAATGTATCAAGAAATCCCTGCATCATATCTGCATATTTGGTTGAAACATCAATTTTATGAAGCTCGTTAAAGTATTCAACAAAAATCTGGCGCATGTTTAAGTTTGGCAGCTTTAAGTAAAAATCATCTTTACGGGTCAGCATTCCTAAATAAAAAAATGAGACTGGAAAAAAATTTTTATCAAAAAATTGGTGCATATCAAATTTTGTTACTAAAAATATATCATCATAACGGATAATATTTTCTGTTGTAAGCTCATTTACAAACTCTTCAGTAGTCTGCGGGTTTGAGCCTGTAAGCCGTTTTATCCATGAAAGGTCTGTTCTTAAATTTAAATCTGTAAGGTGTTTGGGGATTTCTCTATTTTCGCAAAACTCAACAAGAAAATTGCTCAACATTGTGGAATTATAGACAGCTTCACCTGATGGATTGACAAAATGGTAGCCGTTATAGTGGTTTTTTATGATGGCATCTATTTCATGGCGGATAAGAGGGTCAAATTCGTAATCTGAATATATCTCGTCTAACAGCTTATCAACCTCAGTTTGAGTAAATCCAAGCATATTTTCAAATTGAGGGTTAAGCGTTATAAACCTTGCAATGTTAAAGCCAGATGCAAGCTCGTCCATTGTTATCGGCAGAACTCCAGTTATAAATACGTTGCTTATTGCCCCTGTTTTTCGTCCCTCTTTAAGCGTTTTAAAGAATGTCTTTAAAAATCCGTCTTCTGCTGTAAGTTCGCGGTAAAGTTTATCGTCTCTTGCAGCAATAAGCTGGTTGGCGAAATTATCGTATTCGTCTATTATAATGTATAATTTCGGTAAATCCTTTTCCCATACAAAATCTAATAATCTCTTAAGATTTGAAGAAGCATTTTTATCCATTTGAACTTCTATCTCATCTTTAAACCATGATTGTAATCGTCCTAACACAGCCTTTAACCTTGAGTTAAAATTAAAATCAAAACTCTGCTCGATCTCTGAAATATCCCCATTTGGATCAACAACCGAAAAATCAAGATGAAGGACAAAAAACGAATTTCTCAAAGGCGTGGGATTTTTTCCGATATATGTATCACCAAAAAGCCTGTCAAAATCATCTTTCTGCCTGATGTTGTAGTAGCACTCTAAAATACGGCACCAGAGAGATTTTCCAAAACGTCTTGGACGTAAGAATACAGGACAGTTAATAGCTTCAAGCCGTTCAATATATTGGGTTTTATCAACAAAATAGCCGTTATTGCTTACTATCTCTTCATAGTTTGCATTTCCGTATAATATTCTTTTTCTCATTGCTTAACCCCTTCTACTATCTCTATCTCTTCTTGTGTAAGCCCGTAAAGCTCATACACCATAAGATCAATTTCTCTGTCTGTGCTGTCAATTATGGATTTAAGTTTATCGGCTTTGTCTTTGTTTTCAATAAAATAATCCTGCCACTCTTTGCGTTCTTTCAGGCTTAAATCTTTAATTTTGCACTTTTCCATCTCTTTTTTTAACTGCTGCCAATCAAGTTCATTCCAATTTTCAAGTTTTTTGCTGGTTTTTTGAGGAGTTAATTCGTTTTTGAAAAAATTGAAGAAATCGGCTTTTAGTTCGTGGAGTTCCTTGTTTTTGGTAAGCATTATGTCAGCTTTCTCAATGAAGGGCTGTTGACGCTCTAAAGAGATTTTAGGGATTGAGATTTTTCTCAGCACCAAAGGATTAATATCAATGCTTCTTTTACCTCTTAAATTATCAAAAATATATCCAATATATTTTGAATTAATAAGAGCTATTACGAATTTATAATCATAATTTTCTGATATTTCTTCTAATCTTTCTCTTTTGTGATTTGAAAATTTTTTAATACCATTGTTTATACTTTTATTTTCTATCCCTTTTAATTGTTTCCATTTTAACAAAATTCTGACAGTTTGATCACAAACTAAGCCCTCATCATCAAAAGAAACTTTAATTTTGCCGATTTTATTTATTACAATTTTATTTGGCTGATATAATTCAGGAAAAGTTGCTCTTCTTATTTTTTGAGGAACTCTGTCAGTATCCCATTCCACAAATATAAAACCATTAACTAAATAGTTCTCAACATTACCACCCTCAATGATTTTTCGTTTATGAATTTCTGTCTGAATATCTGAAAGTAAATCTTTTTTTACAAACTCACCTTTGCATTGTTTTTCATCAGCGTTTAAAACTAAACCTACGCTTATAAAAAAAATGTCTCCCAAATTAAAAAAATTATCTTTTTCAAAGTTTAAATCTTGATGATCAAAATCTGCAAACACATTTTTTATTTCATTTATTTCTTTAGCTAATATATTTCCTGCCAAATCTAAATGCTTGATTTTAGTAATTGGTAGCTTGAGCTTCGCATTCTGGATTAATAAAATAATGTTATGAACGCCGACTCCTTCAAAAATATAAATATCTGGAAAATAATCAACTTGATTAATTCTAAATTCAGATTTTATCGTTTCTCTCATTTTATTTGCATATTTCTCAGTCAAAAAAGCATCTGGAATGATAAACGAGAGATAACCATCTATTTTAAGTAGATTTAAAGATTTCTCTATAAAAGCCACATACAAATCCCATTTTTCGATTAAGTTTAAGTAATGTTTTTTAAGCCATTCTCTTTGAAGAGGCATAGTCTGTTGTAGGATTATGCCATTTACATACGGCGGATTTCCAATCACCACATCAAACCCGCCGTTTCGCATAATTTCAGAAAACTCTTTGTCCCAGTTAAACGCCTTATCTCCAGCAATTTCAGGATCATCTATTAATGAATTTCCGCATCTGATATTATTGCTCAAATGGGAAAGTTTTCGATCTTTATGTGCTGTGCGGAGCCATAAAGAGAGCTTTGTTATTTCAACACTCTCTTCATTAATATCAACGCCGTAAAGGTTGTTTTCTAAAACAGTATTTTCAACATTAAACATTGAGACCTGACCCTTGTTTAAATCTGTCTGAATCTCAATGATAAAATTATGCTCTTTAATAAGAAAACTTAACGCTTGATTTAAAAATGCACCGCTGCCGCACGCTGGATCAAGAATTTTTAACGCAAGAAGCCAATTCTTGTAATCTTCAAGGTTTTGATAAAGAGCATTTCCTTTTTTAGACAACTCCCCTTTTTTTGTATAAAAACTCTCATCAACCTCAATCTCATTAATATCCAACTCCCTGCGTTTCTCATTGCAAAGCGTTCCGATAGTGTTCTCTACAATATACTGAGTAATGTATTGAGGAGTGTAAAAAATGCCGTCTTTTTTACGCTTGCTTTTGGTTTTATCAACATCTAAGCCCTTTATCTTTGCCGTTGTCTCCTCGATTTCTGACAAAGAGTGTTCAAAGATATGACCAAGTATATTTACATCAACGTCAGTATCAAAATCGTAAGCTGAGAGCTTTTGCAAATCTTCAATTAAAATATGGTCATCAATTTTTAACTCATACAAAACCTCGTCAGGATAGAACAGCCCGCCGTTATATGCAGGAATATCATCTATTGCTCTTTTTCCTTTGCGTCCGATGTTCATATAGCCGAAATACTGCTTGTAAATTTCATACAACGGCTTGTAAGAGTCTTCTTCTTTGAGCGTATTAAACCGTTCAATGATTCGGTTGATAGAGTTTGGCGGCAGCAAGCCTTTATCTTCTGCAAAAAGAATGAACAAAAATCGGTCGATTAATTTCTGTGATTTGCTGAACAGGGTGAGCGTATCAACTTGCGGGTTATTTTGGGTTAAATTCTCAAAGAGTTTTTTTCTAAAAAGAGAGTAATCTGCATAAAGCTGTTTTGATACTCTCTCTTCGTGAAATATTGACTCTTTTTTCAGCTTTTCAGGCGTGTCATTTAAAATGCTATCTTTGGATAAAATCAAAAACAGCAGTTCAAACTCTTCTTTTAAGTCTTCTTTTATGATCCGAAAGAGGTCAAACTCTTCATATTCATTTGCATAATCAATATAAAAATGGAGTTTTTGAAAATTTGAGATAATTACGTATTTGCAGTCAGGCTGATTATTTTTGTAGTTAAAAGCCTGTCCTGTAACGGCTTTTAAATCTTTTGTTTTGGTTGATTTAAGCTCTATAACTGCTTTTGCTGTATTGTTTATTAAAATAGCACCATCAGCTTTTTTAGAGTCAGACTGGTTTTTAAATTCCCGCACTAAATTAAAGTTATCTTCAGGTTTAAGCGTATATCCTAAAACATCGACAAATATATCTCTTAAAAAGCCGTCTTGATACTCTTCCTCTTTGAGTTTTTTGATTATCTCAATCTTTTCATAAGAGTAATTTTTTCTAAATATTTGATAGGCTTTTTCAAGCTGTTCTCTATCAATTCCTGACAAATAGGTTTTTATTACTGATTTTTGGAAAATTGACATGTTTTAGAACCCCAAAGGTTTATTTATAGAAGCCCGTTGCAGAATTTTTTAATCTTGCAAAGTTCCACAGCAATTCTAAGTTTAATATTATGTATCATGACTAATTTGATTGCTTTTAGCCCTGAAATAAATTTCTCGGCTAAAACAACTGAAGTCGGCTGAAGCCGACTGTTATTACAGTCCACTTTAGTGGACTTCTTTACATTTTAGCCGTGCGATTTATCGCTCGGTTATAAAAACTGTCTTATGATAATTTCCAAATTTAGAATTGTTACAAAGTGTCGTCATAAAACTTTTTTACAATATCAAGATATTCCCCAAGCAGCTGAGTACTTACAACAAAAATATGCCCGATATTCTTTTCAATTGTCCGATTGAGTCCGCAGCGGGTTTCGCTTACATTACGCTCTCGTTCCATACAGTCTTTATCTTTGACCATTCCCCATATTTCGCTTGAGACGCATGAGCCGATTGGAGAGATCGGGTCTCTCTCTCCTCTGTAATCAAAAATCTGGACAGATACATCTTTTAGTATGCCCATATTTACAGGTTTTCCGTCAAGATGAGGCTCAGTTGATGGAAGGCAGTAAGTCTGGTTATAAATCCTATTTTCCATAAAAATCAGCCGTATCCACTCTCTATGTGCTTTTGAGCCGAATTTTGTCCCATGCGTGAGCCAGTAGAGAAATGGTGCAGAGTCCTCTATTGCTCCGGGAAAAGAGGCACGGCTGTAAAATCCTGATGCAACATTATATTGGACTCCATGCTGGATTTCGTTCATTCCAACGCTTATAATCTGAGGTGGAACATTAACCTGACCATACATCTCCTCCATTAACACTTCGTCATAGTCATCTTTTATAACCTGCCGCATAGGACCTTGACCGCTTGACTCATCATCAAATCTTACAGGAGCTGCCATAAGTGCGACTTTTTTTATATCCATGCTCTCGCCTCTGCTTAAACGCTCTTCAGCTCTTCTTGCAAGATACGGCATAAAAAGAGTTCCGCCCATGCAGTAGCCCATCGCATAAATTTCTTGATCAGGGTGGCGTTTTTTAATCATATCAATATATTTATCGTGCACAGCCTTGCCATAGAAATCAAGTCCGAGATCAGCATCTTCAGCCGTAGGATCACCAGGAGATTGCAGATAGATTGTATAGCCAGCCTCTAACATGCCTTGAATTACTGATTTACCTTTGGCAAGATCAAATATCTCTGCTTTGTTGATAAGAGGGCTTACCATATAAAGTATTTTGCCGTTCGCCTCTATCCCTTCTGGCAGCAGATAATGGCGGAGAGTTACATTGTGTATTTGAGATTCTGGGACAAGCTCGTATTTAGAATAACCTATCTCTCCTTTGGTTGATGACTCAGAAAAGAGCTTGATGTTAAATGCGTTATGGTTATAAAGATTTTCAAGACGTATTTTTACGCTGTTTAAATATTCAGAAAATAGAGGCTTGGGCTTTCCCTGTTTGGGTTTAAGTGCAAATGGAAGATTATCAGGCTGTAAAAGAGATTCTGATTTTATTGGCTCATTATCTTTTTCTGATATCTGCGGATTTGATTTATAATTTAAAGACTTTCGAGTGATAAGCATAAGAAGAGAGAGAAGAAGCTCTTTCATTGCTTTCAGGCGGGTAAGTCCAAGAGAGTTGTACTGCCATTCAAGCTGGGCAAAATCTTTCATGTATCTTTTTAAAGTTTCAACTCCTTCAGGCGTAGATGATAGTTTTTGGCACTTTTCTCTATCAAACGCTCTTATCGGTTTAGCTTCTCCGCTGTTTTGACGAGTCATGCACAGCGTGCACAGCTCATAAATCATATTTCCATAAGCATTTTCTACATTTTCATCATGTTCTGCATAAGTATCAGGAGTGAAACCAGCACGAGAGGCTATCTTTGCATGAAGATAGATAGGGTCGGTTATGTTCTGTTCTATCATCAGTTTTTGGAAATATGCCATGCCTGATAGATGTCCAAATATATGGGGAGATTCGGATATGGAGCGGAGGATATTTTTCCATTGAAGTGTGTTTCTTATAAATCCTCCTACAATTCTGCTCTTCCACGGCATATTTATCTTATAGCCTTCAAAGTTATCTGCTGGCGAATATGCGTATGGAGCAAGAAGATCGTCAGGAGATATACTGTTATCAGAATATTTAGCTGTGCTGTTTTCCGTTGTATCTGATATTTTAGAGTCTGTTCTGTTGTATGCAGTTGTGTTTGACATAAATATCTCCTTAATGATTTATGGTTATTATTGTAGTTTAGATTAATATCGTTTTTATATCCTCTCTAAATCAGTTGTATCTAATTTATGTTTTATCTTCTGTTTTATCTGAAAATATTATTTGATTGAGTGGGTAAAGTAACCAAGCTCGCAATATCCTGCCCAGTTTACAGAGATTAAACTACCTCCATTTGAAGGTACTGCTGCCCAATAGATATCATAATTACCTTTACTAAGAGAGGTAATTTTAAATGACATATGGGTCTCTGCTTTTACTCCGACTGACAGAGGTGCAAATTCTGATGAGGTCAACTGTCCATCTCCTGAAATAAAGTACAGAGAGCCGTTAGGAGATAGTATTGCCACATATAGATCAACCTGTTGAGTGTAGCATGGGAAAGATATCTCTACATTCATAAATGAGCTGTTTGAAAGAAAAAATGGTAATGACGGTGTTGAACCTGAAGTTACCTTTACCGGTATGTTGGCAAAATCTTGAGCTGTCTGAGGTGCTATAATTTCAGAGATTAACAGAGATTTGCAGTTGTCATCTTGCGGGTCATTTGGGTCTGATGGATCAGTAGGATCAGATGGATTATTTGGATCAGAAGGGTTGCCGTTGTCAATAAAGTCGCTTAAAAGAAAATCGAGCTTTACATTGTCGCTGCCAACAGTAATGCTTTTTTCGGTACTCAAATTATACTCGCAAAGATATGCTTCAACTGTAAATGTTCCGGAAGAGGATAGTCCAAGGCTGTACGCACCTGCTGAAAAAGCCTCTACGCTCTCTCCCGTCTCTTTTATTGTAAGAGTTGCATAGGGAACTCCTTCTCCTACATCATAAAATAGATTGCTGTTTTTATCATCGTATATTACACCGCATATATATGCAGATTTATCTCCTCTTCCAAAATCAGTTGTACTTACAACAGCATTGGGCCACTGTTCATAATCTCCATATGAAAATGCAACTCCAGCCTCAGCATGAGAAGCGGTGAGCATATTTACCCGGTGTCCTCTGTTTGGATAGTCTTCATCTATAAAGAGAATCTCATGGTGGTATGCGGCTATATCCTGATTAATTTGCAGAGGTCCGGTTGACATGTTTATTGCAATGTTCTCGCCGGAATAGTAGTCGTATCCGTGGGCAAAAGCACGATCTTGTGGAGAATCGTCTGTAGGATATGTATAGTGACTGAAATAGTCTTGTTCCAGCATATCTTGAGAATGTGCAAGAGCTGCTTTGTATAGATCAAGATTAAATGCAATGGGCTGTTTTGCACTGCTTGAGATTGTGCTTGAAGAGCCTACTCCCTCGTTAAGCAAAATGTTGTAGTTAGAAGCCTCTTGGTCAGGATTTGCCCTTGCTCTGTTAATAAGCTCAAGAAAGTATATCTCCTCTGCAAGAGGCTCTGTATCATATGCTGATACACAGTTATATACTGCTGAAAATGATGAGCTTGGCATCAAGCTGATAGATATGAAAGCCATAAAAAGTGCAAAAAAAGATGTTTTGAATGAACTCATTGTCCACCTCCTGTTAAAAAGTTAAAAGCCTGAATAAGTCGATTAAACAGGCTTTTAATATATTTTCGTTAATTCGATAAGGAATGAAAATTTAATAACCACCTAAAGTTGATGTGTGTAAAGGGATGGCT
>CAZIJN010000066.1:0-9531 GCA_964539635.1 uncultured Desulfobacterales bacterium | reverse complement strand
GGCAGCACTTTTGGAAAAATATTTCAGGTTACAACGTGGGGCGAATCGCATGGAAAAGCTCTTGGGGTTGTTGTTCAAGGGTGTCCTTCTGGAATTGAATTAAATGAAGAGAGTTTACAAAAAGCGTTAGACAAGCGAAAACCTAGTCAAGGTTCTGCCAGCACAAAAAGAAAAGAGCCAGATACGCCAGAGATTCTTTCAGGTGTTTTTCAAGGAAAGACTACGGGAACTCCAATCAGCATTATGATACGCAATCAAGATGCAAAATCTCATGATTATTCAAATATTGCAGAAGTTTTCAGACCCGGGCATGGAGATATCACCTATCAGGCAAAGTATGGCATTAGAGATTATCGCGGAGGAGGAAGAGCATCTGCAAGAGAGACAGCAGCAAGGGTAGCGGCTGGAGCAGTTGCCGAGGCATTTTTAAAGCAATACGGCATTACTGTAGAAAGCTACACTCTTGAGATTGGCGGAATTAAAGCTGTTGATATTGATAAAAAATTTGCTTCTACAAATTACCTTGAATTTCCTGATCCTAAGGCTTTTGAATTAATTGAGCAAAAGATTAATTCAACAAAAAAAGAGGGAGACTCTTTAGGCGGGGTAGTTGAAATCGTTGCCAAAAATGTTCCAGCAGGTCTTGGAGAGCCTGTATTTGATAAATTAGATGCAGATATTGCAAAAGCACTTATGAGCATCGGAGCAGTTAAAGCTGTGGAGATTGGTGCTGGCTGCAACGCTGCTAAAATGACAGGTTTTGAAAACAATGATCAGATAATGCCGTCAGAATCGGCTGAACAAACAACAAAACCAACATTTGCGACCAACAACAGCGGCGGTATTCTTGCAGGCATATCAAACGGTGATGATATTGTTGCCCGTGTTCATGTCAAACCAATACCCTCTATTTTAAAAGAGCAGATGACCGTTGATCTAAATGGCAATCCCCGACCAATCATCACTCAAGGCAGACACGATATCTGTGCAATACCTCGAATCAACCCTGTTTGCAGAGCAATGGTATATTTGGTAATTGCAGATCATCTTCTCAGGCAGAGAACTATAAATAAAGAACTATAAATAAAGAACTACAAATGAAGAACTATAAATATGGATTTTGTTTACCATGAGAGAAAAGGCTCAATTTAAGCCAAAACCCTTTATTTTCTATTATCTTCCTGTTTTGCTGTCAGCTTTAGCAGGATTGGCAGATTCAATTTATCTTGTAACATCTCATTACAGAGTCCACACAGATATTTCATACAAAAGTTTTTGTGCAATATCTAAAGCTCTTAACTGCGATACTGTTTCTCAAAGCAGCTATGCAATTTTTATGGGTGTCCCAGTATCTCTGCTCGGCGTGCTTGGTTATCTTATATTTGTGGTTATAACTGCCTTTTTATATCGTAACGATTTTATTGACGGAAAAAGACGGGGCTGGCACACTCTTTTTATAATATCAGCAATATTCTCTGCTTATAGTGTGGTATTGGCTTTAATATCAAATTATTATATCCACAGCTACTGCATTATGTGCATATTAAGCTATATTATAAATTTTATTCTTCTTTTTTTAACATTGATGATAATCCAAAGATTTGCAAAAGCTCCTTTTTTTAAATCTTTAAAAGATGATATTGTTTTTTTTATATCCCACAGATGGCTGCAAAAAATAATTCCTCTGTTTGCTCTTTTTACACTCTCGCTGTTTTTCTTTTTTCCTGACTACTGGACAAAAAATGTCTCTGCATTAACAAAAGATGTTGCATCTGGTCTTACAGAAGAAGGACACCCTTGGATTGGTGCAGAAAATCCAGAACTAACCATTATAGAATATGCTGATTACCGCTGTTTTCAGTGCGGAAAGATGCACTACTATTTAAGAGAGTTGGTTGCCTCTAATCCAGATAAATTAAGGCTTGTCCACAAACATTTTCCAATGGATCATGAGGTAAATCCTCTTGTTAAAGAGCCTTTTCATGTAGGTGCAGGGAAAATGGCTATGCTGGCAATTTATGCAGCTTCAAAAGATAAATTTTGGGAGATGAACGATATTTTGTATGATATTAAAGAGGATTTTAACTTAAAGACAATTGCAAAAGAGACTGGAATCAAAGCTGGTGAGCTTGCATGGGCGATAAACAGTAAAGAGGTTAGAGCGATTTTAAATAGAGATATGTCAGATGGTTTTAAACTCGGCGTTACAGGAACCCCCTCTTTTGAGATTAATGGAGAGCTTTACTTTGGTATTATTCCTCCTGAGATCTTAAGCGGTTTTCTGCCTTAACATATTCGTTACAATATAAATCAATCTTTAGAAATATAGATTCATTCCATAACTTACATTTGTAAGTTAAGCCTTTTAAATTGGTCATGTAAAATGGTAATAGAAAAATTGTCCGACTGGATTTTAAAAACAGCCCTTGCCATTACTATAATTTTTACAACCATTCTTGCTTCTGTCCCGCCTGTATGCAGAGATTCACTCACACACCACCTTTATGTGCCTAAGCTCTACATTAAAGCTGGCAGCATCTACGAAATAACAGATATTCCATTTTCTTATTATCCTCAGCTTCTTGATCTGCTCTATATTATTCCGCTCTATTTTCATAATGATATTATCCCTAAATATATCCATCTTGCTTTTGCTGCTGCCACAGCCTTTTTAATCTATTCATATCTAAAAGAGAGATTTGATAAACAAGCTGGTCTTGCTGGTTCGCTATTTTTTCTTACAATTCCCGTTATCGTAAAGCTGAGCGTAACTGTTTATGTTGATTTAGGGCTTATTTTCTTTACTTTTGCATCTATAATCTATCTATTGAAATGGAAAAATTCAGGATTAAAATGGAGATATCTGATTGCTTCAGGAGTCTTTACAGGGCTTGCAATGGGAACAAAATATAATGGAATAGTTACTTTTATTCTGCTGACTCTGCTTTTACCGCTGCTGGTTTCAAAAAACTATAGTATGGATAGTTCGGATTACAAAGAGTCTTATGAAAAAAGTAATGAAGAGAGTAGTAATAAAGCATCTCAATCAAAATTTAAAATACTCTTATATCCTGCGTTTTTTGCCATCACAGCAATTTTGATATTTTCGCCGTGGATGATAAAAAATTATATCTGGACAGGCGAGCCGTTATACCCTCTTTATAAGATAAATATTTACTCAAACAAACATATCCAATCAAATAAAGATTTTAAGGCTGAACCATCTACAGAAGATCAAGTTGAAGATAACATCATAGATGGAGATAAAAATGTCAGCATGAGCCATTTTCTTATAAGAAAGCATGTTTATCACGAAAAATGGTGGGAAACGCTTTTAATACCTGTGCGGATATTTTTTCAGGGAGAAGATGACAATCCAGCACTGTTTGACGGACGGCTTAACCCATTTTTATTTATAATTCCAACTATTTTTATATTTTTTTACATATTTAGTCGAACAGGCGGAAAAAGCAAGACGTGTCAGAACGCTGCTAAAAACACTACTATTGATAGGGAAATCATCTTTTTTATTCTGTTTGCAACTGTATATCTATTGATAGCATTTTTTAAGACAGATATGAGAATCAGATATGTCTCTCCAATAATTCCGCCGCTTGTGATTGCTTATATTGCTGGTCTGTATAAAATTAAAGAGCTTTTAAAACCCCTCCATTGTAAATCAGACAAAACAATAGTGATATCATCTATTATTCCGATAATTTTTTGTGCAACGCTCTATTTTAATATCTCATATTCTAAGGCACTCTTTTTGCAGATAAGCCCTTTAGATTATATCTCAGGCAAAGTATCAAGAGGCAGCTATATAAGCAGATTTAGACCTGAATATGAACTTATTGAACATCTTAACCAAAATGCTTCTCAAGACTCAAAAGTATTAGCCCTGTTTCTTGGTGATAGAGGATATTACTTTGATAATAAGGTGGTATTTGGCAGAGAAATGTTGTTTCAAGCCATAAAATCAGGCTTTAATGAAAAAGATATTGCTGCTGCGTTGAAAAAAAATGGCTTTACCCATCTAATTATCGGTTTTGATCTTTTTAACAGATCGCTCCAAACCAATCTTACACCTGAAGAACAGATAAAAATAAAAAGTTTTTTTGATAATCATACAATAGCGATAAAATATAACAACTTTTATGGTTTATATCAGTTAAAATGAGAGTTATCTGCCTGTGTTTAAAGGATATCATTTGATACCACTCATCTTTTGCATCAATCATCTTTTAGAGAATCTGTATCTAAATTATCCAAACATTTTCTAAACATAGATATCGTATCTTTGTAATCAGCAGTTTTAAAGATAGCAGAGCCTGCGACAAAAGAGGTTGCTCCAGCAGCAGCAACTTTGCAGATAGTGTCGGCTGCAATACCTCCATCAACCTGAATTACAGCATTTGAACCTCTGCTCTTCAGCATTGCTGATAGTGCGGCGATCTTCTCAATGGTTGAGTTGATAAATTTCTGTCCACCAAATCCAGGATTTACGCTCATAATCAGAACAAAATCGATATCATCAATTATCCATTCAATTGAACTCAAAGGTGTTGCAGGGTTAAGGGCAACTCCTGCTTTTATTTTACGATCAAGTTTTTTACCAGCATATTTATTCTGCTCTTTAATGGTTTCGTCTTGTTCTTTATATTCACTACTATCAACACCTTTAGCTTTATCTTTTGGCTTGTACCGCTCATTATCTAACGATTTTATAAGCTGGATTGTTCTGTGGAGATGCGTGCACGCTTCAGCATGAACAGATATAAGATCAGCACCTGCTTTTGCAAATTCAGGTATCAAAAGGTCGGGCTTTTCAATCATAAGGTGAACATCAAGAATCAAATTAGTTGCCTTTTTACATGCCTCGACAATTATTGGTCCATAAGATATGTTAGGAACAAAATGTCCGTCCATAACATCAATATGTATCCAGTCAGCCCCGCCTTTTTCCACATCGTTCAGCTCTTGACCAAGTTTTGTAAAATCGGCTGATAGTATTGACGGTGCAATTATCCAATTATCTAATCTGTTGCTTGACATATTTTATTATAGCTCTCCTGTTAAATTATTATCTTTTATACTCAAAGCGGTTATCAATGGAACTTTTTATATATAAGGTAGAGACGCATGACCGTGCGTTTCTACTGTTTAGGTAGTAACACTCAATTTATTATATTTTTATAAGTTTAACCGCCGCTCCATCAGTGCTGCAAAAAAACCGTCCATCTCAATATTGTCAGGATATGTTCTAAACTCTTTTTCAAGTGAAAAATCTGGTCTCTGCTGCAAAAAATTCTTTACCACATCTTCATTTTCCCTTGTCTCGCACGAACAGACAGCATAAAGCAGATGTCCTCCAGCCTTTACAAGATTTGCAGCGTTTAAGAGCATCTTCTCCTGCCTTATCCCAAAACGGGCAAGGTCTTTTTTTGTCCGTTTCCATTTTGCATCAGGATTACGTCTCAAAACTCCCATTCCTGAACACGGAGCATCAACAAGCACTTTATCAAAAAGAGCATCAAAATCAGCTAAATCAGCTTTAAGAATATCTTTACATAGTGGCTGAACAATATTAACGCCAAGTCTCTCCATCTCTTTTTCAAGTATTGCAAGTTTTTGGGGATCACTATCGCAGGCAGTTATAACTCCTTGATTTTTCATAAGCTGTGCAATATGCCCTGTTTTTCCGCCAAGACCTGCGCAAGCATCAAGAACCCTATCTTTAGGAAGAGGATTAAGCATTATAGTTACAAGCTGTGCAGCCTCATCTTGAACTTGAAATAAGCCATTTTTAAAAGGCTCGCTCTCGTGTATCGGCATTTTAGGCTTTGTAAAAGAGATACCATCTGGAGAGTCATTGGTCGGTGATATAGTTTCAGCATAAGGAGAGTAAATTGATAAAAGGCTCTCTCTGTCTATCTTTAATGTGTTGGCTCGTATTGTGATAGGTGGAATTGTGTTAATAGTGCCACATAGACGCTGGGTTTTATCAAATCCAAATTTAGCGATCCATCTTCTGACAAGCCATAAAGGCATAGATTTTACGATTGAGATATAAAGTTCTGGCTCTGATGCGGGATCAGGAAAGCTGATATTTTTAACGCTTGTAATATCTTTATAATCTGCAATCTGTGTTGAATTTTCAATATCCTTAAAATTTGCAGATGCTTTTCTCAATACTGCATTTACAAATCCGGCAGTTCCTTGATGAGAGACTTTTTTTGCCAAATTCACAGCAGTATTTACAGCGGCAGAGACTGGAATTTTATCCATAAAAACTATCTGAAATATTGCCATACGCAATATATAGATAACTTCAGTTTTTAAAGTTTCGAGTTTTCTATCTGCGAACGGCTGTATAATCCAGTCCAGATACGCCTGCCATCTAAGCGTGCCGTAAACAATGGCATTGGCAAGAGACCTGTCAAGTTTAGAAAGCATCTCAAGGTTAGGTGAAAATTGTTCAAGAATTTTATCAAGAGTAACTCTTGTGTGGCTGTTCTCTTTTAGGATTAACAGGGCGGCATAACGGGGGTCATTTTCCAAAAGCGTTGATTCTCCGAGATTGATATAAAAAATCTTAATTACTGACTATATTTTAATTTAATTGGTCTAATCAGCACAAAGTGTATCTATTAATCGAATGAGCAGTAAGATTATTAGAATATTAGGGCAATAATATCACAAAAAGCACTCTCCAGTATCAAGACGATTTCCACGAAGAAAATCTTCTGAGCAGAGACATTTACCAGATTCACCTTGAAGCTGGAGAATTGCAATTGCACCACTGCCGGCAACTACACGTATCTCACTGCAATCACAAGAAAAAACCGTTCCAGCAGGCAGATCAGATTTTATATCCATAGTTTTTACTGCCATAACCTTAATCCGCCTGCCGTTAAGAAATGTGAATGCTCCGGGCCAAGGAGTCATTGCACGCACCTGTGCTGAAATCTGTTCAGGCTCTTTGCACCAATCGATCTTACCATCTGATTTTTTAAGCATGCGGCAATATGTTGCAATATCATTATTTTGAGGAGCGGGTGTAATGGAGTTATTTACTACAGCTTCAATAGTTTGAACAATAATCTCGCCTCCCATTACAGCCAATCTATCATGAAGAGTCTGGGCTGTCTCATCATCAGATAAAGGAGTAGCTGCTTTAAGCAAGATATCTCCGGTATCAAGCTCTGTATCCATAACCATTGTAGTTACACCTGATATTTTATCCATGTTCATAATGGCAGATTGAATTGGAGAAGAGCCTCTATAAGCAGGCAGCAGGGAAGCGTGAATGTTTATAGGATAGATTGCCGGAATATCAAGAAGCTCTCTGCTCAACTTATGACCAAATGCAACCACTACAAAAAAATCGGGCTTTAGTGCTGCAAGTTTATCTTTTATTGCATCACCTTTCATTGTCTCTGGTTGAAAAACCTCAAGCCCAAGCTCTAAGGCTGCCTGCTTGACAGGCGGAGGCATCATCTTCTTTCCCCTGCCTTTTGGTCTGTCCGGCTGAGTAACGACAAGGCTTATGCGGTATCCATTTTCGGCTAAAGTCTTGAGTGCTGGAACGGAAAAATCAGGCGTTCCCATGAATATTATATTAATTTGTCCGTCCAATTTATTCTTTTAACCGCTTTTTTATCCGTTTTTTATACATGTTTCTTTTCAACATGCTTATTCTGTCAATGTATAGAATACCTTCAAGATGATCAATCTCATGCTGGAGAATTACAGCGTGGATATCTTCTGCATCAAACTGAATCTTTTTTCCATCAACATTCAAACCTTTTACAGTAACTCTGCTGAATCTCTTAACATCAGCAGAGTAGTCAGGCACACTTAAGCAGGCTTCATTTTCAGATATCAACGAACCAGAAGCTGCAATGATTTCAGGATTTATGATTGCCCGGTATTCCTCTTTATGATGCCTATTTTTACCTTTTTCTCTATGTTTAGAGCCATCTTGTCGGTCAGAGTCACTATCTCCGTCTGCATCATCGTTATTTTCATTCCGCCCGTTTTGCGTGTTTGGGTTGTAAACTATAATTTTCTTATCGCTTCTAACCTGAGTAGCGGCAAGTCCAACACCTGGAGCCTTGAACATTGTCTCAGCCATATCTTTGATAAGCTGCAAAGTCTCATCATCTATCTTTTCAACTGGTTTTGCCTTTTGTGCTAAAAACGGGTCTGGATACTCAATTATCTTTAATACTGTCATATTTAATATCTACACTTTATCTTTTAGTAACTTACTTTAATGTCTCTCTTGCAGTTTCAATATCAGAACGAATCTGAGCAGACAGCTCTTCAATTGATGCAAATTTCTTCTCATCTCTTAAGCGTTTTATCATATTAACACGAATTCGTGTACCGTAAATATTCTCATTAAAATCAAGAATATGTACTTCAATAGTAAATAGATGGTCGTCAAAGGTAGGGCTGTAGCCAATATTTGCAACACCTTTAAAGTTTCCCTTTACAGTCTCTACTGTTACAGCATATACACCCATTTTAGGGCAAAGCTCATCATGAAGTTTAATGTTTGCTGTTGGAAATCCAAGTTTGCTGCCGCCTCGCTCTCTTCCTTTAACAACTTTTCCCCTTATCTGATAGTGCCTGCCGAGAAATCTCTTTGTCTCATCAACCTTTCCATCCATAACAAGATTACGGATCATAGTGCTGCTGATTCTATTCTCATCAGAGCCGTTAGACGCATCAGGGTCTTTAACCCAATCAGGCACAATAACTTTAAATCCCTTTTGCTCTCCAGCTTTGATAAGAAACTCAAGATTCCCTTCTCTGTTTTGTCCAAATGAGTAGTCAGGACCTACCACGATTGCTTTCATGCCAATACGTTCAATCAGAAGGCGTTCAATAAAATCTTGGGCAGATAAAGAAGCAAACTCCTTTGTAAAATTGATACATATAAGTTTATCAAGCCCTGATTGAGCTATAAGCTCAAATTTCTGATCTTTTCTTGTAATCAAGGAGGGAGATTTTTTACCAAGCACCTTTAACGGATGCGGTTCAAATGTTATAGCAATTGATGTGCCTGATATTAAACCAGCCTCCTCTTTAACTTTATTAAAAAGAGCTTGATGTCCCTTATGAACACCATCAAAATTACCTATTGTCACTACAGCATTTTTAAAAGGTTTCTCAATCTTTTCAATATCTTCTATCAGTTCCATAAGTCCCTTTGTTTTCTTAGAATAATAGGCTTGACAAAGCCTGTAAACGAATATATATAAACCACCTAACAGTTCAAAGCAACCATTTTTCTGGATTGTTTTTACAACATGCCGAAGTGGCGGAATTGGTAGACGCGCTAGTTTCAGGGACTAGTAAACGTATGTTTGTGGGAGTTCGAGTCTCCCCTTCGGCACCATCAAATAAAACTACAAAAGCCCGATATAAAATTTGATTTTATGTCGGGCTTTTTGTTTGCTGCCTTTTAACAAACTGTTTAAAATCAAAAGGCTCTTAAATAGAGGAAGTTACTTACGGTCT
>CAZIJN010000065.1:0-9903 GCA_964539635.1 uncultured Desulfobacterales bacterium | reverse complement strand
AGCGTCAATACACATATAATCAGTTTCGGGAGTTATTAAATTCTTATTCCTAAGCTGTATAGGTTCTTGCGGAGCAGAGATAAATTTATCCATATAAGGTATTTTGATATCAATATCAGATAAGTATGGAATTTTTATACCGCTCATAATAGATGCAGCATATCCTCCGATACCAAGAAGAATTAGAACAAGCAGTATAAGAATAATTTTTCCTGCTCCAAACGCTCTCTTTTTCTCAAACAGAACACTATCTTCAAAAGGGTTGGGACGGTTAGCTGAAAGTGTAGAACCTTGCTGATTAATACCTATAATCGGTTGACCTCCCAAGGTAGTCTGTTGAGTTTGAGATTTGGTCAAATTGGGTTTATCTTCTCTTAATAGTTGAGCGTCTGATTCTGTTAAACTATCAGCGTCATCATCAAAAACATCATCATAACTATCAAGCTCTTCATCTTTAGCAAATTCCATATCCATTGGAGAGATAGCTTCATACTCACTCTTTGTATCTTTTTTGTTATTATCTTGACCGCTTTCTGATGAAAAATCAAAATCAAATTCACTATTATCATCTACCTCAATTTCCAACTCCTGATTTGAATTTGCAAAATCAGAAACAGGCAATTCACCCTCATCAGTAGAAAAATCCATATCCAATTCATCAACGCTATCAATATCTCCACTCTGATTAGAAGAACTTTCAGCATCAGGTATAATATCTTTTCCAAAATCCAAATCAAGCGAAAGTTCAATACCATCATCAATATTAAGAGAGGAAGCATCTTTTAAGGGAGTAGTAGAAGGTTGTACAGGAGGCAACTCCATCTCATCAAGGGAAAAATCCATATCCAACTCAATACCGCTGTCTGTATCTACCGCTTGACTTGCCATAGATTGTTTAGATGACGGTTCTACAACCTTGGCTGGAATATCCATATCATCATCAAGAGAAAAATCAAAATCAAGATCAAGATCGCTGCTGTTAGTATCTAATGGATTGTGAGCAGATTTGGACGATACCACCTCAATCGGTTTAACCATATCCATATCATCATCAAGTGAGAAATCAAAATCAAGATCAAGATCAAGATCGCTTCCCATATCCGCTGCTACTTGACTTGAGATAGGTTTTGACGGTAAGCCAGAATCTTGGGCTGGAATTTCAATATCATCGTCAAGAGAAAAGTTAAGATCAAGTTCATCTTCAGTATCTATTACTCCACTTGATATAGGCACCTGACTTGAGGTAGGTTTTAACGATGAGCCAGAATCTTGGGCTGGAATTTCAATATCATCGTCAAGAGAAAAGTTAAGATCAAGTTCATCTTCAGTATCTATTACTCCACTTGATATAGGCACCTGACTTGAGGTAGGTTTTGATGATGAGTCTGAATCTTTGGCTGGAATATCAATATCTTCCACATCTATTTTAGGTGATACTTCCGTCTGACTATTTAATACGAAATCATTATTAATTGTAAAATCATCATCTATTTTCAGCTCATCATCTTTAATGAAATCTTGATTAACAACAGGCTGTTTTTCTAAACTCAAAGATTCAGGGGATTGGACTAATTCAGGTGATTGGAACTTTTCATCATAATGCGGGTATGCTTTAAATATATGTCTGCATATGCTGCAGCGTACTTTAGACCCCTCTTTTTTCAAAATTGATTCATCAAGATTGAATTTTGTAGAGCATTTTTCACAGGTGATAATCATACGTTTCCCCTTGTCATCTGATGTTCAGCACGGATAGCCCAAATTTTTTTATTTAAAAACTACATTTCAAATTAAGCTGAATGACATTTAAAGATGATGCCAATTTTTTTTACAATTGTAGGTCGAAAATTGCAGGAAGGTTTCTATATTTTTCATTATAATCAAGACCATATCCAACAATAAAGCCTTTTTCGATATTAAAACAGGAATAGTCAACATTAATCGACAGCTCACGTCTCTCATTTTTATTAATCAATGCACATACTTTAACTGAAGATGGTTTTAACGTTGTAAAATATTCTATCAAAGCAGTAAGAGTTATCCCAGTATCTACAATATCCTCGACAATTAAAATATCTTTACCCTCTAATTTTATATCAGGTCGTTTGGTAAATTGAATTGCTCCTGTGCTCTTCGTACCGCTGTAACTTGACGTGCCGACAAAATCAATTTCATGCTCAATTGATATCTGCCTTGTAATATCAGAAAGAAATATAAATGAACCTTTTAGGATACCAACAAGTACCAATTTCTTACCACTGTAATCTTCTGAAATAAGAGCAGCAACATCTTTAATCTGTTTTTGTATCTCTTGTTCAGAGATTATTTGAATCAGTTTTGTCATAATTTCTTTATAATCCTGTTTCTGCAAGTTTTTCAACAAGTTTTTTCTGTTTACTGCTAAGTTCTTTAGGAATATTTACATGCACAATAACAAACAGATCACCAAATCCATCTCTGTTCATAAGTGGTATTCCTTGGTTTGCTAATCTTAACTTTGATTTATGCTTTGTTCCTGATGGAATATTTATGGTAATATCCTTACCAGACGGCGTTAGAATATCAACTTTGCTTCCAAGTAGTGCTTCACTAAGTTTAATCTCTCTTACAGTAGAAATATCATTACCATCTATTTCAAAATCAGGATGCGGCAAAGGTTTTGACTTAATCAAAAGATTGCCTCTTGGTCCACCGTATAGACTTGGCTCTCCCTTGCCTGGCACTCTAAGTTTTTTACCAAAAGTCATGCCTTTAGGAATTTTAACCGTTATAGTCTCGCTGCTATTGCCATTATTGATAGTTACGGTTTTCTGGCATCCGTGTATTATTTCGTCAAGAGTAAGCATAATTTCATACTCAATATCGCTGCCCTGAGTTTGATGAGTCCGCTGGCTGCCCATACCTTGTCCAAATGGGTTTCTATCCGAATGTCTTGAACATCCGCCGCCTGAAAAACCTCCAGAATTTGAAAAACCACCACTGCTCGTAAAAGTTCGTCCAAAGTTAGAGCCACCAAAACTTTGTCCAAAACCAAACTCACGTAAAATATCGCTTATATCAAAATTTCTGAAAATATCCTCTTTAGAATATCTCTGCTGAAAGCCTGCTGAACCATAAGTATCATACTGTTTCCGCTTCTCCTTATCACTTAATACAGCATAGGCTTCACTTATCTCCTTAAATTTTGCCTCTGCATTTTTATCATCTTTGTTCTTATCTGGATGATATTTAATCGCCAATTTATGATACGCCTTTTTAATCTCCTGAGGAGTTGCTGTCTTATCTACACCTAGAATTTTATAATAATCTGTATCAGCCATCTTATGTACACCTCTTTTATTTAAACATGTGTGATTGTTTAAATACTATCAATCAACATATTGCAATTATTGAATTTTAACTCACTCAATCTGTTTTTATGGCAGTAAAATAAACTTGATTTAATCTGTGTCAAGATTGCAAGATTTCAATTCAAAAGCTGCTAACTTTTTCTTAAAGCAGCTATACCAATCATAATAACCGAAAGAGCTGCAGGGGTCATGCCGTCAATGCGGGAAGCCTGTCCTAAAGATTCCGGCATGATATTGATAAGTTTCTCCCTAATTTCATTGGAAAGCCCATGTATAGCCGTATAATCTATATTTTCAGGTATCTTGATCCTCTCCATATCTTTGAATTTTTTTATCTCATTGAGCTGGCGGGATATATAACCCTCATATTTTATCTCAATCTCAACCTGAGACTTAACCCTTGGCTCAAGATTTTCAGGTGAAGGGGCGAGACGCTCAACAGTTGCGTAGTCAAGCTGCGCCCTTTTTAATATCTGATCTAATTTAACACCATTTGTTATAGGAGGAGTGCCGGCAGATTCAAGCCATTGATTGACACGTTCACACGGCTTGATAACAACTGATTTTATCCGATCTATCTCATTTGCAGCATATCTCTGAATCTCTCTTGTGCGAAGCAGCATACTATCGTCAACAAGACCAAAAGCAGAAGCCTTTTCCACAAGTCTTAAATCAGCATTGTCTTCTCTTAAAAGAAGCCTGTATTCTGCCCTTGATGTAAACATTCTATACGGCTCTTGAGTTCCTTTAGTAACAAGATCATCTACCATGACTCCAATATAGGCTTCTGATCTGTCAAGAATAAACGGCGGACGTTTTTGAACATAACAAGCTGCATTTATTCCAGCCCAGATTCCTTGGGCTGCTGCCTCTTCATAACCAGAAGTGCCGTTTATCTGCCCTGCAAGAAAAAGCCCTTTAATTCGTTTTGTCTCAAGTGTTGGATAGAGCTGCTGGGGGTTTAGATAATCATACTCAATTGCATAAGCAGGGCGGATAATTTCAGCATTTTCAAGACCTTTGACCATACGAACTAGTTCAACCTGTATATCCCATGGAAGGCTGTTGCCAAGACCGCTTGCGTATATCTCAAGAGTATTTAAGCCTTCGTGTTCCAATATTATCTGATGGCTCTCTCTTTCAGGAAATTTCACTATCTTATCTTCAAATGATGGGCAGTATCTTGCAGATCGTCCGTGAATATAACCGCCGTATAGTGCAGAATATTTAAGATTACCTCTCACAAATTCGTGCAGTGCTTTATTTGTATGACCAATATAGCTCGGCAGAGTTTTATTGGTCATATTTTCTGTTGAAAAAGAGAATGGAGTTGGAAAAGGATCAGATTCCTGAGGAGCAAAGCATGAAAAATCTATTGAATCTCTATGAAGTCTTGGCGGAGTTCCTGTTTTCATTCTGCCAAGAGTAAAACCTCTATTTTCAAGTGATTTTGCCAATGCAATAGAAGAGAACTCCCCTGCTCTGCCAGCGTCAATCGCCTTATCACCAATATGGACAAGTCCTTTGAGAAAGGTTCCTGTAGCAAGAATAACAGCATCAGATGCAAAGCCCATGCCTGTTCTCTCTACCATTCCCTTGACTCTGCCATCTTCAACAACTATATCTTCAACCATAGACTGCTTAATATCAAGATTATTTGCACTCTCTAAGGCAAGCTTCATAACCTGATGGTATTTCTGCTTGTCGTTCTGAGTTCTTGTTGCCTGAACAGCGGGTCCTTTACGGGTATTGAGCGTGTGATACTGTATGGCAGAAGCATCTGACGCTTTAGCCATGAATCCGCCGAGAGCGTCTATCTCTTTGACAAGCTGCCCCTTTGCAGTGCCTCCGATTGAAGGACTGCACGGCATGGCAGCTATTTTATCAAGATCAATAGTCATAAGAAGGACAGAGCAGCCCATTCTTGAGGCAGCAAGAGCAGCTTCACAACCTGCATGACCTGCTCCGACAACGATAATATCATATTTTTTTTTGTAGAATTTCATAAGTGTTTACTATATATCTGCTTGAGATTTGGGTCAAGCATAAGCCTTGGTAAATTGTTATCATTTAAACCGATATAAAACGATTATTTAGTTTAAATATCAAGTTTACTATTTAAATATTTAGAAAAACAGCGAAAGTTATTTAGACAAGAAAAAAAATAGCCATGACAAATAAAAAAAGATACTATGATTACAATTCATATTTAAAATCACTTTATGGTGAGCGAGTGCAGAAAATTGTTGTTGATGCCGGTCTTGACTGTCCTAACAGAGATGGCTCTATCTCAAAAGGAGGCTGTATTTACTGCAACAACAAAGGTTCAGGCTCAGGACTTTGGAAACAAGGGCTGTCAATAACCGAACAGATTGAACTTGGACGCAATGCTATGGCTCGCCGGTACAATGCCAAAAAGTTTTTAGTCTATTTTCAATCCTACACCAACACATACACAACCTGTGAACGTATGAAGGCTATGTATGATGAAGCTCTTAAAGTAGATGGTGTTGTAGGAATGGCAATCGGCACCCGACCAGATTGTGTTGATCAAGAAAAAATTGATCTTATTGCCTCATATACGGATAACTATCTTGTTTGGTTAGAGTATGGTCTTCAATCAAGCCATGATAAAACGCTCCAACTGATAAACAGAGGACATAATTTTGAATGCTTTATCAAGGCGGTTGAGATGGTAAAAAAAATGGAGTCAATTAAAAAAATGACGCAACTCTTAAATAAAAAGAATAGAATCAATATATGTGCCCACGTCATTTTAGGGCTTCCCAAAGAGACAAAATCAATGATGATCCAAACAGCCCGCAGGATAGGTGAACTTGGAGTTGACGGCGTTAAGATTCATCTGCTCTATGTAGTAAAAGGCACTATTTTAGAGCGGATGTGGCAAAATGGCAGTTACACCTGTATGACTCAGAACGAATATGTAGAAACTGTCTGCGATTTTATCGAGCATCTTCCTAAAAATGTGGTAATCCAAAGAATTACAGGAGATCCCCACCCTGACGAACTTGCAGCACCAGAGTGGGCACTTAATAAACACTCAACATTTAATATGATACAAACAACTCTTGAAGAGAGAGATTCATGGCAGGGGAAATTTTTTTGATTTGTAGTCTGTAAGTTTACCATCTTTACCCTGAACAACAATCAAACACTCTATATCTTCAAAAGTATTGACTAAATTGATTCCTTTTTCATCTCCCATAACCATAATTGCCGTAGCAAGACCATCTGCAAAGGTGCAGTTATCAGCAATTACTGATGCACTTACAACTCCATTATCAACAGGATATCCTGTAACAGGATCGATTATATGAGAGTAGTTTTTGCCGTTAATAGTAGTAAAACGTCTATAATCTCCGCTTGTTGCAAGAGCCTTATCCTTAAGTGGCAAGGCATGATAAACTGAGTTTATTTCTGTTTCATGGTTAATGTTCCCGCCTTTGTCTGGTCTGCTGATCCCAACTATCCATGGCTTTGCATCTATTTTTTCACCTGAGGCAAAAACCTCTCCGCCAATTTCAACTAAAAAATTTAAATATCCCTCACTTTTGAGAACTGCTGAAACTGCATCTACTCCAAAACCTTTGGCAATTGATCCAAGATCAAGTGATACTGCCCTATTCTTCTTTTGCAGGGTTTTATTTTGAACGTTAAAATCAATTTGGTCGAATCCTGTAGTTTGAAGATAGACTTTTATCTCTTTAGAAGAGGGTGTGGAAGTTATCTCCTCTTTAGTCCCAAATCCCCAAAGATCAACAAGCGGTTTTACAGTTCCGTCCCATGCACCTTCAGTTAAACGATAAAGTTGCTGTGCTTTGACCATTACAGCATGAAAATCAGAAGATATTTTTATAACATCATTGGTATCTGATCTGTTGAATAGAGAAATTTCACTCTCTGGCATATAAACCGACATGCTTTGATTTACCTGTTTCAACTTATCTTCAATTAATCTATGTAAAGATAGTTTATTTAATGGTTTTTGCTGATTTTCTTGATCTTTTTGCATAACCACCTTGATATGATAGGTGGTTCCCATTGTATTGCCTGAAAATAACTCAATATTTACCTTATTGTCATTTTCAGTTGTTGAATTTTTCTTATCCTTATACCCTGAATATAATTGATCAGCGTAACCTGCATATAATTGGCAGGAAAAAAGATAGACAAAAGCACTAATAAATATAGGAATAATAACTTTTTTTCTATTCATAAGCCACGCAAACTCATAATAAAAAGGGTATGAAATAAGATATTTCATACCCTTTGTTCTTAAACAAGATTCTATTTTTATATTATCTGCAAATAATATTTCTATAGACGTTCTATCCTATGCAGATTTTTTGTCTGGATTGTAGCATATTCTGCAACAATTAAGACAGCGATTTGCCTCTGCAAGGGCTTGATATTCCGGCAGTACCAGATCAACTTCAACAAACGAATCAAGTCTTCCATTCACTGGTAATTCAGGCATCACCGCCCGTTTAATAGGCTGAATTCCTGAGATAGTTTTAAATACAGACTCTGGAATCCGTTTTTTCTGAAGCGAATCCTTTACAGGTTCAACCTTTTTGCCTTTAAGGAACAGATCAATTGATCTTGCAGCACGTCTTCCGCCGCCAATTGCATCAACTACAAGTGCAGGACCAGTTGCAGAGTCTCCACCTGTAAAGATATATGGTATTGAAGATTGAAGAGTCGCAGAATTGTTATCAATTGTGCTCCAACGTGTTAAAGTTAATTCAGAGATTCTTCTTGAAGTCTCCTCTTTAAAAGAGGCATCTGGAGCCTGACCAATAGCTGTTACGATAGTATCAACAGCGAGCAAGGTTTCAGAGCCTTTAACAGGAACAGGTCTTCTTCTACCGCTTGTGTCTGGTTCACCAAGTTCCATTCTCAGATATTCAAGATGTGTAACTTCACCAGACTCATTACCGACAACTCTTGAAGGGGCAGCCAAAAATACAAATTCAATCCCCTCGTGTTCAGAAGCTACAATCTCAACCTCGTTTGCAGGCATCTCTTTTCTTGTACGGCGGTAAACCATATAAACCTTTTCAAGTCCCAGTCTGAGCATAGTTCTGGCACAGTCAACCGCAGTATTGCCACCGCCGATAACGGCAGCTCTTTTCCCAAGATTCATCCGCTCTCTTATTGATAGATCACCATCAGAGACATATGCGGATACGGTAGATAGAAATTTGATTCCATTATAACACCCTTTAAGATCATCACCCGGAATTCCAAGTGCATGATCTTTCCAAGCACCAATGCCAAGAAATACTGCTTCATAACCTGCTGCAACAAGAGAACCCAATCCAAAATCTGACCCAAACCTTACATTTGTATGGGTTTCAATACCAAGTTTTGTAATACCCTCAATCTCCCAATCCAAAACCTTTTTAGGAAGTCTGTATTCAGGGATACCGTATCTGAGCATTCCGCCAAGTTTAGGCATTGATTCAAAGATAGTAACCTGATGTCCTACGCGTCTTAGAAAGTATGCACAGCTCAATCCAGCAGGTCCGCCGCCGATGACTGCAACCTTTTTGCCTGTATCTGGTGCACATTTGATAGGAACTCTTGAACCCGAGTTCATCTCATAATCTGCGGCAAATCTTTTAAGCTGATTTATAGATACTGGTTCATCGGCAATACCTCTTCTACAGTCATTTTCACACGGATGAGGACATACTCTTCCGCAAGAGAGCAGAAGCGGATTTCTCATGCGTATAGTTTGAACAGCATTAAGATAATCACCATTTTTAATGTGGCTTATATATTGGGGAATATCTATTTCAGCAGGACAGGTTTGAGAACATGGTGCAAGAGGATCGTTCGTCTGATTGAATTTAAGAAGTTTCTCAGACATGGTTTTAACTTGAATAATATCTTTAGGACACGCTTTGTTGCAAGCTCCGCATCCAACACATTTATTCTCATCAACTACAGGAAAACCTTGCCCGCCCATAGTCAACGCTCCAAAGTTACACGCCTTAACGCAATCTCCAAGTCCTAAACAGCCAACTGTACAGTCACGCTGCCCGCCAAAAACAGCAGACATAGCCTTACAAGATGTAACCCCAAGGTAGTGGTATTTGTTGGAAGCACGCAAACCGCCATCACACATGTTATATGCCTGACGACTCTCTGCAGTTCCGGGATCCATGCCCATTACTTCTGCAACTTTTGCTGCACCTTCAGCACCAGATACAATGCAGACACTTGGGGGAGCTTCTCCTTTAACAACTGCTTGAGCTGCTGCACTACAACCTGCATATCCGCAGCCACCGCAGTTTGCTCCAGCCATGTTACTCTCAACTAAGGCAACTCTTGGGTCTTCATAAACATAGAATATTTTTGACGCAAAACTTAGTAAGACACCGCAAACTCCGCCAATACCAAGCATAAATAGAATTGCTTCTGTCATAATTACCTCATTAGTGGTTTATTTTTATCAAACCATGCCTTTGAATGCAAAAAAGCTCAACGCAATCATTCCAGCAGTAACAAGACCAATGGATGTATC
>CAZIJN010000064.1:0-10069 GCA_964539635.1 uncultured Desulfobacterales bacterium | reverse complement strand
GTTCATTCTATTTACATTCATATTGGAATAAAATAACACCATAAATTTTTCGTATTAAGATAGTAGAGACGCACGGCTGTGAGTCTCTACTATCAGATTTTTGCGATTACACATTTAGGGATTAATTTAAATTTTCATTCATAAGTATCAAATCGCTGGCAGTATCGGATATTTACTTTTCGCAGCTTCATAGTTTGAAGGGATATTGTGCTTTCTAAGAAAAGACAAAAACCCGCGAAACTCTTCAAGAGAAATATCTTTTATGCTCTCCCATGCTTGATATTTAGGAGACTGATGAGTGCTTAATTTTTCAAAAACAGGCTGCACCTGGGTGTTCTTTACAACTTTCCAAGTTATAAGCTGTGCGGTCAATTCAGCAAATCCACTATCATGCCGCGTACTGAAAAGACCATCGCTGTCATCTTCTGATAAATGAATCAGATGGGTAAATTCATGAATTAAAACAATATCCCACAACTCTCCTACTTCAACGCCGAGTCTGTTTGCACACTCCACTATTCTGGCAACCCTTAAAATAATATGCGGACCTTTATTTTGGTCATAAAAAAATGCACCTAAATAATCACGCACTGGTTCAATTTCTTTAATTTGTCTTCTATGCCCTTCTCTTGTTTCTTCTCTTCTTTCACGCCTTTCTGAATTTTCATCTGATTTAGGTAATACATCTTCTGGGTCTGCATCTGGTATGTAATTTTCTGGAGGCAAATCAAGTAGTTTTCCGCTAATCTTTCCGACAATCTCGTTTTTTGTTTTATTTGTTCTACTGCTTCTTGATAACGGTTTTGTCTGATAATCTAATGTCAAATAAAAGCTTAAAGGAGAGCTGTTTCCAAGTTTTTTAGAGACTTGACTTAATAGGTCAATAGCAGCGGGGAGAATAAATTCAAATCCAATCATGCCGACACTTCCGCTCATTAAGTTAATAAAATCTTTATGAGCTATTCCATCTAAAATTCTACGGTGTATTCTCTCTGCATGATACTGATTAAAGTCCCCCCGATAATGATGATAATGATACAAATCATGCCAATCATTTAATTCATAAGCAACCCTCATACTTATGGTTCTTTCAACGTTTTTTTGACCGTCTAAGTCAAGTTTTTTATATGCCTCAATCAAAGGAGAAATTAGAGATGCATTATATGAACGAGATTTTGATGATGACAGTGCCAGATAAAACGATTCTTCAACAAGTCTATTTACTACATCTGTTGGGTATTTGCCTTGAATGGCTCTGCTCAATATTTCGTTTTTAGATTTGCACGTTAAAGAATCAAAAGGAGGATTAAGGTAATCTTTTTCAAACAGCTTGGATATCAATTCTAAAAATCTCTTTTCATCAGATTGTTGTAGAGATTCACAATGCTTCCAGCTCCTCAGATATTCATCAGCATCTTTAAAAGAGGCTTTTTCTAAATCATCAAATGTCATTATATTTACTCCTATCTAAATTATGAGCTTTTCTAACACCAACAAGTTTAAAGGCTGCCGTTGCCTGAGTCATTAGCCATAACTAACACAAACACGCAATAATGCTGTCCGTTTAAATGCAATGCAGGTTATGTCAATTTACAATTATGATACGTCTCTATAGTATTTGTCATTTCTTTAGCATGTTCTTTTATCTTTTGGGTATTCCATACATTATAGCTGAACATAACAGCCTGCTTCAAACTCTCAACATATTTCCTTTTTGGGAACTGTTCTTTTTTTGCCTTAAAGCCATAATCATTATATTTTGAATTGCTATCTCTTGATATAAGGCACAAATTTCCAAAATTATTCAATATTTTATTCTTATCATTATAATCAGACTCCATTTTATCTTCCTCCAATTCATCAACTTTTGACTGAGGATGGAGATGTTCTACTGAATTGTTTTGCCTGAATTGGAAAGAGTTAAACTTCTCTTTATTTGAAGCTATTCTACCAAGCAAAGAGTCGCTGTCTGTTATCGTCTTTTCCTTTCCCTTAAATTCATCAATGTATTTTCGCCATAAAATATAATCAAGGTAATTGAATATAAATCTTTCCGTTCCAGTTCCTCTGTTAAGTCCGTTAGTTGAATACTTATCATAAAATTTTTTACTGATTTCTTTAAGTTTATTTCTGAAATCCTTATAAATTATTGAACTATCGGTTTTTTCTTTAAAAAACAATAAAACATCCTGAAGCCATTCTTTATGAATATTTCCCGGAAATGAAACATGAAGCATAGATTGAATCATGCAAATATCTTTATTCATACTGTTTTCTGAATCAGAATCATCTTCATTGCCAAACTTTGTATTCCTATAACCGATTTTATTATCAGATTCGTTTGTAGGCTGTTTTAAAGACCAACTCAAATTATCCCCACCTTCTTCTCTTTTTATAATGTATTTGTCAAAAAGTGTGCGATAATACAAAAGCGAATTGGCAAATTCAATTGCATCTGGAAGAGTTCTCTTTTTATTCGTATATCCGAACTCATCTAAAAATTTTTTATCATCAAGCGAAACATCTTTGTTTTGGATTTTTAAAACCTGTAATAAAAAATTAGGAAAATCAATAATGGATTTGAATCTGTCTTCTGAAATTGAATCAGATTTCGGATTATCTTCAACCTTAGGATTTTTTAGTATATCTTCTAAAGTAGAAGCAGAACTGCTTGATGTTTCGGTATTAGAACTGTCCATGTTTTTAAGTGGTTTTCTTAAAAAATCAGATAAATAATCTTTAAGAATTTTTATATAGTCATCTCCAAAAATTTCTTTTCTTTTATCAGGTTTAAAACAGGTTTGAATATGCTTGTCCATTTGCGAACATGCTTCCCATATTACATTAAATTCTTTCCTTAGGCATTCATAATAAGAATACTGATTGCAGATTAAACGTGGAAAAATAGTACAAGTATAAGGGACTGCGTAATTTTGAAAATCCTCATACAAGGATTCACTAATTTCATTTGGCGTTGAAATTGATTCAATAAATTTTGCTTTTAAAATTTCATGCGATTCAAGCTGTTCACCTCTATTGTTCATTATTTCAAAATAATGAGTTACATCCGTTTCGCAAGGTGTGTCAATTAGTATGATTTTTACATTGTTATAAATAAATTTCGTATAATCCCGTTGACGTTTTTTAATATCTTCAGAATTAAAAAAAATTTCTATATCTTTAACAGCTTTAATTATGTTGTTCAAACCGATATGGTCGGTTCTTTTATTTTTTGCGTTTTCATAATTTGAAAATAATTCTTCAATAAAGTCTGCTACTTCCTTCCTTGCCTCAAAATTTAAATTAGATTGGTTCTTCTCATATCCAGCTTTGGAATTTTTCAATAAATTCTTTATAACTGCATCAATTAATGTAAGAGTTGTATATCGTTGTTGACCATCAATTATTTCAAAAGCGCCATTCTCCCTTTTATCAACTACCAATGTTCCAATATAATAATTACTATATTTACTATCATAAAATTTATCCAGTATATCTTGCAATAACTGTATAATTTCAACATGAGTCCAAGCATAATTTCTTTGATATAACGGTATGATATAATTATCCTTAGTTAATAATGATTTTATATTAAGCGGTTTAAGTTCATTATTATTATGCATGATTAAAAGTTTCCTTAAATACCGATTCTGTTTCGGGGATTAGATAGGGTATTTTCCCTTCTGAGTTTTTTATATGATCTATACGGAGTATCTTTCCTTTTAAATCAAATAATTGATATGGATGATAGCAGTCATTTATTCGTTTGAATACATTAGTATTTTCTCTTATATATTTATCAATAGATGTATAATTAACCCGCCCTTGCTTCAGACGCAGAGCATAAGCCCAACAGTAGAATAATTTATAAAGTTCATCAAATCCATTTTCGCCGAATTTATCATAATAAAAAAGAATTAATGCCTCAAACATAGTTCTGACAAAAATATCGCCATCTCTACGACTCCCGTTATATTGAGTATGATTTTCGCAAAATGAATAAAAGTCAGAGTCATTTTTTGAAAACAATTTATCGTATAATTCAGAGTAATAATCAACATATTCAAAAAACCGTTTTCCGTTTATTATCATCTGATTTATCTGAAAAGGATAATATATATTCTTTGAATAACAGTAGCTAATAGGATTTAATTCCATTTGTAAAGTAAGAGTATCCGTTATGATATATGGTTTCAGATAAGGATAATCTTTATATTTGTTAAGATTAGTTCCCTTGAATTCCTCAATATTATCTTTTTCAAAACGCTTGGCATCTTCACATCGCGACCATTTCCTTATTCTGAATAGATATTGACCTATGATAATGCTTAACAATGGTTCGTCTTTTAATTTTCTATATGCTAAATTTTCCCATTTTCTTACGCAATTGATTTTTTCATCCTCATTTTGCATTTCACGCAGATGAAATGCTTTCAAAAGGTCGTATCCTTCAGGAGATTTTCCTCTTGCATTTTGAGAATCAAAAAATTGAAATGCTTCTGAAATATCAGTCAGTTCTATTTTAATAAACTCACAATTTTTTAACAGATATTTTTTTAAAGCATCTTTTTCAGAGGCATGATTTTGAAACCATTTTTCAATCACATGATAATTAAATTTAATGTTGTTTTTAGAATCGTTATGAGGAAATTCACTTTTTAATAGGGGTAACTTTTCATGTTCCAAGTAATATAAAATTATTGTTATAGTTACTAATCTTTGTTGTCCATCAACTATGTTATATTCACCATTTACCTTATGAAGAATAATCGTTCCAATCCTATAAATCTGTTTTTTCTTATTTTTATTTTCATAAATATCATCTAATAGTTGATTAACATTTTTTTCTTTCCATCTGTATGGGCGTTGATAAACAGGAATTTTCAGATTATTTATACCAAACAAATCTTGCAAACACATTGATCCTATTTCAAGGTCATTCTTAGGCATAATTTTGTCCTTGTATCATTTTATTTTTTATAGTTTCATAATTAATTGCATAAAACATAACCATTTATTATTAACGTTCTCAATGCAGCCCTGCATTGAGAACGCCATAAAAAATAACTTATCAGCGGGTTAATCCCACCTCATAATTTTATGATACAAATCAATTTGTCCTGTAAAAACCATTTGAATAGCTGTTGCAGCACTATATTCATGATCTAATTCCATAGGTATGCTAAGAGAACCAGAAATTTTTGTATCTTTTTCAATCCAGCCATACATTCTGATGGTCTTTTCTTTATGATCAATACCTTCTGGCAAAGAAGCTGCTATTTTCGCAACTTTATCTGCTGTCTCTTTATACCACTTTTCATCTGCATTAAAAAAAGAAAGTATGAACTGCATATCTTGTTTTTTCTTATGTTCATATTTTGCCTGCTGTATTTGTTCAAACATTTCACTTGTTGATATTCCTAAACTTGCAGCAACAATTGGTATGTTTTGTTTTGTAAGTAGTATTGCTTTCATGTTTTTAAACTCCTTCTGTAATTTTATCGTTAATGTGAGATTTACAAGATAAGGATAGAGCAATTCCAATTGCACTAAACCCTGCTGCTACATTTACATAATCTGTATTGTTATACATAAATTTGAATCTTCGGTATAATAAAAGTTTTATATGTTTGATTTGAATTGATTAGATAATCGTGTGGGTGTGCTGGCTTCAGGGTTTAATGAAGCGTTAATCACAATGGTTTCTCCGGAAGCAACCACAATATCGTCAGCAGAATCTACGCTTGATTTTTTGTTGTAAAATTCGCCTATATTGCTGAATATTAATCTATAAGTGTTTGGTGCAAGCCCGATTATTTTATAATGACCTTCTGAGTCAGTAATATTAGTTTCACTATAATCATCACAGACTACCCATCGTGAACCATTATTATAAAAAACGTTAATCGTCATATTTTTTATCGGAGTAATGCCGTCAATGCTTGTAACCCTCCCTTCAATCATTCCTGCTGGAAATAGAGAGGCATTAATATTGGTTAGTATATTGCTGCTGCCTGCAGGAATGACAATATCATCAGCAGATTCAAATATATTTTTGTTATTGTAGAATTGAGTCCCATATCTGCCTGAATCATAATCCATAAACTCAATTCGACAAATTTTTGAGTCAATACCTTCAACAGTATATTTGCCATTTTTATCTGTTGTAACAGTATAATCACCGCAGTCCCAATCATATCCATTCCAGCTATAAGCAGACACAACTATACATTCTAAAGGAGTTATGCCGTCAGGTTTGGTAACTTTCCCCTTAACAACGCCTTTTGGAGATAGATAGGCATCAATGCCGCCGACAGTCTTTCCAGCTTTTATATGAATATCATCTGCAAGTTCTAAAGCTTTTTGTCTGTTATAATATTGGCAAGAATATTTTGAGGGTAATTCATTTTTAAACAAAACACGATAAATTCCATCTGGAAGCCCTCGGATATCGTAAGAGCTGCTATCTACAACTTCATAGTTAAAATCAGCCCATTCAGAACCATTCCAGCGTAACGTATAAATAGTGGTAAAACCATTTGTAATCTCTTTGCCGCTGATATCAAAAATATTGCCTTTGATATGACCTGAAAGAGCCAGCAGGTCTTTATCTTGTGCAGCATCATAAGATTCAATGTTGCAGGCAGACAACTCGGCTTCGCTCTTCTCAGGATTCCCGCTGTTTTTATTGAAAATTCTTTCGTAGATATCCTCCATATCCTGAATAGATTCTTCAAATTCCTCAGATTCCTCAAATTGTTCAGCAACTAATAAAGATATATCAATGTTTGTTATAGCTGTGTTTAAAGATGCATTAATGCCTGTTTTAACATCTCCTGCAATAACATTAATCTCTTGAGCAAGCCTTACATGCGATTCATTATTATAGTATTGAGTTGAATATTCTTTCATGTGATCATTAAATCCAATACGATATTTTCCTGATATCAGACAGCCTATATCGTAGCTGCCGTCTAAATCTGTTTTCACACTCGCAATTTTCTCAGAATAGCGATTAAATAATCCTAATCCCATTTTCATAGACATATATCTATATGCAGTTACAGAAATATCCTTTAAAGGAGTTATGCCATCTATGGCTGTTACCCGCCCCTGTATATGACCTGACAGACTTAATGGGGCATCAACATCGGAAAAATTAAGTTCCATGAAATTTTCATCTGTTGATTTTAGTATATCAGAAGAAGGCTTTTTCTTAGTATTATCTGTCATAATACCTCTCTTTTATCTGCGTTTATACGCTTTTAAAGTTATATCAATACCGGTTGCCGTATTTCCAGCAGTTACTTGGACAGAATCAGCATATTCTAAGCTGAATTGATTATTATAAAATTGAGGCAGATATGTTTCAGATTCATCTTTAAATTCGATCCAATACTCTCCTGAATCAAGTCCGCCTATCTCATAATTTCCGTTTATATCAGTTTTTGCTTTTAGATAGTTCTGAAGAAAACAGCCAAGCCATCTGCAAGATCGATCATCTTTAGAATCATCTTTACAAACAGATACAGTAATATTTTTTAAAGGCGTTGCAGAGCCGGCTCTTGTAACCCTGCCTTGAATATGACCTGCAAGAGATAGGCAGATATCGCTGTTTATGTAAGTCTCTTCTGGTTTTACAGTAATTATATTTGTATCAACCTTTTTTAAATATTTACCTTTTTCGTCAACAAAAACGATTTTATATTTTTTAGGTGCAAGATCACAAAGATTATAAATACCTTTTTTATCAGTATATGTTTTAGGCTCTCCTATTAATTCGATAATACCGTCTTCATCATAACGTTTAACTTTAATACCTTTTAATGGAGTTATCCCGTCAGGTCCCAGCACTCTTCCTTGTATATTGCCGCCAAGAGATAATGAAAAATTAATTCCAGCAGCAACATTGCCTGCAGAAACATCAATGTCATATAACCAATATTCAGAAGCATATTTTTCATGACATCTCTCCCTTTTAAACCTGTCTATTTCACACTTAACCATATAAGTTCCAGAGGCAAGACCAATAATTTTGTATCTCCCTTTACTATTAGTAGTTTCTTTAGCAGCATATTTATCATAATGACGTTCAAGTTCTTCATTACTATTATTTTGGCGATACACAGTAATATCAGCATCTTTCACTGGAGTCTTTTCATCAGGCAATGTTACTTTTCCATGTATTTCCCCTCCCATTACAAGAGAAGCATCAATACCGCTTACCGTATCTCCAGCAGTTACCTCAATAATATCTGCTGACTCTTTGTCTGTCTGATTGTTATAAAACAGAGGTGCATATCCTTGAAGCATATCACGAAATTCGATGCGATACTTTCCCTGACTAAGTGTATTAAATTTGTAATTACCATGTTCGTCAGTTGCTCTGCGGTAGGTATTATATGACTTATCAATGTCTCTGCACTCTACATTAATATATTCACATGGAGTTGTTCCGTCAGACTCAGTTACCTTTCCTTTAATACTGCCAGAAAGGAATAATGAAACATTAATATCAGATTTAGTTTGTCCGTTTTCTATGAGGACATTATCAGCAATTTGAAAATCCGATTTATGATAGTAATAAATGCCTGAATATTTACCTGAATTATCCTCAAACAGAACTTGATAGTATCCATCAGCAAGGTTGGAAATAGTATAATTGCCGTTATTATCTGTAGTTACTTCATCAATTTTATCCCAGCGGGAGTGTTTCAAATCAAAAATATACGCTGCAACTGAAATACCTTTAAGCGTGGTTCTACCATTAGAGGCTGTTACAGTGCCTTTAATGCTGCCTTTAACAGATAAGTTGTTATCAATAATTTCTTTCATGATATTTTCTCCTTTTTATAAAATTATTTTCATAAAACGAATACCTAAACCATTTATTCTTATCCTTTTGACCTCATACCCAACCAACTTTTTCATACCTAAACCTTAATACCTCCTTATAAAATGGGTTTTTAAGCAGTGCCGAATGCCGAATATGGCTGTGGCCTCTCTAATACATAAAGAGTTTTTGTTTCTCTTAAGGGCGGTTTTTATTAAAATTATTTTTTTTATATAACTGTTTCAATAATTAACCAATTAATCTAAAAACAATAAGTTACACATTTCCTCTGGAATCTTTTCTATTAATTAGGTATATATCAAATCACTGTGACGTTTAGCTGAACGATGGGTATTTCTTTTAGATTTTTTCTGATTATAACGGGTTTTTGGGATACCATGATCAAGTTAGGAATGAGAATTTCTTGAGTTTTCGAAAAAAAAGTCTTTAATTGAGGCATTTTTTTTGCTTTGGCAATTTCTTTGAAAGAAAAGTGTGTGAGTACACTGTCCCATTTTATGTCAGAAGCGAATAACGATGTCGTTACAGGTAAAATTGTGTATTAAAACAGGAGGCGGCAAATGACTAAAACTGTTCAAGCAGAAATACCTTATCAGCTATTGCAGCAGGCTCAAAATCTGGTGCAGCAAGGTTGGGCACGTAATCTACAGGAGGTTATCAATGAGGCTCTGCATCGTTATTTAGAATCTCATCAGGACATACTAACAGAATCTTTTATTCAGGATGATGTTGAATGGGGATTACATGGAAAAGATTGAACCAGCCTTAATTGTTGCTGATGCGGGTCCATTAATCCATCTTGATGAACTTGCAGCATTGGATGTTTTAAGAGATTATAAAGCTGTTTTAGTCCCTGATGCTGTATGGAATGAAGTGAATCACCACCGCCCGTATGCATTGGAACAGACCAATGTTAAATTGATCCGCCAACCTCCTGCCGCACCATCACCAAGAGTAAAAGCTGTAGCTTCTCTTTATACTTTGCACAATGGCGAGCAGGAAGCCCTATCTTTGTGTTTAAACCACTCTATCAATACACTGATAACAGATGACACAGCAGCACGATTAGCAGCTAAAACATTGAATATCAAAGCTCATGGCACATTAGGATTATTAATCCGTGCTGTTCGTAAGAACTTTAGAACACCGTCTGAGGTGTTATTCCTGTTATCTGAGATTCCACAGAGAACAACATTACATGTCCGCCCCAGCTTA
>CAZIJN010000063.1:0-10693 GCA_964539635.1 uncultured Desulfobacterales bacterium | reverse complement strand
GCGTCAATACACATATAATCAGTTTCGGGAGTTATTAAATTCTTATTCCTAAGTATAGATAGTGGATTTTTATTAAAAAACAGAATAGCTGCTAATAAAAATAGTATTAATCCTGCTATCAAAGAGGCAATAAAAAGTTTTTTAATAGTCTGTTTATCTGAAAGATCATGGAAAAAAAGTATTTCAACCAGCAAAAGAGATATTGGCAACATCACACCATTCTCTTTTGAACCAACACTCAAAATAAAACAGACTATACAGCAGATATACCATAACCAGCTTTTTGATTTTGAATCAGTTGAAAGCCTTCCTTTTAAATAAAAAAACATTCCCATTATGTAAAACATTGCTGACATTGATGCCATTCTCTGGACAATATAGGTTACAGCCTGAGTCTGTATTGGGTGGACAGCCCAAAAAAGAGCGGTGCAAAAGGCTGTGATAAATATTTGGAGAGAGGTCAAATATTTATGGTTAGATTTTGTTCTTTGCAGAAAATTCAAAAGGTTTAATAAAAAAAGATAGAGAAAAAAAGCAGTAATCGCATGAATCGTTATATTAACAACATGATATCCAAAAACATCATCTTTTCCAACGTACCAGTTAAGAGCAAAGGAAAGATATGCAACTGGTCTATACATTTTACTGCCTAACTCAAATGGATTTTGAGGATTTGTATAAAGGGTGTTTATAAGAGATTTAGGTGAGAGATTATGAATATGAAGATAAGTATTATTAATAATATTTGGAAGATCACCTAAATGCCATGAAGATTCAAGAGTATTGGAATATATAACGCCTATTAGTAAAGCAAAAGATAGAAAAGAGATTAAATATCTTTTTTGCATAAAAACACCATGTTTTGATATTTTAATGAGTATATGTGCAACTCCCAATGTGTTATTAATGTAATAAACGGCTAAATTTAAAGGCATAAATAATACACAAAAAGGAGGACGCCCGATGATTGAAAACATTTTTAGAGAAGCATTTTGCAAAGATTGGGTTGAACCATATTTTGAATATAATCAACTACCTAATATTGGTTCAATAGAAAGCAACAATACATCATTCTTTTCATATAGCATTTTGGTATATTGTTTAAAAATATTTAAAAATATAAGTTGATCTGCTTTAGGTAGCCCTCTGATCCAGTTGAACAATGTATCCCTATTAATTATCACATGTGTGGTGTTATAACGCTTCAACTTGTTTAAAATATCTTTTTCAGAATATCTACCTTCTATTTTATCATAAAAGTCATGTGCGATAACCACAGCCCTATCTATATAATAGGTTCTCTCTCCTATGGATAGACACAGAACACGAGCATTTGGGGGTAAAGTTTTGTTGGCATAGACAATGACAGGGTGTTCGCTGCGGAATCGGCTGATATAGTCATCTCGATCCACTTTTCCTGAAAGATAATCAAATGGTCGGATATAATTGAACAGTTCATAGATATAATTCCCATTATAGGCAAAGGCTAAAAGAATAGTAAATATAATACCTGCCAAACCAATATTTCTTATATATTTATTTGCTTTTGATACTATGTCTATAATATTTTTGATGCCAAAAACAGCCAATATAACTAAAGGTGGAATTGCAGGAGACATATATCGAATACGAAAATCAACCTGAAAGAATACAAACAGCATGAATAATACGGCAAATAAGGTGAATATTATTCTATGCTTCCTAAAATTTACAAAAGGAAGAGGGGTGCCGCAGACAAAAGCCATGAGTGGGAAAAAAAGTAAAAAAGGATTTAACTGACCGTCAAAATATTTAGGATCATCATCTTTTCCTTGAAAAAATGCCCTTATTGGAATTAATAGAGTTTCTTCAAAAGACTCCTTATAAACATGCCTCCGTATCCAAAAGGCATTTTTAGGCACAGGTTTTTCTTTTTCCACTGAGCTTGGAAAAGGTTGTGGTTGTTGAATATTAGAAGGTTTATTAAAAACACTTTGATAAAGAGGATAAAGCGGATTCTGTTTCCATATAATATTGCGTGCCATCCAGGGAGAAAAAAATATAATAGATATCAATATGAATACCGTTACCCAACCTAAGCCTGCAAAAGAGTTTTTATACCTCAGCCAAATATTATTTTGAGGAACATCATGGTTCTTTTCTGATGAATAGATAATAGGAATTATAAGACCCATGATTGGAATAAGAATCAACCCATTGTATTTAGTTCCTAATGCAAGACCGCAGGCAGTCGCGGAAAGAATAAGAAATTTTGGTGAAAAATGTGTATCATACCATTTAATAAGCATATAAAGAGATGCCCATGAAAAAAAAATCAAGCCTAAATCCACATACACTGTCACGGAAAGCTTTACAATAACAGGAATGCTTAGAAAAAAAGCCGCCCCAAGTAAACCATATGTTTTATTAAGAACTTGTTTGAGATATTTATAGATAAGCCATGCTGTTAGTAATGCAAAAAAAAAGTGAATATATTTAGCAGCAATATCATTTTTGAAATAGAGAGGCAGAAGATATAGAAGATCTATATTCATTGGAAAGTAGGAAAAGTTTATAAAGGGAATCTCGTAGATTCCGCCATGCTGAAGATACATTTTAGGTATAGCTAAATGGTGATTTAAAGCATCTCTGCTAATTGGAGGGACACTGGCAAGTATGAATATGCTCCCTATTATAACAATAATAAGTGTGCATAGTAACAGCTCTGAATAATTGTTATTATTTTTTGGAGTATTTAAATTTATCAAGGTTTTATGGACGTTCGGTTGAGGAGGCATAAAGATGTATTCTTAGAGTTATAATACATTGAGGAAGGAAATATAATAGAAATCAAAAGGAAGGATAAAACAACCCCTCCCTTTTGATGTTCTATAGATTAAATTAACTATTTGCTTTGCATCAGTTTTATGTACTCATTATCTTCAGTCCAGTAACCAGTTGGATTGTTCTCAGCTGTCATAGCTGTTCGATAATCCTCTGGACAACGTCCAGTTGCATCAGTAACGGTAATTGTTATTTCTTCAACAGCATCTCCATCAAGATCCCATGTATTTTGGTTGGAAAGGTTCGTTCTAACATATACTTTGTTTGAATCGTTAGTCCCTTCAAGAGCCTCTTTACTAATTGATACATTAGTAGGAATAGCAAAATAATCGGCTACTGCACCAGCAATGAAATTAGCATCAGATTCTGTTGCAGAGCAGTAGGATTTATCTCTGTACGCAATAAAGTTAGGAATAGCGATTGCTGCCAAAATACCGATGATAGCGATAACAATCATCAACTCAATAAGTGTAAAACCTTTCTGATCTTTAGCTCTTTTAAACATGATAATTCTCCTTATTTTAAGTTATTTTTCATTAATATAATTAAAATCTATTATGATTTTAATTAACTTCTTGTTAAAAAGTGTAATAAGCATTTTATGTGCCAATATGAATATTTAAGTGGTTTTATGGATTTTGAATATTAAATTAACATTTTTATAACATTTTTTGTTTTTAACCGACAAAATTTGTAAGATATTCTTATTTTCTGCTTACATACTTAATACAGAAACAACTACTTCAGAATCAGGATAACCATGATTAAAGGATAAGGCAGGATTAACCATATCCTGAAAAATCATTAGAAATAACAGCTTGTTTCAATATCTTGGACTCCGTTAATTTCTGGCATTATTTCTCCTTCCATTAATCCAGCCATAATCCATACTTCAATCGCATCTATAAGATTTTCCCTTGCCTCTTCAAAATTATTGCCTTGTGTCATACATCCTTTGAGAGATGAAGCGATAGCCACAATACAGCCAAGCTCTGCATCTTTTTGGTAGGTTGCATTTTTTAATATTTATTTCAAATATTCATTAAAGCTGACAAGTCTCATTTTTTATCCTTTCTTTTTTATTGTGTCAGAAAATTATAAAACCTTACGATTTAAAAACAGGATGAGAAAAAATTTTAGTTTTTGCCAAAAAGAACTGCGAAGATATATAGCATAAGTAAATAAATATGTTATACATCAGGAATTACATGATTCAATAAGGTCTGGATTGGTAAAAAATAAGTCCTTTTTGTAAGTCTTAATGGATTCAACCATTCTGGACGTTGGCTTTGGCGGGTTTTCCATCAATTGACATATATGTTCAGCAGAGGCTCTGCTTAATCTAATTTTGTGTTCACTTTCTATTATGGCAAGTGCTTTTTCAACAGCAGCCTGCACTATAAAATGATTTAAAGATGCCCCAAGAATTTGAGATGCTTCCGATAATGTGCTATATACACTATGAGTTATGCGGGTTGAAATCCGCTCAGTCTTCGTTTCCATATAAAATCCTCTCTTATTTCTTTTAAGATAGTCCTTACGATTTAAAAACAGAATGAGAAAAAATTTTAGTTTTTGCCAAAAAGAACTGCAAAGATGTTAAAATACAGCCAAACCCATATTTTACAGACCTGTAAAAATTAATTGATGAGGCATCATCAAAATATTTGGTCGGGCAGCTAACTTCTCCTATTGTATAGCCTTGCCATAGTATGTTAGCCAGCATTTGGTTGTCAAAAAGAAAATCATTAGAATAAAGTTGAAATGGCTGACTTTGGAGAAGTTCACGGGAAAAAGCTCTATATCCTGTATGGTATTCAGACAGCTTTGCACCTATCATTGCTCAAAAATGCAGCCATTAACATCTGTAGAGAAATCGGTTTTGATTCCATCAAAGCTGCATCAATTTATTTTGCCAGTAATGTCAAAGAACTTTTTAAATATTTTGGAATTTAGCAGCCCTGCCATTTTTTTTGGGGAATATCAGATTCAATATAACTCAGCCCTTAAGCTTTAGCTTAGGGGCTTTTGGATTGCAAACCGAGGTTAATCATGAAATTGGGATATGGAGTAACAGCTTCTATGGAGCGGAAAAGGAAACTGTTATGACAATGCTTCTATGGAAAGCTTCTGGGGAACTATAAAACAAGATTTGATTCATCATCATAAATATCAAGCCAGATAGCAAGCAGCTAAAGATACTTCAGAATGTACTAATATTTTTTATAAGACTAAATATACTAACCCACAAGAAACTGATTAGTTACTTTGTGTATGCAAAAGTAAATATCCTCGTCACTGCCGTATATATCAATTACATCTTTGTGGTTGATGAGCTTTTCCACAACAAATGCTGTAACATATAGCGACACTATATTGGGATTTTGGACAATAGTTCTAAAAGGGGCTATCTGAAAATCTATATCAAAATCATCGGCTTTACAAAGGGTATCAACGCATTTTGAAATCTGTTCTTGTATGGAGTTTTTGCTTACAGTTTCAATAAGTCCGTCTTCCACAAGTTTCATAGAGACTTTATTGCTAAACGTATCCACATTATCTCTGATCACATGAATAGACCTCTGACGCTCTCTCTCTTTTGATGACTCAATTTTTGATAGTATTGAGGCTTCTCTACTTCCCACATGAAATGTTTTGCCCATGAAATCTGTCCTTAAAATAATATTAAAAAAACTTGAAACTTCCAAAAAGGGAATTCCAACTAAGTGGCGAATTATAAACGTAAACAATAGGTTGTTTCAAGATAAAAATCGTTTCTGTTCAATAAATATATTGATTTTGCCAACTGTTTCTTCTTTTGTTTGCGAATAAGATAGAATAGTTGTTAAGAATGAATTTGCAAAACTGTAGCATATATAACTTCTAATAATAATTCTCTGTACGTTCAATAAAAATCTGAGTGGTATTTTTAGCATTAAATCTGTTTTTTTTCACTCTGAATGCTATCTTTTTAAACTTATCGGGCAGCACACTTGAATCTATTGAATCTTGAAGTCTTAATGAGCTATCTTCATCTACTGATTTTCCCATGTTAAAATGGACAGCTTCAAAGGTTCTTTTGATCTCACTATCTTCTGTTTGAGTTGTACTATTGATATTTATCTGCTCCAAAACCATTTTGCGATGCTTTGATGAGATCATAAAAGATGAGAGGACTTTAACATCAGAACAGCAGAAAAGCGGCTCAGGATTATCAGTGCCAAATGGTCTTAACAGCTCAATTTCTGAGACAAGTTTATCTGTAATATCATCAAAATTCAGACGTGCATCACATACCATCTGTGAGTTAAAAGAATCTGATACGCCATCTTTTGCACAATCTATGTCTGATTCAATCACTTTTTCAATTTCTTGTTCAAAACGATCTGCAAATTTCTCTATATTCTCTGGTTTAATTGAAATTCCTGCTGCCATTGTATGACCTCCGAAATTTTCAAGCAGATCAGAGCATTTAGATAGAGCAGCGTGGATATTAATCTGTCCAATGCTTCTGCACGAGCCTGTAGCATATCTTAAAGATTGATTAGTTGAGATAGCTGACCTATGAGGCTCTTTTAGGTTGACGGCAGCAGTTGAGATAAGCACCACTGGACGGCAATATTTTTTTGCAACTCGCGAGGCTGCAATTCCAAGAACTCCGACATTCCATTTTTTATCCTGCATTACAATCGAGGCTCTTTTAATGATTGCAGGATTTAATGAAACTCTTTGTTCAATATCATCTACAATCCATTTTTCAATCTCCTGTCTTTTTCTATTCAGCTCCTCTAAAACAAAGGCTGTCTGTTCAGCTTTTGCACTGCTCTTTTCTGACAACAGATCAACACATATTCGAGAGTGGGATATTCTGCCGGCTGCATTTATCCTTGGTGCAATCTTAAATGATATATCATCTGAGTTTATATTTTTATGGTCAATGCCGCTTATTTTTACAAGCGATTTAAGCCCTGCACGCATGCCTTTTTGAATTACAGATATGCCGGTGCGTGATAAAATTCTGTTCTCAGCTTTAAGCGGAACCATATCTGCAATAGTTCCAATTGCAAATAGATCGCAATAGTCAACCAGATTGGGTTCTGGAATCTCTTCCCAAAATCCCTGATTTCTCATATAAGTTCGCAAGGCAGCTATCAGATAAAAAGCAACTCCTACACCTGCAAGATGCTCTAAACCTGAAGAGCAGGTTTTCTGCTTTGGATTTACAACTGCAAATGCTGGAGGAGAAAATCCAGTAATCTCATGGTGATCCGTGATAATAATGTCAATATCCTCTTTTATGGCTGCCCGAACTGCATCATAGCTGTCTGAGCCGCAGTCAACAGTTATAAGCAGATCGCATTTCTGATCGGCTGCCATCTTGATATGTTGGGTTTTAAGGCTGTACCCCTCTTTGACTCTGTGTGGAATATACCAAGAGATATCAGCCTCAACATAATTGAAAAAATCATTTAACAAGACAGTTGCAGTAATACCGTCTGCATCAAAATCACCAAATATTAAAATCCGCTCCTTGTTACATATTGCAGTATAAATTCTCTCAACAGCTTTTTCCATATCCTTTAAAGCAAATGGGTCTGTCAGATGCTGAAAACTTGGATTTAGGAATGTAAATGCCTCTTCAGGAGTTGTGATGCCTCTATTGGCAAGAAGTTTTGCTATTATCTGATCACAGCCGATAATTTTTGATATCTTTGATGTAATCTCAGGGTCAGGGTTAAGAGTCAGCCACTCTGTTTTGCATAATTTCATAATAATCCGTTTTTAAAACAATGATAAGATTGCATATAAAATAGTATTTGGATAAATAAGAGTTCTGGTGATATAAATCAACAGTATATCCTCATATTTATAAGTTCAAATTTAAACGCAGGAGGTTGCATTATGACCAACAATATTAACATGCAAGAGTTAAGAAAATTTGTAGCCCCTGAATTTATAATGGGGATAGGTGCTCTTGAAACAGTTGGAGATTATGTGAGCAATTTCGGAGTAAACAATGTTATGATTGTAACTGATTCTGGAATTATCTCTGCCGGCTGGATTGATAAAGTTGATAAATCACTCAAACAGCATGGACTAAAAAGCGTTATCTTTAGCGGTGTTACGCCAAATCCTAAAGATTATGAGGTTATGGCTGGTGCTGAACTCTTTTTAAAAGAGTCTTGTGATATTATTGTTGCAGTTGGCGGAGGAAGCCCTATGGATTGTGCCAAAGGGATAGGAATTGTCAGCTCTAATCAGGCACATATACTTGATTTTGAAGGTGTTGATATGGTGCCGATTCCTGGTCCGCCTCTTATCTGCATACCTACAACAGCCGGCACATCAGCAGATATCTCTCAATTTGCAATTATTGCTGATTCAAAGAGAAAGGTAAAAATTGCAATTATCAGCAAATCAATGGTTCCTGATCTTGCCATAATCGACCCTGTAACCACAACAACCATGTCCCCAAAACTGACGGCAGAAACTGGAATTGATGCTCTTGTACACGCTGTTGAAGCCTATGTGTCAAACGCAAGTTCAACTATCACTGATATCAATGCTATTAAAGCTATATCGCTGATTAATGAAAATATACAGGGTGCATTTAATGAGCCTGACAATATGCACTACCGCTACAATATGATGCTTGCAAGTCTGCTTGCAGGTCTTGCCTTTTCTAATGCAAGTCTTGGAATTGTCCATGCTATGGCTCACAGTTTAGGCGGAGGATTTGATCTGCCTCATGGTGAGTGCAATGCAATTTTACTTGAACATGCTGTTAATTATAATTTCAAACATGCAGACACAAAATATGCAGATATTGCACGAGCGATGGGCATTAAAATGGCTGATCTCTCTGAAATCGACTCTAATAATATTCAACAACTATCTGAAAATCGTTATTTTATCCAACAAAAACTTATAGAGAGGCTTCAAAATCTCAGAAAAGGTGTTGGAATAGATACAAAACTCTCTCAGATGGGAATAAAAAAAGACGATTTTCCTAAACTTGCACTATTTGCACTTGCCGACCCTTGTATCCTTACAAATCCTGTAATGCCAACACAACACGATGTAGAGGAAATTTATGCACGACTCTTCTGACAGCAGTAATATATCCGATCAGCAAAACGACCTGAGAAGCAAAATTGTAGGGCTTGGTAAAGGCTCTTTGAGAAAGAGTTATTTTCCCCAGCTTCAAGAGCAGATAAAAGAGCTGCGCATTGCAAAAGAGAGGGCTGAGGAGAATGAGAAAAAATTTTCTCTTATCTTTAACAGTACCAGCGATGCCCTTATTCTTGTCAACCTTGATGACGGAAGTTTTTATCTGTTCAACCAGACAGCATGCCGCATGTTTCATTACACTTATGATGAGATGGAGAGTCTGAAAGTATGGGATCTGTTTGCTGATAAAAATAAGGCTCTGATATTGAAAAATTTAGTTTCAAGCTCAGTCAGTTATAAATCAACACTCAGCCATGTTGAGATGAAAACCTCTGATAACCAATCTATTTACTGTGACATAACAACCTCTTTTGTAGAGATAAACGGGCAAAGCTATCTGCTTGGAGCGTTTAGAGACATTACAGAACTTGCCAAATCTGCAAAAGAGAACGAAGAGGTTAAAGCACGGCTTATACAGGCACAGAAAATGGAAGCCATAGGAACACTTGCCGGCGGAATTGCACACGATTTTAACAATATCTTGTCAGGTATTTTTGGATATTCCAAATTGGCAGAAACAAGCATTCGAGAACAAAACAGCGAAAAGTCTTTAAGCTATATCAAGAGCATTTTACAAAGCGGGCAGAAAGCAGCAGACCTTATAAATCAGATATTGACATTCAGCAGAGATTCATCTCCTGAAAAACATCTGATGACTCTTTCCATAGATGTTAAAGAGAGTTTAAAACTTCTCCGCTCAATTATTCCAACCACTATTGATATCAAAGCAGCTATAAAATCGAATGCAAAGATACTCGGCAATCCAATCAAGATTCATCAACTGCTGATGAATCTATGCACTAATGCCTATCATGCTATGAGAGATAGCGGCGGAACGTTATCTGTAACCTTACAAGAGATTGATTTTACTACAAAAAAATCAGCTTTAGGATTTAATATCCAATCAGGAAAATATTTAGAGCTTGAAGTAAAAGATACAGGAACAGGAATAGATGGAAAGATTATAGACAAAATTTTTGACCCCTATTTTACAACTAAAAAGGAGGGGCAGGGCACAGGGCTTGGACTTTCCATCGTACATGCAGTGGTTCAAGAGCATAACGGCTATATAAATGTGGAGAGCCAGCCTGAAAAAGGGAGTACGTTTAAAGTATATTTTCCTGTAGCAGAAAAAAAGAGCGGGTTGATAAGCAGTGAAAGCAGCCAATCTCTGCCCAAATGCGGTACAGAGACTATAATTCTTGTTGATGACGAACAGATGATATTAGATGTAACCAAAGAGATTTTAGAGAGCAGAGGCTACAGAGTAATTACCTTTATAAGTCCTATCACTGCACTTGAGGCATTTAAACAAAATCCAGATAAAGTTGATCTTATAATTACAGACATGACAATGCCGGTTATGGAAGGAGATCATTTTACAATAGAGGCTCTAAAAATTAGACCAAATATCCCCATTATTCTCTGCACAGGCTACAACGACAAGATATCTAACGAAAAAGCATTAGAGATTGGTGTTAAAAAATATGTTGAAAAACCTTTAATCACAAAAAATTTGGATACCTTAATTCGAGAGGTTTTGGATATGTCAGATGATATTTCCCATGGTTAGTAACAAAAAAGAACATTCCAGAATTTCAAGAACTAAAGGAGGTAGATTCTATGTTGGCAGAAACTA
>CAZIJN010000062.1:0-11238 GCA_964539635.1 uncultured Desulfobacterales bacterium | reverse complement strand
CGTTCATTCTGAGCCAGAATCAAACTCTCCAGTTTATTCAAACTCTTCTGCTCTTCTTACTTCCTATATATCTTTTTTATATATCTCTATATAAAAACACTATATAAAAAGTCATATATCTCTATACATAATTAAATATATATCTAATATACACTTACTACTAATCACTAACCAGTTTTCAAAGATCAAAATTATAAATCTGAATACTTCGAGAAGTGAATATCTCGAAAAAGTATTCAGCGAATATAAACAAATAAAAAATTAATGTCAACAACTATTTTTTAAAATTTACTCCCTTTCTTTTGCAACAATAAAATGAAAAATCAACTCAGGAGCAATATCTTCTGACGCTACAGAACCATACTCATCTTCTATTTCATCAAACAGATCATTAAAAATTTTGTGTATAGTTATTAAATTTATATCATATATATCAATATTATTATTTTTGGCATAATCAGTATTGTTACTATAATTTCCTTTAATATCCTTGCCTAACTTTCCTATTTTTATAATACCTGATTCATCAAGCCAGTTAAAAAAATCATTTCTTATAACCTCTACTATTTTGCCAGAAGTTGCAGATTGCCCAGAAGTATTCTCAAATTGCTCTGGTTGGTCTTGATTCCAGAAATTAGACTCTCTCCCATTCTTTAGATCAAGCAACTGCACAAAAAAAGGCTTGAACTTTTTGAATGGAATAGAGCAGCAATTAGAAGGAGATGAATCAATTCCCATTCTTTTCATTGCCCATAGAGTCATAAAAATAGCTTTCCATGTTATAAAATTAAGGGATAATGAATCTACAAAAAGAGTTTTAAAATCAAAATTAAGCTGCTTGAGCATGCTATCAATTAGAATAATTTCGTCAAGTTCATTAGAAGTATATTCAATCTCATCAATAGAAGAGAATGGTCTATAAAGTGTTGAATTGGAATTAACATTTACGTAACGATTCTTATCATCGCCATTAGTGCTATTTTTATTATCTGTTAAACTATTAAAAAAGAGCGGTCTTTCAAGAAGCAGCCCGCCGATAATACCAAACCATTTCTCTCCTAAAAAGCTAAGAGGAAGACCTTTTGCACGAATATGGCTTTGCATATACCAATTAACGGCTCTTTTTTTAAGCGATAAACTTGCACCAGAACCAACCTTGAAAATATCTTTTAGTGCATAGTTAAGAAGAACAGAACCACAGAGTTTGGGTTTTAAATCAATATGTTTTCCATTTTTTTCAGAATGGATTATCTCTATCCCAAGGCTTAGATAGCAGCATGTTTTGTGCACATTTTTCTCAAGCTCTTCACGAGAACGAAGAATCTTGTTATCGGCTGAAACAATAGAATTAACCAAAAATGCAAGTTCTGATTGAAGATTAATAGAAATATTATCATCTTGAGCAAGATACTCTAAAGCTGTGGCAAAAAGATTTTTTCTGTTTTTTAAAGAATATGTTTTTAAACTCCCCCTTTTTTGCAGCATTAAACGAGGATAGAGTGGTGGATAAGATAGCTCTGACTCAACAAAAGGCTTTGATAAAAATATGGTTGGACGCCTCTTTAAATCTTCTGGTTTTAATGGTTGATAAAGAGCAACAGCCTCGTGTGGTGGAAGAAATCCCTTTTCTGCAAGTCTTACATTTTTAAGACGAAACTCCTCTTCCTCTATTTCCGCAGGAATAATAGTATCTGTTTCAAGAAGGACACTTTGAAACACAGAGATATCCATATCAGCCAAAGTATTTAGCATATTACTAATAAGGATTTCCGCAGTTTCGTTTTCCTCCATCTCTGTTTCATCATAAATTACATCATCTCTTGACTCTTGTTGTAGGTTCTCGTTGTCTGATAATTCTGTTTTTACCAATGATTCCGGCATCATCTGATTATTATCAGTCGGATCATCATCAGATTGATTTAAGTCTAAATTCTTTTTAGGCTCTGGAAATCTAAAATAAAAAATAGAGTCTATAGTTACAAAATCATCTCCAAAGTCAGACGGGTCTTCATCATGCTCCCTGATTCTTATCTCCATATTCTTAAACAGGTAATGTTCAAAAAACTCAGTTTTTTCCTTGACCGCCCAGCGTAAAAGCCGTTCTGGATCAGCCTTATAAAGCAGTGCAAGAGTGTTGGTTATCTTATTTATATTGAATCTATCATTATCCCAAACCTCTACGTCAAGAATATATTCCCACTGTTGGGAAGATGCTAAAGAGAGTACTGGAATAAAATCTTCTTTACCAATATGATACATCATAAAATGCAAATCTTGATCTGGAAATGATTGCACTAAATTTGCTGGAAAAGATGCGTCAAGTATAAAATCAAGAGCTTTTTCTGCCGGCATATCCATAATTTCTGATCTGATGGCAGCAAGTTTTTTCTCTTTGTTAATAGCATTTATAAGCTGATAGTTCTCTGTCAATTGCATGGTTTACTCCTATAAAAACATTAAATATTACACATATTTATCTATTTTTAATCAAATATCAACTGTTTATTATCAAAATCGATCATAAACAGTTGATATTGGTAAGTTTAAGATTGATATGTTTTGATAAAACATTTAGTGTTTTAGGCATGTATAATATTAGCTATTCTGATAAATAGTTTTTTATTGAAAAACTACAACGCTGAGGAGGTTTGAGTATGGTTAAAGATAATCAAAATCCAACTGAAAATGATATTATTTTAGAAAAAACCTGCGATAAGATTGTAGCTGCTATTCTTAGTGCAGACAGAAAGGCTGCCAACGAGCTTCTTGAAAGATTTGCACAAGAGAACAGTTTTGATACAGCAGTTACATCAGTTCTTGAACCTTCTCTTGAGCGTATAGGGCGTATGTGGGAGACAAACGCACAAGTCTCGCTTGCCCAAGGCTATGTTGCAGGCAAAATAGCAGAAGATTTTATGGCAAGAATGGTCGAGCGTTATGGAGAGATTAATTTCTCAGATTTAGATAAAGATAAAAACAGAATTAACCGCAGAAAGATTGCTGTTATTGGTAATATTGAAGATGACTATCATGCACTTGGACGAAAATTGGTTGGAACATTTCTCACTATGGCTGGCTGGCAGGTTCATGATCTTGGAAATGACGTACCAGCAGAAGAGTTTATCCAGACTGCTGTTGAGACCAATGCACGAATAATCGGCGCATCTTCAATGATGTATAGTGCTGCAACAAATATTGCACAGATAAGAGAGAAACTTGAGCAACAGAATTTAACAAATCAGATAAAATTGGCAGTAGGCGGGGCTGTTTTTAGATTAAGACCTGAGCTTGTGCATGAGGTTGGCGGAGATGGAACCGCTCCAAATGCAGTAAAAGCTCCTGCTCTGTTTGAACATCTCTTAAATCAATTGCCGTAAAGTAACTTTGATATAAAAACAGTTTAATCTGCTTAAATTTTATTTAAGAATAGGAGTTCCTAATGAACAGTCTTGAGCGAGTTTTAGCAAAAATATCAGGCAGCCCTGCAGATTTGCCTGCTGTTACACTCACATTATCATTATATGGAGCGAGATTAATCGGCTCTCCTCTCAAAGATTACTACACAATACCAAATGCCTACATAGAAGGGCAGATTGCTGTAAAAGAGAGATTTAACCCAGATATTCTCTTTACCCCGTTTGCACTTACGGCAGAGGGAGAGTCTTTTGGAAGCCGAGTTAAATTTTTTCAAAAAAATCCCCCAAATATTTCTAAATCTGCTGTCAAATCTGCTGAAGATGTTTTAAAAATTGAGATGCCGGATGTGGACAGCCACCCAAGACTCTGTTTTATTCGTGATGCCATAAGAGGCATAGCTGCAAAGTTTGGAAAAGATACAGCTCTCTGCGGCGTTATGTTAAGCCCTGTTGATCTGCCGCCGCTCATAATGGGCATTGATCTATGGCTTGATACACTGCTTTTTGAAAAAGATATGGCAGAACGCATTATTGATATCACCACGCAGTTTTTTCTTGCATGGTCAAAAGCTATGTTTGATGACGGAGTCCATTTTATTGCTCTTCCTCTTGTCTTTTGCAATCCAGCCATAGTAACAGAAGATATAATCAGAAATATCACTTTTCCAGCCCTTAAAAATGCTGTAAGTCATGCACCAGGACCAGTTGTGCTGCATCATGGAGGTGCGGCTGTTTTATCCTCTCTTGAAATGCTCTCAACCGTTCCTAATGTTGTTGGTTATGCAATAGATCATTGTGATGATTTCAAATCTGCAAGAGATATTGTAGGACCAGATAAGGTTCTGCTTGGCAATATTGACGGTCCAACATTATATTCCCGATCCATTGAAGATATTGAACGTATAACCTGTGATATACTTAACGAGAGAAAAGACGACCCTCATTTTATACTTGCCTCATCAAGTGCTGATGTAGCTTTTGACACGCCGCCTGAAAATATTGATGCAGTTATCAAGACAGCAAGGCGTTTTAATATGAAAAATACTTAGCAATTTCATAAATTGAGTTTATGATATCATAACTACTATAAACCATTAGCATTAGTTGTAGGGGTGCAGCGAGCTGCACCCATGATTAAAAAAACAATCTGAGTCTAAACCACTATGGAAAATATAACACTTATATCATGCTCTCTTTTTCGCAGCGAAATAGAGTTCTTACGCAGCAGCCAAGAGCTTAAAATGCCGGTTGTTTATCTTAACTCTATTTTGCATATCTATCCTGAAAAGCTGCAAACGGTTATGGATAAAGTCATCTTGCGGGAAATTAAAAAGGGGCAGAAGGTGGTTCTTCTTTATGGAGAGTGCCACGCCTATATCTCTGATTATGCAAAAAATTCTGATGTCGAGCGTGTGAAGGGTCTGAACTGTATAGAGATTATACTTGGAAAAGAGCAGTATAAGAGAATACAAAAAGATAGAATATTCTGTTTTATGCCTGAATGGATAAATAGATGGGAAGATATTTTTAAGTCCCATTTAGGATTGAATCGTGAAAATGCAAGAGCATTTATGAAAGATATGCACTCAAAAGCTGTATATATTGATACAGGAGTTACTCCCATTCCATCTAAAATTATACAAGAGATTCAAGATTATATAGGACTTTCTATGGATATAATGCCTGTTAATTTAAACCAACTGCTCGGCTCTATTAATCAAGCATCTAAAAAGTTTATAAAAATATGCCCCGAAGAAGATATCTAAGGGGATAAATAAGGGAGTTTCAGCAGCAATATGATCTCAATTGAACCAAGAAGCGATATGGCAGCAGTTCAGTTTATGATAATGGATATTATTGAGCAGACTCTCGCAAATGCTGAAAATCCAGTCTGGCTTGCCCAATATCTTACTGAGCAGATACGCTCATTAATCGGCGGTAAGATTGTTGTTCTTTTAGAGTGCAAAGGGGGTAAAGCCGAACAGGAGCAAATATCATCATCTCCATATTATCACAGGATTATAAGCGTATGCCCTTTAAGATATATGAAAATGGTTGATAATCCTGAACTCCAGCAGCTTGCATATTTAAGCCATAAAATAGATAAAGCATCGATTTGGAGTCCTGCAGATGGAGAAGCAGATGTGCAGGAGATACTCAGACAAAAAGAGTGGGGAGTTTCAGTGGTTATTCCTCTGAATTTAAGCCATAAACGCTTCGGGCTTCTTTTAGTTCTTAATCTGCTTAACATAGACAGGCTTCAAGATACTCTTGAAATGCTCGGCATGATGCCCAATGTAATAGCTCTTGTGCTTAAAAACTCTCTTATGTACGAAGAGCTTGAAAATATGGTTCAGGCAAGGACAGCAGAGCTTGCATCTAAAACAGAAGAGCTTGCTCAAAGAACTGAGGAGCTTACAGAAAGAACAGAAGAGCTTACAGCCATAACAGAGGCACTTGAAAATACAAATCAAAAACTTGAAAATCTTAATAAAGAACTTGAAGATAGAGTAAGAAAAAGGACAGCCGAGCTTGAGGCTGCAAATAGAGAATTGATAACGTCCAATAGAGAGCTTGAAGCTTTCTGCTATTCAGTATCACATGATTTACGAACTCCTTTGAGAAGCATTGACGGCTGGAGTTTTGCTCTTGCTGATGAGTTTGAAGATGTAATAGGAGAAGATGGAAAAAAGTATATAGAGAGGATAAGATCAGAGACCCAGCACATGGGGCAGCTTATTGATGATCTTTTGAAGCTCTCTCGCATTACACGCTCTGAAATGGTTATAGCTCCTATCAATCTCTCAAAATTGGCACAAACTATATTTGACAGGGTTAGCGAGACATATTCTAAAAAAGAGTTTGAAATTATAATCCAGCCTGAATTGGCAGCATATGGTGATATTGGAATGGTTGATATTGTCTTAACGAATCTGATAGAAAATGCTTTTAAATTCACAAGTAAAACTGATAAACCTAAAATTGAGTTTGGAAAGGCATCAGCAGATGTTATAAACAGCAGCGGCTCTAAACAGATATTTTTTGTCAAAGATAATGGTTCTGGGTTTGATATGTCTCATGCAGCTAAACTTTTCAAACCATTTCAACGGCTTCATAAGATAAGCGAATTTGCAGGAAACGGCATTGGTCTTGCAATTGTTGATCGGGTTATTCAAAGACACGGCGGAAGGGTATGGGCAGAAGCGAAAGTAAATAAGGGTGCATCGTTCTATTTTACGTTGTGAATTATAAGGCAAAATAATGAAAAAAAGATATATCTCCATCTTAATATTTTTAACTCTATTATCCATATCATATACGGCTGACTCTAACGCCGGTCAAAAGATAAAAGTCGGAGTCTATAATTTTAAGCCTCTTGTTTTTATAGATGAAGCTGGACGGGCAAGCGGATTGTTTACTGATATTCTTGACTATATAGCTTTAAAAGAGGGTTGGGAGATTACGTATATTCCCGGTTCATGGAGTGAGTGCCTCAGCCGCATTGAAGCTGGTGAAATAGATATTCAGGTCGCTATTGCATATTCAAAAGAGAGAGAGATTAATCTCAGCTTTTCCGAATATCTTATTATAGATTGGGCATCAGTATTTAAACAAAAAGGCAGCGATATTCAGACAATTTTTGATCTTCAAGATAAAGTTGTGAGTGTGGTCAAAAGCGGTATAACAATTGATGAGTTTAAGCGGGTTATTGAGCAGTTTAATATAAAATGTAGGCTTATTGAAAAAAACGAAAATATAGAAAATCTTGAAGCTGTCCACAATAAAGAGGCTGATGCAGGCGTATGCCCCAATATTTACGGAACAACAGTAGAGCATAATTACAATATAGAGCGGACTCCTATTGTATTTTCCCCTATAAAACTTGGATTTGCAGTAAATAGAAAAGGAGATCAAGAGCTTCTTTTGACGCTCAATAGATATATTTCAGAGATGCGGGCAGATCAAGACTCTGTTTATTACAGCATAAGGGATAGATGGATAAGCGGCTATAAAAAGGATAATATCACCCCTGAATGGTTGTTTACCGTTATGTGGATATTGTCAGCTCTATTTATAACGCTTGCTGTTTTCAGTGTAGTTTTAAAAAAGCGAGTTAAGGCAAAAACATCAGAGTTGGTTGATGCAAACAGAAAATTGGCTCTTTCAGAAGAGAATTACCGTATTCTGTTTGAGCAGGCAAAAGATGAGATAAAAGAGCGTAAAATTGCAGAAAAGGCACTAAAAGAGAGCGAAGAGATATTTGATTATCTTATGAAATACAGCCCAGTCTATATCTTTTTCAAAGATGAGCAGATAAGAGCATTAAGGCTCAGCAATAATTACGAAACCATGTTGGGCAAGCCGTTAAAAGAGCTTATTGGCAAAACTATGGACGATCTTTTCCCATCTGATCTTGCCAAAAGCATGATTCAAGATGACATACGGATATTAAATGAGGGCAAGGAGATCGTTGTGGAGGAGGAGTTTAATGGACGACACTATTCAACAATTAAATTTCCAATTAATATTGAAGGCAGACCCTCTTATTTAGCAGGCTACACTATTGATATAACAGATCGTAAAATTGCAGAGCAGGAGAATTTAAAACTTCAAGAACAGCTTCTTCAATCTCATAAAATAGAATCTATCGGACGTTTGGCAGGCGGAGTTGCCCACGATTTCAATAATATGCTTGGAGTTATCATTGGTCATGTTGAACTGCTTATTGATAGGACAGATATACCAGAAGATGCTCGTAACGGGTTAAAGGCAATTCAAAATGCAGCAAACCGCTCGGCTGATCTGACTAAGCAATTGCTTGCGTTTGCAAGAAAGCAGACGATTAATCCTCAGATTATCAATCTAAACGAGGCTGTTGAAGGAATGTTATCCATGGTTGAAAGGCTTATAGGAGAGGATATAGATTTAATCTGGATAGGCTCGCAAAACGTTGGAAAGGTAGAGATAGACCCTGCTCAGATTGATCAGATTATAGTAAATCTGTGCGTAAATGCCAAAGATGCCATTTTAGATAAATCTGAAGATGAAGCTGAAAAGACGGGCAGAATAACTATTGAGACTGGAAAAGCAGTTATTGATAAGAGCTACTGCGTTGACAACTTTGATGCCAAGCCAGGAAGATATCTAATTCTTGCAGTAAGCGATAACGGCTGCGGCATTGAAAATGAGCGTCTCCCCATGATTTTTGATCCGTTTTTTACCACAAAAGAGGTTCACAAAGGGACTGGACTCGGGCTTGCATCAGTTTATGGAATTGTAAAGCAGAACAGAGGATTTATAAATGTTTACAGTGAATTAGGAGAAGGCACTACATTTAGAATCTATCTGCCTGAATATTGTGAAGATGATAATACGAATGTTGACGATACGCCAGAATGCTCAATTGAGGAATTACCAGAGGTTGGAGATGAGACGATTTTACTTGTAGAAGATGAGTTGTGGCTTTTAGAGCTTGGCGAGACAATGCTCAAAAGACTCGGCTATACTGTATTGACGGCAAGTTCGCCTAAAGAGGCTGTTAATATTGCTGAAAATTACCCAAATAAGATAGATTTGCTCTTAACTGACGTTATAATGCCTGAGATGAACGGGCGGGAGCTTGCAAAAAAGTTAGCTGATATTAGACCAAATTTAAAATCTATTTTTATGTCTGGATACACTGCAAATGTAATTGCACACCACGGAGTTTTAGACCAAGATATCTATTTTATACAAAAGCCGTTTTCAATACAGGAGTTATCAAAACAGATACGCGAGGTATTTAAAACATGAACGATAAAATGAGCAATAAACCGCCTTTTTTCAGATTAAAACTTCGTAATATTCTCTTTATATTGGTTCTTGTCATATTTATTCCAATATCTCTGCTGCTTGTATTTCAAGGATATCAAGACAGGACAAAAAGTTTAGCAGAGGCAGAGAGGCAGGCAGCCCACTTGACGAGAATATTTATTGATCAGCAGCGGCATATCCTTGAACATACCCAGCATCTTCTTGAAGTATTATCTCAAGTAACGTTAGTATCAAGTTATAATATTAAAGAGTGCAATAAATTTCTAAAAATACTCCATAAATCCCACCCTGAATATTCAACTCTTGTTTTAGCAGATAATAAAGGAGATATCCGCTGCTGTGCCCTTCCGTTAAACAGCCCTATAAATATAAGCGATCGCAGTTGGTTTAAAAAAGTTCAGGAAACAAAAAAATTTGTTATCGGCGATTTTATAATGAGCAGAACGGCAAAAAAGGCATCTCTGCCATTTGCCTATCCTATTCTTGATGCTGATGGAAATTTTAAAATGGCAGTTGGTGCAGCATTTGATTTATCTTATTACAATAAGATTTTAAACAATATTGATCTTATGCCTGACTCTATAACTATCGTAATAGATAAAAATAAAAACATACTCTATTTATCTGATGATTCACAGCCGGATAAGTCAAAATCAGACTCACTAATTGGGCAGCCGCTTGATAAAATTAGAGGATTTTCAGTTCCAGATGAATCAAAAGGAGTTTTTACTGTAAAAGATAGTGATAAAACTAAGAGGATTTACTGGTTTGAACGTTTAAATATAGGAGAGTCTGATAATGAGATATCTCTGCTTATCGGGTTTTCAAAAAAAGCCATTTTTTCTAAAGCAGACAAACTTATGCTGATTAATATAGCAGCCCTCTCGCTTGCAGCATTAATATCATTTGGTTTCGGGTGGTTGTTTGGAGAGCAGGCAATTGTAAAGCCTGTTAATCTGATAATACAAAAAATTAATAAGATGCAAGACGGCAGAACACCTGATTTATCACCTGATTTATATGGAGAAATATCAGAAAGCAGCTATTATTCGGTTCAAGAGTTAGAGCTTTTATCAATAAAATTTGATGAGATGGTTGATAAACTTGAACAAAGAGAGTTGGAGCGGGACAAAGCAGCGTATGACCTTAAAAGAAGTGAAGACCGCTACCGATCTTTAGTTGAAACACAGACTGATCTTGTATGCAGATATACTCCTGACGGGACATTCACGTTTATCAACAATACATACTGTAATTTTTTTAATAAAACAAAAGAGGAGCTGCTTGGTTCTAAATGGTATCCTGTCCCTGTAACAGAAGATTTAGGGCTTATTAAAGAGCAGTTGGCAAAATTATCCCCGTTAAACACCACTGTTACTATTGAGAACAGAGTCTATTCAGGCAAAGGCGAAATCCGCTGGATGGAGTTTGTAAATAGAGCTTTTTTTGATCAAGATGGAAATATTCTGGAGATTCAATCTGTAGGAAGGGATATAACTGACAAAAAAGAGAGTGCTGAAGAGATAAGAAGTCTGAACGCTGAACTTGAAAGCAGGGTTGCAGAACGCACTGCCGAGCTTGATAAGTCAAACAAGACATTAGAGGCGATTAATAAGGAGTTGGAGGCGTTTTCATACTCTGTATCCCATGATTTAAGAGCACCGATAAGAGGCATAGACGGCTGGAGTCTTGCACTTTTAGAAGACTTTCAAAATATTCTTGGTGAAGAAGGCAAGAAGTATGTAGATAGAATAAGGAAGGAAACAAAGCATATGGAAAATCTTATTGATGATATGCTGAAACTATCAAGACTTACCCGTTCTGAAATGATTTTAACTTCTGTAAATCTTTCTGAATCAGCCTTGAAAGTGGCTAATTTTCTTAATGAATCTGCATCAGAGCGTGGTGAGCCTGAGCGTAAAGTGCAATTTATAATCGAGCCTGATTTAACCGCTTATGCTGATGCAGGCATGATTGATATTGTTCTGAACAACCTTATAGGCAATGC
>CAZIJN010000061.1:0-11650 GCA_964539635.1 uncultured Desulfobacterales bacterium | reverse complement strand
GCAAAGGTCCGCTTTTGATGCAAGATGCCCTGCAGCTTAAGAAAGTGGAAGTTATTCGGTTTGATGATGATACGCTTATTCAGGGATATTTGAAATAGATAAACCGGTTTAACTACAACCAGAAAGTTTCAGCAAGAGATTAAAAAATCAGCATTTACCTCAATTAAAAATAAAGTGAAATTTTTTGATTATGAATATGTGGAAAAATTGTATAAACATCAAATTATATCTCAGCAATTTAAAGATTTTTTAAAGTAATAACATCGATAATATTATAAATATTCAGCGGATTAAAAAATATGTTCACAGGAATCATTGAAGGATTTGGGATTTTAAGAAGAATTCAGCCTAAGGGAGAAGGGAAGATTCTCACTATTGAGACTGAACTTGATCTATCACAGAGTAAAATTGGGGATTCAATTGCTGTAAATGGTGCCTGTTTAACTGCTGTGACGCTTGATAGGCACTCTTTTTCTGTTGATATGGCACCAGAAACTGTAGCCCGTACAACATTTAAAAAACTTCAATCTGGTTCAAGGGTAAACCTTGAGAGAGCATTGAGACTTTCAGATAGGTTAGACGGACATCTTGTATCTGGGCATATTGACGGAACAGGTACGATTAAATCAAAGCAGAAGAAGAGTAATGCTGTTATTATCACTATTGCTGTTTCAAATGAGCTTGCCTCTGATATGATTACAAAAGGCTCCGTAGCAATTGACGGCATAAGTCTGACTATTAACCGCTGTTCTGACAATGATTTTGAGGTTAGCGTAATTCCTCACACTGCTGCAATTACAACTATTGGAATGAAAGATGCGGGTGATGAGGTCAATATTGAGACTGATATGCTTGGAAAGTATGTTAAAAAATTTTTGAGATTAGATGATTTGAGCCATTCTAATAAAAAAGGTCACTTGGCTTCTAATTATGATGTTTCTAAAAAAGATATTAGCATGTCGCTATTAGCTCGGAATGGATTTTTATAATCATATATTTTTATTCTTATCATGATTTGATAAGAATAAGGGATGTATTTTTTTATACAATTAGTTTTTTAGTATTTTAAGGAGTGAGAAGATAAGCAAATGCCGCACATTACAATTGAACAAGCCATTGAGGATATAAAAGCCGGTAAAATGGTGATTTTGGTAGATGATGAAGATCGTGAAAACGAGGGTGATCTGACTATGGCTGCTGAGGCTGTGACACCCGAAGCCATTAATTTTATGGCAAAATATGGAAGGGGATTAATATGTCTCTCCATGACTGGTGAAATGGCTGACAGGCTTGGATTACCGATGATGGTTAAAGATAACACCTCTCAATTTGGAACTGGTTTTACAGTCTCTATTGAGGCAAAAGAAGGTGTTACCACAGGAATATCTGCGGCTGATCGAGCTACTACAATCCAGGTGGCAGTTGCTGACAACGCTACAGCAGACGACCTTGCAAGACCGGGGCATATTTTCCCTTTAAGGGCAAAAGATGGCGGCGTTATAGTTAGAATCGGTCAGACAGAAGGTTCTGTTGATCTTGCTAAACTTGCTGGGTGCAAACCGGCTGGTGTTATCTGCGAAATTATGGATGAAGATGGTACAATGGCAAGAATGCCTTCCCTTGAAAAATTCAGCGAACTTCACAACATAGGAATCTGTACCATAGCCGATTTAGTAGCATACCGCCTGAGAACTGAATCTTTTGTCCGAAAGGCTGCTCAAAGTACTATTCCTACGGAGTTTGGCGGAGAGTTTACAATAATTGCCTATGAAAATGATTTAGATAAATTGACACATATTGCTATGGTCAAAGGAGAGATTGATCCGTCAAAGCCTATTTTGGTAAGGGTTCACTCGGAATGTATGACTGGTGATATTTTCGGCTCAATGCGTTGTGACTGTGCTGCCCAGCTTCATAAAGCAATGCGTATGATTGATGAGGCAGGAAGCGGGGTTATTTTGTATCTGCGTCAGGAAGGACGGGGCATTGGTCTTGTAAACAAACTTAAAGCCTATGAGCTGCAAAAACAGGGGTGTGATACTGTAGAGGCTAATCTTCAGCTCGGTTTTAAGGCAGATATGAGAGATTACGGCATTGGTGCACAGATTTTAGCCGATCTCGGCATTAAAAAGATGCGTCTTATGACCAATAATCCTACAAAAATGATAGGTCTTGAAGGTTATGGCTTAAGCATTGTTGAGCAGGTACCAATTGAGATATCGCCTAATAAGTATAATAAAGGCTATCTAAGATGTAAACAGCTAAAGATGGGACATATATTTAAAGAGTGTTCAGCAGACCTCTCCTAATAATATAGATAAACGCTGGTCGTGATAAAAATCAACTGATTATAACGAAAAGTAAATATAGTATTATAATTCGTTATAATCAGTAAGAGATTAAATCTTTTACAGGCACAAATGCACAATATTAAGGTTTTAGTTATGGCTGATAATATAGTTTCAGAAACTTATCGCTGCTCTTGTTGTAGAAAATTATATAAGATTGATATGCCAGCAGATAAACCTATTAAAGATGTCATTATAAGAGATTTAGAATGTTGTCCGTCTGGTAAAATATTGGGTATTCTTATAAGAATAACGCATCCACCTAAATGCCATAAATGTGGGACACTTATCACAGATCAAGATGAAGAGGATATTCGCGACGGTTTATCATACGGCAGAAAATGCTCTTTGTGCGGTCAAAGTCTGTTTGAGATAAGATTTCCAAAGCAAATTTAGATTTAATGCAATTCAAAATTTTATCTTAACGCCTCAAGCAGTGCTACAGACTCAATATGAAATGTGTGGGGAAACATATCAACTGGTTGAACCTCAACAACTCTATAGGTCGATTTAAGCATAGCAGCATCACGTGCTAAAGTAGCAGGATTGCATGATACATAGACAATCCGATCAGGTGCAATAGAATTTACCTGTTTAACTACATCTTTATGCATGCCAGCCCTTGGCGGATCAATGATCATAACATCGCATTTTTTATCAGAACCAGCCAAAATAGCCGGCATAACATCTTTTATATCTCCCACATGAAATGTACAGTTTTTAATCTGATTTAATGCTGCATTTTTTTTTGCATCTGCAACCGCACTTTCAATAATCTCAATGCCGGTTACATGCCCTGCATCTTTTGAAAGCCATATAGGAATTGTTCCTGTACCGGAATAGAGATCAATTACATGCTCATTGCCTGAAAGATCAGCATAGTCAGAGACTAATGAATATAGAGTCTCGGCACCTTTTGTGTTAGTTTGAAAAAAAGAGTTTGCTGAAATTTCAAATGTGAACTCTCCTATTTTTTCTCTAATGTGATTCTCTCCTGCAACCACTTTTTCGTATTCCCCTGTAGAGACAGAAGCCTTCCGTCCTGTTATATTATTTACTACTGAGGTTATAGAAGTGTATTTCCCCATCAACTGGTTTGCCAATGGAATAAGCAGTGAGTTATTCTCCTGCTTGGTAATTATGTTGACCATCCAGCTTCCAAATGCTGTAGAGCTTCTTAACATCACAAAACGCCAGAATCCTTCATGTGTTTTAAGGTTGTATGCAGGCACGCCTGAATCTTTTATATACTGCCTGATATCGCTTAAAATTTGATTACCTGTATCAGGCTGAATAAGACATTTCTCAATATCAATAACTTTGTCAAACGTCCCTGGTACATGAAGTCCTAAACCAAAATCTTTCTTTATTTCAGGATTTGCAAGCTCTTCAATCGTAAGCCAGCGTTTAGGACTACATGAAAACTCCATTTTATTTCTAAATTCAAAAATCTGCTTGGAAGGAGTTGTCTCTTTGACCAAAACTCCATTTAATAAACCAATATGTTCAAGAGAGTCTATAACGTGCTGTCGTTTATATTTAAGCTGTTCAGCATAGGGTAAAGCCTGCCACCTGCACCCGCCGCAGTGGTCAGCATAGGCGCACGGAGCTTCCTGCCTCATAGATGAAGGCTCAATAAGATTAACAACTACACCTTCAGCATAGTTTTTTTTCTTTTTTGTTATTTTTGCAATTATTTTATCTCCAGGAATTGTTCTATCAACAAAAACTGGAAATCCATCAGGTTTAGCAATACCCATGCCGCCAAAGGCAAGATCAATTATCTCAAGTTCAGCAGTTTTTCCTTTTTGCAATGCCATATATTTATTGTTCCATTCGTTAATTTTAAGAGCTATTTATCCGCAGCTCAGTTATTATATCTGTTTTTTGTTGGGGATAGGACTATTTGTCGAGATGTTTGTCAAGAACAATTCTAATAAAAATATTTTTTTGAAAAACAGTAAATCTACCCTCTTGACAAGAATATCTTAGTGCGATATTGTAAAAAATTATTAATTCTAAAAGATAAGACGGCAAGCTTACTTAATAGAAAAAAACAATTTATTTTTTAACAGGAGGTAGTTTTAATGGCAACCGTAGAGATAAATGGAACCACTTTTGAAGTTGATGAAGACGGTTTTCTTCTTGATTACAAAACCTTTACAAAAGATTGGGTTGAGTATGTAAGACAGCAAGAGGGTATTGAAGAGCTTAATGATGAGCATTGGTCAGTAGTTAATGTTCTCCAAGATTATTATGAGAAAAATGGTATCGCTCCAATGGTACGTGTTCTTTCAAAGCTTACTAAGTTTAAACTTAAACACATCTATGAGTTATTCCCATCAGGACCTGGAAAGGGAGCCTGTAAAATGGCTGGTCTTCCAAAACCAACCGGATGTGTATGATCCATTGAGTTATCTGATATAGTTTTTAGTACTATTTCTATAAAAGCCCTGCATATAATGTGCGGGGCTTTTTTTATAACTCCTCTGTGAGTATTGTGCATAAGGAGAAGGAAATCTATGTCTAAGATTGATAAGACAGATAAAAAAATAATTAACAGGATTCAGACCTTTTTCCCAATTGACTCCTATCCATACAAAATAATAGCTAAAGAGATTGGAATTTCAGAAGATGAGTTGATATCAAGGATAAAAAAATTAAAGCAAGATGGTGTTATCCGCCGCATTGGAGGGAATTTTGGTCCTTACAAACTTGGTTTTTTCAGCACCCTGTGTGCCGCATCTGTTCCTGATAATGCTCTCGATCTTTTTATAAAGGTGGTGAACGAGTATTCAGGTGTGACTCACAACTATATGCGGAGTCACAGATATAATATATGGTTTACTTTTATAGCAGAATCAATGGAAATTATTGAAAACAACTTAAAGAAAATATCTGAGCAGACAGGAGTAGATGATATTTTGAATCTTCCTGCTACTGACGTGTTTAAAATCAGTGCTAACTTTAAAGTTACATGATTGGGCTACATCAATTCCTTGCAATAATATCATCTGCAATAAGTTTATATATGGAATCTTCGTATTCTGAAGAGAGACTTTTAAGAAAATCAATTCCTTTTTTATTATCTCCATTAGCTATAGCAACCATACCAAGATTAAACAGTGCATCATCTTTCATCAATTTACTATTCCCATCTGTTATGGTTTTAAAATATTTTTCAGCTTCCTCATATTTTTTAAGCTCCTGACAGGTGTGTCCTAATGATGCTAAAATAATATTCTTCATTATAGGATCGTTTTTAAAATCATCTAAAGCTGATGTATAATTTTGATATGCCGCATCATACTGCTTTGCTGCATAACAGATATCAGCAAACCGTACCTTTCCTGCTTTTCCAGAAGATGTATTAGGATACTCATTGAGAAGAGTATTAAACTGCTCTTTGACAGCATCATAACCTTTAGCAGGCTCTGTATGAATTTTATAGGCTTTAATTGCATCATTAAGAATCAAAGAAGCTTTTGTTTCTGCAGAATTGATAGTATATATTGTTATAGAAATAATACAGATAATTGAAGCAATTATAGTTGAGCCAACAATCAACTGTTTTTTTATTTTTTTTGCAGTATCCAAAGTTTTGTACACTGATTCAAGAAATGGATCAGGCTGTTCAAGCTCTTTTCTACGTGCATTTGATATTTTATCTGCCATAAAATCCTCTTAAAATTTCTCCCGTTAAAATTAATAATTGAGTTATTATATCGACCATACACAAGATGCCGAAAAGAATGTAAAATATCACATAACATACAGATCGGCATCTATTAAATTACAATTATGTTATTGTTGTTTTATAAAAATATAAGGTTATTATATATAAATTACCAAACCAGTGATTTAAAAATCCATCCTGTTTCACCATCTGCATGTTGAACTTTAACCCATGAATCTTTTTTTTCTAATACCTTGAAAGGAACTCCCCGTTCTACAGTAAATGCAAGAGGCTCACCTTGACCCGGACCTTTTCTAACATTACACTTATCTTTCACAGTTATTACAGATGAAGTTTTATCGACAAGTGTGCCGTGTATCCAGCCAATATCATTTTCAAAATCCTTAAATTTAACCCAGCCATCTTTTTTCTCTACCACAATAATAGGATAATACATTTCAGTTTTCCACAGAACTTCACCATCAATTTTTGGAGATGAACGAACATTGGCAAGTTTTACTTTAACAGATAAACGCTCTTCACAAAAAGCATTATCTGGAACAATAAGCATCACATTAAATACTAAAGCTATAGAAAATATAAATAATAAATTTTTCATTTGCCATCTATTAACCGCTGTTCTCCTTACATTTATCAAAGACATTTTTTAATTTAACCTCCTGATATATTTACTTAAAAATTTATTTTTTGGAGTAGTTTAGATAAGTTTTAATTATCAAAACTACCTGCCATTATGAGACACAAATAATTATCTGAGTATAATACCAGATAAAAAATATATAAGGCAATACCCTATTACAGGAACATCAATATGTCAACAAAAGCAAAAACCATGATCAGGATAAATGTAATTAAATTATATTGACTCAAAGCACTTTGATAATGTAATGATCGCTTCAACCCCCCTTTAGATTATTATATGTATATTTTTATAAAAGTCTTATAATCTTTTAAAAGGTAAAAAAATTAGGAACTTATATTGTGAAAGTTATTATTGTAGGAGCTGGAGAGGTAGGTTATCACATTGCAAGCCGCCTTGCTGCTGAGAGCAAACAAGTTGTAGTAATTGACAAAAATCCTGAAGCAATAAGGCGTGTGGCAGAGAATCTTGATGTTCAGACAATGTTAGCGTCAGGAAGTTCCCCTGCTGTTCTTGAAGAGGCTGGAATAAAATCTGCTGAAATCCTTCTTGCAGTTACAAATAGTGATGAATCAAATTTAGTCTCCTGCCTTGTAAGCAACATGCTCTCCCCTAATACAAAAAAACTCGCCAGAATACGAAGTGCTGATTATGATGATTATCATCAAATGTTCAGTTTAGCCGCACCTCATATTGATACAGTAATCAATCCAGAGATTGAAGTTGTTAAAACAATATTGAGGATAATGAGGGTTCCGTGTGCTGTTGATATGGGTGAGCTTGCAGGGGGCAGAGTTATTTTTGTCGGGCTTGTTTTAGACGAACGCTCTCCAATGGTAAATCTTCGTCTTGCTGATTTTGGTAAAATATTTGGTGAGCAAAGACCTCTTATTTCAGCAATTGTACGAAATGATATCCTTATTGTACCAAGAGGGGAAGATACGCTTCGACTTAAGGATATTGTCTATTTTGTCTGTGAAAAGAAGCTGCTTAAGGAGACATTAAAGCTGTTTGGCGAAGAGCTGGCTCCTATTAAGAGAGTTATGATTATAGGTGGTGGGCGGATAGGGCACAGACTGGCAAGAACTCTTGAAGCAGAATCGATCCATACAAAAATTATTGAATCTAATCTTGAGAGATGTAAATTCCTTTCTGAAAGAATGAATAAAACTGTTGTTCTTCATGGAGACGGCTCTGATCAGAAACTTTTGATTGAAGAGAATGTTCAAGACTCTGATGTTGTAGTTAGTCTGACACACGATGAAGAGGCAAATATTTTGGTCTCACTGCTTGCAAAAAGTTTAGGTGCTCGTAGTACAATCACTAAGGTTAGCAATTTTAGCTATTTTCCACTTATGGCAGCTATTGGACTAAAAAAAGTTGTAAGTCCAAGATTGTCAGCAATAAGCTCTATTCTGCATAATGTAAGAAGAGGAAAGATTCTGAGTGTTATATCTCTTCTTAGAGAAGAGGCTGAAATGATTGAGGCAATAGCTCTTGAAACATCTGCAATCACAGATAAGCCTCTTAGAAAGATATCCTTCCCAAAAGGTGCAATTCTTATTCTGATTATAAGAGATGATATTATAATTATTCCAACTGGTGAAAGTGTTGTAAAACCCGGAGATAAAATTATAATTTTTGCGAGAAAACAGGCAATTCCTAAAATTGAGAGAATGCTTACGGTAAAACTTTCTTTTTTTTAAATCAGCTTTTTGCATCTTCAAGCAATAAAGATGATATTTTTATAATTATCTTAAATATTTGTATTAATCAGAGGTAGGTAATGAAGTGGCGTTATATTATAAATGTCATCAGCATTCTTCTGATAGTGCTTGGGCTTGCCATGTTGGTTCCTACTTGGTGCAGTCTAATCTATAGTGATGGCTCTATTATCTCTTTTCTTTATTCAATAAGTATAACAATTTTTGTTGGTTCTGTCCTGTTTTTAATATCAAGAAAAGGTACAGATATAGATTACATTAACCCTAAGGAGGCAATGGCTATTGTCGCTTTAGGCTGGACAGTTATAAGCATTTTTGGTGCACTGCCTTTTTATTTTGATGGTGTCGTCTGTTTTAGTGACGCTTTTTTTGAGTCTGTTTCAGGTTTTACCACAACAGGATCCTCAATTCTTACCAATATTGAGGCTCTCTCTAAAAGCCTTCTTTTTTGGCGCAGCTTCACTCAATGGCTTGGTGGAATGGGAATTATTGTGCTCTCCTTAGCTATACTTCCATTTCTTGGTGTAGGAGGTATGCAGCTATATAAAGCCGAAGTTCCAAGTCCTGTGCCTGACAAACTTACCCCAAGACTTACCGATTCTGCAAAAATATTGTGGTATGTTTATATTCTATTCTCCATAGTCCAAGTCATTTTACTAATGTTTGGCGGAATGGATTTATATAACTCTTTATGCCACACATTTACAACAATGCCGACTGGTGGATTTTCAACAAAAAACAGTTCAGTTGCCCATTTTGACAGCACCTATATCGATTATGTGATTTTAATATTTATGGTGTTTGCAGGAATCAATTTTTCGCTTCATTATCAGATGTTAAGAGGCAAGACCTTTATCTTTTGGAGAGACAGCGAGTGCCGTTTTTTTCTGATGCTTATACTATTATTGAGTATTTTAATTGCCATAGATATTAATGGTGATTTGTATGACAATTTTTTTAAATCATTTCAATATGCCTCATTTCAGGTAGTCTCAATAGTGACAACTACAGGATATGCTACTGCAGATTATGAACTCTGGTCTGGATTTAGCCAGACAATTATATTTATCTGTCTGTTTATTGGTGCGTCTGCAGGTTCTACTGGCGGAGGCATGAAGTGTGCCCGTATTATGGTCTGTTGCAAATACTGCTATCGGGAAATTTTTTCTTTGATACACCCGAGCAGCATATCCCAAATTAAAATGAACAGCGTTGTTGTACAGAATCATGTAGTCAGAAGCATTATGGGATTTATAGCCCTTTATATAGGGTTATTTGTAGCGTGCAGCATTGTTTTATCTGCTATGAAAGTTGATATGCTGACATCTTTTAGTGCTGTAGCAACCTGTATTGGTAATGTAGGACCTGGTTTTGGCACTGTAGGACCTGTGGATAACTTTGCATCTATACCTACGCTTGGAAAATGGCTTCTTGCATGGTGCATGTTAATTGGAAGATTGGAGATATACACCATGATTATTCTTTTTGTGCCGGAGTTCTGGAGAAAATAAAGAAAAAGAGAGTTAATAAAAAAAAGAGTTGACACTAATAAGGTAATTGTGTAGATTCGCTTTGTTTTTTTGGGGGTCGTTAACTCAGTCGGTAGAGTATCTGCCTTTTAAGCAGAGAGTCACTGGTTCGAGTCCAGTACGACCCACCATAAAAATGCAAAATAGTAATATTTTATGCGTCCCCATCGTCTAGCCCGGCCCAGGACACCGGCCTTTCACGCCGGCGACAGGGGTTCGAATCCCCTTGGGGACGCCAATAAATTCAATAACTTACGTGAATATTAAAAAGCCATTCAAATAGCCGACGGCTGCTTGGACGGCTTTTTTGCTTTACTAATAGCTTACCTTTGTAGATATTTACTCAGACAGAGCTAAATTTTGTGTGCTGCCAAAAGAAAGTTTTTCAAGAGCCTCTCTCACATTTTCAAGACCAAGGCTCTTCAGATACCTTTCAGTAGTTGTTGGGCTTTTATGTCTCAGGACTGTTTGGATTATAGAGACAGAGTATCCCAACGCATACAGGATTGAAGCTGATAGGTGTCTGATGGCATGAAACCCGAAAGGCTTTACGCCTGCTTTCTCACACAGCCTTCTCATGAAATGTCTCCGTTCTGCAAAAGGTTTTCCATAATATTCAGCACAAAAATGTTTATTCTCAATACAAACAAAGACGTAATCAGTTTCTATGGGACAGTTCTCTTTCCACCAGATTAGGCCATTGCGGAGTTCATTAGTCATTGGGAGCCACTCATACTCATATGTACCGTTCTCCCTTTTCCTTGTCCACAATCTAATACGTTCGTCGTTAAAGTTTACATCATCCCACTTTAACCTGAATACTTCACCCCTTCTGCAAGCCAGATGAATAAGTGTAAGCAATAGAATCCTGTCCTGTCCTTCAGCCACTGCATAAACCTTTCTAAAATCCTCTTCTGGTGGAACATAGCGGGGAGAACGTTCTTCCTGCATCTTTGGAATATCAAATGGATTTTCTTTCGGCAGGGTTGGAGTCATATAAATTGACCCCCAGTTCCATCCTGCCAACAGATTTTTCCGATCTTTATTGGAAGCATATCCGCTCCGCTCCTTTTTTTGCTTAATCAAAAAAGACTGAACCATACCCGGAGTTAAATCTGCTACATCCAATTCAGGCTTTACAGATTTGAAAAAAACCTTGAATGCTGATTTTTTCTCCTTAAAAGTTTTCTCTACATACCGCTCCTGACTGTAGTCAAGATAAGCCTCAGCCCAATCAATCAAGCAGGTTGTAGCGGTCTGCTCTTCCCACTCTTCCTGAGAGTTTCGCATTTTGCTTTCCCAGTCTATGGCATCCTTCTTCGTCTTGAATGTTCGTTCCTTCCTCTTTCCATTCATCCTTACTTGGGCTTTCCATGTCCCATTTTTCTGATATGGCATCAATAACTCTCCTTTCAAAAAAGATGTAACGGCTTCCCAAGCGTATTCCACCCAATTTTTGATAATACTGCCTGACACTTTTAACGTTGATACCAAGAATTACTGCTAGCTCTTCCGGCATCAATTTTTTACCCAATTCTTGTTCTATCATGAAGTTTTTGTCCTCCACCTGTCTTGTGTTATCCTGTGCTAAAGCCTCAGTCCACAGGGTTGTGGAGAAGTTCTCCTGAAAGCATTTTATAAAATGCTTCCTGATTTAGTTTAGGAATGAAAATTTAATAACCACCTAAAGTTGATGTGTGTAAAGGGATGGC
>CAZIJN010000060.1:0-13432 GCA_964539635.1 uncultured Desulfobacterales bacterium | reverse complement strand
CATTGTAGTTGTGCTGCCTGATACAGGCGAGAGATATATAAGCACTGAATTGTTTGCATAACGATTTTTTAGCTTAACACAATTCAAAAATAAGGAGACCGCCATGAAACATAAAACTAACTGTTTTATTTTGAGTTTATCATTAATATTGGCTATGGCTGCTTTCTCTATGCCGTCATCAGCTTTGGCAAGTGTTGATTTAGAAGCTGGGCTGATTGCTTATTATACATTCAACGGCAATGCTGATGATGAGAGCGGTAATGGAAATAACGGAACTGTTAACGGTGCTGCATTGGCATCTGACAATTTTGGCAATGCAGACAGTGCATACAGTTTTGATGGAATAAATGATTATATTTCAATTCCCTATAACTCAAATTCCGCTCTTTTTAATTTAGACAATAGATTAACATACAGTTTATGGTTTTATGCAAATGCTTCCGGCTCGCTGGCAAACAACCAGTCGTTAATAGGCAGGCAGCAGTGCCAAAAGGCTTTTCCATCTGCAGAGCTTGATCTTTTAAAGTCAGAAACAGCTTTTACTCTCAATTATCAACAGGCTGCAACCCATAAGCAGTTTATACCGTCTCACGATGTTATTCCAAACCAATGGACACATATAGCAGCAACATACGATAAGGATGCTGGAGAGGTTAAAATATATCTGAATGGGAAGAATGTCCTTTCTGACAGCTATTCGCAGACAATCTGGAAACCTTCAACGTCTTTTTGGATAGGAGGCATTCCAAAACCAGCGGGCTATTCTTCCTGCTGGGAGAGTTTGTTTAACGGCAAAATTGACAATATCAGAATTTACAACAGATCACTTTCAGAGTCAGAAATAGAGGCTATTTACAATTCAGAAGGAATTAATGTATCGGGAATTGATCCGCCTGAAGAAGTTTCAGTTGTTGATTTGACTTCAAACACTTCAACTGCTCCTGTTTACATGGGAAATATCGTCAGCAGCGGTGGTAATGTGGGAACTCTCAGCGGAAAGATGGAGTTGTCGGTTGATTTTCCAGCATACAACAAGCCCGTTGATATCTGGATATTGATCGGACTTCCAGACGGGCGTTTTTACGTTGCTGATGAGTTCAGCGATCTGATGAACCTTGATGAAATCGGATTTCTGCCGATAGCATCAAATATAGCTGGTAAAAAGACTCAAAAAACGGTTCTTACTCCGTTTGATACAGCAGATTCAGACACACCGTTTGATCCAATGTCTTATGGTGTTTGGACAGTATATTGGCTTGTTGCTCCTGAGAGCAATGGCGATATTTTTCAGGCAATTGATAACGGAAATTATGAGCTGGGATTCTACATTTTTGAGGTTAAAAGTCCAGTTGATAACACAACGTATGATCTAAATATTACAGACTATTTTCCTAAAAGTGGTCCTTTTGGCTCCTATGTTTTTTTGAAACTTGACACACCAATTGCTGATTTAACTTCAAATATAACCGTTTTTTTCGACCAAACTGAGTTAGAGCAGAATAAAATTATAAAAATAGCAGAAGATACTCTGCAAATTACTGTTCCAAATAGTGCAAAATCTGGCTCTATTCAGATAAGAGCAGGCAGTAAATTGAGTAACTCCGTCAAATTTACTGTTTTATCTACAGTTACCACTCCGTTGGTCTCAAAATCATTATCACCATCTTTAGATGAACAAATTATCAATTATAATGATGAAATAGTTGTAACTATTCCTTCTGGTATTTTAGATAAAACCAGAACGCTTTCAATTTCAAAAGTAGAAAATCCCCCTGTTAATTCAATAGCTCCATTTGCAGAAACTTTTGCTTTTGATGTAAGCATTGATGGGTTAGAACAGCTTAATGACTATATTGAAATAAAGTTAAAATATAACCCTGACCTGCTAAATCCTCAATATCCTGCTGAAGAACAGCTAATGGTTATGAGATGGAATGAGCAAGATAATTTTTGGCTGCCACTGCCTTATAAGGTAGATTTAGCAAATCAAACCTTGAGTTTTTATACTGACCATCTAACACTGATTGAGTGGGTTGTTATTGGAACAGTTGCTGTGGCAACAATACCTGTAACATGGGCTGGAGAGAAACTTCTTAATGATGTTTATATAACTCCAGAAGGGAATTTCAGACTACTTTATAGCAAATCAGCTATAGAAAACGATGCCACGCTTAATGATAATTCATGGAGTAGGATAACTTATAAGTCTCCACTTTACCCAATAACATCGTATAACATTACTGCTCCCAAATTCATTCAAGATATCGGTAATCTTTTAGAAATATCATTAAAAAACTATGTTGATCTTTATAACTTCAAAGACCCTATAACAAAACCAGGTTGGCTATGGGGTGAATCTAAAAATCCAATTACAATTAAAATTGACTCATGGTGGGTGGCACTTGGAAGTAGCCCAAACTACGAAAAAGTTTGGGAAAATATTCATTTTCCAACTAACGTTCTTAAAGATTTTAAAGCTTATGATAGCTATGTAACCATAGGACATGAACTTTTTCATAGAGTGCAGGCTGAATATTATGGGATAGTTGGTTTTAAAAATCCTCATAACCTCTGGTGGATGGAGGCTGCGGCTGAATATGCTGGAAATAGAGCTGCATGGTCTGGCAAACAGTTTGAGAATCTTCATGCAAAAACTGGGTCAGATTTTTTAAGCTATCCAATCTCAACCACTGGCAAGATGGAGAATAAAAATGGTTGGAACTTAGATCAAAGCTATGAGTATGCGGCATCTGCCTTTATTCAATTTTTGGTAGAAAAAAAAGGGCTAAATTTTAAAGATATGGTTGAACATGTTGCAAAAGGAAGTCCTTCAACCACTCCTATTGGAAAACTAAATGGTTATGATGGTGTATCTTTTTCTCAATATTACAGAGAGTTTGCAGGTTGGGGTATCTTTGGTGGTGATTCCTTTTTGAAAAAATATAAAATATCGGAAATATCGGAAAAAAATGAGACACTATCTATAAATGAGAAAAATGATGGTATTAAAATATCTTTCACAGGAGGCAAAGGAAGCACTATTAGTGTATATAAATTTAATAAAGAGTATGAGAGAACAGATGCAATTCCAATACCAGAACGAATAATTACTGAAGAAGATATGTGCGAACTTGATGTAAATACAGGAGATTATATCTATCTTATGGCAAGTAATCCATCTCCTTATGATGAAACTATATATACAACTATAGTATCTATAGTGAATGGGCAAGAAAACCAGGGGACGGTACATACATTTAATTTAAAAGGCGGTTATTCTACGAAACTGTGTGCAATTAATATTAAAATTGACAATGAAAGTATCCCACCCTATCGCGATTTAAGTGAAGAACTTAGAGTCTTCTCATTTCAAGCGTGTGAAAAATCAATTTGGTTATCAGATCTTAAAATAGAGGTTTTGGGAGGTCATGTAACAATCAGCAAGCGTACCAATGTTTCTAACGTTATTGTAAGTGGAGAAGGAACAGTAGTTCCCAACAGCAGTTACTCTACGAGTTTAGACCCTCGGTATATATGGGACGTGTCCTTTAATTATGAATATATAGATGTTAATAATAAATTAAATAGCTACTCAATAAAAGGAAAATATACAGGCTCCACGATTACAGGACGTATTACTTGCGGCTCTGGTGATGAAAGTGATTTAAAAACTCCGACAACTATTGTCCCTTACAAGTAATTTGAAAACTATCTACAAAAAAGATGATCACTAAAAATCCAATATATTAAAAAGCATAGAATAAAGTGCAACTAAAAGGAAGGATTAGCATGAAAACAAACATTAAAAATCTTGTTGCAAGCTTAGTTTTTCTTATAGCGGGAATTGTTTTTGCAGTACCATCAGTTTCTTGGGGGGATTGCGAAACAGAAGAGGTTATGCTTCACAACAAATATCTTGGAGTGTGCGGCTATACAGAGAAAAGCTCTTTTACTTTGGAGAAAGATACATACATAACTCGTATCAGGATTTGGTATGATACGTCTATTGGAGGAGATACGCTTTCTGCTTCAATATCTGGTACTGACGGATATGCAAAAACATCTGGCAAGATAAATAAAGAGGGGTGTTATGACATTTGGTGTGCAGCAATGTTCAATATAAACCAGATACTCAAAGCTGGAACATACACAGTAACAGCAGACAGCAAGGCTGTATGCTATAATCCATCCGGTGAGACAACTCTTATACTTTACGGGTGTGAGCCAGAAGATGCATTACCAGATGATACAGTAGAAGGAATCACTCCGCCCAACGGCATTTCAGTTTTAGATGTTACAGCCAATCCATCTTCTGCTCCTGTTTATATGGGAAATATCGTCAGCAGCGGCGGTAATGCAGGAACTCTCAGCGGAAAGATGGAGTTGTCAGTTGATTTTCCTGCATATAACAAACCAGTTGATATCTGGATATTAATCGGGCTTCCAGACGGGCGTTTTTACGTTGCTGACGAGGCTGGCATACTCTTGAATCTTGATGAAAGCGGATTTCTAACTATTGCGTCAGGCATAGCTGGCAAAAAGAGTGAAAAGACTATAATTTTACCATTTGCAACACCTTCTGCTAATTCATCAGCAGCCACAATACCATTTGACCCATTCCCCGCAAACGGAGAATGGACAGTATATTGGCTCATTGTACCAGAGAGCAATGGCGATATTCTCAAAGCTCTTGAAAATGAGAAGTATGAGTTGGGATTCTACTCTTTTAAAGTTAATAGTCAAAGTAGCGAAGATGAGATTCTTATATCTACTACGGTTGAACCTAAAAATGAATTTCAATATTTTGATTATAACAACTCTATTGCTTTAACATTATCAGATGATATTGTTGATGTGCCCGCAATGTTGAATGTAAGTATGGTGAAAGATTTTAATATTCAACCCGAAGATGCTTCATTAGAAAATGTTTTTAATATCTCATTAGGGGAGATTGAAGACTTATCAGGTTTCATTGATATAGAGATAGCATACGATCCTTTAAAAATACCTAATGGCGTTAATGCTGAAAATTTTTATGGGGCAATCTATTTAAACGAAAACACAAATAAATGGGATCAAGTTGCCTATAGATTAGATACCTCTAAAAATTCTATTATAATAAACACCGACCATCTATCTAAGTTTGCAACTGCAAGTATAAATCAAGAGAGTATTGACTCTAAATCACCTATGGCTCGTTCAAAACCAATATATTGGTTTCCAAGCACTGTTTACAACACAGATATTGATAAAATCAAACAAGTTTTAAATTCAATGGACTCAAGTGGCAACGCTGGGGATGAAGTGATAAAAGGTTCATGGGAAGATATAGGCGAAGCCTTTGGTATTGCTAATGCTCTATTAACTTTTTCTGATGGAATGGTTGAAAAGCTAATGGTGAACAATTCCTTAAATAAACTTAATGACGCTGTGGGTAATGTAGGTTTAGGAATAGCACTTTATCAACTTCATCTAAAACTTGACAGCGATTATAATGAGGATAGGGAAAATGCAGTGAAAGCTTTTATAAAAGATGTTGGAAATTGGGCTATCGGTAGATGGGATAACCCATTTATGAAAATAGCCTCTTTAGGTGTTTTTGCTGTTGATTATAGTTTGAATAAATTTGCAACAACAGCAATTGAAGGGAGATACGATATGTATGTAAACGCTTATAATCGCTATTATCAAAAAGGCTCTACAATACCAACACCTCCTTTTAAAGTAAGAAGTGGGGTTGATTGGTTTAATGTATTTTATGATATTGTAAAAAAAGCTAACTCTTCTGAAAACCCAAAAACACTGATTGATACAGAAATATATAACTATGTAGATGCTTTTTGGAATGATGCAGGAGGAATGAGCTTTGCCTTTGGTGAAGTAGCTCCTGGATTTACATATACAGGCGGAGATAACGATACTCTTGAAGATAAAATATCCGATAACTATAAAGCAGAGCTTGTGAACAGCTATTTTCAACCAATTTTTAGAAGGCTATACACAAAAATTAGAATTGATAATGAACAAAATTTGAAAAATAATGAAATGAAAAAAGTAACTGATATTTTGAATCAAGTTTACACTATCAATGTAACGGTGTCGGGTGTGGAAAAAGTTGAAGGTTTACCTGTAAAAATCATAACTATGTTCAACCAAGATTTGTGGAAAGGCGTTACTGGAAAAGATGGTAAATGGCAGATGAAATGTACTCTTTTAGGATATATCAATGCTGGTCTTCCTGATAAGGTGGTTCTATCAGGTGTTGGAGAACAAGGAGAAGATTTAGAAACAAAATTTGAATTAGTTGATCCATCAAAAAGTGTAGAGATATTATTTGACATTGAAGATGTCCAAAATAATGATTGTTATTTCAAAGAAGGTATGATTTTAAATCAAAACAATGGAGGTTCAGTCAGAGTAAACTTCAACGGCTGTAGCAAGTATTCTCCTGATTCGCAGACTATTCAATGGGATATCCCTCTATGTTTTCAGCTTGGACCTAATGGAACCATTATTCCTGATGATTACTGCTCACAAAGTGGGAATGGCTATACTCAAGAATCTTTAACTGGCTCATGGTCATGCAATTCGATCAATCTGAGCTTTACAACCTCCGGAAACAGCAAAATTGATCCATATTTTATGGATTGTATGGGACCATGTGTTGATGTAAACGCAAAATTTACTGGAACAGCAACTATTAGTGCAGATAGTAATAAAAAACTGACTTACACCGGAAGCGGAAATGTATCTCAAACTTACAACTACACCAACAAGTGTTGTCCCCGGACTCCAGATGGAACAGTAACATGCGAAAAGCCATTTTAGCATTCTCTATTATAGGAGACAAAGCCATGAAACATAATATTAAAAATTTTATCGTGAGTTTATCGTTAATATTGGCAATCGCTGCTTTCGCTATGCCGTCATCAGCTTTGGGCGGCTGCGAAACAGAAGAGCTTATTCTTGATTACAAATATCTTGGAGCATGTGATCATACAGATGTCTCTTATTTTACTTTAACTAAAGATGCTTATATCACTAAAATAAGAGTATGGTTTGATACAAGCACGGCTGGAGGCATTGATAAAGATAGTATTTTTGTCTTTTTATCTGGTCCTGATGTTTACAGCAATTCAGCATTAATACGCAGCAACGGTCAATGCCAAGGGAACTGGTGCGAAGGAATTTGGAATATCAACCAGCATCTTAAAGCAGGTGATTATGAATTGTTTGAAGAGACCATCTCTATGTGTGCCAACCCGTCTGGTGACACAACTCTTATACTTTATGGATGCGAAGCCGAAATTGAACAGCCAGATGACACAGATGATAATGTAGAAGGAATCGCTCCGCCCAACGGCATTTCAGTTATAGATACAACTCCCAATCCCTCTTCTGCTCCTGTTTATATGGGAAATATCGTCAGCAGCGGCGGTAATGCAGGAACTCTCAGCGGAAAGATGGAGTTGTCAGTTGATTTTCCTGCATATAACAAACCAGTTGATATCTGGATATTAATCGGGCTTCCAGACGGGCGTTTTTACGTTGCTGACGAGGCTGGCAAACTCTTGAATCTTGACTCAAGCGGATTTTTGACAATTGCGTCAGGCATAGCTGGTAAAAAGAGTGAAAAAACAGTTCTTACTCCGTTTGATACAGCAGCTTCAGGCACGCCGTTTGATCCAATGTCTTATGGTGTTTGGAGTGTCTATTGGCTTGTTTCGCCAGAGAGCGGCGGAGATATTATAGAAGCTATTGAAAATGAGAATTATGAGTTGGGGTTTTATATATTTAAAGTTAAAGGAGATGATTTCGAAGGGGACGAATTCACCCCAAAGCCTCCTGTTATAGGAGAAACATTCCCTGAAACAAGCGGACCTATTACGCTGAATAGCACAAGAACAAATATATCATTAAAAGACAATACCCAGATTGAATTTCAAGGTTTAGGAGACGGAAGCGGATTGACTCTTACGCTGGAGCGTACAAGTAATACAATTAATTTGAATGAAACTCAACTTCAAACAAGCGGCAGCATCAGAACTATTACCATAGAAGATGTTGTTTATAACGGGGCTGACAATGCTAACTCATTTGCACCTGTAATCACTATCCCCAAAGATGAGATCGGCAGCATTAATCCGCATACAGTCAATATTGCACGATATAGTACTAATCAAGACACTGGAGAAACGGAAATACACTATTTCCCTGTATATACCGATAGCAGCGGAAATCTTACATTTAGAGATTGGATAATGCCCGTAGATATACTTGATGAGCATTTCACAGACGATTCCTTAAACAGAGGAAAAATAAACTCATCTAATCTGAAAAAAACAGCTAAGGAACAAAGAGTATCTGGTCCCAAAAAAATCATCTATGCCGCTGTTACTATTCAATCCACTGATAACCATGCTGTTTCAGCCAAGCTCGTACGTATGATCCCTGATAATAACTTGGAGCAAAACAGAAATTATTTTTATATCCGTACAGGAGACAATAGTGTTGTTTACGTTGATCCTCTTTCTCAAGAACAAAAATCTCTTGAATCTGAAAAACCTGTTCAGAATGTTGTCATTTTTGTACATGGACATAACGAAGCAGAAAAAACAGGATATGAAAAAACTGATACGATAGCTCCATGGTCGTATGAGTATAAACGTGATGTATGGAATCAGATGTACAAAACTTTCCTTGACAGCCATGCTGATAAAAAAGGATGTACTCTGTTTTACGAGTTTATATATCCATCATGGCGCCCCATTTTCCAGCATCTAAACAGTGATCTTGCAAATCTTATGAAAGCAGAGTTTGAACCCCAAATTAAAAATGGCATGAAGTTCAACCTTTTCATTATTGCTCACTCCATGGGAGGACTTGTATCTCGGGCAGGAATACAGCTCTTTGAAGCCGAGCTGAAAGAAAATCTTAAGCGTTTTGTTTCATGGGGTTCTCCTCACCACGGTACACCGCTTAATAGTTTCCGCTTTGCCATTACCTCTCCTGCTCTAAACAGCCTGTTATCATATGCTATAACAAAACAACTCGCAACTAAACTTGACAAGTCTGTTATGCCCACCCAAGGTGTTTTTGATATGCGCTGGACAATGGCATCTTTAGGCTACCTTGAATCTCTTAAACTTACTGATTTTTTTGAATACGTAGGAGAGAGCACAGGAGAAAATTATAACTTATGGAATCTTTCATCAGGAGATATGCTCTATAATAATGATATCAATGCAATGAACTATAGTGATGATTTAGGAGAAAAATATACTTTTTTATACGGAGTGACTGATAAAATTTTGAAAGAAAATATTGCTGACTGGTCAACTGCAGAATGGAGAGGAGCATTCAATAATCTTAGTGAAATCGGTATAGGTGCAACCTTTGTTTACAACCTCATGGGAAATGCCTCATCACAGGTTATGGGGGCAGATTTGGGAGATTCTGATGGTGCATCTCCTGTTATCAGCATGGCAGGTGTTGGTATTACTCATAATAACAAATATATAGGCAGAATAGATCATGAACAGTATTACCACGAGCCATCACTTGCACGAAAAACTGCGGAGGAGACTTATTCTGCCATGCAATTCACAAACAACCGCTGTAACTGCCCTGAATTGAAGATTTCCACGCCTTCTAATGGCAGTCATCTAACTTTAACCCAAGAGGTTTATATTGAAGGAGTATTGATCTGGCCTGAGGATAAAGAAATTGATAAGCGTGTTAAGTTTATGACTGTTAATGAGAAAGGAATGGATGTTCTTAAAACGAATATCAATCCATTAGAGATAGATCACAGCGGTAACTTTACTGGTTCTTTCAAAATAAGCGAACTTGGACTCGAAGAGGGTGAGCGTAATCTCACTTTTTCTGCTGTTTTGAAGGATAATACCAAAATTTCTGTAGATATAAATGTTGTGATGGAAAAAGAAAATGAAAATAATAATTCCCTTTATGATTACGACTGCGGCTGGGATGTTGACTATTCTCAATTGAAAAGAAACGAATACGTTGGGAGTGTTTTCTATTATAATTCGGCAAATCAGCTGCATGGTCGTTATCTCTCTTGGTATGACTTATTACTCACAAAACCTCAGTTTGCCAAATGTTATTTTGAGGATAAACTGCACGGAAAATCAACATACTGGTTACAAAATGGTAATAAATCTTCAGAAATCAATTATGCAATGGGAATACTCGACGGACAAAGTATCAAGTGGTGGGAAAACGGCAATAAGAAATTAGAAGAGACTTACAAGAATGGTATAGCTATAGGACTTCATACAGAATGGTATGAGAATGGTAATTATAAATTGCAATATAACATCAATGAAAATAAGCGTTATGACGGCACATATACCATGTGGTATGAAAATACTGCTCAAAAATCATTTGAATGGCATTACAACAATGGTAAAGAGGAGGGACTTCAAACATATTGGTATGAAAATGGTAATAAAAAAAGTGAGGGTACTGTTAAACCACCAGATACAGGATACACCCCAATTAAAACTGGAATCTGGCATTGGTGGAATGAAGATGGTTCATGTGACAAGATAATGGATTTCGATAATGATGAATTAATAGATTGTCCATAAAGATTATATTTTAGATTAATACTCTGTTTCTAAATAGAGATAAGCCTATATATCCACATGATATATAAAAAAGGAGATAAAAATGGGACATACTAAAAATAAACGAATAAGTGTTAGCTTATGTTTTTTTGTTGCAATGCTGCTCATATCATTTTTTGTAATTTGTGCTGATACCAACATACTACTTACCAACAAATCATGGGCTGATACCCAAAACATTGAAGAAATTAGTCCGCCTGAAAGCATTTCAGTCATTGATGCAACCTCAAACCCTTTGTCCGCTCCTGTTTACATGGGAAATATCATCAGCAGCGGTGGCAATATGGGAACTCTCAGCGGGAAGATGGAGTTAGCGGTTGATTTTCCAGTATACAGCAAGACCGTTGATATATGGATATTAATCGGGCTTCCAGACGGGCGTTTTTACGTTGCTGATGAGGCGGGCAGATTCTTGAATCTTGATGATAGCGGATTTTTGACAATTGCGTCTGGAGCAGCAGGGATAAAAACGACAAAGACAATTCTGACTCCATTTGAAATACCTTCTGATAATCCATCAGCATCTGCAACTCCATTCGACCCTTTTCCAGCAGACGGAGAATGGACTGTATATTGGCTTGTGTCGCCAGAGAGCAGCGGAGATATCATCAAAGCTCTTGAAAATGAAAATTATGAGTTGGGGTTTTATATATTTAAAGTTTCAGGTGGTAATGGTTTTGAATACGGAACTTCAAAAGAGTATGCTCTATCTTCAACAACTGAGTTCTCTATTGATGATTCAATTACAGGAAATAGATTTAAATTTCCAAACGGAGCTGACGGAACGCTTATAGTTACGCCTATTAATTCAGCCCCTGGAGCAGATTCAGATGACTCAGGCTCTGGTTTTAAAGTTGAATATACAGGTACAGATAAAATTCAGTATGTTATGCCTTATGATAATGGCGAATATCCTGCATTATGGGTGTGGGGCAGTCCCGGGGTAAATGTGTATGAATACCCTGCTGTCAGCGAAATGTGGCTGCCTGTATCAATAGCTGATAGAACTCTTAATAATGCTGCGGTTTTTGATATTACATCAGCTAATCTATCTGGCACTTCTTCTCTGAGAAATAAAACCAGAAATAGACCTCTCAGTGCTGCAAAATTATGGCAGAAAAAATTAAATGAAGCATCATGGTATAATAAAAAAGATGTATTTGCCGAACAGATTACCTCTGTCGTAAAAACGATCGTTGAACTGCTTCCAGAGCCTGCCAAGACAAACGCTAAAACTGAAATTGACGGAAGATTAAACGCTTACATATATCCTACGGCTAAAAGCGGTCTGTATGAACGCTCTCAATACCGCCCTTTTGACTGGCTTACAGGCAGCACCTCTCCTACCTTTCTTTTTGGTTCATTAGCTGCGCAAAGGACAGTGGTTCACGAAACAGGGCATTATCTTTCGCATGTATTGGGCGGCGATACTGTAATGAGGCTTTTAGAGGGACAGGCAGTGGGAGAACATGGGGTAGGTGTCGCTCATTTAGGAAGACCAATGGTTGAAGAGTATGCCTATTTTACTGAATATACTATACTCAAAGAGATTGGCGGGGATAATACGCTTGATCTTACTATTCTCTCCTTGAATCCAGCCTCAAGAGATACTCCGTCTATAGAAGGTTATGCAGTAAGGTTATTGGCTCTTATGACTGTGGAGGATATTGATAAATGGTTTTCATCAATTTATTCTCGTTCTGGTGAAGATGAAGATGTGCCGTCAATTAATGCATCATTTGAAGATATCTGGAAAATCCTCTCTGAAACACCGATTACAGTAGATGAGTTATACGCTAAAATAAAAAAATATCTCTCAGACAACGGAAAAGGCGACAGACTTGCTCCGCTTCTTGAGAGAACGGGCTGGTCATACAATGGTTATGGAATTGTTGTTGACGCACAAAAAAATCCTATACAGTCTGCAATAGTCCAATCAGTAGCTAAAGTTCCAAGCGAAGGTTCAAATAGAGAATATTTTGCCTCGCTAAAACCTGTTGAGACAGATAAAGATGGTAAATTTGTTCTTGATAGACTCTTTCCCGGCAATAATTTCATTCGTATTCAGATACCCGAATCAAAAGAGGGAGAATACATAGATTTCCCTATAACAGTTGATGCTAAAAAGCCTACTAATGATTCAATTGATTTAGGAAATTTTATCATAGATAATGAGGAAGTTGTGATAAATGCTGGTATAACTGACGATTATGACGGGCTTAGAATTAAGTATGAATTTTCTGGAGTTCAAGAGAAAGGGATACAAGAAGATATTGTTTCTCCTAACAAGATGATACATTGGCGTAAAATTGCAGGAACGGTACGCAAAGGTTCAACTGAAGTCTGTATAAATGGAGAGTATCAAATATCTGTTCCTGAAAACTCCATATATCGTTATGATTTAATGCCTGGCAACGACACCAGAATTAATGAGTATATATCTACAAATGATGCTGGGGAGTATAGTGCAGTTAATGTAGCAATACCTTTTTCATACTGCATGCCTGTTAGTAAAAACGGTGCAAGATTTACTATTATGGGTTCTCTTTACCAAGAGGGTCATGTAGTTTATGGATCGAACTTATCAGCAGAGTTTACAATTTCAGATCAATAAAGGAGATGGTTGTTTGTAACATAACTTAATTTAATTAAACATATATCACTTAATTTAATTAAACATATTTTTAAAGGAGTATTACTATGAACAAAAGTATTAAATCTTTTGTAATTTGTTTCGTCTTTATTTGGTCTGTATTTATTGGATTTACAAGCACTTTGCA
>CAZIJN010000059.1:0-14066 GCA_964539635.1 uncultured Desulfobacterales bacterium | reverse complement strand
AGAGAGGGTGGTCGTACTGTGGGCGCTGGCGTTATTGGTGAAATAATAGAATAAATGAGGAGTTCATTGTGCCAAGAGTAAATATAACGCTTGCATGTACAGAATGTAAAAGAAGAAATTATACTACTACCAAAAATAAACGTACAACTCCGGACAAGCTTGAGTTTGAAAAATATTGCAAATTCTGTAAAAAGCATGTTAAACATAAGGAAACAAAGTAGTTTTTTTATATTTAGTATTGTAATTCAACAAAAAGTTAAAGATGTTAAATTTGATATAAATACTTTTGTGTTGGATAGATTTTAACATTAATAGAAAAAACAGGCAGATATAATCTGTTTTTAATATGCAGGTCAGTAGCTCTAATTGGTAGAGCGCCGGACTCCAAATCCGGATGCTGGGGGTTCGACTCCCTCCTGACCTGCCATTTTTATGCAGTATATACAAAGTTTTCTTAAGTTTTGTTCGGCAAAAATTATTAATTGTTCTATTTTTGATTCTAAGACTTTAAAGATGTTTTGATATACAGTTCGGGTTGGGGAGCATTATGGCACGATTGCAGAAAAAAAAGTCACCAAGTGATAAGGTTAAAAAAATTAGTTCTTCTGATGAGAGTAGTGATGATAAAACAGTTTCAGCTATTCCTTCTACCCCTCGGGTTGTCCCAGCCTTTACATTTAAAAATACAAGAGATATGACTGCTCAGACAGTTATAGACGGCGACCTGAATTTTTTTCAAAAAAGCGTTCAATTTTTGCGTGAGGTACAGGCTGAACTAAAAAAAGTTACATGGCCTAACCGAAAACAGACCACTGGTGCTACTGTTGTTGTCATTATACTTGTATTTATTATTGCAGCATTTTTAGGGTTGGTAGATGTTACACTTTCAAAACTTGTACAGATAGTACTTGCATAAATGAACAATAAAGGGAGTTTAAGGTGTCTCTTAGATGGTATGTACTTCATGTGTATTCAGGATATGAACAGAAGGTAAAGCTTGCCCTGGAGGATGGGATAGCTAAATCTAAATGTGCGGATAAATTTGGTGATGTGCTTGTCCCTACAGAACATGTTGTTGAGCTTGTAAATGGTAAAAAGCGAGAATCTTCAAGGAAATTTTATCCCGGTTATATACTTGTCAACATGGAATTAAATGATGAGACATGGCATATTGTTAATTCAACCGCAAAGGTTACAGGTTTTTTAGGTGGCAAAAATAGACCGGCACCAATAAGTGATAAAGAGGCAGCACAGATCATTGAAAGAATGGAAGCGGGTAAAACAAAGCCTCAGCCAAAATATATTTTTGAAATTGGAGATGAGGTTCGTGTTGCAGATGGACCTTTTGCTGCTTTCAATGGGACTATTGAAGAGGTCAATCCAGAAAAGGGTAAAGTAAAGGTACTTGTTAGTATATTTGGTAGAGCAACACCCGTTGAGTTAGATTTTGTACAAGTGACAAAAGTTAATTAGTTCATTATAATTAAAGTGTTGGATAGTTTTTCCGTCTGTTGTGTGAAGTTAATATTGTGAAATATGATATTAGATGGATAACGCCAACTGATAAATAGATATGTGTCAGGAGTAAAGAAAAAAAATGGCAAAAAAAGTAACGGCACAGATAAAACTTCAGGTTCAGGCTGGTAAGGCTAATCCATCTCCGCCAATTGGACCTGCGTTAGGTCAGCATGGTGTCAATATAATGGATTTCTGTAAGGCATTTAACGCAAAAACAGCAAATGATGTTGGTTCAATCATTCCAGTTGTTATTACAGTTTTTCAAGATAGAACTTTTACCTTTATAACAAAAACCCCGCCGGCATCCATGTTAATTAAAAAAGCAGCTCAAATTGAAAAGGGTTCCAGTACACCAAACAAAGATAAAGTGGGTAAAGTGACCAGAGATCAGGTTGTTGAAATTGCAAAGTTGAAAATGGATGACTTGAATGCCGTGGATATTGAAGGTGCGGTCAAAATAATATCAGGAACAGCACGTAGTATGGGTATAGAGGTTGTTTAAACGTAAAGGAGTGAGTAACATAAGATGCCTAAACACGGTAAAAAATATATAGAAAAAGTTAAGAATATCGACAGACAAAAGCGTTATGACTTTAATGAAGCTTTGGATATCTCACTCTCTTCATCGTATGCTAAATTTGATGAGACTGTAGATATAGCTGTTAGACTTGGAGTTGATCCACGTCATGCCGATCAGATGGTCAGGGGTACTGTTATTCTTCCCAATGGTCTTGGTAAAGAGGTAAAAGTGCTTGTCTTTGCAAAAGGTGAAAAAGAGAAAGAGGCATTGGAAGCTGGTGCTGATTTTATCGCAGATGACGAGACCATTGAAAAAATCAAGAATGGATGGTTTGGATTTGATAAAGCCCTTGCTACCCCAGATATGATGGGCACTGTCGGAAAGTTGGGTAGAATACTTGGTCCAAGAGGCTTAATGCCTAATGCAAAAACTGGTACAGTAACGTTTGATGTAGAAAAAGCTGTAAAAGAACTTAAAGCCGGTAAGATTGAGTTTAGAGTTGAAAAAGCCGGTATTGTACATGCTCCTATTGGTAAGGCATCCTTTGGTGTGGAAAAACTTGCTGTCAATGCTAATGCATTTCTTGCAAAAGTTTTAGCTTTAAAACCAGCAGCCAGTAAAGGTACTTATATCAAAGCTATCAGTGTTTCTACAACGATGGGTCCTGGTATAAAGATAGATCCTACTATAATAAAATAGATGTTTCACAGATTTTTTTAATTATCTGTTATTATAATATTATACTTGTTATTTTATAGTTGTTGTCTGTCAAAGACAGCAGGTGCACCTTTATATCTATTATTTTACTATTTATAATAGATTGCATGGTGTATAAACGGCGATGCCTGCCTGCCGAGACAGAATATGTTTTGGCATAGTTGGCACCTCTAAAAAAATAAACATAGAAAGGAGGTGTGTTTAGTTTGAACCTGACAACAAAAAAAGAGTTAGTTGCAAATCTGAACTCACGGCTTGCTGAGAGTCAGATTGCTCTAATCGTTGATTACAAAGGGCTTGATGTTGACTCATTGACTCGGCTAAGAAGTGAGTTGAGAAAAGAGGGAGCTCAGTTACAAGTTGTAAAAAATACGCTTTTGTCAATGGCATCTGAAGGGACTGATATCTCTGTTTTAAAGGATTTTTTTAAAGGTCCTAATGCTATTGTAACATCAAAAGTTGATCCTGTTGCACCAGCCAAAGTTCTTATAAAATTTGCTGATAACAATCAGAAACTTGAGATAAAAATTGGTGCTATGAATGGAAAGCTGCTTAATATTGATGATATTAAAGCACTTGCAAAAATGCCGCCAAGAGAGATAATGCTGGCTCAGGTACTATCTACAATGAATGCTGTGCCTACTTCATTTGTAAGAGTGCTTGGAGAAGTTCCAAGATCGTTCCTTTATGTACTCAATTCAATTGGGGATCAGAAAAAGGCTGCATAAAAATTATATATTTTAAATATTTTAAAGGGATGCTATCCCTTTATTGTTTTTTAAGGAGAAGAGATAAAAATGGCTGATATAACAAAAGATGATGTAGTTGAGTTCATTGCTGGAATGACCGTTCTTGAGCTTTCACAGCTTGTAAAAGAACTTGAAGAAAAATTTGGTGTTTCTGCAGCAGCACCAGTTGCTGTTGCAGCAGCAGGACCTGCTGCTAGCGAAGCCGCAGTTGCTGAAGAGCAGACAGAGTTTAATGTTATTTTAGAGGCTTCTGGTGACAAAAAGATTAATGTAATTAAGGAAGTTAGAGCTATTACAGGTCTTGGTCTAAAAGAGGCAAAAGCACTTGTTGATGAGTGTCCAAAACCTCTGAAAGAGGGAGTTTCTAAAGAGGAAGCTCAGAAAATAAAAGAACAGCTTGAAGCTGCGGGCGCACAGATCACTATTAAATAGTTTGTATTACTGTAGTAAAGATTCTCTTATAGTCTTTACAAACTATTTGGAAAAATTGGCAGATTGCACACATATGATGCGGAGGTTAAGTCAGAATGGCTTTGTCTCCGCTTTCACGGTTATAATAAACCATTATTGGAGATACCATGACCGGGAGCCTTTTGGCAGACAAGCAGACAGCAGATAAATATATAAAAGAGCAGTATGTAATAGAAAAGTCTATTGCAGAGAGACGAATCAGAAAAGAGTTTGGAAGTAAAATTAAGGTTGTTGATATTCCTGATTTGATAGGAATGCAACGTACATCATTCGAGCATTTTCTTCAAAGAGAAGTCCTTCCTGAAAACAGAGAAGATATTGGTATTCATTCTGTATTTAAATCCGTTTTCCCTATAAAAGATTTTACCGGAACATCATCGCTTGAATATGTTTCATACTCTTTTGGTGATATAAAACACTCGGTTGAGGAGTGTATAAGCCGTGGAATGACCTATGAAATTCCGGTAAACATAAAGGTTCGGCTGGTAGTTTATGAGGTGAACAGGGAAGCCGGTGTTACATCAATTCGTGACATAAAAGAGCAAGATATCTATTTTGGCAATATCCCTTTGATGACTAAACGAGGTACTTTTATCATTAATGGTACTGAACGGGCGGTTGTCAGTCAGCTTCACCGATCTTCTGGTGTTTTTTTTGACCATGATAAAGGGAAAAACCATTCAAGCGGTAAAATTGTTTATACTGCCAGAATTATTCCTGTACGCGGCTCTTGGATTGATATGGAAATTGATCCTAAGGATATAATTTATATCCGTATTGACCGCAGAAGGAAATTTCCAATATCTATACTCTTTAAAGCATTTGGATATACAACAGAGGATATTTTAGCTCTTTTTTATCAGAAAGATTTCATTGTTAAAAGAGATGGGTCTTACTTTAAACGTTTTAATCCTGATAATTTGAAGAGGCACAGAGCAAGTTATGATGTAATTGATCCTCAGACAGGTGAGGTTGCTGTAAAAAAAGGAAGACTTTTTACAAAACGAGCCTTGAAACAGCTAAAAGATGCCGGGCTTGAATATATTCCTATTGATAAAGAGGAGTTATATGGTAAAGCCTCTGCAGAATCTATATCTCATCCAAGAACTGAAGAGTTAATTATTAAGGCTGGAGACCTTTTAAACATTGAGGTTTTAGAAAATATTGAGAATGCGGGACTTGATAGTTTTAAAATACTTTATGTTGACACTTACAGTTCAGACTCTATGAGAAAAACCCTTTCTGTGGATAAGGTATCTACCCGTGTCGAGGCTTTGATGGAAATTTACAGAAGGCTTAGACCTGGTAATCCTGCAACACCAGAGGTAGCACAAGAGTTTCTTGATCATCTCTTTTTCAAGCCTGCATATTATGATCTCTCTAACGTTGGACGTCTTAAGATGAACCACAGACTTGAGATTGAGACAGATATTGAGGTCAAAACTCTAAGAAAAGAGGATATTCTGCTTACTGCTGAAAAATTAGTTCAGCTTAAAGATACACAAGGTGCTGTAGATGATATAGATCATCTTGGTAACAGGCGTGTCAGGGCTGTAGGCGAGTTGCTTGAAAATCAGTATAGGATAGGACTTGTCAGAATGGAGAGGGCTATTAAGGAGCGAATGAGTATGCAGGAGGTTGACGCTATGATGCCAAATGATCTTGTCAATCCTAAACCTGTATCAGCCGTAGTTCGTGAATTTTTTGGTACAAGCCAGTTGTCTCAATTCATGGATCAGACAAATCCTCTTTCAGAAACTACCCATAAACGTCGTCTTAGTGCGCTTGGACCAGGCGGTTTGACTCGTGAAAGGGCAGGGTTTGAGGTAAGAGATGTACATACATCACATTATGGTAGAATATGCCCTATTGAAACCCCAGAAGGTCCTAATATTGGTTTGATTGTATCTTTATGTACATATGCCCGTGTGAACCGTTTTGGTTTTGTTGAGACTCCTTACCGTATTGTCAAAGATGGTGTTGTATCAAAAGATATCAAGCATCTCTCTGCATTTGAGGAGAAAGAGCATCCTATTGCTCAGGCAAGTGCAATGCTTAACAGCGGAGGAAGATTCGTAAAGGAAAATGTCTCTGCAAGGGTAGCTGGTGAGTTTGAGATGGTTCCCAGTAATGATATTGAATTTATGGATGTTTCACCCAATCAGCTTGTATCTGTATCTGCATCTCTTATACCGTTTCTTGAAAACGATGATGCAAACAGAGCTTTGATGGGATCAAACATGCAGCGTCAAGCTGTTCCATTAATTAAGAGTGAGGCTCCGCTTGTTGGAACTGGTATTGAAGGCGTTGTTGCCAGAGATTCAGGAGTTGCTATTGTTGCAGAGCATGACGGGATTGTAGTAGATGTTGATGCTCAGAGAATAGTTGTTAAAAATATTGGAGATGCGAATAAATCTGCTAACAAAACGGTCGGTTTTACAGATAAGATTGTCTCGATTTACACTGCCTCAAAATTTGTAAGGTCCAACCAAAACACCTGTTTTAACCAACGCCCCATTGTTAAAAAAGGGGATTATGTTAGAAAAGGCGAGGTAATAGCAGATGGTCCTTCAACTGAGAGAGGAGAACTTGCTCTTGGAAAGAATGTGACTGTTGCCTTTATGCCTTGGAGTGGTTACAATTATGAAGATTCTATCCTTGTAAGTGAACGGCTGGTTATGGAAGGGGTATATACATCTGTTCATATAGAGGAGTTCGAGGTTGTTGCAAGAGATACAAAACTTGGTAAAGAGGAGATCACCAGAGATATTCCAAATGTCGGAGAAGATGCCCTAAAAGATTTAGATGATAGCGGTATTATCAGGCTTGGTGCTGAGGTAAAACCAGGTGATATTCTTGTGGGTAAAGTAACTCCTAAAGGAGAAACACAGCTCTCCCCTGAAGAGAAACTTCTGCGGGCTATTTTTGGTGAAAAAGCTGGTGATGTTAAGGATACATCTTTAAGAGTACCGCCAGGAGTTGAAGGCATTGTTATAAGTGCCAAAGTCTTTTCAAGACGCGGCTTGCCTAAAGATGAACGCACAAGATTTATAGAAGATTTTGAAATTGAGACCTTGGAGAAAAATAGAGATGATGAAGTTAAGATCATCACTCAAACGGCAAAAGAGCGTTTAGAAGAGATTCTTTCGGGTCATAAAATTGCTAATCCCATTAAAAAAGGAAAGAATGTTGTTATTCCTTCAGGGACTATTGTAATAAAAGACCTTCTCAGCGATACAGAAAAGAGCCATGATATAAAACTATCTATATCTGATCTTATAGGCATTTCTGTTGAAGATTCTGACGCAACTGACGAAGTTGCAAGAGAGCTTGCACTTAAAACAGAATTTGCCCAAGATATAATCGAAAAGGCTGAACAGCAGATAAAGCTGGCAAATGAGTTTTTCAACAGTCAGGTGCTTAGATTTGAAAAAGGTGATGAGTTACCTCCTGGAGTACTCAAACTTATTAAAGTGAATGTTGCCATGAAGAGAGTTCTCTCAGTTGGAGACAAGATGGCTGGACGACATGGAAATAAAGGTGTTGTCTCAAGGATTCTTCCAATTGAGGATTTGCCATATTTTGAAGACGGCAGAACTGTTGATATGGTGTTAAACCCTCTTGGTGTACCATCACGTATGAATGTTGGACAGATACTTGAGATTCATTTAGGATGCGCTGCTCGTGGTCTTGGTCGGCAGATTGATGATCTGCTTGATGAGATGAAGTATGATGAGCTGAAGCTGCGTCTTAAACGCATCTTTACCACTCCTTCTGTAAAGACAACAGATGTTATAGATGGTCAGAAAAATTATGATTTTGATGCACATTACAATAAAGATGCACCTCTTAATCTGGTTCATGATGATGAGAAGATATTTGTTGATGCTATTGACAATATGGACGAACATTCTCTTGTTACATTTGCCTCTCGCTATAGAAACGGAGTGCATATGTCAACGCCCGTGTTTGATGGTGCGTCAGAAGATGAGATCAAAGCGTTGATCAATTATGCAGGACTAAATCCTTCAGGTCAGTCAATTCTTTATGATGGTAGGACGGGCGAGCCATTTGATAAACCCATTACTGTGGGAATCATGTATATGCTCAAGCTCCACCATTTGGTTGACGACAAATTGCATGCACGTTCTATAGGTCCTTACTCTTTAGTAACTCAACAGCCTCTCGGCGGAAAGGCTCAGTTTGGAGGACAGAGATTGGGTGAGATGGAGGTTTGGGCAATGGAGGCATATGGTTCAGCTTATGCTCTTCAAGAGTTTATTACGGTTAAATCTGATGATATGAGTGGACGTACCCGTATGTACGAAAAGATCATAAAAGGTCAGAATGTCCTTGAGCCCGGAATGCCCGAATCTTTCAGGGTGCTCACTAAAGAGCTTCAGAGTTTAGGGCTTGATATCAATCTAATCGAAGGAAATAATTAAGGAGAAGATATTGGAAACCATATACGATTTCTTTGCAAAGCCAAAAGATCCCAAGATGTATAAAGGTGTCCAGATAAACCTTGCTTCTTCTGATCAGATAAGGGAGTGGTCTCATGGCGAGATAAAAAAACCAGAAACCATTAATTACAGGACTTTTAAGCCAGAGCGTGACGGTCTTTTTTGTGCTAAGGTTTTCGGACCTACAAAAGACTATGAGTGTAACTGTGGTAAATACAAACGTATGAAACACAGAGGCGTTGTTTGTGAAAAATGTGGTGTAGAGGTTATTCAGTCTAAGGTACGCCGTGAAAGAATGGCTCATATTGAACTTGCCTGTCCTGTCTCACATATTTGGTTTTTAAAGAGTCTGCCAAGCAAGATAGGTAATGTTCTGGATTTAACTCTGAAAAATCTTGAAAAGATTCTCTATTTTGACTCCTATGTAGTAATTGATCCTGGTCAGACAGAGCTGACCCGATTGCAGCTCCTTTCTGAGGAGAAGTATCAGGAGGCTGTTGAGCAGTTTGGTTATGAGTTTGAGGTTGGTATCGGGGCTGAGGCTATTTTAAAACTTCTTGAAGAGGTTGATCTTGCTGAAGTCTATAAAGAGTTGCGAGAGGAGATCACAACTACAAAGTCTGTTGCCAAACGTCAGAAGATGTCAAAACGGCTAAAGGTTGTTGATGCATTTCTCAATTCTGGTTTAAGCCCTACCCGTATGATTATGACTGCTATACCTGTCCTGCCGCCTGACTTAAGACCATTGGTTCCTCTTGAGGGTGGACGCTTTGCCACATCAGATTTAAATGATCTTTACCGAAGGGTTATAAACAGGAATAACCGTCTGAAAAGACTTATTGATCTTAATGCTCCTGACATCATTGTCCGCAACGAAAAAAGGATGCTGCAAGAGTCTGTAGATGTTCTGTTTGATAATGGACGGCATGGAAGAGTTGTAACCGGCACTAATAAACGTCCTCTAAAATCTTTAAGTGATACTCTTAAAGGTAAACAGGGTAGATTCCGTCAAAACCTTCTTGGTAAACGTGTTGACTATTCAGGTCGTACTGTTATTACGGTTGGTCCGAATTTACGCCTTCACCAGTGCGGCTTGCCTAAGAAAATGGCTTTAGAGCTGTTTAAACCATTTATTTACAACTACCTTGAACAGAAGGGGCATGTAACCACTGTAAAAAGTGCGAAAAAAATGGTTGAACGAGAAGAGACGCATGTATGGGACGCTCTTGATCATGTAGTAAGAGAGTATCCTGTTATGCTCAACCGTGCTCCTACGCTTCACAGGCTTGGTATTCAGGCATTTGAACCAATTCTTATTGAAGGTAAAGCAATTCAGCTTCATCCTCTCGTCTGTACAGCTTTTAATGCTGACTTTGACGGTGATCAGATGGCTGTGCATGTCCCTCTTTCTCTTGAGGCAAGACTTGAGGCAAGAGTTCTTATGCTCTCAAGTAACAACATACTTTCGCCTGCTAATGGTCAGCCAGTTATTGTACCAACTCAGGATATTGTTCTTGGTATATACTATATGACACGTGGAGCAGATGGAAAAAAGGGAGGCAACGCTCTATTTTCAAGTATTTCTGAAGTACGATCGGCATTTGATGCCCGTGAGCTTGATCTTCATGCAAAAATAAAGGTTAGAATTGATGGTAAGATTTATGAGACAACAACAGGTCGTATTCTTCTATGGGAGATTATACCGGGAGATACTCTTCTCTCATTAAGCCGTATTGTTATTAAAAATAAAAATGATGATGCAGGGATTACACCTAATCAGTTAGCTCATAACGCACTAAAAGAGCTTAAAAATGGTGAAAGTTTTGAAGATGTTAGAAGAAGGTATTGCGATGCTGAAACTATTGAAAAATATGGTAATACTGGAATACTAACACGAAAAGAGTTCAGCAATGTTTTTCAGGTATCAGAGATTGTGGCAAACCATCTGTTTGAGCTTTTGGAGACACAGTATTCTGATATTATTGACTGTGGCGGTGAGTTAAATATCTTCAGAGTTGATGAGCGTAAAAGCACTATTCCATTTAATCTTGTGAATCGTCTTATGGATAAATCTTCTGTGCGTGCTCTTGTTGATTATGCTTATAGAAATATAGGGCTTAAAGAGACGGTTATTCTTGCAGACAGGTTAAAAGATATTGGATACGAGTACTCTACATTTGGAGGACTTTCTATCTGTATAGATGATATGATTATTCCAGATAGTAAATGGGATATAATAAAAAAAGCTGAGCAGAATGTTCTTGATATTAAACAGCAATATTCAGAAGGTTTGATTACCCAAGGTGAAAAGTATAATAAAGTCGTTGATATTTGGGCAAAAGCTACTGATGATATTGCTGATGCAATGATGGCTGTTATGAAAAAGCCGGGTGGAGCAAGCTCAACTGAAGATATTCTAAATGCTGTTTATATGATGGCAGACTCAGGTGCAAGAGGTAGTAAAGATCAGATGAGGCAGCTTGCCGGCATGAGAGGACTCATGGCAAAACCTTCTGGTGAGATTATTGAAAATCCTATTACTGCCTGCTTTCGCGAAGGTTTGACAGTATTACAGTATTTTATCTCAACACACGGGGCAAGAAAAGGTTTAGCTGATACTGCTCTTAAAACTGCTAACTCAGGATATCTTACACGCCGTCTTGCTGATGTTGCCCAAGATTGTACTGTTATTGAGCACGATTGCGGAACCTTGATGGGCGTTGATGTAGAATCTCTGCTTGAAGGCGGTGAGGTTATTCAGAGCCTCGGCGAAAGAATTCTTGGCAGAGTTGTTCAAGCTGATGTAATAGACCCCTATAAAAATGAGGTTATTGTAAAGAAAGGGGTTGAGCTTAATGAACGAATGGTTGAGAAGATTGAAGCTGCTGGTGTTACAAGTGTCAAAATTAGATCGGTGCTTACATGTAAATCTAAAAATGGTGTATGTGCTAAGTGCTATGGTCGAGATTTAGCACATGGTCAGACGGTTGAAATAGGTCAAGCTGTAGGAATCCTTGCTGCACAATCAATTGGTGAACCTGGTACCCAGCTTACCATGCGTACATTTCATATCGGCGGTACAGCAAGTCGTAAGGTTGAGGTAGCTGAAATCAAAGCAAGGGTAGCAGGTATTATTAAGTTCAATGAAAATTTAGATATTGCTTTGAGAAAAATTTCTGATGGAGATAATTCTGAACAGATTGTAATGAACCGTAAAGGCGGTGGTTTTTCTATTGTCGGACCTGAAGGAAGAGAGAGGGCAAAGGAAGAGGTTATTTATGGAGCTGCTCTTTTAGTAAAAAATGGTCAAAATGTTGAGGTTGGAGATGTTCTTGCAACTTGGGATCCTTTTACTACTCCGATTATCACAGAGGTCAGTGGAAAGGTTAAATATGCTGATATTGAAGTTGGTAATACAGTTCAAGAGCAGATCGATCCAGTAACTGGAAAAGCAAGCCGTACTATTATAGAAGGTAAGTCGTCTGAAAAATCTGCTGAAGTTTTAAGACCTCAGATTACTATTAAAGATAAAGATGGTAAGGGAGCTAAATTACCCGGCTCTTCTTCTGTTGTGAGGTATTTTCTTCCTGTTAATGCCATTTTAATGAAAGATGATGATGATGAGGTTATGGCAGGTGATGTTATTGCAAAGCTGCCAAGAGCAACAACTAAAACCAAGGATATCACAGGCGGTCTTCCAAGGGTTGCTGAACTTTTTGAGGTTCGTAAGCCAAAAGAACCAAGTGTATTAAGTGAGATAGATGGTTATGTAAGTGTTGCTAAAGGTGCAAAGGGTAAGCAGAAGGTAACGGTTACCCCTACTGACATTGGAGATAAAAAAGAGTATCTAATTCCTAAGGGAAGGCATTTAAGCGTTTATGACGGTGACTACATCAAAGCTGGAGAGCCTATTATAGGAGGAAGTGCAAATCCTCAGGATATACTCAATATCAAAGGAGAAGTTGCTTTAGCACGTTACCTTGTAGATGAGGTACAAGAAGTTTATCGGCTTCAAGGCGTAAGGATAAATGATAAGCACATTGAAGTTATCATTAGCCAGATGATGCGCCGTGTTAAGGTTATTGATGTTGGAGATACAAATTTTATTCCTGATGAGCAGGTCGATAGGGTCAAATTTGCAGAGGTCAATCGTCAGGTTGTTATGAAAGGCGGAGAGCCTGCAAGAGGAGAGCCGCTGATACTTGGTATAACAAAAGCATCTCTTGCAACAGACAGTTTTATATCGGCTGCCTCTTTTCAAGAGACTACAAAAGTATTGACTGAGGCAAGTATTCAGGGCAGATACGATGATCTCAGAGGGCTTAAAGAGAATGTAATTATGGGGCGTCTGATTCCTGCTGGTACCGGATTTCCTGGTTATAGAGGACTTGCCATAGATACATTGTCTTAAATAAGAGATTATACTGAAAAATCTTAACTTGTCCGTGAAACAAATGCAGGAACATAAAAAGCTTGACAAAGATGGTGGATATATATAATAATTCGCCATTTTGTCGCATAATAAAAATTGAAAAAGGTCGTTAAGGAGTTTTATAAGGTATGCCTACCATTAATCAACTAGTAAGAAAGGGAAGGGCTAAATCTGAAAAAAAACAGGGAACACCTGCTCTAAAAGGCGGTCCCCAGAAAAGAGGTGTTTGTACAAGAGTATATACCTCAACACCAAAAAAGCCGAATTCGGCTCTCAGAAAAGTAGCCAGAGTCAGATTAACCACTGGGCTTGAGGTTGCCGCATATATTCCTGGTATGGGTCATAATCTCCAGGAGCATTCGGTTGTCCTTGTAAGAGGTGGAAGGGTAAAAGACCTTCCTGGTGTCCGTTATCATATTGTTAGAGGTACTCTTGATACTCTTGGTGTAGAGGACAGAAAGCAGGGAAGATCAAAATATGGAGCCAAGCGACCCAAATAACAACTACTTTTGTAGTTAAATATTTTTTGATCTTTAAATCGGTTTAAGGATTTGGTGGATATATATGGCAAGAAAAAAAATTGTATCAGCTCATTTACAAAAAGGCATGGGACAGGCAGATTTGCTTGGTTCAAAATTTGTAAATTGTATCATGAAAGATGGCAAAAAGAGTGCTGCCCAAAAGGTTTTTGATGGTGCATTGGTGCTTGTAGAACAGAAAATTGGAGAGCCTGCATTGAACGTATTTGAAAAGGCTCTTAATAATATTAAGCCATCTGTAGAGGTTAAGTCTCGCAGGGTTGGTGGTTCAACTTATCAGGTTCCAACTGAAATAAAGTCATCAAGACAGACCGCCCTTGCTTTTAGGTGGCTGCTAAAATTTAGCAGGACACGTTCAGAAAAGGGTATGGTAAACAAATTGGCTGGCGAATTGATGGATGCCTATAACGAACGCGGCGGAGCTGTAAAGAAAAGAGAAGATACCCATAAAATGGCAGAGGCAAATAAAGCGTTTGCTCATTTTAGATGGTAATTTTTTTAGTGCTGCTTTTTAGGTATGTAGTTTTTATTATAAAAATTTTAAAGATTAACTATATTATTTTTTTAAAAAAATCCTGTTAATATTTCAGGGAGGAAAAGAAAAAAAATGGCGAAAGAGAAGTTTCAGAGAAACAAACCCCATGTGAATATTGGAAC
>CAZIJN010000058.1:0-18276 GCA_964539635.1 uncultured Desulfobacterales bacterium | reverse complement strand
GCATACCAATAGTTGGAGAGTGGTCTGTTGATGCAAGATTTTCTGATTCTTCAGGAGAGAGTCTTGTTATTTCACTTGAAGAGGCAAAAAGATTGTTTGAAAATAAGACAGCTCTATTTTTAGATGCACGCCCTAAAGAGCAGTATGATGAGGGTCATATTCAAGGAGCGTTAAGTCTGCCACAGCAGGAAGCAGACAGCTATTTTATGGATATTGCACCAAAGTTGGAAGAGAGCCAGTTAGGTAATAACGGCAGTAGTAGTGATGAAAGTAGTAAAGGAAAAGTTATTATAACTTACTGCGATGGAGAGACCTGCGAATTGAGCCATGACCTTGCACTTTTTCTTAAAGAGATGGGTTTTAATAATGTACGGGTGCTTGTCAACGGCTGGAGTTTATGGCAAGAGGCTGGACTCCCAAAGGAGATTGGGGAATAAAAAAATATGATGATAAATGAAACCGATTTAAATCATAGTCATTCAAAAGAAGATTACCACCAACATTCTGAAAATGCACACCATCACCACCATCACAGCCACAGCTATGATCCAGAATCGAATACAGGCTCAAGGCTTCTTATCACTTTAGCTCTCAACTTCATAATTCCAGTAGCACAGATAATCGGGGGATTGATTGCAAATTCAGTAGCCCTTATTTCAGATGCTGTTCACAATTTCAGCGACTTTACAGCCATACTTATCTCATACATTGCATTTCGTATTGGTCAACGAGGGGCTACAGTCTTTAACACGTTCGGATACAGGCGTGCTGAAATCATGGCTGCCATGATAAATGTTCTTCTTTTGGCTGGTGCTTCAGGCGTTATCCTTTATCATGCTCTCCACAGATTCTTTAATCCCGAGACAGTAAACGGAATCCCTGTGATGATTCTTGCTGGAATCGGCATTGCCGGAAATGGACTCTCTGCCCTGCTTTTATATCGTGATTCTGCCCATAATTTAAATATGCGGGGTGCATTTCTGCACATGATCGGAGATTTACTGACATCTGTAGTTGTTCTGATAAACGGTTTTATACTAATGTTTTATGAGTGGTATTGGCTTGACCCTCTTCTCTCTGTCCTGATTGTGATTTTTATTTTAAAGAACAGTTGGTCATTGCTTAAAGAGTCTGTATCAGTTCTGATGAATGCAACTCCTTCTCATGTTCCTATTGAACAGGTGCAGAAATTTCTTGAATCTATAAAGGGAGTAAAAGGAGTTCATTATCTGCACGCATGGCAGATATCATCTTCTGATACTGCCTTTTCATGTCATGTTGTTGTTCCAGATCAGTTGATAAGCAGCTCATCTAAATTATCATCGCAGATTAAGCATGAACTGCTGCATAGATTTAACATCAACCACCCTGTGCTTCAATTTGAAACAGAGGAGTGCGGAAATGGAACTCTTTTATGTGAAATCGCCTGCAACGGCAGAACATCTAAAGATAGCTGCACCTGCACTGATTCAAGCCTCATCAATCCTGACTCGTCCGTCAATATTCAGCCTTTAATTAACAAAAACTGAAGAATAATCTATGAACTCCAATTCATCTACAAACAGTAAATCCACAATACAAACAGAATCAAAATGGAAATCTCTCTTATTTAATCCAGTTGTGTTCAATACAATACGAATTTTCATGGGATTAGTCTTTTTGTATGCAAGCTATGACAAGATTCTGAACCCTGAAGCATTTGCAAAAGCGGTTTTTAACTATCAGATTCTGCCGGATACAGCGGTAAATATCGTGGCTTTAGTTCTGCCTTGGTTAGAACTCTTGATTGGTTTATCTCTTGTTACTGGAATATCTCTTGAGGGTTCAACTGTAATAAGCACATCTCTTATGGCTATATTTATCAGCTCATTGATATTCAACCAGATAAGAGGTCTTGATATCAATTGCGGCTGCTTTTCAACTGATGCGACAGATGATTATATCAGTATATGGACAATTATTAGAGATGTTCTATTTTTTCTCTTCTCTCTATATTTATGTATTAAGGTTTTACTATTCCCACCATCAAATAAAGATTGAACATCATCTCCCATTACAAACATTTTATAAAACTGCTCGGTATAGATATTTACAGATTTGTTTAAAAGCATAGGCTCATATTATTCTTCTTGACAACCTCTAAAATCATATTATAGGTCAAATCGAAAACTATCATACATAGTAAAATTGATGATGGTCAGCCCTGAAATGATTTATAAATATTTTTTAATCTATAAAGCCTTAAATGTTTAAAAAGGCTGTAAAAAAAGGAGGTTGTTCAATGAAAAAAAATGTAAGGGTTATGATTATAACTTTTTTTGCTCTCCTTAGTCTTGTCTTTACAGTAACAGCAGCAGACCCTCCTGCTGATGAGAAAAAATATACTCAAGCATCAAAGTATGTTACAGCAATTGAAGCCTATGAGATGTGGAAAGCTGCTCCTGATAAAATTAAAATAGTTGATTGCCGCACTCAGGAGGAGTACGTTTTTGTAGGACATGCTTCAATGGCTTACAACATCCCATCAAAGTTATGGACAGGAAAGTGGAACGAAGAGAAAAAAGATTATGATTTACAGGATAACCCTGATTTTGAAGCTCAAGCAAAAAAACTTTTTGGTCTAAACGATGCAATTATGGTGATGTGCAGATCAGGTCATAGAAGTGCAGCATCTGTAAATAGGCTTACAAAAGCCGGATTTACCAATGTTTACAACATTGTAGATGGTTTTGAAGGGGATAAGATCAAAGACGCTGACAGCTATTTTAATGGCAAAAGAGTGAAGAACGGCTGGAAAAATTCAGGTGCACCTTGGACTACTGATTTAGATGTTAAGCTGCTCTACACTTCTCCTGCAAAATAGCAGAAAGGTACAATCGGATAAAAAACAGATAAATTTCGGGGCTGTTTACTTATTTCATCAAAGTTCAAATTTTTGCCCTCTCTCTTATTTATTTAAGGGAGAGGGCAAAATTATTTAGTTTAGTTCAATTTAGTTTACTTTACGCTCTCGTCCTGCCCACTCTTTATCTCTTAATTTAAATTTCTGGATTTTACCTGTTGCAGTTTTTGGCAGCTCGCCAAACTCTACAAGTTTTGGAGCTTTGAATCGAGCTAAATTATCTTTGCAAAAGTTGATAATATCTTCAGCAGTTGGATTTGTTCCTGGTTTAGGAACAACAAAAGCCTTTGGAACTTCGCCCCATTTCTCGTCAGGAACAGCCACAACAGCAACCTCCATTACATCAGGGTGTCGGTATATGGTGCTTTCTACCTCTACTGTTGAGATATTCTCTCCACCGCTTATGATGATATCTTTTTGGCGATCCATGATCTGAGCGTAGTTATTTGAGTGCATTACAGCCAAGTCTCCGCTGTGGAACCAGCCACCTCTAAAAGCAGCATCAGTAGCAGCAGGGTCTTTATAGTAGCCGAGCATTACATTGTTGCCACGCATAACTATCTCGCCAATAACTTCTCCATTTCTTGGTACCGGCTCCATAGTCTCAGAATTTACAACGTCCATGTGCATAGCCACAATATAGGGAACACCTTGACGAGCTTTGATTTTTGCCCGCTCTTCAAGCGGCAGTGAATCCCATTTAGTCTGCCACTGGCAAACGCTGTGCGGACCAAAAACTTCTGTCAATCCATATGTCTGGGTAATATTAGCACCTATATTTTCCATATTTTGTATTATTGTTGGAGCGGGAGGGGCACCGGCTGTCATAATCTCAAGACGTTTTTTCAGTTGAACATTATTGGCTGTGGCATAAGTTGACATTCCAATAAGAATTGTAGGGGCTGCACACAGATGGGTTACTCCATCTTTTTCGATAATGCGATAAATCTCTTCTGGAACAACTTTTCTCAAACAGACATGAGTTGCACCTATAGCAGTAATACCCCAAGTAAAACACCAGCCGTTGCAGTGGAACATAGGAAGAGTCCAAAGATAGAAAGAGCGTGAATTTACCCCAAACTCAAGAAGCTCGCCAAGTGCATTCAGGTATGCTCCTCTGTGATGGTACATAACCCCTTTGGGTCGTCCAGTAGTTCCGCTGGTATAGTTTATAGTCATTACCTGATACTCGTCATCAATGTCAGGAGTTATAGGAGCGTCAGAGCCTGTTGCTAAAAATTCTTCATAATCCAGACCATTAAGAGGTTTATCATTGCTGATATCGCATATATTTACAAATGTCTTTACTTTTGGGATTTCAGAAAGAACTGGGGTAACTGTACCGGCAAATTCATTATCAACGAAAATGGCTTTTGCATCAGAATGGTCAATTATATAGCCTATTTCACCAGATGACAGGCGTATATTTATACTTACCAAAGCTGCACCTATCATGGGAACAGCATAGTGTGCTTCTAACATCGGCGGTATGTTCGGACAGATAAATGCAACCTTATCCCCTTTTTGAATGCCTATTTTTTTTAGTGCACTTGCAAGACGGTTCACTCTTTTATAAAATTCTGTGTAACTATATTTTTTTTCACCATATATAACAGCTATCTTATCGTCAAAAACAGCCGCAGCACGGCTTATGAAATGAACAGGTGTAAGTATATCGAAACATACATCATTCTTTGACATTTTAATGCTCTCCTATTTAAAAAGCGTATAATTATAACAACCAATACAACCAAATATAAAAACTGTACAGATAGCTAAATAATAAATATATCTGTACAGTTTTATTTTATCTCTGTTTATATGTTACATAACACATATAATTAATTATGCTGTCTGCACTTTAGCATCAGCTTCGCGTCCTAAGTCAGCGGTTGCTTTCTCACGCAGCTTATATTTTTGAATCTTACCGCTTGCAGTTGTAGGATATTCCTTCACAAAGAAGAAAAATGCAGGAATCTTATGAAATGCTATCTTATCCTTACAAAATGCCTTCATATCTGCTTCTGTAACATTTTCACCATCTTTGAGCTGAACAAACGCTGCAACCTCTTCTCCATATTTAATACTTGGAATACCAACAACCTGAACATCTTTTATTTTAGGATTTGTATATAAAAATTCCTCTATCTCACGCGGATAGATATTCTCTCCGCCTCTGATGATCATATCTTTGATACGACCTGTAATTTTGCAGTAACCGTCTTTATCCATAATGGCTAAATCACCTGTATGCAACCAAGCTTCTGGATCAATAGCCTTAGCAGTACCTTCTGGATTTTTGTAATAGCCTTTCATTACATGATATCCACGGCTGCAAAGCTCTCCTTGTACCCCACGCTCAACTTCCTCATTGGTGACAGGATCGACAATTTTGACCTCAACATTGGGAAGGGACTTACCGACTGTAGAAACCCTGCGATCAAGAGAGTCAGTTGTACGGGTCATTGTGATGCCGGGCGATGCCTCAGTCTGACCGTATGTGATACACATCTCTGATGCCCCCATAATCCCTACAACCTGTTTCATAACTTCAATCGGGCATGGAGAGCCTGCCATGATTCCTGTACGCAGATGTGAAGTGTCGTAGCTTTTTTTCTTCATAGCTTCAAGCTCTGCAATAAACATGGTCGGAACTCCGTGAAGAGCTGTGCATTTAGATGCCTCTACTGTTTCAAGAACAGCATCAGGGGTGAATGCAACAACAGGTGCCATTGCTGCTGCTGATACTAAACATGTTAATGTGCCAAGAACGCAGCCGAAACAGTGGAAAAATGGAACAGGGATACACATAGTATCAACAGAAGAGAGCTGCATACACTCACCAACACTTTTAGCATTTCCGATCAAATTGGTGTGTGAGAGCATTACGCCTTTTGGAAATCCGGTTGTGCCGGAAGTATATTGCATATTGATAACATCATCAGGAGCAAGGCTGCTTTGTCTCTCTGCCAACTCTTTATCAGATATTTTTTTACCCATTTCCATTATATCGTTCCAGTTAAACATGCCAGCAGGTCTTTCATCTCCTATGAAAATAACATTTTTAAGCATAGGCAGTTTTTCGCAGTTTAGTTTTCCTGGTTCTGAAGTTGCAAGTTCAGGACAGACATCATTAACTACCTCAAGATATTCAGTTGGAGTTCTAACACCTCCTACCATAATAAGCGTTGTGCTGTCTGACTGCTTCATAAGGTATTCAAGCTCAAAGCTGCGATAATTGGTATTTACAGTAACAAGAATAGCTCCCATTTTAGGGCTTCCATACTGCATCAAAACCCACTCAGGTACATTGTTTGCCCATATCGCTATATTTTCCCCTCTTTTAACTCCTAATGCCATCAACCCTTTTGCCACATTATTGCATATATCTTTGAATTCACGATAATTATACTTGATTCCAAGTTTGTGATACTCAAGTGCATTATTGTCGCCAAATTGATCAGCAACTATATCTACTAATTGACCGATGGTTGTCTTTCCTACTTCGTATTGTGGTAACTGCATCTTAACTCCTCTCTTTGGATTTATTGGTGCTTTTTACCTGACTATGTTATCAACATATTGTGTTTAGGAAGTTTATCTCTTTTTAGTGAAGTGTTATGCCCTTACGATTAAAAACAAGTTGGATCATAAGGGCATTTTATATTTTATACTTTAGTGTTCGTGTGTATAGAAAGGCCATTTGTGGAAGAACCACTCGTTCCATAGTAGTGGAATAATCCACCAGAAATTCCAGATAAGAGACTCACCGTGTACAAACTTATGATCCCAATGTGGATTTCCAAGACCCCACTGACCCCAGCCAATATAGTAGAAGAAAATGTAAGTTATAACACAAAGAACCATTACACCAGCGGTTCTAAACCAGAAACCAGCCCATGAATCTATGTCGCCCACTGGACTCATATCATCAAAATAGTGATGCCATGTAAGGAAAGGCATTAAGGTAAAGCCTGCAATTTCTGCAGCATGATACCATAAGAAACGGGTCTGTTCAGCCGTAGTTTTCGCAGCATCAACAGCACCAGCAGCATCTTTGACCTCAATATGATGAAAAGAATCTCCTAACCATAATGGAGCAAGTTTGACGCAGATAATTGCAACTACATATCCAATTACAACTATGCAGAAAAATGAGACCAAACCTTTAAGAGGCTGAGGCAGAGTGATAGCTGACCAAGGTTTCATTCTCCAGACGTTTGCAGTCATAAAAAGTACTACGATCATCCATTCCCACCAGCCAAAAACCCAATGGACATGAGTGATTCCAGATATACCACCCCACCAAGGAAGAGCTAATGCAATAGAATTGCCATACGCCTTACCAAAAACCAATCCCCAGAAAGGAACAATAAGAACTGTGTAGAAGAAAAGGGTAATAAGGGAGCACCAGCCTATTTCAGCAAGTCCAGCCATTGGTTGTTTTAGATCGCTTGGTCTGATAGGCCATTTGGCAAAAAGAATGCTGACAACAGGATAGGTGAAAAATCCTATCAAAACAAAGCATACAACAGCCCTTTGTGCAAATAGACTCTCTGCATTAGCCTTGGCGAATTTTGCTGCAATATCTGGAGCTAATGCCCCTGAGCTTGCCAAGGCATTTAAGTTGTCCTGACTTAAGAAGTTAAAGCCAAGCCCAAAAATTTTATAAAATACAATGTGGATTACAAACCATGTAATCGCAAGATTAACAACAGTCTCAATAATACCTCTTAAAGGCTGAGGCATATCCTGAAAGGGCCAATCCCCGCAGAACATGTGCTGCCAAAGACCTACAAGAATCATCATGGCAAGATACATTACAAATGGATATGGAAATGCTCCTACAAAACCTCTTGGATCACTAAAAATATACCAAAGAATCCATGCAATTACAGTAAAACAGATAAGGGAAAGAATTCCGGTAAGGGGCTGTCCCCAGCGCGGTTTAAGCTCTGCCATTAAAATACCTCCATGTTGTTGTTAAAAAATAAGGATTGATCGCCATAGAAACGAGGCGGCTGCATGATTTATTTAGGCAGTCCTCCTAATGATAACGAGGTCATTAAGATGGAGGAAATAAGGAGGACTGCTTATTTTACTTCAAAAAGAGCTATTATTTTTTACCCCACTCAGCCTGTCTTAACTCTATGCGGCGAATTTTACCGCTTACAGTTTTCGGAAGTGCTGTAACAAAATCTATCTTTCTCGGATATTTATATGGAGCAGTAACCTTTTTCACATGCTCTTGAATCTCTTTTGCAAGTTCATCGCTTGCTGTGTAACCCGGAGCAAGAATTATAAATGCCTTTACAATTTCGCCTCTTGTCTCGTCAGGACTTGAAACTACTGCTGACTCTGCAACTGCCGGATGTTCAATAAGAGCACTCTCAACCTCAAAAGGTCCGATACGATAACCAGAAGTTAAGATAACATCGTCAGCACGTCCTACAAACCAGAAGTATCCATCATCATCAACATATGCACGATCGCCTGTTAAATACCAGTCACCGCGATGTACAGATGCTGTTCTCTCCGGCTCTTTCCAGTACTCTTTAAAAAGACCTACAGGGCGGGTTGGTTTGACTCGAATTGCGATATCGCCTTCTGTATTAGGAGGCAGAATCTCTCCTGCATCGTCAATAACCTTAATATCAAAGCCGGGAGAGGGTTTGCCCATTGAACCAAATCTTGGCTCTATACATGGAAAATTACCGCATAGCAGCACTGTCTCAGTCTGACCATAACCATCACGGATTGTGCAGCCGGTAGCTTTTTTCCAAACGTCAATGATCTCTGGATTTAGAGGCTCGCCAGCACCTACACAATGGCGGAGTGTTGGGAATTTGTATTGTGAAAGGTCTTGAAGAACTAACATTCTGTAAATAGTTGGAGCACCGCACATTGTTGTAACAGGATATTTGGAAAGCAGTTCGAGTGTCTTTTTTGGATCAAAACGGTCTGTGTGGTGGATAAACTGTGCAGCACCGCAGTTCCAAGGTCCAAAATAACTACTCCATGCAGCTTTTGCCCAGCCTGTATCGCTGATATTCCAGTGCATATCCTCTGGTTGGAGGTCTAACCAGAATTTTCCTGTAATCTGGTGTCCAATCGGATATGATGCGTGGGTGTGAAGAGCCATCTTTGGAAAACCAGTAGTACCAGATGTAAAATATACAATACATGAGTCTGCACTTTTTGTCTTTGCAGTTTCAAACTTATCAGATGCCTTAGCAACTTCATCTGTGTAAAAGAGCCACCCTTTTCTTGGCTCGGTTATAACAATCTTTGTTTTTACATTTGGGCAGTTATCGGCAACAGTGTCAAATCTTGCAGCAATATCGTTGTTGGTGATAATACAGACGGCTTCTGCCTTATTTGCTCTAAATTCAAGGTCTTTTGCTGTCAACTGAGTTGTACCAGGAGAGTTCAGAGCACCCATGCGGATACATGCAGTAAAAGTTTCCCACCACTCTATATTTCTCGGCAGGATTACAAGTATAACATCTCCTTGTTTAACACCTTGAGCCTTTAGCACATTGGCAAGTCTTTTTGAGGCATTGCTGATATCTGCAAAGGTTTTCTTTACCTCATTTCCAGCATCATCTACCCACAACATCGCAAGTTTATCTGGGTCTTGTGCCCATTTGTCAATTACATCACCTGAGAAATTGAAATATTCAGGAACTTCGAGTTTAAACTCACGATAGGTTGCATCGTAATCTGTCATGTTGTGTTTCTGACTCATTTTACTCTCCTTTGTTTTTAAGCTTAATTATTACTTATGACCGTAACACTACTTTTGTTAAAAAACTCCTCTCCCTTTGCACCATCAAACTACTTACTACTATTCTAATATTTTAAATTATTCTGAATCATCATTATTCTGGATCATCAACAGATTCTATATGACCTGTCTTTTCAAAATGAACTGCACATCTGACTAATTCACTCGCATTTTTTAATCCGAGTTTCTCTTTAATTCGCTCACGATATGTCCCAATAGTTTTGATACTTAGAAAGAGCCTGACGGCGATCTCTTTTGATGTAAAACCTCGTCCCACCATTTTGAAAACCTGAAGCTCTCTGTCTGTAAGCCTATCTATCGGCGATCTATCCTTAGCTTTAAAATTGTCTGCGATATTAGAGAGAATATGCTCTTTAAGTCTTTCGTTTAAATAGACCTTCCCAGAAAGAACATGTTGAATTGCTGTAACAACCGACTCCATAGCCTCTTGTTTCATAATGTACCCTTTTGCACCGGCATGAAGTGCTCTCTGGGCATAGAGATATTCGTCGTGCATTGATAGAACCAAAACAGGAATATCTCCATATTGCTTTTTCACGTAGTGAACAAGATCAATTCCATCAGAACTTTTAAGGCTTATATCAACGATAATCAGATTTGGTTTAAGTTGTTCAATCTCTTTGATCGCCTGATCAACATCAGTAGAAGTACCACAGGCAACCAGTTCCTCTTCTTGATTGATAAGTTCAGCAAGACCCAGCCTGAAAATTGGATGATCCTCAACCAGCATTATCTTCTTTTTATCTGCCATGGCTGTCCTTTTGATACTCAACATTATTATAAGCAGGGATAGATATTTTTGTTTTAATAGTGGCAATAAATGGTGGGATATACATTATCCCTGCTTGCTAAAACTTTTATTTTAATGCTGAATTTACATATTTCTTCGATACTTTCCGCCAGCTTCGTAAAGAGCGTTGGTAATCTGACCAAGACTGCATGATCTAACAGTCTCCATCAGCTCTTCAAAAATATTCGTACCTCCAAGAGCTACAGCTTTCAGCTTCTTAATAGCTTCTTCTGAGTTGTCTTTATTTTTTTCGTGAAATGCTTTGAGCCTTGCAAGCTGATCATCTTTCTCATCATCAGACGCTCTGGCAAGTTCAAGATAAGAGGTCATGGCATCATAATCAGCAGTCTCATCACGGAAGGTATTTACACCAATAATCGGGTATTCTCCAGAGTGTTTCAGATGTTCATAATACATTGACTCTTCCTGAATTTTACCTCTCTGATAACCTGTCTCCATTGCACCCATTACGCCGCCGCGTTCTGTTATTCTATCAAACTCCATCAGAACAGCCTCTTCAACAAGGTCGGTAAGCTCCTCAACTATAAAACTGCCTTGATTCATATTCTCATTTTTTACAAGTCCCCACTCACGGTTGATGATGAGCTGAATTGCAAGAGCACGCCTTACAGACTCTGTGCTTGGAGTTGTGATTGCCTCATCAAATGCGTTTGTGTGAAGACTGTTACAGTTATCGTAAATAGCACAGAGTGCCTGTAACGTAGTTCGGATATCATTAAACTGTATCTCTTGACTATGCAGAGACCTTCCTGATGTCTGGATATGATATTTGAGTTTACGTGAGGCATCTGAGGCATGGTACTTCTCTTTCATTGCAATCGACCATATTCTTCTTGCTACACGACCAATAACTGTATATTCAGGATCCATTCCATTTGAGAAAAAGTAGGAGAGATTGGGTGCAAAGTAGTTGATATCCATTCCTCTTGATAGATAGTACTCTACATAGGTAAATCCATTGGAAAGAGTTAATGCAAGCTGTGTAATCGGGTTTGCTCCAGCCTCTGCAATGTGATATCCAGAAATTGACACAGAGTAGAAGTTCTGAACATTGTGTCTGATAAAATAATCTTGAATATCTCCCATCATTTTTAAAGCAAAATCAATTGAGAATATGCAGGTATTCTGCCCTTGATCCTCTTTTAAAATATCAGCTTGAACAGTTCCTCTCACATTTGAGAGCACCATAGATTTAATCTGTGCTGCCTCCTCCTCTGACGGAAGACGACCTTTATCGCTTTTGAACTTCTCAATCTGCTGATCTATTGCAGTGTTCAGAAACATTGCAAGCATCATCGGAGCAGGTCCATTGATCGTCATGGAAACTGATGTACTTGGTGAACAGAGATCAAATCCATCATATAACTGCTTTACATCGTCAAGTGTGCATATGCTTACGCCTGATGTTCCAATTTTGCCATAAATATCAGGACGTTCAGCAGGGTCCCAACCGTAAAGCGTTACAGAGTCAAAGGCTGTAGAGAGTCTCTTTGCATCATAATTACCTGAAAGCAGTTTAAATCTCTTGTTGGTTCTTGCAGGACCGCCCTCGCCGGCAAACATGCGGGTTGGGTCTTCACCGGTTCTCTTCATCGGGAATACGCCGGCAGTGTATGGAAATAGTCCGGGCAGATTCTCTTTTCTCATCCATGTATAGATATCCCCTGGATCATTAAACTTTGGAAGAGATATTTTGGGTATTTTGGTATGAGATAGCGAGGTTGTGTATAAAGGAACTCTTATTTCACGCCCCCTTACAGTGTAAACATACTCATCTCCTGAATATGCCTGCTTTACAGCGATCCAGCTATCTACAATCTTACGGGTCTCTGGTAATATATTTGCAGATACAACTTCAATCTCTTTTTTCAATGCCTCCAATGCGTTATTATCAACACCATCTTTCTGGTTTGTAAGCATTGCAAGGCTCTCCTCAAGATGCCATAATTTTCTTACATAAGCTGACTGCTCTGATGTGGTGCGGTGGTAATTTCTGACAGTTTCAGAAATTTCAGAAAGATAGCGGGTTCTTTCAGTTGGAATTATGATTGTTTTAGACGATGAAAAGTTCTGAGCAGGTTTTTGAGTTTTAGTGGTAAATCGGGCTTCTCGATTGTTGATAGATAATTTGTGTCCGCATTTTTCTTTGATTGCCTCAAGAATGCCGTGATACAAGGCTGTAACACCATCATCATTAAATTTTGATGCAATAGTTCCATAAACCGGCATTTTATCAGGCGGAGTGCTCCAAGTTTTACGGTTTCTCTGAACCTGCTTTCTAACGTCTCTTAACGCATCATCGCTGCCCTTTTTCTCAAATTTGTTGATAGCAACGATATCAGCATAATCGAGCATGTCTATCTTTTCCAACTGAGACGGAGCACCAAAATCGCTGGTCATAACGTAGAGAGAGATGTCAGCCATATTGACGATATTAGAGTCTCCCTGACCAATTCCGGCAGTCTCAGCAATAATAAGATCAAATCCAGCAGCTTTAAGCACCTGAATCGCCTCTGGAAGAGATTCTGATACCTCACTTCCAGATTCCCTTGTTGCAAGGCTTCTCATATAGATATTTGGAGATGCAATCGCATTCATGCGGATTCTATCACCAAGCAGTGCACCGCCTGTTTTACGTCTTGAGGGATCACAGCTTATAATCGCAATTGTGATATCTCCAATATCGTTAAGAAAACGGATAATAAGCTCATCTGTCAATGACGATTTACCAGCCCCGCCTGTTCCTGTTATTCCAATTACAGGAGGATTATTTTTTTCTGCAAGAGGAGCTATACTCTCCATCAACTCTTTAAGTCTTGCTTGATTACTGCTTCTATCTGCCTTTGTTCCAGCCTTTGCCTCTTGGACAGCAGTAATAAATCCTGCAATGCTCTTTATATCTGCAACGCTCAGTTTTGAAGGATCAAGATTATGGTGTTGAAGAGTGGAGAAATCCATATTTTCAACCATATGGTTAATCATTCCCTGCAATCCCATCTTGCTGCCATCTTCAGGCGAATAAATTTTAGTTACACCATACTGTTGAAGCTCCTTGATTTCGTCAGATACAATAACACCGCCGCCGCCGCCAAAAACCTTAATATGAGAGGCATCTTTATCATTAAGAAGATCAACCATGTACTTGAAAGCCTCCATATGTCCGCCCTGATAGCTTGACATTGCAACTCCTTGTACATCTTCTGCAATTGCGGCATCAACAAACTCTTGAACTGACCTGTTATGTGCAAGATGAATAACTTCAACACCTGTATCTTGTAGAATTCTACGCATTATATTGATTGATGCATCGTGTCCGTCAAAAAGTGATGTTGCAGTTACAACTCTTATATTATTAACAGGCTTATATGCCGCAATATCTGTCTTCATTTTTTCTCCCCTTTGTTTAAAATGCTCTTTTAAAATTCTTTTTTTATTCAGAACTGACTGCTCTGAAATAATTTGTTTTTTTAAATATAATTGTTATTTGGATTTATTAGAGTACGACCTTTTATGCAATCGGTGAAAAACCGATTTTTTATGTAGGTTTATTCAGAAATTTTTGTAGGATATCCGACCACATGCTTGTAGGTAAAACTACCTACAAGCGTAATAGAAAACACTACTGAATCTCACTTATTCTTGGAATATGGTAAAGCATTGCAGCAGCAGAACTGCCGACAAATATATAAAATGAGCCTATATCCTTGCTAAGAAGAAAAATAATCAGACCAAATACTCCAATAGTTTCTGAAAAGGCAAGAGATATTATTACAGCACTCTGATATTTAAGAAGTGCTGGCGGTACGTTGCTTTGAGCTGCAAGCTGATTAAATCGTGGTAGTTGATCAGAGGATCGGGCTTTTATAATATATTTTTTAATATAATCGCCTATTAAAAACATAACTATAGAAGCACCATAAAGTACATTTCTAAATGTGTTAATAGGAAAATCAGAAGATACAACAGGCTTCCATGCGGGTTCTAATAGATTAGCAATGATAACATAAATAAAAAGCGAAAAGAACATCGCTGTCCAGATTATCCAGATTCTTATAATACCTTTTTTCAAAATATCGTTGTTATCTGGTTTCAATATTTATCTCCTTTTTCTGTATAGATTATTTTTCTGTTTTGCTTTACTTGACTCTTTTCTCATTAATATGGTAAATATAGAAAAGTTACTTATCTATATAAATTAATTAATTAGAAATTCATTTTTTAATAAGTTGCCTTAAAATAAATTATAATCGGAATTTTTACCTGATATTAATTTTAAAATCAACTTATGAGAAAAAATCGACACAATAAGTTGTGTTTAAGGCTTTATTATTTAAAAGTTACTTACTTAATTCGATTTTGTTCGGCAAAGGATTGGGATTGATATATTTATGGGTATTGAAATAGAACGCAAATTTTTAGTAACAGACGATTCATGGGAAAAACCACATATAAAGGGTTGTCAGATAAAGCAGGGATATCTGAAAAACAGCTCTGAAACTACAGTAAGAATAAGGGTTATGGGAGAAAAAGGATATATTACAGTAAAGGGAAGAGTAAAAAGTGCGTTTAAAGATACATCTTATGTGAAAAAAGATGGTGATGCAGCAGAAAAAAATATTACAAATAGTAAAAACAATATTACAATTGCTAAATTAGAATTTGAATATGAGATTCCACTTAATGATGCTCTTGAGATGTTAGAACTGTGCGAAAAACCTTTAATCGAAAAGATGCGGTATAAAATCGATTTTATGGGATTTGAGTGGTGCATTGACCTTTTTGAGGGCGATAATCAGGGGCTTATTATTGCGGAGATTGAACTTCAGACAGAAGAGCAGCAGTTTATAAAACCATCTTGGGCAGGAGAAGAGGTTAGTGGTGATCCCCGATATTTAAACTCAAACTTGATTAAAAAGCCGTTTTCCAACTGGTAAAATTTAGAGCAGAGTTTGAACCTTTTTTAGAATATCGTCTCGGATATCTCTTACAGCCTCAATTGTTTGACCAGATGGATCGGTTAAGTTCCAGTCGATCATCTTGCATCCCGGAATAAATGGACAATTTTCACCGCAACCCATAGTTACCATAACATCCAACTTGCCCCCAACTCCTTTAAGAGCATCATCAATTGAAGATGCAGTGTTAAAGGCAATATCTAACCCTTTTTCCGCCATTGCTGCAACAGCAACAGGATTGATAGCTTTTGCAGGTTGGCTTCCAGCACTTAAAACATCATAAAGATCGCCTGCAATACTTCTGGCAAAGGCGGCTGCCATCTGGCTTCTTCCTGCATTTTCACGACATGCAAACATGATCTTTTTTCGGTTCTGCATTGGATTGAGTATTTTTTCTGCTAACTGTTCAACATCAGCTTTAATTTTACTTCCAGCTTCAATCTGAACCTTGAGGGCATCTCGTTCATCAACACCCGGGCAGCATATCTCCTCGACAAGTTTAGCACCAATAGCATCAAAAAAATATTTTGCTGTTAATCGGATACCATCAAAAAGAGTGTGTCCATGACTTCCGCCTGTTGATAGAAGAACTGCTTTACGATAGGAGGCTTTTGGATCATTGATTTTAAATCTGTATTTTCTTGACCATAGAGTTTGGCTTCGATCAATTACCGCCTTCATACGAGCAGGAATTCCATAAAAATAGACAGGAGTAGCAAGAACTATCAAATCAGCCTTTCTGAATAAGGAAAACAGCTCATCTCCGAGTGAATCATTTATTGAACAGAAACCACTCTTTTCACAATAACCGCATCCAATACAAGGAGAATAATCTAATTTTGCAGCATGTATAGTTGCAGTTTCAAAGCCTCTATCTTGAGCCTGCTTTAAGAAAAGTGATAACAGATAGTCGCTGTTTCCTTTTATTCTTGGACTTGCACTTAATCCTAAAACCAGCATGACAGATTTTATCTCCGTTTTTTAAATATTTTAGTATAGGACAATCCTGAGCCGGGCAGTCCTACAGTAACTCTTTTCTGTTTTCCAACAGTAACGTGAGCACCGCGTACCCCAAATGAAAATGAGATGCCGCTTTTACTGATATTCAAATATAACAAATTTGGTATTATTGTTATGCGTCTATAAAAACGAATCGGCATGATATCCTCTTTAAATTTAGTTGTAAATTTTTATTACTATTTGAAATCTGTTTTATATCTTATGACAAATATGCTTCACGCATAAACAGATAAAAATTTGATTATAACTGATTTGATTATAGCTCTATATGCTCTTCAAATCAGTTATAATAGAATCAATTAATTATAATGGCAAACATAGTTATTCGATTCCAAGCAGCTCTACTTCAAAGATAAGAGTAGCACCAGGAGCAATTGCACCGCCTGCACCTCTATCGCCATAGGCAAGATCAGATGGAATATAGAGCATCCATTTTGAACCAACTGGCATAAGCTGAAGAGCTTCTGTCCAGCCCTTGATAACGCCTCCTACCTGAAATGTTGCAGGCTCTCCTCTTTTGTATGAAGAGTCAAACTCCTGCCCATCAATGGTAGTTCCTCTGTAGTGGCATTTAACCTTTTTGTCAGCAGTCGGTTTTGCCCCAGTTCCTTTGGTAAGGATTTTATACTGTAATCCGCTTGGCAGAGTAACAACACCATCTTTAGTCTTATTTTCTTTAAGAAATGCCTCTCCAGCAGCCTTATTGCTCTCAGACGCTTTTTTCATCTGTTCCATCTGTTTTTCCCTCATCTGATTCTGGAATGATGCCATAGTTTTCTGCATTTCTTCTTCTGTCATGGCATTTTTACCCTCTTGGCTATCTTTAAGTCCTTTGCAAAGTGCATCAACATCTACATCAAAATCTCTTTTGATATTCTGCCCTATGTTCTGTCCTAAAGCATAGCTTATCTTCTCTTTTTCTGTTGTCATTGCCTTTTCTCCTGTTGCCCCTGCAAAAGATTGGGCACCAGAAAAGAGAATTACTCCTGATGCAAACAGTGCAATGGCAGTTTTTGATCCAATCATTCTACTTAAAATCTCCTAATTAGTTATTATAAAATTTGCGTATGAGGTAAAACTCTCTTTAATACTAACTATATAGAGTATGAATTTGCTTCTACATGATAATAGTATAGTCAACCTTTAACGCACCAGATTATATCTATCAGAAATGTATTATAATCACAATACGCTATCAATAATATTCATAAGCTCTCAATAAAAGGATTAATATTGCTTCTATTTTTTAGTAAAAATTAGTAACTATTTGATACTTTAATTATTTTTTTGCTAATTATCATCTATATTTTTTGCTCATACTTTGATAATTATAATTTCTGGAAAAATGACTACAGGACTTGCAATTTTCATGGTTATAGTATAATAAGCAAAAATAAATTGTTTTTCAGCCTGGGTGGCGGAACTGGTAGACGCAAGGGACTTAAAATCCCTCGGAGCATAGCTCTGTACGAGTTCAATTCTCGTCCCAGGTACCATGTGAATCAAGGGTTTAGCCAGTTTTGGTTAAACCCTTTTTTGTTTTTAATAATTCCAACTTTTATGCACCTTTCATTTTGCCTTAAATATAATCGACTGAACCGCTAAAGTAAAAAGAAGGAAAACAGGGAAAAGGAAAAAATAAGTAATTACCTAAGCAAGAAAAAACAAAAAAAGCCAAACAGGTTAGGTATAAAGATAATTATATCTAATCTGTTTGGCTTTTTTTGTATTGAGTTTTTTATAAAAATATAAGGTAAGATAATCCGGCGGAGACCTACTC
>CAZIJN010000057.1:0-19781 GCA_964539635.1 uncultured Desulfobacterales bacterium | reverse complement strand
TCTAATTGCAGCGATTTTTCAGCATTTAAAATAGTGTTTGTGATGCGATCTATAAATTGATAGGACATTCCATATAGTCTTATATGATTTGGTCTGATAGCCTGGGGTTGTTCAGAAAAATTGGAGATAATTAAAAGTCTTTGGCTGTCATGCTGGCGAATATATCCAAACAGATGCGGATTATCTAAGTTTACAACCTCCATCTCTCCATTTTGCAGTGCAGGAATATCTTTTCTCAGCTTTATCAAATAGGCAAGATGGCTGAAAATTCTTCTTTCAATCGCTTCTGGATCGTTCCACTGTTTTATCTTTTCCCAGCTTGTTTTGTATCTGTGGATCCATCTGCTGTCTTTGGACTTTTTAATATCATTGATATAGCCATAATCATTTAACAATCCCCACTCTTCACCAAGATAGATCAATGGAATGCCGCCGATGCTTAAAATTGTGCTGAACAACATGCTTATACGGCGTATTGCCATATCTATAAGCAGTGAATTTTTTGAATGGATAGCCTGTTCAAGACCAGCTAAAGAGGCAAGAGTGCCAGCAACTCTTAAATCTCCTGTCTCTGGATTAAATTGAAACGGTACGCCTCTGGCAAAAGAGCCTGGAAACTCTCCTGTATAAAAATCGTTTAAAAATTTTCTGTGATCTTTTGGATTAATCCCTAATTCTAAAGCATCTTGATCGTCAAATGTCCAGCCTATATCGTCATGGCATCTAAGATAATTGACCCATGTGCAGTTCTTAGGTGTTCTATTTCTTTTGTTCATTGCATGGGCTAAAAGTCGTATCTGCCGAGTTGCCAATGCTTCCCATAAAAGTGCCATAAGCATGGGGTTGTAAGAGAGCTGGCACTCTTGAGAACTTATATATTTTATAACCTCATTTGGATGCACAATAGCTTCAGATTTAAATAGTAGCGATGGAGCTGCAATCCTTGCAACTGCATTAAATGCCTGCAAAATCGTGTGGACTTCAGGCTGGTTTTCGCAATTAGTTCCCATTCGCTTCCACATAAATGGGACAGCATCTAATCTTAAAATCTCAATGCCTGTATTGGCAAGGAACAGCATCTCTTCAGCCATTGCCCTGAAAACAGATGGATTGCTGTAATTGATATCCCACTGAAAGCTGTTGAATGTAGTCCAGACCCACTTTTGCATACCTTCATGCCAAGTAAAAGAGCCTTTACGCACTTCTGGAAAAATATCTCTCAATGTCTGCTGATATTGATCAGGCAGAGTACGATCCTCAAAAATATGGTAGTAAGATTGATACTCTTCATCGCCAGCCTGTGCTTTTACTGCCCATTCATGTTCATCTGAAGTGTGATTTAAAACAAAATCAAGAACAACGCTTATGCCGTTCTGCCGTAAAATAGAGGCAAGCTCTTTCAGCTCTTCCATTGTCCCTATCTCAGGATTGATCATACGATAATTGCTCACCGCATAACCGCCGTCATTATTGCCTTTTGGAACAACAAATACAGGCATGATATGAAGATATGTCAATCCAAGATTTTTAAGGTAATCTATATGTTCATGCAGTTTTGATAAATTATCGCTGAAAAGATCAACATAGAGAACGCCGCCAACCTCTTTATTCGATATAAACCAGTCAGGCTCTTGTTCTCGTTTCTTATCCAGTATTTTTAGTTCATCAGCTCTTTCAAGCCAGCTTTGTGCGGCAGATATAATAAGCATCTCAAGGTGGTAAAAAAAATCGTAATAACCTCCGTACAGCTCAATAAATAGACGAAAGAGCTGTTTCCAGTTTTTCTTTAATCTGGTTTCAAAAATGTGCCAATCTTCAGAATTGACATTAATCTGGAATTGATTTTGAATTCTTGGCAGAATCCGTTCAAGAGATTTTAGAGATTCTCTATCTATCCAGTTTGCACTACTCACATTAAACCTCCTATTTAAAAGTTATTTTTCAGTAAACTAAAGTAATGTCTTAGTTTACACTATAAGAGCATACCACATTCTTTCCAAAATTTTTTGACTTTTTCCCATTTATTTACAAACAATATTGAGCAGTTGAATTTTATGAAAAAAAGAATATAAACTATACCTCAATATTTAGGTATCCTTCATATCTCCTCAAAAGTAGTTGATATAGTTGACACTTTTTTTGAAAGAATCTCTTAAAAATAGAGACGCGGCTACAAAAAGAGTCAAGAGATAAATAAAGTATGCCAATATTTAAATATAACATGTAGATTATTTTAGCCTCTCACAACAGGATAAAATCACAAATTTAGAGATGGAGAACTATATTATATGAATGCAAACGAAAGAAAAGAGAGAAGAAGAAGTAAAAGGATTAAAATCTGCCACTGCTGCGGTAAAGAGGCTTCATTCTGCTGGAACTGCAAGTGCGGATTTTCCATCTGCCAGACATGTATGTATGAAAACCAATGGGGAATGACCTGCAACGGAATTACTTGGGACTGCCCTGATTGCGGTGAACCAAATTCTTACTGTAACCAATAAAGAGAGATAGAGACGCACAGCCGTGCGTCTCTATAATTTTCTCCTATTTTTCTGTTCTATTTAAATCTAAAAATTTACGCTGAAATAAATCAAACAAATCCAAACAAACCAAATTCAATCAAATTCAATCCAAACAAACCCAATCTAAACAAATCTAATTAAATGAAATCAACCAACCAATCAATCAATTATTCTTCTAACTCTTATAGAATTTCCATGAGCACCAAGCCCTTCAATGCCGGCAAGAGTTAAGATATCATCTGCCTCTTTTTCAAAAGCAGCCTGCGAGTAGTTTATAAGGCTGGTCTTTTTGATAAAGTGGTCAACTGAAAGTGCTGATGAAAAGCGTGCAGTGCCGGCAGTCGGCAGAACATGATTTGGTCCTGCAATGTAATCGCCCACAGGTTCAGGAGTGTAAGGTCCAATAAAGAGTGCACCAGCATTTCTTATCTGTCCGATATATTGGAACGGCTCTTTTACAACTAATTCTAAATGCTCTGGAGCAAGGCGGTTAGATAGAGCTATTGCCGTCTCAATATCAGGAACAACCATAATCGAGCCAAAATCGCTGATAGATTTTTGTGCAATATCTTTTCTCGGCAGAAGCTCAAGCTGTGATTCAACCTCTTTTGCAACAGCACCAGCAAGCGAATCTGAATCTGTAACCAAAACAGCAGAAGCCATAGCATCATGCTCTGCCTGAGACAATAGGTCTGCTGCAAGAAATTTGGGATTTGCATCTTTATCTGCAATTACAAGAATCTCGCTTGGACCTGCAATCATATCAATTCCAACTGTTCCAGATACTATCTTTTTTGCAAGAGTAACGTAAAGGTTGCCGGGACCCACAATCACATCAACCTTTGGAATCTGTGCCGTGCCATAAGCCATAGCTGCAATTGCCCATGCACTTCCAGCTTTAAACACTCTATCAATTCCGACCCGTTTGGCTGCAACCAGCATATATGGATTGATTGTGCCGTCACTCATCGGCGGAGTCATAAGTGAGATAGATTCAACACCAGCAGTCTTTGCAGGAATAGCACCCATAAGAACTGTTGAAACCAAAGGAGTTTTACCTCCTTTTGCCCCGGGAGCGTAGATTCCAGCACCATCTACAGCCCGCACAAGCTGCCCGACCATAACGCCGTCACGAGGGGTATCTATCCATGAGTTCTGCCTCTGCTGCTGATGAAACCGTGTCAACTGAGCGACTGCCCTATCTAAAGCCTTTAAAAACTGAGCATCAACTTGCGAGGCTGCATATTCAAACTCTTCAGGAGTAACCTGTAAATTATCTTCTGAGACAGATTTGGAGTCAAATCTGTTTGTATATTCTACAACAGCCTTGTCTCCCCGTTTTTTTACATCTTCAATATATGCTGTAACCTGATCATAATCATCTTGTGAAAAGCCAAGTCCTCTGTCAATAATTTGATTAACCCGCTTTTCCCCTGATTCAGATGGGTATGTAAAAATCTTCATTTTATTTTATATAAATCCTTTTATCTGTGTATTTTTTCTCTTGTCCATCACAAAACAGCTTCCCTGCATTGATTTTGCTTTCTTTTTGGCTTCTGAAAAGGCATCGCTTATCTCAATATATTTTGTATAATCGCACGCTGTAATATCTACACCAGCCATGCTGATGGAGAGAATTGGAAAAACCTGTTTTACTCCGCGTCTGTCATACGAGACAATAGAGCGATTTGCAATATCTTCAATGTTGTAAAAACCGATAACCCCTTCATCAAACAGGAGAATAATGCTTTGAGTAACATCTCGAACTTTTTCTAAAGGCACGGTAAAGACAAAATCATCTCCTCCGATATGACCGATAAAATAGTCCATAACTCCATTTGCCTTTAATCCCATCTCAATCACCCGGCTGGTAAAAATAATTACCTCGTCTCCTTTGGCAAAACCATATTTATCATTAAAGGGTTTAAAATTATCAAGATCAGCATAGATAACACAAAGTAGTTCTTCGGCAAATATTGCTGCCTCTATCCGTTTGGCAATACTGTTATTCCCGGGCAGCCCTGTAAGCGGACTTGCATCTAACGCCATGCTGTAAAGTATTCTCAGCTCTTTCATTGCATTATTGAGCTGTAGATGATTTCTGATTCTTGCCTTGAGAATCGGAGGGCTTATAGGTTTTGTAATATAGTCAATCGCTCCAAGATTAAGTCCAAGCGTCTCATCTTCAACTTGATGTTTGGAGGATATAAATATAATCGGAATATCAGAGACCCGTTTGTCACCTTTGAGGATTCTGCAAACCTCATAACCGTCCATTTGAGGCATCACAATATCAAGCAGTATTATGTCAGGCAGCTCGTTGTATGTAATTTCAACCGCCTTTTTGCCGTTCATTGCAAAAAACACATCGTAATCATCACGAAGAAGATTAACAAGTATCTTGATATTATCAATTGCATCATCAACAATAAGAACCTTTTGTTTGTAAGCATTAATTATCTGTTCGTAATTGTGTATCATGAAAACTCTTTTTTAATAAAAAAGTAGAATGCCTTTAATATCTGATCTTATCGCCATGAGAGTGTTTTGATGTTTTCAAGGTGGTATTTACGGCTTCCAAGTCCTATCTCTTCTGCATACTCAAGCTGTCTTTCCCAGTTTACTTCTGGATAAAGACCTTTGAACTTATCCTCTCCGGGAAGGATATTTTTTTTCAGGCATGAGTGGGTAATGCCTGCCTCAGCATTTATAAGATCAACAGATGCCTGATCAATCGCAACAGGGTCTTTTGATGCTAAGATTCCAATATCTCTTACAATCGGCGTATCGTTGTAGGGCACGCAATCACATGCTGGAGAGATATCCATAATAAAATTGACGAAAAAAGATTTGTCCTGTTTATTTTTTAGAACTCCAAGCGAATACTCCATCATCTTCTCAAGAAACACAGGAATAGTCTGATTCCACTGTATATTGATTGAAGAGGTTGGACATCTTATTATGCACTCTCCGCAGCCGATGCAGAGTTCAGGATTAATTGACGCTTTTTTAGATGCTTTTTTACTTTTAGGGGTTACTGTCTCAAGGGTGGTAGATGTAGAGTGTGGTTCAGACTCTATGGATTTAAGAGAAATAGCTGTTGATGAATCAGCATGGTCAGAAGCTGAATCATCTGTCCGCTCAAGAGAGATAGCATGGGAAGGGCAGTGGGCAGCACAGTTTCCGCATCCTATACAGGTTTTCTTCTTTACCTTAGGGCTTACATTCGAGTGCTGATCAAGTTTGCCTTTTCTTGACGCACACCCCATGCCTATGTTTTTCAATGCCCCGCCAAATCCAGAAAGCTCATGACCTTTAACGTGGGCAACTGAGATAAACGCATCAGAAGATATAATTTCACTGCCGATATATACCTCTTTGCAATGTTTAAGATTGACCTCAACAGCAGTTTCGCTTTTGCCTCTCAAACCATCTGCAATTATAATCGGTGCACCGTCCATGCTGGAATAGGCAAAACCGTTTTCTACTGCTGTTTTAATGTGGGAAGGTGTGTCGCTTCTTGTGCCTGCATAGAGCGTATTTGCATCAGTCAAGAAAGGAACTGCCTTATGTTTTCTAACTGTTTTAACTACTCTTCTTATATATGGAGGTCTTATAAACGCCACATTTCCGCTCTCTCCAAAATGGAGCTTTATTGCAGTAAGATCATCTTTTGATAAAATATCTGCAATACCAGCAGCTTCAAGAAGTCTCTCAATTTTATCTGGAATATTTTCCCGGGAATTTGCCTTAAAATCTGTAAAATATACAGTTGATGCCATACTTTTGACTCCTTTTTTAAAAAATAGTAAAACCCCAAAACAAAATATAAACGATACAATATTATCGTCTTGTTTGTAAATGAGATTTTAAAATCTTTCAATAAGTTTATTTATTATAAATGTACTCTCTCTCAATGCCTGTTCGCTAAAATTACCAAACCACTTTGCAGTTTCCATGAACCGTTTAACAAACAGCTCTTTATCATTATTTTCAAGCATCTCAAACTGATCTTTGAGCGATAGGATAAACTCCTTCAGCAGCTTCCGTCTTGAAGGAGTTGCAAATATAATTTCAGAGTATAAACTACTATCTTGAGCAAACAGCCTCCCTACCATTCCCATCTCAAGCCGGTAAATAGGGCTTGAAAACTCAAGCGTTCTGTGCAGTTCAATCTTTTTTGTTGATAAAAACTGTCCAAAACAGAAAGTTGCAAAGTGCCTTAAAGCCTGAACAATATCCATAATCTCATCATGCTCTTGAGCGTTTGAGTTGACAACGATTGCCCCCCATAAGCTCAACTGCTCAATCAGCCATTGGCACTTTTGTGAATCTCTGCCGGAAGTTACGGCTATAATCTGCTTGTCAAGAGTCGGACAGGTCGGACCAAAAAGGGGATGCAGCCCGATAACCGCACCTGAATGGGCAGAGAGCATAGCGTTAAGCGGCTCTGTTTTTATACTTGTAAGATCAGCAAGAACGGCATCTTTCGGAAGATAGGGTGCAATACGGTGGATAGTCTCGACAGTTACGTTTATAGGTACAGAGATAAGAGCAAGATCAATATTGCTGCATAACGAATCAACTTTATCCCAGTTATTCTCAGACAACACCCTTACCTCATAGCCTGATGTGGTAAAAAACCAAGCAAAATAGCTGCCCATCTGCCCATAACCACCGACAATCAACACCTTGCCGCCTGCTTTGATACCCTGCTGTTTCATCTCAACTGTCTGGTGGAGTCTGGAGTTTCTCAGAATTACACGATACAGCTCTTCAATAAAATCGGGATCCATGCTGCTTGTTCGTGCCTGATCCCGCAATCTTGAGATAAGGTCTTCCTCTCTTGCAGGGTGGAATACAGGCATATTGTGTCTTTTTTTCAGAGCAACAACCTTTTGAACCTGTTCAAATCTCTTTGAAATCAATGTCAGAATCTGTTCATCAATACTATCTATTCTGTCTCGCAGCCCTTTTATATCTGACTCAAAGCTGCTTTCTGCTTTCTCCTCAATTTTACTCTGCTGCATCTTTATGCTCCATCTTTAGAGAGGGTGTTGTAGTTATCTGTGCTGACTCCTCTTTAGCTGTAAAAATATACAAAATATCTTCAATAACCATATAAAGAGAAGGGACAAGTGCAAGTGTGATTATGGTTGCAAATAAAATTCCAAACCCAAGAGATATTGCCATTGGAATCATAAATCTTGCTTGACGGGAGGTTTCAAATATCATCGGAGCAAGACCTCCAAATGTTGTCACAGTGGTTAGGATTATCGGTCTGAATCTCTGCATGCCAGACTGTGTAATTGCATCAAAAGCAGAGATATCGCTTGATTCTCGTCTTTTACGGTTTGCAAAATCGACCATCACAAGCGAGTCATTAACTACAACGCCGGAGAGTGCAACAAGTCCGAAAAGGCTCATAAGAGATAGAGGATAACCGAGCATAATGTGCCCTAAGATAGCCCCTACAATACCAAAAGGGATTGCACTCATTATAATCATTGGTTGGAAATAACTTTTAAACGGTATTGCCAATAGTGCGTAAATTGCTAAAAGTGCCATCAGAAGCCCAGAAATAAGGCTTTGTGTACTTTCCCGCATATCAGCATGTCTTCCTTGAATAGCACTCTCAAGTCCAGGAAACTGCTGCTGGAGACGGGGCATAATCTCCTCGTTAAATACAGTTATTATTCTGTCTGTCTCATCTCTTGGAACAACGTTTGCTGATACTATTCCAATTCTTCTGCCCTCTCTTCTCTCAATGGTTGTATAAGCTCTGCCTCGATCCATACTAACAACATCTCTAAGCAGTGCTTCTGTTCTATCTGAGGTATGTACGATTAATGTATCAAGGCTGTTCTCATAGATGCGTTCATTTTCAGGGAGACGAACTCTAACGGTAACCTCATTTCTGCCCCTTTGCACTTTGACAGCTTCAGCACCATAAAACGAGTGTCTTACTTGAAGTGCAACATCTTGGGCACGAAGACCCATTGCAAGACCTTCGGGCAGCATCTTAAAGTCAAACTGCTCTTTTCCACGGGCAGAGCCGTCATCAATATCTTTTGTTGCTGGAAACGATGCAAGCTCTTGAGCCAACTTCTCACTTGCTGCTTTTAAAGAGTTGATATCGCGGTGTGTAAGTTCAATAGTTAAACCAGCACCAGAGCCGGGACCTCCTCTATCTGCTTCAAATATGATAGATTCCAATCCTGCAATCTCTCCAACAGCATCTCTCCACGCATCTGTAAGCTCTGTGGTTGATATCGGGCGGACATCAGGAGGGGTAAGAATAATACCAGATTGAATTACATTGCCCTCAACATTAGCATGAAAGCCTCTTGATAGCTTTGCTCCTCCATTTTCAGCAATAACCTTTTTTGCAGCATTAGATATAATGTTTAGAATTTCGGCTGTCTCCTCGTCTGAAGCTCCATACGGCAGAGTTGCCGTTACATAGCCATAATCTGATTCAACTCTCGGCATAAGCGTAGTTGTAATCCGCCCGCTCTTTACATATCCTACGACTACGATAATAGCAGCAATGGCAATAGATAGCGTAATATATCTATTTTTAACAACAATCCTGAGAAACGGTCCATAGAAATTATCTACAAACTTAAGCAATCCTCTGCTTATGTACTGCTGTTTGGAGTTTATCCACGACATCACTTTACCCGGTTCTCCAATATGGCTTAAATGGGCTGGCAGAATAAAAAGACTCTCTACAAGCGACACCATAAACACACATATAACCACTACTGGAATAATCCAGTAAAATTTACCCATCATTCCCGGCACAAACATTATGGGCAGAAAAGAAATTACATTGGTTAAAATGCTGAATACAACCGGCACACCAACCGCAATTGTCCCTTTAATAGCAGCATTAACGCTGTCTCCGTTTTCTCTGCTCGAATATATGCTCTCACCAACCACAATAGCATCATCTACAACAATTCCAAGCGTTACAATAAATGCAAACATTGAGACCATATTAATAGAAAAATCGGTTGTTGAAAGAAATATAAACGATCCAAGCAGAGATACGGGAATGCCCATTGATATCCAGAATGAAAGGCGAATCTCCAAAAAAAGTGCGAGCGATATAAAAACAAGTACAAGCCCAAATATGCCATTGTTAATCAGAAGCGTTGCTCTCTGCTCAAAAACTTCTGAACTGTCTCTAACTAACGAGATAGAAACTCCCTCTGGAAGTCCTGTATTAAATATCTCGACTTTATCTTTCACATTTTTTGCAAGCTCAATTGGTTTTTCCTCTCCAACGCGATACACCTCAGCCATGATTGCAGGCTTGCCGTTAAATGTTGCATATTTGTTCGAGTCAGAGAATCCTTCTCTTATTGATGCTATATCTTCAAGCAGAATCTTTGAGCCGTCATCAGGGGTAACTATCGGGATTGCTGCGTACTCTCGTGCAAAATCTCTTCTCTCCTTCATACGCACCAAAATCTCACCGCCCCGCGTCTTAATACTTCCTCCGGGAAGCTCAACTGAGGCTGTTCTGATTTTAGTGGCGATATCATTTATAGTTAAACCGTAACGCCTCAGATTCTCCTGACTTATCTCAACATGAATTTCGTAATCACGAATGCCTTTCAGCTCAACTTGGGTAATACCTGAATCTTGAATAAGAGTATCTCTATACTCTTCTGCAATCTCTCTGAGCACTGAAGGATCAACATCACCATAAATGGCATGGGTAATAACTTCCCGCTTACGGTTTGCAACGGTAACGACAGGAGTTTCAGCCTCATCAGGCAAAGATGTAATTGCTCTTATTTCGCTATCTACATCTTGTGCAAACACTTTGGTATCAGTGCCTTCTAAAACGTCAATGTTCACCATTGCCATTCCTTCTGAAGCTGTGGAGTTGATCTCCTTTACTCCGTCAACACCTCGGACAGCCTCTTCAATCGCAAGAATAATGCCCCGTTCCACCTCTTCAGGGCTGGCTCCCGGATAGACTACAGAGACATTTACCATATCTGCTTCAAACTCTGGAAAAACCTCTTGTCTAATATTTGTTGCAACAATAAAGCCTCCGACAAGAAAAAAGAGCATAAGCAGATTTGCAGCAACAGAGTTGGAAGCCATCCATGGAATTGCACCATTATAAGTTTTATATGTTTTATCGCTCATTTTTCATCACCGCTCTCAGGTTTTATACCTCTAACAGCATCTTGTTTGCTGCCTGTTTTGACTTGAGAATCTACGCCCTTTATATTGGGATCATGCAGTTTAACAACCATTCCATCAACAGGAGATGAGAGTTCTGATACTACAAGCATGTCGCCAGTTGCTGCGCCAGCCTTAGTATCTCCATCTTTTACGCTGTTTTTAATATAAACTGATTCCCTCTCTTTCCAGAGTGGTTCAATAGTTTTTATCAAAAGAGTGAGATTCTTAGAATTATCTCCAGCATTACTTTTGTCTGTTTCTGAGTCATTACTGTTTTTTGTCTCTAAATCCCGACTGTTTTTTCTATTTTCCACAAGCCATATCTTATTACCATCTCTTACAGCAGCTCTTGGCAGACTAAATATATTTTCAACACTCTTTCCCTGAATATCTGCTTGAACATAACTATCTATTAATAAAGGACTTTTTATGCCGCAACCTCTTTTTAAACAGAGCGGGTCTTTAATACTTATAAGTATGCGTGCAAGTCTGCTTTTATCGCTCAAACTGCCGAGCAGCCGTAGAACCTCACCCTGATGCTTTTCTCCATCTTTTGTTGTGATAATCACATCGCTTCCCTGTGTAGAATTTTTAGGAAAATTAATCCATTTAATCTGATCAACAGGAACTGTTACCTCAACATGATACTCGTCAATACCAGAAATTTTTGCCAACGACTCTTGGGAAGATATCTGAGAACCAACTTCAACATCTGTACTGATGATCATACAGTTGAACGGAGCACGAACTGTTGCCCTTTCAAGGTTGAGCCGAGCCTTGTCAATATCTACCTTTATTGCTGATATCTCTGCTTTTATCTGCTCAAGATGCGGAACTCTCAATGCAAGATTGGTGTTGTTTATAGGCTGCCTTGATGTTTGCTGCATCAGCCTTAGCTCTGAGCGTGCAACCTCTTGTTTGCCCATCTCCAATTTTAATGATGCCTCAGCCTTTTGAAGCATTGCCTCCTGCTGCTTTAACGAAAGCTCAAAATCCTTAGGATCGAGTTTCAGCATCACATCGCCTTTACGATAAATACCGCCTAAAATAAATTCAGGTGATGTCTCGATCACAAAACCGCTCACTCGCGATTTAAGAGAGATGTTCTGAGACGAGATAACTTTTCCCATTGAATTTATAACTACAACTCGATCAATCGGTTTAAGATTAATAGTCTCAACAAGCGGGGGCGGGATAACAGGTTTTATCCTTTTTGCAACAGGTTTAGTATCATATAGATGTTTTGCAACGGCAATACCTGTTATAACTATAATTATCGGTATAACCAATCTGACAACCTTAACTAACCAGTTTAATTTTCTATTATTTTCCATAAAAATCAGTTCTTTCACACCATGTTTTTTGTTTAGTATTTTAACATCTTGTATTTATTAGTTTTTATATCGTAAAATATAAAATTTAATCTTGTTTGAACATTATATTAAAGAATAACATCTATCAAGAAAAAAGGATCATAAACGCCCTCAGCCGATATCACAACCGTGTAGAGCAATTGCTTTTATTTCTCTATTGAATTATATTTCAATAAATCTCTCATAGAGGTTTATTAAATAGAAGATATTAAAGATATTAATAAGAATAAGGGAGTAATAATGCAGGATATTAAGGAGCTTACAAGAGATGAGCTTGCTAAATGGTTTGAAGCTCATAACATGAAGAGCTTTCGTGCAGGACAGGTTTTTAAATGGATATATTTACGCCAAGCAGATACATTTGACGATATGACAGACCTTGCAAAAGATGCAAGAGCATTGCTGAACGAGCACTTTTACATTCCAAGGCTTGAGATCGAATCCACTGAGTTTTCTGCTGATGGAACAGAAAAGCTGCTCTTTAAACTTACAGACAACAACTATATTGAAGCTGTGCTTATCCCGCAAAAAGATCACTTTACTTTGTGCATCTCATCACAGGTTGGATGTGCCCAAGGGTGTAGATTCTGCCTTACTGCAAAAGGGGGATTCGTCCGAAACTTAACCTCTGCCGAAATAATATCCCAAGTTAGAGATGCAAAACTCCATCTTGAGCTTAGACATAAAATAGAAGAGCAAAATTTAGATAAAACAAACCCAGATTTGGTTAAAACAAAGCCCAAACGGGGTGAGCCGACTGGAAATGCGGGCAGTTTAGCCAATATTGTATTTATGGGTATGGGTGAGCCGCTTGCCAATTATGATGCTGTGGTCAAGTCTTTGCATACCATTACAGAAACCGATTTCGGGCTTAAATTCTCTCCACGCCGCGTTACTGTATCAACATGCGGGCTTGTGCCTGAAATAAACCGCCTCTGCATGGATACTGATGCCAACCTTGCAATATCGCTTAACGCTACAGACGATGCCACAAGATCAATGCTTATGCCCATAAATAGGAAATATCCGATAAAAGAGCTGCTTAATGCCTGCCGCTCGTATAAGCTCAAATCACGAGACAAGATAACTTTTGAGTATATTTTGATAAAAGGGATAAACGACAGTGACGCAGATGCAAATCGGCTTGTAAGCATGTTAGGTCCGATAAAGTCTAAGGTGAACATAATTCCATTTAACCAGCACGACAAAAGCGATTTCAAACGCCCGTCATCTGAAGATGTGAGCCGCTTTGTCCAGATACTTCTTGACAGGCAGGTTACGGCAATTGTGCGAAAGAGCAAGGGAGACGATATTTCAGCAGCATGCGGGCAGCTTCGTGCAAAGCTGGTCTCTTAAATATTTATCTTATCTTTATCTATTTTTATACTCAGCAAGGTCGTAAATTGAATTTTTTGATCCATTACCAGATATTATAAACGATTGGTTGTAGGCATAAACGATTGGTTGTAGGGGTGAAGCATGCTTCGCCCCTACAATAAAACAATTACGGTTTTTTAAACCTTGTATGATTCAAAATGTTCAGATAGCCGTCTGGCTGCTCAAACGGACCCATACCCCAATAGCAGTGGTATGTAGAGTTGCCAAGAATATTCCACATATATGGATATGGCGTTCCATTTTCAATTCTTGCGTCCATAAAGTAGTTAAACTGATCATTAATCTCTATCCATTTTGTTGTCCAAAATCCTTTAGAAGATGGATGTCTAACCCTTGCATCAGGACCTGAATAGACAATTCCGTCTGAACATATAGATGCACAGGCGGTTCTGCATGACTGGTAGTCTGTGCAGCTTTTAGAGCAGCTCTTTGACTCTAATTTGCTGTAATCACAATCAACTTCTCTGTTAGCGTCCAGCTCGCACGAGTAATCTTGCGGGTGATTTGGATCAACGCCTCCTATGCAGCAGTATTCACGGCTGCCGTCAGAGTGTTCACAGTAAGCCTCGTCCCAGCCGACCAAACAGTCAGCAGAGTATATATCAGAGATTCCAAGTACAGCATGGCTGAACTCGTGGGTCATGATTTGATCACCAGCATCATCTCCTACAGCTACAATTTTATTAGAGACTCCAGAAGCAGCCCCGCCTCCTCCCCATGTAACAGCTACAACAAAATCAAACTCATCGGTTGAAATCGGCTGGCTGTATGGATCATATGAGGAGTAGTCACTATTAAACGACTGCTGAAGAAGCTGAGGAAAAAATACCTCTCTTCCAACACCCTGTTCCCAGATTGCAGCATATCCGCAGTTATAGGAGGCGTTATCAGGACACGGCAGAGTAGTAGTAGGTGCTGCAACAGACCATATTATACCATTATCAGCGATTGGATATGTCCCTATAAGATACTCAATGCTTCTTCTTGCAAGGCTGTAAACCCTGCTTAACCGTGGAGGAGTACCTGTTTTATGGTAAACAGGTACAAAAAGAAACTTCCAGCTTTTTACGGCAGCAGCACTGGTACTATGATATTTAGAGTTGTTATTCTCGTTAGACTCCTTGAGCTTGTTTTCAGGATCAATAGTTACTGTATATGAGCAGTAATTTGCTGCCGGAGAGGGCAGAGACCTTTTTGTCGGGTGATGTGTACCAAAAAAGTATTGTCCTTCAATAATTCCAGCAGGGTCTGTCTGAGCGGAATAGAGATTATTCTCTCTTCCAGCAGGAATGTAAGGCAAAATGATCTCGCTCTCACCCGGGGGAATAACAACAGGTCCCCATATTTCAGGAAAGTTCTCTTGTGTATTCCACATCTTTGTAGGAAGCGTTCCTAAGGATAATCTAAAATAAGCTGAAACAGATGTAAAAAATGAAGATTTAACAGTAACTCTAAAGATTGTTCCTTTTCCCTGCACCAGCGGAGCACCGTCAAGCACCTGAACAGGAGTTGTAGATAATATTGTCAAGTCTTGATCTGAGAGAATCTCGCCGACTATTTCAGGAACATTATTATCAATAACCATATCTTCCCAATTAGGAAAATAATATCCAATCTCTGATTCAAGCCATTTGTTATAGTTTTTAAACGATGATGACCACAAATAGTAGTTGTCAGATATTCCTTTGCCTGCAGGAGTCGCAACAAGAAAGAGCGTGTAATCACCAGAGGGAAGATTTTTGGCTGGAATATCTCCTAAAATATCCTCTGAGACAGGTCCGGCTGTTGCCTTTTTCCACGGATTAAGGTTTGTTCCATCAAAAATATTTAAAGAACCATTTTCCGCTACAATAAAAAAAGTTCCGGCAGAATTGCCGATTTGATGGTAAATTGCAAGGTAGATGTCAACCTTTCCTGAGAACTTGCCAAGCATAACCTTTAATGAAAGATTACTGCCTCCATGAGCAACGGTTCCAAATCCAAAAACAGATGCTGCTGCAGGGTCTTCATGTACAGCAGGAACGGCTGATGGAAATAGCGACCATGCGTGCTGTCCTCTTGGCAGCGGCATTGGATTTATTTCAGCGGCAGGCTGGTCAACAGGAACAAGTTTTCCTCCAATCTCTTCAAACGGATAGTCAATTGCCGGTTTTATTGCTGCTTGGCTGTTATCGATTATGATAAGTTTGCTTGCGAGTACAAGAGAGTTGTTCTGTTCATCTGACTCTTTTACAGCACCAGCTCTGTCGATCACAATGGCTACAAAATAGTCTCCAGAAGCTAAGTTGGAAGGAGTTGTAAATGTCGATCCGCTAAATTGGACGCTCTGACCAGTTCCGACTCCGTTTGGAAAATCAAATCCGCCCAAACGGGTATCTGACTCTGTTATATTTTCATCATTAGATAGATAAACATCGCAGGCAAATGCTCCGCTGACAGCCTCTCCCTGATTCAACACGCTTCCTCCTGAGAGTGTTATGCTCTCTCCTGCATTTACTACTGGAGGAGTAAACGAGGGTAGAGCTGCCGATTGATTAAAAGTTAAATCTGGCAACTTCTCTGCAACCACAGGAGAAATTACCGAAATCGGAAAAACAATAGTGTTGTTTGCCTCGTCAGACTCTGAAACACCGCCCGCGTTATCTGCAAAAAATCCTATGTAGTAAGTTCCTTCGGTAATGTCCAACGGAACAGCCGCAGTTTTTTTAGTCCACTGAAATGACTCGTCAGGCTCAAGTCCTGCTCGGTTAGAATAGGTATCTAAAAGAAGATCATCAGCCGTTATCTGCCTATCTGTAGAAAAATATATGCCGACTGAAAAACTTTGGCTTGCAGCATCTCCCTGATTAACCACAGTTAAGGAGGAGATATTAATTGTTCCTCCTCGCTCAACCTCAGATGGAGTTATCGCGGTTCCCTGCTGTGAGACGGTTAAATCTGGTTTAAGCAGATCAACAGGCGGTCTGGTTACTGTAACAGAGTCAGCAGCAGCCGCAAATCGAGGCAGAAGAATAGCGGTTGCTGTTATAATAAGGGTTAATGTTGCAAAACAAAGCAATAGACGATTGAACCACGAAGATAGTTTCATACAGCCTCCATTTATTATGAGATTAAACAAACATTCTGCCATAAAATGGACAGAAATGTGATTCGATTTTTCATACTCCCATCAGCGTCAGGTGGAACTCGTCTCAAAAGAAGAGGTGATCTAAATTTTTATGGGCGGGTCTTTATGCGATAAAGTTTTTTTAAGAAATTGAATAGGTATAGTTACCACAAGAACTATTTGGAATAAAATAAAAAATTCTGTTTATACACTCAAGATAGTCTTCATCATGGTGGGTTACATACAAAATTGTGCTCTTACCACTCTTTCCGATATGGTCTATTAAATCAAGAACATTCTGCCTGTTGGTATCATCTAACCCTTGACACGGTTCGTCAAGAATTAAAAGCTCTGGCTGCTTTACCATTGCCCGTGCAATCAATACCATTCGCTGCTCGCCGTAAGAGAGCCGTTTAAATGGCTTTTTAGCGTGATCCGTCATACCAATTATTGAAAGCCACTCAATAGCAATATTTTGCTGCTCTTTTGAAGGCTGCCTGTAAATCCCGATTGAGTCAAAAAAGCCAGATACAACCACACCAAAAGTAGAGGCTGATACCCGATAATCAAGCTGAAGCCCTGATGAGACAATGGCTGTATGCCTCTTGATATCCCAAACGCTCTCTCCAGTTCCTCTTCGTCTTCCAAAAAGTTCAATGTGGTTGCAGTATGCTTGAGGATTATCTCCATTCACAAGGCTTAAAAGCGTAGATTTGCCAGCTCCATTTGGTCCTGAAATTTTCCAATGCTCTCCTGGTTTAACTTCCCACGAAATTTTGTCCAACACAGTACGAACTCCGTACTTTACAGTAACATCAACCATTTTGATTAAAGCTGTGCTGTTTTCAGGCTTTAATCGGACAGATAATAATGAGTGCTGTTCAGGCATCATTTTTGAACCAGATAAATGGTCAATACTCTTCTGATGCACACTCTTCTGGTTCATACTCTCCAATTTTGGTAATATATCGTTATACTCTCCTTTTAACTCTATTCTGCAATCACTCATATAGATCATATGAGTTGTTTTTTTAGGTACTTGGCTTAATCTATTTAAAATTAAAACCACTGTCACGCCATGCTCGTTAAGCGAGTTTATAGCATCTGCAATATTTAGTTTAGAACTGGTGTCAATTCCGTCATAAGGCTCATCTAAAACAAGAAGCTCGGGTTCAGCTACAAGTGACTGGCAGATGATTGCCTTGCGAATCTCTCCGGTTGATAAAAATTTTATTCCTCTATCAAGCAGATGGTCAATTCCAAATTTTTGTGCGATGCTGCGTGCTCTTCTAATGATACCGTCAGTTTCGGAAAGTTGGGTAAATTTAGGTAGGTTAATAGATTCAATATGTTCGTAAGATTTAGAAGATAGTTCTGTTAAACAATTTTTATTTTTATCAAATAGACTTCTTCTAAAAATAGAGTTGTCTGAACTACAGATAAAATCTTGAACAGTTGGACCTTGATCAACCATATCAAGAGCATCAGTATCATCATTTCTAATAAGCTGCTCTACAACCTCAGAATGTTTTTCAAATGAGACGTAACCAGTACAGATGGGTTTGACTAAAACATCTCCTTCAACCACTTTAAGCCTATCTGCAAGAAGCTGCCCCAAGCCAGATTTGCCAGAGGCGTTGCTTCCAAGAACTGTCCAAAAATCTCCCTTGCATATCGTTAATGAGATATCTTGCAGATACTTTTTGTGTGAGATTTCAGCCGTTACACGATCAATTTGAAGTACAATTTTTTCCATAAATCACTTATCTTTATATCATAAGATTCTGAAAACTTTTGGGATCAAGAGCATATACACTCATCTGATTTTGTTGATCTTGTGTCATTACAACTATTTGTGCATCTTGTCCTGGTTTTGTTTTTGTATAAGAAGCACAAATTGAGCCGGCTTGCCCGATAATATCAAGCTCTGATGCTGAATCGTTAATCAAAACTGCACCATCAGGAATCAGCACAAGAGGTCCTGCTAAAAATGCGTGGCGGATTAAGATATCTCTTTCAGGTTTGTAAAGTTTTTCTATTCTATTGTTCTCTCCTTCTGATTTGCCCGCAACGATTCTGATTTTATCATTAAGCCTCAGATGGCGACCATGTTTAAGCAGATAGAGGTCTCTTTTGCTGTAACTCTTTTGCACCTCCATCAAATCTTTTAATCTTCTGGAGAAGTTGGGATCAGTCAAAAGACACCCTCCAGCAGGAGGAGGATAATCTGTTACTCCAAACTCTTTTGCCATCTCAATCTGCACTTTTCTTGATCTGCCTGATATGTCGCAGAGTTTTTCTCTACAAACAAGCCCCTGCTGCTCCATAATAGTTTCAGGCAGAATTTTTGCACTTAACGGGCGTAGAATCTCGCCTTTAAAACCAGAATTTTTTTCAACGTAATTCATTGAATTTTTTTTCTGAGACATTGGACGCTGCCCCACAACCTCGCCGCTGAACAGAAAATCATACCCATTCTCACGCATAAAAAGACCAGCCTGATTAAACATAAGAGCATGGCAGTCCATACATGGATTCATATTTTTACCATATCCTGCCGGCGGTGATTTGAGCATCTGCATGTATATCTCTGTAATATCCTTGACAAATAGCCGGATACCAGTCTGGTTTGATGCCTTTACAGAAGATTCTGGCGAAAAAAAGGGGGTTTTAAAAGTGATCCAATAAACTTCAATTCCCTGTTTCTGGAGAATCAAAGCTGACAAGATACTGTCAAGCCCCCCTGAAGAGAGTCCTAAAGCTCTTGTTTTTCTAATATTGTTCATATTTCCCTATGACGCTGCTGCATGTTCATATGCCTCATCAAGCCTTGCCTTTATATATGAGACGGTTGACTCATCATACTCATCAAGATCAAAGCAGTATCCATCAGAACCGAGAAGCCCCTCGGGTATGAGGTCGCCCATATCATCAGGATCGCTTATCATATCGCCGTAAAAACAGACTGACAACCAACGCTGCTCGGGATCATCATCAATAACATCTGCCATTGCAAAAAGAGTTCTATCTTTCTGGTTATTATGTTTAGGTCTAAGCGAATAGCTGACCCCTGCTCTTGCGTTAAATGTAAATGATATGTTATCCATTGATTGAAGATGTGCCATAATCTCCATGAACGCTCTTTTTGTTCCGCTTTCGCTCTCTTGCCACTCT
>CAZIJN010000056.1:0-20283 GCA_964539635.1 uncultured Desulfobacterales bacterium | reverse complement strand
CCATCCCTTTACACACATCAACTTTAGGTGGTTATTAAATTTTCATTCCTAAGTTAGAATTATGAAATATGTGACTGTAAGCCCTAACCCCCAAATATAGATTTCCAGAAAAGTCTTTTTATCCAGCCCTGAGCTGAAGCTCTGGGCTAATTTTACCCAAGCCCTCTTAAGAGGGCTTCCTTTATGAGTTAGTAGCCGAGGGCTTTAGCCCCACGGCGACAGAGTTCCAAAAAATATTTTTTTGCTAATGTAATTATCTGAAAAACTATAGTTAATAAACACAACATTTAACGGGCAGCAATTTAATGGTGAGAAATGACAAAAAATAATGTCCCACACCCCTCATTTTTTGAGGCGTTCAAGTTCTGGCTGAAACTTGGATTTATAAGTTTTGGAGGTCCTGCTGGACAAATTGCAATCATGCACGAAGAGCTTGTTGATAAAAAAAGATGGATAAGCAACGGGCGGTTCCTGAACGCCCTCAACTACTGTATGCTGCTGCCCGGTCCTGAAGCGCAGCAGCTTACAATCTACATTGGCTGGCTGCTACACAAAATTCCGGGCGGTATTGTGGCTGGCTCTCTGTTCGTTATTCCGTCCATGTTTATTCTGTTTGCCTTAAGCTATATTTATGCCCAATTTGGAAATGTTTTTCTGGTCGAATCTTTTTTCAACGGATTAAAAGCCTCTGTTATGGCGATAGTCTTTGCAGCACTTATCAAAATAGGAAAAAAATCTCTTAAAAATTCACTGCTTGCCTCTATTGCAGCTTTATCGTTTATTGCCATATTTTTCTTAAAAATCCCATTTCCACTTATCATTATTGGAGCGGCTGCTATCGGTATTTTAGGAAGCATTATATTTCCTGATAAGTTCCAAACTTCAAAGGCAAAAGATTTACAAGGTCTTGATGATGAGGGATATGTTGTTATCTGTGAAGATGAAAGCGACAGAAATGAGTGTCATATCTATCCATCAACTGCACAAAGTATAGGAGTCATGGTCGCTTTTGTTTTGCTTTGGGTGATACCTGTCGCCATACTTTATATTTTGTCTGCTCAGAAAGTTTTTTATACAGAAGCTCTATTTTTCACCAAAGCTGCTTTTATGACCTTTGGAGGAGCTTATTCTGTCCTTGCATATATTGCTCAGGCTGGAGTTGAGCAATATGCTTGGCTCACAAGACCTCAGATGATGGACGGACTTGGACTTGCGGAGACAACTCCTGGTCCTCTTATCATGGTTGTGCAGTTTGTAGGATTTATGGCTGGCTGGAACTATCATGGAGATTTCAGCCCTTTATTTGGTGCGTTCATAGGTTCGCTGACAGCCACCTATTTTACATTTTTACCATGCTTTATGTTCATTCTTTTAGGTGCACCCTACATTGAAAAATTTCGTGATAACCAAAAACTTGGCTCTGCTCTATCTGGTATTACTGCTGCGGTTGTAGGAGTTATTCTAAATCTTGCGGTCTGGTTTGGAATGTATGTGATATTTCCTCAAACTGGTGGAATCAACTGGTTTGCAGTTGTTTTAGGAATACTATCCTTTATAGCCATGCAGCAGCTTAAAATGGGAATGATAAAAGTCATCGCAATCTCAGGTGTAGCAGGGGTCATTTGGAGTTCCTATTTCTGATTAGGACTGATTTATATCAGCCGTTGTTTTAGACTTTTTTACTCTCCCACTACAAACGAGTTCTTTGCTCCGGCTCTGGTCAACTCTTCGTTAAACTGCTCGGCAGCCTCAAGGTCTCTAAATCTTCCAACTCTGACTCGGTAGAATTTCCCTCTTGCATCTGTATATTCATTGATATGGGCATTAATATACTTTCTACCAAGTTTAATTTTCAGCTTTTGGGCATTTTTTCTAACTGTAAATGCACCAACCTGAACTGTAAAATTTCCTCTAAAATAGTCAACCGGTTTATATATCACCCTGCCGCTCTTATCTGAACCGGCTGCTTCACCTAATGCAACGACTTTAACCTTTGCTGTGCCGGGTTTTGCAACTCCAAGTATCTGGGCAGCCTTATAAGATAGATCAATTATTCGTCCAGTTACAAAGGGACCTCTATCATTAATTCTTAGCTCAAGGGTCTTGTTATTCTCAAGATTATATACCCTCACCCATGTTCCAAGAGGCAGGGTTTTATGTGCAGCAGAGACTCCATACATATTATAAGTCTCTCCGTTTGCAGTTTTTCGTCCGTGAAACTGCTCTCCATACCATGATGCGATTCCCTGCTGTACAAAACCTTTGGCACTTAAGAGCGGATGGTAATATTTACCGTTAATTTTATAGGGTTTAGCATACGCTGTTCTTCTTGAAGATTGTGAAGATGAGGAGGCTGATGAATCGTAACGAGAATATTTTTCAGCCTCCTCTGGTTCAGGCAGGTGGGTTGCACTACAGCCGGTAATGGCAAGCAAAACAAGAGTTATGATAACATGCTTTAATGGAGTCATAATTATCAGAAAATTGTTTATGATGGATTTAAAGTTTATCTCCACCATATTTACTCTTTTGGCTCTAACGCATTTTTTATGACAGTATCCATTTTATCTGCAAATATAAAATCCATACTATCCTTTATATTAGCTGGAATCTCCTCCATATCTTTTTCATTCCACTTAGGAAGAATAACTGTCTTAATGCCGGCTCTGCTTGCTGCAATCATCTTCTCTTTTATACCGCCCACGGGCAGGACATCTCCTCGAAGAGTTATCTCTCCGGTCATTGCAAGTTTGCGTTTTACAACTCTTCCAGTTGCAAGAGATGTAAGAGCAGTGAGCATTGTAACTCCTGCAGATGGTCCATCTTTTGGAATTGCTCCTGCCGGCACATGAATATGAATCTCATGCTCTGAAAAGAAGTTAGGTTCAATCTTAAACTTATCAGCATGAGACATAAGATAACTCATTGCTGTTCTTGCAGACTCTTTCATAACATCTCCAAGCTGACCGGTTAGGATAAGCCCCCCTTTTGCCCCTTTCATTGCAGCAGTCTCAACAAACAGGATATCTCCTCCAACTGGAGTCCATGCAAGACCAACAACCACACCCGGAACAGACACATTAGTTCCGTTTTCAGGCATGTTTTTAATTGGTCCTAAATATTCATGAAGCTCTTTTTTGCTGATATTTATGTTCTCAATCTCCTCTTGTGCAATTTTACTTGCAACTCCGCGGCATATTGTTCCGATCTCTCTCTCAAGATTTCTCAAGCCTGCCTCACGGGTATAGCCAGATATAATATCTTTTATGGCACTTTGAGCGAATTTAATCTGATCTGTTTTTAATCCGTTTGCCTCTCTCTGTCTTGGAATCAGATATTTTGTGGCAATTTTGAGCTTTTCCTCTTCTGTATAGCCGGAAAGCTCAAGAACTTCCATTCTGTCTCGCAAAGGTGCTGGAATGGTATGAAGAACGTTGGCTGTTGTAAGGAACATAACATCTGTAAGATCAAACGGAACATCTAAATAGTGATCTGTAAATGAGTAGTTCTGCTCAGGATCAAGCACCTCTAAAAGTGCAGAAGATGGGTCTCCATGATATGATGAGCTTACCTTATCTATCTCATCAAGCATAAACACAGGGTTATTCTCTCCAGCTCTTCTGATCTCCTGAATAATTCTACCCGGGAGTGCTCCAACATAGGTGCGTCTGTGCCCTCTTATCTCTGCCTCGTCTCTGATTCCGCCGAGTGCAATTCTTACAAATTTTCTGCCGAGTGCCCTTGCAATTGACTTTCCAAGCGATGTTTTACCTGTGCCGGGAGGTCCTGAAAAGCATAAGATCGGACCTTTAGAGTCATTTTTAAGTTTTCTGACCGCCAAATATTCAAGAACTCTCTTTTTAGGTTTTTCAAGTCCGTAATGGTCTTGATCCAAAACCTTTCTTGCAAATTTAATATCAAGGTTATCCTTTGATTTTTTATTCCACGGCAGAGAGGTGAGCCAGTCAAGATAGGTTGATGCAACAACATATTCAGAAGAAGATGGGTGCATTCGGGACAATCTTTTGATCTCCCGCTCTGCCTCTTTTGCGGCTGCTTCAGGAAGCCCTTCACTCTCGATTTTTTTGCGGTAATCCTCAACCTCAACGCTCTCGTCGTCAGTTTCTCCAAGCTCCTCTTTAATGGCTTTAAGCTGCTGGCGGAGATAGTACTCACGCTGGCGTTTATCCATATCCTCTTTAACTTGGCTTTGAATCTTTGAACCCATCTCAAGGATTTCAAGCTGCTCATTTACAAGACGGGTTACTTTTTTAAGACGAGCTTTTACATCAATCATCTCAATGACAGCCTGCTTCTCAAGAACAGGGGCATTTATGGTTGATGCTACCATATCTGCTAAAATATCAGGCTCTTGTATTGATCTTACCATTGCACCTATTTCAGCAGGCAGCCCGGGAGAGAGATTTACGATCTTCTCATACTGATCTACAATATTTGACATAAGAGCAAGAGTCTCTTTGTCATTAACCAAAATATTTGTACTTTCAAGCACTTCAATACGTGCCTGAATATATGGCTTGTCATCTAAATATTCTACAACTTTAAAACGACTTAAGCCCTGAATCAAAAGCTGGGCACGATTCTCCTCCATCTTTGCCATCTTAAGAATGACTGCAACAGTTCCGATAGTGTGAAGCTCTTCGGCTGTGTGTTTTGAGGAGATATCAGAACGTTTTGAAAGAAGAAGACCAAGCATTCTATTACCTGCCATGGCTTCGTCAATCAGTGCAATCGCCTCTTTCTGCATGATAACAAGGGGTAGAACCATCTTAGGAAAAAGGTTGGTATCCACAATTGGAAGAATGGGAAGTGTATCTGGTATATGATCTGGATTGAAATTTATTGATGTCTGATTTTCGTTCATGCAAGATTCCTATTTATATTTATGCTAAAGTTGTCTGTATTCTATTTTAATATATAAAATATCTATCATAACTTAATGTAACTTACCTATTTTTATCTTAAAACTGTTATGAGAGTTCAATTTTCTGTGGTTTTTGCAACGGAATTTTAGAAAGTGTTAATTCAAGAAAACCATTGGAAAAAGCGGCTGATACCCTTTCAGGGTCTATCAAAGTGGGAAGATATAAAATTCTCTCAAAGCCTCCGAACTGTATTTCAGCAAGTCTGTATGTTCCAGGTTCACTTGGAGCGGTGCGGCATCGGTTGCCTGAAATTTTTACAGCTTTATTGGTAACCTCAATTGAGATATCTTCTTTTTCAACACCCGCAATCTCAGCCTGAATAATTATCTGATTTCTTGTTTCAAAAATATCCATCTGAGGTTTCCACAGCCTTTTTGTAAGACAGAACATTGGATTGATCGACTGAAACATGTCATGCTCATGTTTTTCTCCTCGTGGTAATCTTCCAAAATCTTCACCAAAATGAATCTCAATATATTCCATAATGGAATCCTCCTGAATTTTTTTTAGTATAATAATCACATATAAAGATAAAAATAGTCTTCTTGTTAATTTTTCGTACAATAACACCAGCTTTTTTTCTTGTAAAGTATCAATCATTGAACAGATGTGAATCTTAAATTCTCTAAAATAGGCAGTAATCCTAAAATTAGCCTAAAAATTTATTTGAGGGCTTCAAATAAATCAAATTAATCATGATACATAATAGTAAAATTAGAATCGCTCGATTTAAATCTAAGTTGTATTCAAGTTAAGTTTATGATTAAATAGATTCATAAGTTCATGACTAAATATAAATAAGCTCTATTGTAAGATAATATGCTGATTTATACGGTGATAACTTAAATTGTGTTAAACAAATTTACACTTTAAATTCAAACGCAACTGATTATAGGAGAGAATTTTGATTTATGAGTAAAACCATTGAAAATCTTAAAGCAGCATTTTCAGGAGAATCACAGGCAAGAAATAAATACGCATTTTTTGCAGAAGTAGCCCGTCAAGAGGGTTATCATTACATTGCAAAGGTATTTGATGAGAGTTCTGATAATGAAAAACGCCATGCAAACGACCATTTTAAAATGCTTGGAGGAATCGGAGATACTGCTGCAAACCTCAAAGAGGCTATTGACGGCGAAAATTACGAGACAGTAACAATGTATCCTGATTTTGCTAAAGATGCAGAAGCTGAAGGAAACAGAGAGGCTGCCAACCTTTTTAAACAGATTGCAAAAGTTGAAGCACACCATAGAGATAGATTTCAAAGATGCCTTGATATGTTATCAAACGGGACTGTGTTTAAACGAGAAAAACCGATAAAATGGAAATGCAGCCAGTGCGGATATATTCATGAAGGGACAGAGCCGCCAGCTAAATGCCCGACTTGCAAGTTCCCAAAAGAGTACTATGAGCCTGCAAACATGGATATATAGAGAATTGGCTATATAGAGATTATTGATTGTTAAAAGGTATAAGACACCTTTTTTGTTTAAAGATATAGTGGCAGATTCTCTTGTTTTGCCACTATATCTTTTTTAATAAACAGATTTAACAAAAAGAGTTTAAGATGGAAGATAGATTTGTGGTCAAAGCATGAGCCATGAAAGAAAATAAATCTACAAACGAGCAATACGTTGAGCTTGAAAACGAGCAATATACGGATAAATATAAAGAGGACTATACGGATAAATATATTGATGTTGCTATTCCCCTTCCGCTAAACCAGACCTTTACATACAAAGTGCCAGCCCATCTCGCACAAAACACCGCCACAGGAATGAGAGTTCTTGTTCCATTTGGCAGACGCAGGATCACAGGCTATGTTATCGGAAAAAAACATGAGAATGCCTCCAATTACAAGCCTAAACTGATCCTTGATCTTCTTGATGATATAGCCCTATTTCCACCTTCAATGGTTTCTCTGTTTCGTTGGATATCAGGCTACTATATCCACCCGATTGGAGAGGTTATCCGCACAGCCCTGCCTGTAGGTCTTGACAGCCATGACGTCTCTTTAGTTTGTGCAACAGAAAATGGAGTTGAGCGGCTGAATCTAAATCTTCTTACACCTGCTCAATATTATGTGGTTAAAAAACTTGACTCAATACCAACCCGAACCCTGCCTCTTAAATCACTTATAGATAAAAAAGAGGGTGTAAGCCATGCCCTGATAAAAAAGATGGTTCAAGACGATCTTATTGAGATCACATCAGAGCTTAAAAAAGATAAGACACGCATAAAGATGGAGAAATTTATCTGTATATCTACATCGTTAGAGAAAATGTTATGTGATCTAAGTCTATCTGATTTAAATTTATCTGAGCCAGCTAATTCAGATTCTAACGCTTTGTCCGACAAATTATCAAAATTAAATATTGTATCAAAAAAACGTCAAGAAATTGTTAAAATAGTAATGGAACACAAAGAGATTTCATTAACTAATCTTAAAAAAGAGGTTCCTACAGCTCCTAAATTAGTTGGAATAATGGCTGAGGCTGGATATCTTACAATTTATGAACGACAGGTATTTAGAGACCCGTTTGGAGATACAGTTGAGCCTGACACTCCGCCCGAGCTTACAGATGAACAGGCTTGTGTGGTCAATCAGGTAATAGAGAATATAGAGAGAGGTTTTAAGAGATATCTTTTATCAGGCGTTACCGGGAGCGGCAAAACAGAAGTTTATATGCGTCTTGTAACAGATGCTGTGCGTAGAGGCTTAGGTGCAATTATGCTTGTGCCTGAAATCTCGCTCATATCACAGACTGAAAGACGATTTAGAGCAAGGTTCGGCAATACAGTTGCAATACTCCACAGCGGTCTGTCTAAAGGAGAGATTCTTGATCAGTGGCATCGGATTGCAAAAGGGGAAGTCTCAATTGTTATTGGTGCAAGATCAGCCATATTTGCACCAGTTGCAAATCTTGGAATTGTTATTGTAGATGAAGAGCACGATACATCTTATAAGCAGGAGACAGGCTTAAGATATAATGCAAGGGATATTGCAATAGTTCGGGCACAGCAGCATAATATTCCAGTAATTTTAGGTTCTGCAACTCCATCAATACAGTCATACTATAACGCTTGTCAGGGACGGTTTGAGGAGCTTTTTCTCAAAAAACGGGTAAACCGCCACCCCCTGCCTGAGATTACGCTTGTTGATCTGAAAAAATATAAAGATTGCGGCTGGAAAGATAAACTTATTACTCCAGAGTTATCGAAAGCTATATCTGAATGTCTGTCAAAAGGGGATCAGGTGTTGATATTTCTCAACCGCCGCGGATTTGCAACCTTTCCAGTTTGCGAGTCGTGCGGAGAGGCTCTTAAGTGCAAATTTTGCGATATCACCATGACTCTGCATAAAGATGAGAGTGAATTTAGATGCCATCTGTGCGGCTTTTCCATATCATCAACAGTAAATACATCAAACATACGAACATCAACCGGCAGAACTTTTTACAGCGTAAAGGTTATGTCAGATATAAAATGTGCAAAATGCGGCTCTCCAAAAATAAAGCCTTTAGGATTTGGAACAGAGAGGATTGAGAGCCTTCTTAAATCAATGTATCCTGATGCAAGAGTAATCAGGCTTGACCAAGACACAGGTGGAAAAAAAGGAGCAACTGTCCAGATTTTAAAAAAGGTGAAAAACAGGACGGTTGATATTATAGTTGGAACCCAGATGCTTGCAAAAGGGCACGATTTTCCAGCAATTACTCTTGTCGGCGTGATATGTGCAGATTTATCTTTGAATTTTCCAGATTTTCGTGCAGGCGAGAGAACTTTTCAGCTTCTTGCCCAAGTCGCAGGACGTGCAGGAAGAGGCGATAGAGCTGGAAAAGTTATTATGCAGACATATAATCCTGATCACTTCAGTATCGAGGCATCTAAAAATCAAGATTTTGTGCAGTTTTACAACAGCGAGATTCCATTTAGAAAGGCTCTGTTGTATCCTCCGTTTTCAAGAATTATCCAGCTTAAAATTTCAGGGCTTGATATGGAAAAGGTAAAAAACCACGCCTTGATGGTTGGAGAGATATGCAGCGGTTTTATTGAAACACACAATAATAATATAAAAAATATAAAAGAAGAACAATCAGTTCAGATGTTAGGACCAATTGAGGCTGGAATCCCAAAAATTTCAATGCGTTATAGATGGCAGATTCTTCTTAAAAGTCCGTCTGCAAATGTTTTGAATCGGGTTGTACGCCATCTTTTATCAGATAAAAAACTTTTTTCAGCTAAGGATATATCAGTAGGAATTGATGTTGACCCATATTTTATGATGTGAATAGAAACTCACCAAAAGTACGTCTTTTTATGATGTGAATAGAGACGCACCGAAAGTACGTCTCTTAAATTTATGTTAAATATCAAAAGGTTGTATTTGATTTAGATTTAGGACAAATCTAAAAATCTAAGGAAATTGGGCATGTAATAAGAGAAGATTCTACTATATTGAACAGCACCCAGCAGCTTCAAATCCCAAATTAAAAGCCTTTATATTCATATCTGTAAAACCCTTTTTGGTTCTAAGTTTTATTGCCTCTTCTACTGTCTCACGATTAAGGGGCAGAACATTAGATTGCACCAAAGCACCTACCAGCACAATATTTAGAGTCATCGGGCTTCCAGCCTCTTTAGCAAGTTTCATGGCATCAAATGCGATCAAAGATGGAGTTCTTTGACGAATAAGAGAGACCATATCCTCAATTGCAGGATAGACACCTTTTCCAATTGCCACAGTAAAAGGGGGAACAGGAGAGAGGCTTGTTATAACCTTTGTGTCTGCATTGCAGCGGTTCATTGCACGAAGAGTTTCAGACGGTTCAAATCCCAATAAAATATCAGCCTCTCCATCAGAAATAATGGTGCTCTGTGCATCGCCAAATATAATTGCAGACTCAACAACTCCGCCCCGCTGTGCCATTCCGTGAATCTCACTCATACGAACAGGCACGCCGGCTAAAAGTGCTGCCTCTCCAAGCACTTTGGAGGCTAACAGATTTCCCTGCCCTCCAACTGCTACTATAATTAATCTTTTAGTATCCATATTTTATAAAATCCTTTTTATTTTACTCTCTATTTTTCAACGGCATAATCGCATTTTCAGGGCATATCTGGGCACAGACAGCACATCCGACACAGGTATCTGGATCAATTTTAACACGCCCATTTTCAATGTAAAAAGATGGGCAGGCGATCGTGTCAATACAGTCTCTATGATCCACACATTTTGCTGTAACGTGAAATGGTCTTGGTTTTAGAATTTTTATGCTCTTTGCATACAAAGTACACGGCTCTTGAGAGATTATAACCGAAACACCTTTAAACGCGAGTGACTCTTTAATCGCTTCAATGCTCTTTCTCACCTTAAATGGCTTTATTATAGTAACATGCTCGACACCAATTGCCCGAACTAAATTCTCTATTGATATTGGTTTGTATCCTTCAAAGTTCATTCGGGTCATATCAACCCCTGGATTTGGCTGATGACCTGTCATAGCTGTAATTCCATTATCTAAAATTACTAATGTAAAATTGTGGTTGTTGAATACAGCATTTACAAGACCAGTAATTCCAGAGTGGAAAAATGTAGAATCTCCGATAAATGAGACAACTTTATGGTCAGTTGCCTTTGAAAATCCGCAGGAGCTGCTGACAGATGCACCCATGCAGATTACAAAATCACCAGTTGAAAGCGGCGGAAGAAATCCAAGCGTGTAACAGCCGATATCTGAAGGAAAAATAACGTCCATTCCTTCAGAAGCCTTTTTTACCTCATAAAATGTTGCCCTATGTGAACAGCCAGAGCATAAGTTTGGCGGACGCTGCGGAATATCTGGAATAGATTTTGTATCTACTGGTTTGACAGGCGTATAACCAGTTTTGCAACCAGATGTTTGAGAAGCGTTAAAATAATCAATGCCAAAGAAAGAGGCAATTTTTTGACGCACCATTGCAGGATCAAACTCATATAGCCTTGAAAAAAGGTCGTCTTGCTCTGCTGGTAAGAGGCAGCCGTCTGTCTGCTCGCTTGAAGCAGAGACACAAGGAGGGGCAACCTCATCAACATTTTTCCCTTTTATCGGAATTACAATGCCAGCCTCTTGCGAAAACGCTTTTACTGCCTCCTCCATAAACGGCTCGCCCTCTTCAATCACAAGAATCTTTTCGCAATCTTTTGCAAACGCTTTGATAAGATTTCCCGGCATTGGATTGGAAAAACCGATACGCAGAATTTTAGTCTTATCTTCAATGCCCAAATCTTTCACAGCATCAGAGGCATAAAGATAACTTACGCCGTTGCAGACGATTCCAAATTTACCCTTGCCAGCTTGTGAACCTGTGCAGCCGCAAGGATTATTGCTGTTACAAGATTTTGACTCAACAATAAAATTATGGATTGAAGACTCTGAAAGTTCAGACGCTTTTTTAAGATTTGCAAGAAGTTTTACATGAAGTCTGCGGGATACTGCCGGCACAGTTACATAGCTCATTGGATCACGCTTAAAACTGCCTTTTGTGTTTCTCTCTTTAATCTGCCCCGTTGTTACAAAAGCAGTTGAGTGGTTGATTCTTGTAGTTGTTCTTAGAATAACAGGCTCCTGCAAAATCTCTGAAAGCTCAAACGCTGCAATGGTCATCTCTTTTGCTTCACTAACAGAAGATGGCTCAAGCATGGGAAGTCCTGCAAGTTTAGCATAATAACGGTTATCCTGCTCGTTCTGGCTTGAAAACATAGCTGGATCATCTGCCGTTAAGATCACCATGCCGGCTTTAACTCCGATATAAGCCAAAGTCATCAAAGGGTCTGCTGCCACATTAAGACCAACATGCTTCATAATGCACATTGTTCTTAGTCCTGAATTTGCCGCTGCTGCTGCAACCTCCATTGCGACCTTTTCGTTTGTGCTGTATTCAAAATAGAGGTCTGTCTGTTTGGAGATTTGAAAAAGATTTAAAGATAGCTCAGATGATGGTGTTCCGGGATAAGTCGTAGCAAAGGCAACGCCAGCCTCAACTGCACCTCTTGCAATTGCTTCGTTGCCTAAAAGCATTATCTGTTCACCTGTTTTGTCGCTCAATAGTTTATGCATATTGTTTTTATAGTTCCTTATTGTTTTTTAATTAACTAACTGCATTGTCCACTCTAAATAAAATTGGTTAAATGGAAGAAAAAAATTTAACATTTTCCAAAGTATAGCCTATCAAAAAGGCTCACTCAAGCCATTTATGATTAATCTTAAAACGGAATCTTTATAGAGATTAAAGGTACTTTATACCTGTTTTGATTTTGTTCTTCTTGCTCTATAGGAGGCGTATAATGAGAGTTTATATTAAACTTTAACCCTTCTTCTTTTCTAATACTATCCAGCTCATCTTTTATAAGCTCTTTATTATGTTTATGAGCACTTGAAATTCCACCATAAATACTTCCTCCATAAAATCCTGATCCTACAAACAGAATCAAAGCTCCTAATGCACTGCTGCCATCTTCAAAAGATTCAACTGCTGCAAAGGCAAATGCACTGTTAAGCAAAAAAGCTGTTATTGCATCTTGATAACGGTTGCAGTAGGCAAATCCTCCTCCGGGAACAATTGAAGCAACGCCCGCAATCGCTGGACTTTTCTTGTTTTGTTTAGCAATCTGAACGCTTTTTTCTATATCTATTGCAAGAGACTCTGCCTTATAGAAACTCTTTCCATCAGGTGTCATTTTATCTAAATATCCAAGCGATTTTTCAAGCATGTTTGAAGACTCTTTATATCCGATCCTGCCATTTGAAGCCCTTGTAAGATATAGCAGGGCAAGGGAATAAAGTGTTCTATCATCTTGTTTTGGATCATCATTTAGCAGCAGAAAGTCTTGAAGCACCATCTCTGCCGAGCCATCTTGATTCATAGCAGCAAATGTCGAGCTTAACATAAAAAGCGAGTCAACCCTTAAACGGTAACTATTCTCAATATTATCGTTTATATAGTTTTCAAATAACGGAACTGATAAATCTCTAAAAACTTTAACAGCCTCTTTGTATTGTTTTGTATTAAACAGACAGACCCCTTTTTTAAAAATCGCATCTGTTATCCGGTTATCATCTGAAAAAAAGTGTATAAAACGGCTGAACTCGACAATGGCAGTGTTAAAATCATTGTGGTTAAAAAGCTCTAAAGCATAGCAGTACTGCATATCTGCATCTATTATAATTGTGGATTTAGATTTGTCTTTTGTTGCAGATTCAGATTGGTTTGTAGTTATATATTCAGATTTGTCCGTTGTTTCAGATTCAGATTTGTTTGTAGTTATAGATTTAGATTTGTCTGTTGTTGCAGATTCAGATTTACCCGTAGTTGTTAGTTGGGAGAGATTTGAAGCTGAACAGGACTCTATTCTAATAAATGAAAAAAATAGAAGAGGAGCTGAAAATAGAATCAGAACAAAAAAATTTCGATATTTAGAAGATATAAGGAGAGAAAAGCTATTTTGAAGCATCATGGGAATACCACCAAAAATCATTAGCCGCAACCGGATCAACGGTCAAAAGTTTATTTGATGAAGATATGCTTTGAGAGAGCTTTGTTTCATCTCTTCCACACCTTATCAGACGGTCGCAAGTCATAATCCAGCCTATAAAAAGCCCATGTTTTTTTACAGCCTCCTGCCCATAGCTTGAACATGATGGATACATGCCGCAACGGTTGCCATCAGCAGATGAGATATATTGTTTGTAAAATCTAAATAATCCTATTTTATCTCTATTAACCAGATTTTGTTTAGATTGCGATTCCGTTTGTGATTGTGCTTCTGCTTCTGCTTGTGATTGCGATTGGATCACGGTTTGTCCGGGCGCAGCGAAAAAAAATTCTTGTGCATAAATCTCTATAGGATTACACCAAAAACAAATTATAAAAATAAGTAACAGCAACTTCAGCCTCTAATATAAAAACCTATAATTTTAGCATAATTTTCATCAGCAAATTCAGCACCTACAATATCATCTATCTTTTGCCTTACTACACATTTTTTAGTAATGATTTTCTCTTCATTATTATTAATTTTAAATTCAACATGTACAATATCCCCTTCTTCAATGTCAGATAAATATTTTTTATTGATAAAAACAAACTGAATCGCAACTCCGCCGATAGAGATATCTTTAATAAGGATATCACACTTTCTTCTATTTTTATCAATCGTACACACACCCGGCAATTCTGTTTTTTTCCTAAAAAATTTACGAAATTCAATTTGTATGTTTTCTGTGTGCCCGCATTTACACGTTATCTTTATATTTTTTTTAAGTTTGAATCGAGAGGCATTAAACTGTTTTTGAAAACCGCAATTAGGACACACAAATAAAGTTTCATTATTTTCATCAATATAGCATTTAACCATAAAATCTCCTGTATAGTTATTTCAGTTTAAAAAAAGCATCTACTCTTGAGTAACACGGACAACCTCCTCTATACTGGTGATACCTTGTAAGACTTTGGAGATGCCATCTTGCCGAAGCGTTGTCATACCCTGTCCAACAGCACTTTTTTTAATCTGATTGGCATCTGAAGTGCTAAGAATAACACTCTTGATTGCATCATTAATCTCCATAATCTCAAATATAGCCTGTCGTCCTGTGTAGCCTGTTCCAAAACAGTAGGCACACCCTTTATGCTTAAATATCTTCACATCTTTATTAATGTTTAAAAGAGCACGCTCTGAAGCATCTGGAAGATATTCCAACTTACAGCGGGGACACAAAATCCTAACCAACCGTTGGGCTGCAATTGCCTTTACTGATGATGTTATCAGATATGGTTCAACACCAAGATCAACAAGCCTTGTAACAGCTCCGGGAGAGTCGTTTGTGTGAAGGGTAGAAAATACAAGATGACCTGTCAAAGCAGATTGTATAGCTATTTCAGCGGTCTCTAAATCCCTTATCTCTCCAACAAGAATAACATCAGGGTCCTGCCTGACAATTGAACGTAATCCGCTCGCAAAGGTCATTCCTATCTTTCGATTTACCTGAATCTGTCCAATTCCCTTTAGATTATACTCAACAGGGTCTTCAATTGTAATTATGTTCTTATCCGGCGAATTTATGGCAGAAAGTGCGGCATAAAGCGTTGTGGTCTTTCCGCTTCCTGTAGGACCTGTTACAAGTACAATTCCGTTGTTGATTGTAATAAGCCTGTTGAATATCTCCAAATGTTTTGAAGATATTCCTGATTGAGAGAGTTCAAGCAGGGTGCCTGATTTATTCAAAAGACGCATAACAAGACGTTCACCATAAGATGTCGGGACTGTTGATATGCGGATATCAATTTTTTGGTCTCCCATTCTCACCTCAAGCCTGCCGTCTTGGGGAATCCGCTTCTCTGCAATGTTCATATCTGCCATAACTTTGATGCGGGATACTAATGCCGACTGAATCCATTTTGGCGGTTCAAGCAGATCATATAAAATACCATCAATTCTATATCTTATCTTGATTGTATCTTGAAACGGCTCAATATGTATATCGCTTGCGTTTGCCTTAACAGATTGGGATATGATGTGGTTTACCAATCGGATTACAGGTGCATCGCTTGTATTGTCAAGTAAATCTGATGTCTGTTCAATTGCCTTGATGATTGTAGTGCCGTTCTCCTCCATATTTTCTACAATCTGGCGTGCACTCTCCTCTGTTGTCTGGTTGTACAGATGATTTATTGCAGATACTATTTCAGAGCGGGGAGCAAAAACAATATCGTATTGTGTAAGATTCAAAAAATTTGCAATATCATCAGCAGGAGACAGCTCACAAGGGTTATTAACCGCAATAACAACTGAACTGTTTGTTAAACTCTCTTTATTAAGGTTATCTTCAATTAATGCTGGAACAATGCAGTATTTTTTTAAAAAATGGATCGATATATTTTCTGTAAAACCTTGTTTTATAAGATATTGTGTAAATGATAGATTACATGAATACAGGTTGTCTTTATCTGCACATAGCCTGCCTAAAATTTCACCTTGTAAAACAGAATCAAGATTAATACTTCCAATATATGAAATTGAATAGATATCTGAAATAATTTCAAGAACCAGCTCTTCTTGCACCATGCCAGATGCGGCTAAAGATTCAATGAAATTTATTCTGTCATTGTTGTAGAGTTTTCTTATTTTTTCTATCTTATCTTCAGAGAGTTCAATTTTATCTGAAAGCAACTGTAAAAATTTATTAATCAACTTGTATTAAACCTTTAACCATTGAATTTAGGATAAAGCGTAAATTAAAATCCTAATTTATATATTGTTTTATACTTAGTGGCTTAACTAAATAGATTATGTCAAGAATTATTATTTTGATGGGGCAACAGGACAAAAAATTTTATATTCCTCAGCATAGATTTATATCTCAAGTAATCAAACCTATTTCTTGACCTTTAGTAATTTTTAGTTATAAAGTTTTGACATTCCATAAATCATAGCTTTCCTATGGAAAATAACAAATCCCTATTTAAACTAACAACACTTACTTTTGGAGGAGAACATGAAAAAGATACAATCCCTATTTATTGCCCTTATTCTTATGTTTATTACGGTTTTTAGTGTCTATGCAACAGAGTTCAAAAATATTGTCGTGTTTGGAGACAGTTTAAGTGATAACGGCAATTTTTTTGCGGTCAGTGGTGATGTATATCCGCCCGCTCCCTACTATCAGGGAAGGTTTTCTGATGGACCCGTCTGGTTTGAATATCTTGCTGAAGATATAGGCGTTACTGGTATTGCTCTTAATTATGCACACGGCGGTGCAATGACAGGTGACACAAATGTGAGTGATGCGAAATTTAATAGTGATTTTCCCGGGTTTGCAGATGAGATTAAAGCATATGTTGATATGGCTGCTATCTCTCTTAACTATAAAGCTGGATTTGCAATGCCTAAGGATACCCTTTTTATTATCTGGATTGGATCAAATGATTTTTGGGCGATTACTGATCCAGTAGCACAAATTACTCAAGCTGTGTCAAATATACAAAATGGAATCACCCAACTGATTTCTGCAGGTGCCACAAAATTTATGGTGATAAATCTTCCTGACTCAGGGAAAACACCAAAATTTGTTGATAATCCCTCTACTGGTGCTGCTGCGACACAGCTTATATCAGGATTTAATAATGCTCTTGAACAGGTTATTGTTGGAATTGAGACTGTTTATCCTGAAATTGAAATTAAAAGATTTAATGCGTTTAATATCTTGTCAGAGTTTCTTGCGAATGCTGAATCGCTTGGATTTACCAACACAACAGCATCAAAACTAAATACATCAACTGGAGAAGTATCTGACGGAATTTATATGTTCTGGGACGAAGTTCACCCCACAACATTTACACACAAATTGATTGCAAAAAAGATAGCAGAGGCTATTAATTGCGAAAATTGCGAAACCAACATGATGCCATACTTAGAAAATGATCTTACTCTTAAAGTTCCATCTGCTAAACTTGGAGATTACAACTTTGGATTTACGCTTGTGCCTTATCTTAATCCAGCAGAGCCAAATGGAATCTTCTGGACTCTTGATTTAAATAGCCTTGAAGTAAAGTAATCAAGTTAGATTCAATTTAAGCAGCAATTTTAATATTATTTTAGCCCTGAAATAAATTTCTGGGCTAAAATAACTGAAGTCGGCTGAAGCCGACTGTTATTACAGTCCACTTTAGTGGACTTTTTTACACTTTAGCCGTGCGATTTATCGCTCGGTTATAAAAATTATCATAATACAATTTCTAAAATTAGAATTGCTGCAATTCAAATCAGCCTCAATTATTGACAGATTGATTTTAATAAGAAGTTGTTAGGAGCTATTTTATGAAATATATCAAAATATTACTCATATTAATGACGGTTTTTATTCTTTCGGGCTGTCTTTTAACTAAAGTTGTAACTGTTCCAATGCGGGTAGGCGGAGCGGTTGTCTCAATTATTCCCGGAGTGGGCGATGCAATGCACGATTCAATTGATGGTTCAGCAGAGTTGGTAGATGATCTTCTCTAAAAACAAAATTATACATAATAGTTATTTTGGGCATAAAAAAAATCTCTTATCCTTATCAACATCTATGAGATTTTTTTTTGCCTAATTGCCGGAGTTATAACTGCCCAAATCATCTCATTTTTTCATGTTCTACAATCCAACGCAAAACTTGCTCAAATAATTCATACCTTCAATAGAGCAGTATCTAATTTAGATTCCTCTAATTTAGACGCTTCTAATTTAGAATATCTCGCAATAGCTGTTCCAACCGGTAATGCACTTTTAAATCTTGAAAAGATATATCCTGCTTTTGCTGGTGCTCTATTTATCTCTTTAACAGCGGGCGTAGCCATTGCATCAGCATCAGCTATCTTGATTTTATTGATAATCTTCTTTAACAACTCTTTCAAACTTTCTCTAATTAAACCCTCTCTTATCTATTTTTTAGTCTTGATTATTATAAGCCTTATAATTTTCATTTATGGTGAAAATATTTTTACTGCTGCATACACGATTTTCATACCATCAACCATTTTCTTTGTTTTCACGTTCTTATCAAACGATAAATTTATTTTCAAATTCCTATCAAACGATAAAAAAGAATCAAAACAGATAGTTATAATCGTGCTTATAATAACAGTTTCTATTACAGGAGTGTTTTACTATATTAAATCAGATAAAGGCATATTTTTAAGAGCACGAGATTATCTTTTATTTTCAAATATTTACGGGCAAGCAATAAATGATTTTTATTATAGCTACACTCTTTATGCGGTAGAGGCAATAAAACCATCAGTTAAAAGTAGAATAGATGAAATCTCTAAATCAAAGGTTTATTCTCATAAAATAAAAAAGTTTTATGCTGATAAAATAAAAAAGGCTGATTCTGATAAAAGGAAAGAGGAGTTTGATCAAAATATATTTCGAGATAACTCTTTAGATGATCGCCACAAAATTATAAGATTACTATGCTTTGCTGGTCTGACTATTTTTTTACCTATTACTATATATTCATCTTTTTTCTTAGTTATCTATGGTTTTATAAATTGCAGCCTTGAAAAATTAAATTTCTTCAATTTAAAAACAGTTGAAAACAGAAGGGAATTTGTCTCTGCAATCGCGGCGGGAATAGTTAATGTTTTGATATCATTATCTATTTTTTATACTATCTATCCGCTCTCTTTTAATAATCAGAGCCTATCTATTAAAACAATGGTTGAACATTCAGACTACAAGATACGCATTGAAGGGCTGAGAGAGCTTTGTAAAAAGAACAATGGTCATATTAAAAAAAATAACGGCATTAAAGATGTAAATTTTACAGATCAATTTACTGAAAACAGCGATACTATCTGGAGTCACCCTGATTTTATAAAACATGCGTTAAACGGGAATATTGCCGAAAAATACTGGCTTGCCAATGCTTTTTCTGCTGCTAAAAGTCCAGATGCCCTGATCTTTCTTGAAAAGCTCATTTACGATCCTTCAATCAATGTTCAATGTGCTGCAATTGATGCTATGGCAAAAATTGGGATAACTAATAAAGAAAATAGAGATTTTAACTTTAAGATAAAAGATATTTTAACGAGTAAAATAGCCGATAGTGATCATTGGTATGTTCAGCAAAGAGCGTATAACTGCCTAAAAAATATCATACATTTTAATCATGATTACAAGTAGTGTAACACCCTGCCATCTTATAGCAGCCTTATCTGCTGTTTTGGCGTGCGAAATATACGCTGCACCATTTTTAACGACTACCTTTATGCTCCCCAAAATTTCAACTATCCTTGTTATCAGAATAATTGAAATAGCCTTGATGACGGCTATTAATATCATTCTAAATAATTTAAAACCTCAACATATTAAACACAGAACAGATGATATAAAGCATCTGATAAAGGGGATAAAGTTAGGTTTGGTGTGGTCGCTCTGCTTTGGATTGGCAGCACTGATTGGAGGAGTTGTTATTCTGTTTATAACTAAAACAAATCCTGTTTTGCTTTTTAAATCGGACTTGGTGTTAGAGATAAAAGAGCAGGGAGCATTTGAGCTTGCGGTATTTCTCTTTACAGGGTGCATTATAAGTCCATTTGCTGAAGAGCTTTTTTTTCGGGGTTTTATATACTCTTTTGCGAGAAAATATGGATTTTTAACAGCTATTACTACAAGTACATTAATATTTACACTGTCCCATATACCGCATAGCAGCACGATTCCAATTATTCCGCTAATAGGAGGAGTTGTGTTTGGTTTATCGTATGAGCATTCAAAAAGCCTTAGTGCACCAATTATTATACATTCATTTGGAAATAG
>CAZIJN010000055.1:0-20430 GCA_964539635.1 uncultured Desulfobacterales bacterium | reverse complement strand
ACAGCGTCAATACACATATAATCAGTTTCGGGAGTTATTAAATTCTTATTCCTTACTTCCCCTCCAGAATCCTGCCACGCTTTTATCCCGCCTTCTAAATAAGAAGTTTTGATCTGTTTGTTATTAAGATATTCAGATACGGACTTACTTACAGAACCGCCTTTCACACAATAGATGACCACCTGTTTATTATCAGGAATAGTTTTGCTCCAATCTTCTATCTTTTCAGGGTCTTGCCATGTTGCACCTGAAATCATGTTTGGTTCGGCATCATAATCAGATTTTCGTCTTACATCAAAAAGCACAATATCCTGATTTTCTCCGCTATGTTGCTGAATAATAGACTTTAACTCTTCTGTTTTAATAACCTTTTCCATAATTTAAGCTCCTTGTTGTATAAAAAGATTGTTTACCTGATAATCTTAGCAGTTCAATAATATAAACTGATTGTTATAGTTTAAATCCTTAACTCATGAAATAATCTGCCCCCTTGAGCTTATAACCACTTTTTTCATTGGAACATTTACTCCGGCAATATCCATTCCTTTTTTTACCATCATCGGCAATCCTGAACAGCATGGAACTTCCATTATCAGAACAGTTACGCTTTTTATGCCGGCAGTTTTAAATATATCGGCAAATTTTGCAATGTATGAGTCAACATCATCAAATTTTGGGCAGCCGAGCATGATCACCTTTCCCTTAAGAAATTCTTGATGCAATGCAGGGTATGCTACTGGAACGCAATCAGCAGTAATTAAGAGATCAGCTCCCTTTAAAAATGGTGCATTTGGAGGGATAAGACGTATCTGAACAGGCCAGTGCCCTAAACTTGACTGAACAGATGATAAAGTAGTCGGTTTGTTGGCATCAGCACATGAACCCATAGATGGCTGAAGAACTTTAAGCTGATTTGATGGACAGCCGCACCCTAAAGTTTCAGAGGGTTTTTGCTCTGAAGCTGTCCCTTTTTTTTCAAGCTCTTTTAAATACTCTTCAACAGCTTTTTCGTCAAACTCATCTGCTTCCCGCTCGACAATTTTTAGTGCATCTTCAGGACAATCGCCTATACATGCACCAAGTCCGTCACAGTATTGATCTTTAACAATCTTTGCTTTTCCGTCAATTATCTGAATTGCACCTTCTGCACATGCTAAAACGCAGTTACCACAGCCATTGCAACGCTCTTCATCTATCTCAATAATTTTTCTTTTTATCTTCATTGCTTTAATCTCCTTATATTTAAAATCTTACCATTTTTATTTGAATATCTTTGTAATATTATAGGTTTACAACAATACAGACTCTGCTTTTTTTCGCCCTGACTCAGTTAAAAACGATTTTTCTATAATTTTTTCAAGTCTATCTCTGCTGATTGGCTCTTCATTTTTTTCTAAATGTTCTTTCTGATTCTCTTCAAGGTTTGTGATAAGATCAGCATCATAAAGAACCTTAAAGTTGAGAGTCTCATTCTCTCTTGGGTGGTGGTGGTGTCCTATAATATCGCACACCTCGTCAATCAGCTCTTGTTTAGCTCCAAGTTTTTCAAGAATTCCCCTTGCAATAGGAGGACCTTCAAGCTCCTGATATTTGGGAGCATTTGAGTTATATTTTCTCTCTGACTCTTTTATGCCGATGTCATGCAGATAGGCAGCAGACAAAATAACAGCTAAGTTTGCATCTGTCTCTCTGCCTCTGTTTTCATCAAATTTTTTAGACTGCTCATCTTTGCCTATCTGCTCTGCATATCGGGCTACTCTCATAGCATGACCAATGCGTCTAAAATCTGATTTAAAGTACCTTTTAGTCTCTACAGCCACCCTATCTTTTAATAAATCTTCTCGCTGGCGAATAAATTCATCAGGTAGGTTGGCAATACATTGATCTGCAAACTGACAATAAGCAGCACATCCAAAATCCATCTTTGGATTAACAATCTTTTTTCCGCAGCTTTTGCATTTTCTTGCAGTGTCATCTTTAAAGAACTCCATATCAGCACCGCACTCGGGGCATTTTGTCTCAAAGATAGCTTCATTATTCCAATATTGTGTATCTTGACCTGGGCATTTCATATTTTGCCTCCTTATTATTTGGGTGTTTGTTTTTTTTAATTTTTTATAACAATATTTGAGTGCAATATAAGTCATATTAAGAAGAAAAGAATTGATCTGGATCAAGAAAGATTTTTTTTTCAATCTTTTATAAATTAACAATAGACAATCATCTCTATAAAGTATAGAGATTTCACAGTTGATAATTGTTGACCAGCGATAACCATAACTATTTAATATATTTAACATATCTAAAATGAGATTCAAATTTGATAAAAGTAAAAGCGAACGTCTCAGAAATGATTCAAGACGAGGAATCGGTTTTGAAGAGGCTCAAGAATTATTTTACAAGGTCTTTATAGAAGATGAACACGTTGATTATCCCAATCAATGGCGTACAATAGGGTGGGTAAAAAATCAGTTATATACAGTTGTATATGAAGAAAGAGAAGACGAAGAAGGGGAATATTATCATTTGGTTACATTGTGGAAATCAACTAAAAAAGAGCGGAGTTATTATGAAGAATTCACAAAATAAGAAATTAACAATTGATGAAATATCAGAAATAGCAGCAAGTGGAAAAGATGTTTCCGAGCATTTTACCAATTCATTTCGCGTCAGGCGTCCGTTTACTAAATCTGAAAATCAGAAAGTTGATGTCGATTTTTCTACAGCTATGCTGCAAGAATTAGATGCAGTCGCAAAAGAACTTAATGTAAGCCGCAGAGATATAATAAAAATGTATATTAGGACAGCTCTTGATCAGTACTACATGGCTCAACAAGCAAAAAAAAATTTGGGTTTTTCAAATTTTTAATGGAGATTAAATGACTTCAATCAGCATGGAAAATTTATTAGCATCTTATGAGCGGGAACGACATCTGAACCGTGTACAAAAATCTATCCGGCAAGCTCACAGATTGATAAATAGTTGTGATGACGTGGATATGTTAATCGCAGGCATATGCGTTAATCTTACTGAAAATATGGGTTATTATAACGCTTGGATTGCCCTGTTTGATAAAACTAAAAGTGGTTTAAAAGTCAGTAAGGTTGCATCTGCTGGTTTTAAAAGCGGTAGTTTTAAAGTTATGCGGGAGCGTCTATTTAACGGTGTGTTTCCTGATTGTATGAAGCGGACAGTAAAAAACGACCAAATTAATATAATAAAAAATCCTGCATCTGACTGTTTTGATTGCCCATTATCAGTTCAATACTCAGGACGTTCTGGATTAACCTCCAAGTTAGTATTTAACGACAATTGTTATGGCATAATATCTGTCTCTGTTCCTGCTGAATTCTCCTCTGACTTAGAAGAGCAGGAGCTGTTTTACGATATTGTTCAAGATATAAGTTTTGCACTTAGCAACATTGAAGTAAACAAGCAGCTCCATCTGTTTCAAAATATTGTTAAAACAGTTCCCCAACCCATGTCTTTTATAAATCCAGATTATACATACCAAGCTGTTAATGATGTTTATGCACAATTTCATGGAATTCCGCCTGAAGAGATTATAGGACATACAATAACTGATTTTCTTGATAAGAAGATATTTGAATCAGAAGTAAAGCCTCATATTGACAGTTGTTTTAAAGGTAATCGAGTGCAATATGATGTTGAAGTGAATTTTAAAGGAAAGAAAGGCATACGCTGGATGCAGATGTCATATTTTCCTTATAAGGACGAAAGTGGAAATGTTACTGGAGTGGTATCTCATGGCATTGATATAACCGAACAGAAACGAGTAGAAGATGAATTAAAGCAGAGAAAGAACTTATTGCAGAAGATTTTTGAGATACTTCCTATCGGGTTATGGATTGCAGATAAAAATGGCAGGCTGTTAGATGGTAATCCTGCTGGAGTTAGTATATGGGGTGCAAAGCCTAATGTCAGCCCTTCAGAATATGGCGTATTCAAAGCACGAAGACTGCCATCAAAAGAAGAGATTGCTCCTGATGATTGGGCATTAGTATATACTATTCGTGACGGCATAACAGTAGTTGATGAACTGCTTGAAATTGATGCTTTTGACGGCAAAAAGAAAACAATTTTAAACTATAGTGCACCAATTTTTGATGATTGTGGAGAAATTGAAGGTGCTTTAGTAATTAATCAGGATATCTCAGAACGTGAGAAACTTCATTCTCAGCTTATTCAAGCACAGAAGATGGAATCAGTAGGAAGGCTTGCAGGCGGAGTAGCTCATGATTTTAACAACATGCTCATGGTTATCATGGGTTATGCTGAGATATCTATAAATATGCTTAATCCTGACAATCCGATTTATGAAAATCTTGTGCAGATACTTAATGCAGCCCAGCGTTCATCAGATATTACCCGCCAGCTTCTTGCGTTTGCACGTAAGCAGGCAGTCTATCCAAAAGTTATAAATATTAACCAGAGCATTGAAAATATGCTGAAAATGTTAAAACGGCTTATCGGCGAGAATATCCATCTAAAATTTCAGCCTTCTAAAGACCTATGGAATATAAATATTGACCCTTCCCAAATAGATCAGATACTTGCCAATTTATGCGTCAACGCAAGAGATGCCATAAATGGTGTTGGAAATATAATTATTCAAACCTGTAATATAACGTGTGATGAATCTTATTGCTTAAATTACGATTATGCTAAACAAGGCGAGTATGTTCTGCTGAGTGTAAGTGATGATGGCTGCGGTATCAGTAAAGAGGATATCAACAATATTTTTGAGCCTTTCTTTACAACAAAAGCAGTGGGAAAAGGAACTGGTCTTGGTCTTTCTACTGTATATGGCATTGTTAAGCAGAATAATGGTTTTATAAATGTTTACAGCGAACATGGAATAGGCACAACATTTAAAGCGTATCTGCCCAAGCATACAGATACGATTGAACCTAATGAACAAGAGAATAAAGAGCAGGCTGAAGATGGACATGAAACTATCCTGATTGTTGAGGACGAACAAACAATATTAAACATGGCTAAGATAATGCTGGAAAAATTGGGTTATAATGTTCTAACTGCTGACTTACCAAGCAAAGCCGTTGATATTGCAAAAAATTATGCTGGTGAAATTGAACTGCTCATTACTGATGTTATAATGCCGGAGATGAACGGACAAGAGCTTTTCAGCAATATAAGCAGACTTAGACCAAACATTAAATGTCTGTTTATGTCTGGATACACTGCTGACATAATTAATACCAACGGCATTCTTGATAAAGGTATGCACCTTATTCAAAAGCCTTTTTCCAAAAAAGAGCTTGTTTTAAGCATTAATGAGGCATTGTCCGGTAACGCAGTATCATGACTGGCGTTTAAATTTTAGCATTAGCCCAGAGCTTCAGCTCAGGGCTGTAAAAATTATGATAAAACTTTTTCAAACTAACTGATGCCCAAACATACTATCTTTTATTTTAAATATCTAAATCATTCCAACAACCAACCCAGATTCCATTGGTCCTTTGTACGGCGTGCGGAAAATTTTAGTACAGCCTGCATTTGCGAGCATATCCATAATCTCCTGTTCAGAATAAGCCTGTCCACCTTCTGTGCCCAGCAGCATATTTAATGAAAATAGAGCCGGAAAGAGGGGCGCATCTTTTTTATTGCTTAGAATAAAATCATGCACAATTATCATTCCGTCAGGTTCAAGTGCCTCTGCTGCTTTTTTGATAAGCATATAGCAATCAGAGGGTGAATCACCATGCAGAATTTGGGAAATCCAGACAACATCATATTTGCCCTTAATCGGGTCTTTAAGAAAATCTCCATCTTGAAAGGTTATCCGATTCTGCTGACCAAACCGCTCAATAGTTTTTTCTGCAAACGGGCGTGTAGTTGGAAGATCAAACACAACTGCCGTAAGAACAGGGTTGTGCATACAAAAATGGATAGCATAAGTACCTGGTCCTCCGCCTAAATCAAGCAGATGCTTTCTGCTAAACAGATCAATCGTAGGTACAAGCCCGGGAGCCGTCTGCATCGCAATATTGAACATTCCCATTAAAAAGCTCTCCCGCTTATCTGCATCTGCAAAAGATGCTCTTGCACGAACAGGTTTGCCGCTCATAACAGCCTCGTCAAGGCGTGACCAAGATTCTACAAGATGGTGGTGGTGCATTATCATAAAACCGATATATTTTGGTGACTGCTTTGACAGAAATGTTGATGATGTGGGTGTGTTAGAGTAGGTTGATTGAGCTTTTGAACTATCTTTTTTAAGAAGCTCCATTGCACAAAGAGCATCAAGCAGCATACTGAGGCTTCTGACAGGCGGGTTGTCCATCTTTTTTGCGATATCTTCTGCTGTGGGGTTATCATCTCCAATGGTTGTAAAAATATCAAGTTTGACGCCTGCATGAAGCGTGCATGTCTGCCAGTAAGAACCTGAAAGTGAAAGAAGTCTGCCCGGGTGTATAGCTTCTGTTTCCATCTTATCTCTCCTTGTTTTATAATATAATTTGTTAAAATTTTCTGGTTAAAGAAAAACAGCGTTAGGTTTAGAAGAATTATTTGTACAAAGTACAATTTTTATGTTGGAATGAGCGACTTTTTTACATTACAATCACAATATTGGAAAATTAATGCGGTGGCAACATATTAAATCATTTTCCCAACCTTACAAACTATCGATTATATTGGATTTAAATTCCTGAACAACCAAGGATAGCCTATTATGAAAATACTTGTTATTGATGATGAAAAACCAACTCTCTCTATGTTCAAACTATTTCTTACAGCTTACGGCTATCAGGTTTTTGTTGCAGATGATGGCAAAACAGGAGTTGAACTGTTTGCTAAAGAGAAACCCCATATTGTCTTTACTGACCTTAAAATGCCCGGAATTGATGGTATTGAGGTGCTCAGACGAGTGCGTTCGTTTGATGATCCAAAAACTCAGGTAATAGTCATCACTGGGCACGGAGATATGGAAAAGGCTATCGAAGCTCTTGATCTTGATGCCTCTGATTTTATCAATAAACCAGTTGAAAAAAGGGCATTGGAATCTGCTTTAAAACGAGCAGAGCTTAGAATTAAAAGCTGTGAGATGAAACCATCAGAACTTATTTTAGATAAAACTTCTGACACAACCCTCTGTATGCGGATTTCAGGTAAATTTGCAGCACCATTTCGTTTAGATGGAGATTTTGAGCATTGCGGTTCTGATCTTACAACCCTTGACAATTTTGACGGCATAGATAAACTTGATATCTATTTTTCACCAGATTTTTCAATCAATAGAGATGGAATCGACTGGCTTATCAGTTTTATGGGACAGGTTCGAGATAAAAAAGTTAGTATAACCATGAAGGGTCTATCGTACAACTATATACGATTTTTCCAGATGGTAGGACTTCATGAGATAGCCACTATTGTTGAGGCAAAATATGATGAGTAACGGCAGCGCATTTGCTTTACCTCAGTTTCATGATATTATTTTACGCCACCGTCTTTACAACCTGCTTGACAGCAACAGGGACAAACCGCTTGTTGTGGTTCAAGGGCAGGCTGCGCAGGGGAAATCTACGCTGGTAGCATCTTATTTAGGACGCTACTCTGTACAGCCGACATCTCAAACAGCAGATTTAATGCCCGCAGCAATTGAGTCTATATCTCCAATAACACCTGTATGGCTGCATCTAAGTTCAAGAGAGTCTGAGCACACAAACTTATTTGAGCTTCTGATAAATGCACTTTCACAGAGAAAAAAAGTTACCACCCTACCCTCAACGCTTGGAACAGGTGATGATATTGACCGTCAGATTGATATTATAAAATCTGTTTTATCATCAATTGCAGAACCTGTTGCTTTAGTGTTTGATAATCTTGAATCTATTGACAGTACAGCATCTTCCTATCTGCTTATTAAAAGCGTTATCAGCTATGTATGCTCAAGCAGATCATCTGTACGGATATTTTTGATATCAAGAGAGTTCCCGCCGATTAACATCTCAAAAATTAAAATGGAGCAAGGCTGCCTGATAATCAGAAACGAAGAGCTTGCATTTACCTTTGAAGAGACAGAGCAGTTTTTACAGGCTCACTCTAACCAACGGATATCTTCAGATATAGTAAAAAAGATTCACGCTGTAACAGAAGGGTGGCCCGGAGGCGTTACGCTGATATCAGAATCTATCTCAAAATCTGGGTGGGGAGTTAATATTGCATCTTCTCACATAAATAGATTCAATCTATCAACTGCAAATCTTATATCTGCAATACCTAACCATCTTACAGCAGAGACCTTGGACTATTTTTCTAATGAGGTTTACGCTGTTCTGCCTAAACATATAAAGCATTTTTTGATACGGGCATCAATGTTTGAAGAGATTGATACCGATATAGCTTCACAACTTTGTGATACAGAAAATAGCCGCGAAATCCTTGACTATTTAGAAAAACGCAACCTTTTTATTCAGCGTCATACATCTTCTATTCCACATAGTCTTGTCCAAAACTCTTTGCAGCCAAACGAGATATCATCTCCTGTCTGTTACAGATTAAACACGTTATTCAGGCAGTTTCTATTTAAGGCACTGCTCAAAGAGCTATCTTGTGACGAGCTTAAAGAGCTTAATAACAAAGCTGCCCTTTTCTTTGAAAAACGGGGTGATATTGAGCTTGCAGTCCAGTACTATCTTGAAGGGCAGGATTATCTCATGGCAAGCGATATGATTAAAAAGTGTGCAACTGATCTGCTTGTAAAGGGCTGCTTTCCAAATATTGGTGCTTGGATAGAGGCACTTCCAGAGAGTATGATAAAAAACGATCCATGGCTTATCTACTATCTTACTGTAACCAGAAGAATACGCGGGGGAAAAAGAAATGTTGAAGATTTTCTCGCTGCCCTGAATCTGTTTGAGGAAAAAAACGATATCAGGGGAAGTATGCTCGCAACTGCACATCTGATCGAGGCTGCTGTTTTTGTGAGAAAATCTCCTGCAAAAATTGCACAGTGGATAAAAAAAGGCGAGAGCCTTCTTTTGCAGGTAAAGGATAAACCCTATTATAGTTGGGCAAGAGCACTTTTGTGGCAGCAGATAGCTTTTGGATATATCGCAGGAGAGGTTGATATCCACAAAGGTTTATCCTCATCTAAAAACGCACGGATACTTGCAAAAAGGGTTGGAAACCGTGAAATAGAGCTTAATGCCTCTATTGTTATGGCGTTCGGCTATGTCCGTGCAGGTAATTTTTCTGCTGCACAGCTTCTTTTGCAGGAGATTCAGCCTTTAACCCATGAAGATATCCACCCTGAATATCGTGCTCTGAATTATATTATTAGAATTGATTTTGCCCTTAAAAAAGGGGCATTTGAACAGGCAGAGATGTATCTTGAAGAGTCTGAAAAAGATGTAGAGCGTTTTGGTCTGATCTTTTTATATCCTGAATTTATCGAACTTAAAGCTATGCACCGGATATATACAGGTAGATTTAGAGAGGCACTTGACCTTGCAGAGCATCTTTCCGATTTTTCCATTCTTTCAGGCAATATCTTTTATTTGGCAGTTGCCAACCATATTAAAGCAGTAGTGCATTACCATTTAGGATGTTTAGATAGTGATATAGAGTGCATAAAAAAACATGCTGGATATCTGAAAAACGATAAAGATTATTTGGAAGAGGCTGAAAAAGAGTCTGAAAAATCGATCTCTCTTTTAAATGAAAATCATGGAGAAGATGTACGCTTTTTTACTGCACAGATATTGAGAGGGTTGATTCTGACGAGGCAGCAGCTCTATAATGAGGCTGAACAGGCACTTATGAAGGCTTCTAATTATTTTGAAAATCTCTCGTCAGGAATCTCATGGTGTGAGATTAAAGCTGCTTTGGGTTTGCTCTTTTGGAGATATAGCCAAAACGCCTCTGCTGAAAAAGATAGCAGTTCTGCTGCAATGTTGGAATCTGATTCAGAAATATTGTCAATAAAGTCTTCACAGGCAAAAGAGTATATCCTTACAGCGTTAAACAGGGCATTTCAGAATGGTTATCAGAGATTTCTGCTCATGTCGCCGTCTGATTTTTCTCAAATAGTGCTGCTTGCAATCTCTTTTGATGATTCAAATACCCTTTTTAATGCTCTATCTCCTTTAATTGTAAACCCATCTGCATTCTCAACAACCTCTAACTTAGTTGCAGAGGAGAACAGCTCTCCAATCAACAACCCTGCAATTCAGATTATAAATCTGCTTAAAAACCCTCTAATTATGGGTGATATTAATGTCTTGAACAGACTTCGTCATCTGTACAGAATGACTCTGCCAAAAGTTATCATAAAAACATTGGGGCAGTTTTCAGTGTGTATCAACAATCAGATAGTTGCTGATAATATTTGGGAAGGTAACAAGCCAAAGCTGCTTTTAAAATCGATAATCTGCCATAATACAAGAGAGGTATCCAAAGATATTTTAATTGACGATATCTGGCCTGACGCTTCAGTTAAAGCTGGAGAGAAGAATTTTAAGATAAATCTGCATCGTCTTAGAAAGGTGTTAGAGCCTGAAGTGAACAAATATGTTGGATACTCATACGTTACAATGGACGCAGGAAGGGTATCTCTTGACGCTGAATTGGTATCTATAGATATTGATATATTTATTAACCTTACACAACAAGGATATGAAAGGTTTGCACGAGATGAGCTGGCTCTTGCAATATCGTTTTTTGAGCAGGCAGTTGATATTTACAAAGGAGATTTCCTTGCAGAAGAGTCTTACGAGGCTTGGATTGATCTTAAACGAGACTCTTTACGCTCATACTATATTGAGATACTTATGACTATGGCAAGAATCTATGAAGAGCAGGAGCAGCCGTTTCAAGCTGTAGAGTATCTTAAAAAAGCGATACAGTGCGATCCTCTGCATGAAGAGGCTTATCAGAATCTTATGATTGTATATGCTGATGCTGGTATGACTAAAGCGGCTACAGCTCTTTATGAGCGGTGGCGGCAGATTGCGATAAGTGAGCTTGGCGTTGAGCCTGATCCTGAAACCAGAAATATTTACAACAAAATTCAGGCTATCCACTTTAAGCACAATCAGGTTATCCAGTTCAAAAAACGCTAAATTGCTATATGCTGGTTGAAATAATATCGTAAAATGATACACGCCCGTTTCCAACTCTGCCGGCATATTCAACTTTGTCTACATTATCGCTAATATTACAGAATAGGTGTAATAGATTTAAGCTGTTCGACTCTTTATTTACAATTAATTGTCTGCACTGTTTGATAAAAAGAGAGTTGATTGAAAAAAGGAGCGTATTTAGATGATCAACATCAATAAGATGCTCTCGTTTAAGATAATTTTGCGTTAAGATTCGATCTTGGAAATTTTTAGGGCAGTAATCAATCTTATTTTCCGTACTGCCAGCTCTATTTTCAGGATAACTTTTAACTAAAATCGGATATCCGTGAGTGCGGCAGATTAAAGGTCGGGCAGGATAGATTCTGCACAAACCCTTATCGTTAAGAAAAATACAAAAGCTGTCTCTGCTCTCGTTTGGAACGCATAAATTTTCTTTATTCTCGTTTTGATGCTTCTCATCTTTACAATCCCAGTTGCAGCTCTTCTTTATCTGGCTTACATCTATCTTCTGATCTTTTATATATTTGAGCATTGAGTATGCCTCTACAGGAAATACAGTGAAATTTTTACAGCATTCACTACAGCCCGGGCAGCAGTGCATATGAGGGGCAAGAGTTGAGTCAAGGTTTTTAAGCCATGAGTCAACCTTAGAAAGCAGAAGATGGTAGTTTTGTAGTAGATTATCCATTTGATTGAATACAAATTTTATTGATTGTTATCTGGTTATTTTTTAAAATCTTATTTTTTATTGCGAAGCTTGGGTTAATACCCGCAGCTTGAGGCGGGGAGCTTCATTCTGGTTTATCGTTTTATCTTAAAATAATAGCATATTTTCTTACACTTGAGCTACGTATTTTTACACTTGAGCCATGATATTTATTGATTGTTTATGTTTCAGATAACCATATAGATTAGAAGGTTTACTATGTTTGATAAAATAAGAAGAAAGATAGCAGCAAAACTTGCCTTTTTAATTATATTAGTAGTAACTTTTATAAGCGTAGTTTTTACGCTTTACTTCAGCCAAATCAATAAGAAAAATCTTACTGAATATATTGATATCTCTCTTTCCAATGCTATCCATTTTGCACAGATGGGATATGCCCAGTCTATATGGGATTATAACGAGTCAGAAATCAGCAATCTAAGCCAGATCATATTAAAAAACAGGCTTATTATTGCTGTAAATGTTTTTGATAACGATGCTTTTTTAATGTGCAATATTAAAAGGGCATCTTATAAGGAAACTCTATATGAAGTTATCCGTATGAAAACTCCCTACCAGATACCTTTAGATGAAAAAAATATCAAAATAAAATCAGGAGAGATAGTTCTTAAAAACAAAGCTGTTGGAAAATTTGAGCTTTTTTACACAGAGGAGTTTCTTAACAACGCTCTTAGCGAGTCAAACACCAGAATGATCTTTGCGTTTATAATTACTGCTGTTCTAATTACTGCTGTTTTAATGTTTGGAGCTGACAGAATAAACAGACCAATACTGGAACTTGCACGGATTGCTGTAAAAATTGCAGATAATAATGATTTTTCCATACAGATTAAAAGATCAGATCGTATTGATGAAGTCGGCATTTTAGTTAATGGTTTTGCAAACATGATTGAGCAGATACGTCAAAAGGAGATAGAGAAAAACTCTATCTACGACACGCTTGAGAAGAATCTTATACGGTTTAACGCTCTTTTTGCTGCTCTGCAGAAAGCTATAGATACGTCTGACTACTCTATGCGCATGAATCCTGAATCTGAAAATGATGAGCTTGCTGTCTCACTCAATAAGGTTATGCAGACGCTTGAGGCTGCTGATCTTGAAAAGAAGAATCAAAATTGGCTCAAAAACGGACAGACAGAGTTGGGCAGCATCATATCACGAGAGAGGGATATAGTCAGATTGGCAAAAAAAGCCATTGAGTTTATTTCCTTTTATGTAGATGCAAAAGTCGGCACCCTGTTTGTAAAAGATGAGTCAAGAAACGATTTTAAGATGGCTGCATCTTACGCCTTTAGAACAAGAAAAGGGGTATCTAACCGTTTTAAGGTTGGAGAGGGGCTTACTGGTCAGGCTGCATTGGAAAAAAAGATTATTATTTTTACAGACGTTCCTGATGACTATATTGCAATCGACTCATCTCTTGGAAGTGCCGTTCCAAAAAATATTATTGTTCTTCCAATTGTATATGAAGATGATGTTAAAGGGGTTATTGAGCTTGGCTCTATTGCAAAGTTTTCGCCAATCCAGCTCACTTTTCTTGAGGTGATTTCTGAGGTAGTTGCCATAGCTATACATGGTGCCATTTTTAATGAAAAATTGTCTTTGCTCTTAGAGCGTACTCGTGAACAGGCAGAGGAGCTTCAAACACAGCAGGAGGAGCTGCGGGCAAGCAATGAAGAGCTTGAAGAGAAAACAGAGATGCTTTCAGCACAAAAGCATGAGATTGAAAAGAGCAACGAAATCCTAAAGGCAAAACAAAAAGAGATTGAGGATAAAGCTGCCCAGATTAAACTTGAAACCCAATATAAATCAGAATTTCTTGCCAACATGTCGCACGAACTTAGAACCCCGCTCAACAGCCTTTTGCTGCTTGCCAATATGCTTGCTGAAAATGAGGAGAAAAATCTAACACCAGATCAAATTGAGTCAGCATCTTCTATATACAGAAGCGGACAGAACCTTCTGCATCTTATCAACAACATACTTGATATATCCAAAATAGAGGCAAAAAAGATCGATATTAATATTTCAGAGTGCTCGCTAAATGAGATAGCTTCTCATTTTAAATCTGAATTTACGCACATGGCAGATGCAAAAGGGATAAGTTTTAACGTTATTATGGGTGACAATCTGCCTGATTTCATAACAACCGATATTTACAGGCTTGAACAGATCGTAAGAAATTTAATTGGCAATGCCATAAAATTTACAGAGTCTGGTTCTGTTACACTTTCATTTAAAAATGCAGGCAGCCAAAAGATTTCAATATCAGTAGCTGATACAGGTATAGGCATTCCGCCAGATAAGATTAATACAGTTTTTGAAGCATTTAAGCAGGTTGACGGCTCGATCCGCAGAAAGCATGATGGAACAGGTCTTGGATTGTCTATATCAAAAGAGCTTGCCCATCTTCTTGGAGGTAAGATAAGCGTCCAAAGCGAGCCTGAAAAAGGATCAACATTCACCCTCAATATTCCGGTGCATTTAAAAAGCGTAAAGAGATATGGCTCATCAGATGGCAAAAGAGATGCAGCAGACGACAAATCAAACTCAGCAGTTAAATCAACTGTATCAGACAACAACCTAAATCCGGTAAAATCTAAATCTGAGTTATCTTTTCCAAACAATATTGAAACTCCTAATGACGAATCAACCCTCTCTCAATCAGACGAGGATTTAAAGACAATGCTGATAATTGAAGATGATCCTGAGTTTGCAAATATCTTGTCTAATTTTTTTAAGAAACATGGATATAGAACTGTTGTTGCACCAACCGGAGAAGATGGCATAAAGTATGTAACTGACACTAAACCTGCTGCAATTATTCTTGATATCGCACTTCCGGGTATTGACGGCTGGGCTGTTATGCACGAGCTTAAGAGCAACCCTGAGACCCGACATATTCCTGTTCATATCATGTCAGGTCATGATTACAGCCTTAAAGGGCTTGAAAAAGGGGCTGTAGGATATCTGACAAAACCTGTATCAATCAGTGATCTTGAAAAGGCTCTGCAAAAAATTGAGATTGTTCTCTCAAGCGATGTTAAACATCTTCTTGTTGTTGAGGATAACAGCGACCTGCAATTGACCATTTTAAAACTTATTGGAACTAATGATATTATAGTTACTGCTGCTATTACCGGAGAAGAGGCAATATCGCTTCTCAAAGAGAGACATTTTGACTGTATGATTCTTGATCTCGGGCTGCCTGACATATCTGGTTTTGAAGTTATAGAGAGGATATCCAAAGACCCTCAGATAGAGATGCTGCCTGTTATTGTTTTTACTGCAAGAGAGCTGACATCTGAAGAAGCCCAGACGCTTGAGGAGTATGCATCAAGCATTGTATTGAAAAATGCTGTTTCAATGGAGCGTCTTATTGATGAGACAGCCCTTTTTCTGCACCGTGTTGAGAGCCAGATGCCTGAACGGCAGAAGCAGATGATAAAAAAAGTTAGGGATCAGCAGACATTTCTTAAGGATAAAAAGGTTCTTGTGGTTGACGATGATATGAGAAATGCCTTTGCCCTGAACAAATTTCTCAAATCTAAAGAGATGGAGGTAGTTATAGCCAATAATGGGCACAAGGCGTTGCAGATTCTTGAAGATGGAGAGATTCCTGATATTATTTTAATGGATATTATGATGCCTGTGATGGACGGCTATGAGGCAATGCAGCGTATAAGAGAGAATAGTAAATTTGATAGTATCCCTATTATTGCCCTTACAGCAAAGGCAATGTCATCAGACAGAGACGAGTGTATAAGATGCGGTGCAAACGACTATCTATCTAAACCGCTGGACACTGCAAAACTTCTGACTCTATTACGAGTCTGGCTATACAGATAAGTTAGATAGAAATGATGAACAGTGAAGATATTGAAATAAAATTGATTCTTGATGCTATTTGGCTGAAACATGGTTATGATTTCACCAATTATGCGGCTGCTTCAATGAAGAGGCGTCTTAAAAAAATTATGGACGAGCACGGTTTTAAAACGCTTGCTCAGATGATTCCGCACATTATTCATGATAATGATTTTTTTAGGCTTCTTCTTTACTCTGTCTCTGTTAATGTAACAGAGATGTTCAGAGACCCTCTGTTTTTTCTATCCATAAGAGAGAATGTGCTGCCATATCTAAAAACATACCCATTTATAAAAATATGGGCAGCAGGAATATCTACAGGAGAGGAGATTTACTCTCTTGCAATTATTCTCAAAGAGGAGGGTTTTTATGATAATGCTATTATCTACGCAACTGATTTTAACGATCATGTTCTTGAAATCGCGAAAAGAGGCATCTATTCTGCTGCTGATATGAGGATCAACACTGCCAATTATCAAAAAGCAGGAGGCAAAGAGTCATTTGCATCATATACTATCATGCAGATTATGACTCAGTTATCTTTGATGGCTCTCTTAAAAAAAATATTGTGTTTGCAAATCACAATTTGGTTACAGATGGTGTTTTTGGTGAGATGAACATGATTATATGCAGGAATGTGCTTATCTATTTTAACAAGATATTACAAGATCGTGTTTTAGACCTTTTCAGCAAAAGCCTTCGTACAAACGGTTTTTTATGTCTTGGCAGCAAAGAGAGCCTTGAATTTTCTTCAACTGCATCTCTATATGAGCCGGTTGACAAGATAGCAAGAATATTTAAAAAGAGAAAATAGAAGATATAGATTCAAAAGAGCAAGTTTTAAAAGTCAATGTTATAAGTTGGGAAAAATCCAATATGACAAGTAAAGTGGATAATGAGCTTGCCTTTAAAGCTGTTGTGATAGGAGTCTCTGCAGGAGGATTTAATGCTCTTAAAACAATACTGCCTCAATTTAAAAGAGGTTTTCCTCTGCCGATTATGGTTGTTCAGCACAGAAGAGCTGACAGTGTATCATATTTGATAGAGTACCTGAATGATATATGCAATATGGCTGTTGTAGAGCCTTTTGATAAAACAGATATTGAATCAGGCACGATTTATATAGCTCCGGGAGGCTATCATATGCTTGTAGAAAAAGGGATAGGTGATAATCGGCTGCACTTGGCACTTTCAGTTGATCCTCCTGTCTGTTACAGCCGCCCATCTATTAATGTGCTGTTTGAATCTGCATCAGAGGTGTTTGGTTCTGCTCTTATTGGTGCTGTTTTAACTGGAGCAAATGATGATGGTGCTGATGGAATACGAGCCATAAAATTAGGCGGAGGCGTTACTATTGCACAAAATCCTGCAACTGCTGAAGTCGATTATATGCCGGCAAGTGCCATTAGAACTAATGCGGTTGACCATATCTTAAATCTTGATAAAATAGTTGATTTTATTGAAAAATTACTTTGTAAAAAAACTAAACAGCCTCGCAGGGTAAATCTAAATCTAATTTGAAAAGGATAATTTTGTATGGATAACGAGTTTCTAAAACCCAAAATCCTTATTGTTGATGATATACCGCAGAATCTTTTTGCTCTGGAGAAAATTCTTGCCAAATCAGATGCACAGATAATACGTGCAGCCTCAGGAAATGAAGCCCTGACTCATATTTTAGAACACGATTTTGCCCTTATCATACTTGATGTTCAGATGCCTGAAATGGACGGATATGAGGTGGCAGATATACTTAAATCCAATGAGAAAACAGAAAATATTCCAATTATTTTTGTAACAGCAATTGATAGAGATGATGCCAAAGAGATCAAAGGGTATGGCAGCGGTGCAGTTGACTTTATCTTTAAGCCTTTTAACAAGTTTATTCTATTGAGCAAGGTTAATGTATTTTTAGAGCTTCACAGGATTAAAAACGGATTGGAACAGATCGTTACCCAAAGAACTGCTGAGCTGAGCCGTACAAATGAGGAGCTTAAAGAGCAGATAAAGAAAAACATTGAGGCAGCCAAAGAGATTGAACGGGGGCGGGCGTATCTGCTTAAAGTTATCAACTCAATCTCATCATGTTTGATAACTGTGGACAGCGATGGCAGAATAACAGATATGAACAGACATGCTAAGATGTTAGCCGGTATGCCTGAGGGTATGGGTATAGAAGGCTATAGCTTTGAAGAGTCTGATAAAGAATCGTCTGGCAGTGCAGCCGGACGATCTGTTGCTGAAGTTTTCCCATGTTACAGATTTCTTGATGCCAATATTAAAAATGCTATGGATTCAGGCGATCTTGTTGAGAAAAACCGCACCCCTGTTTATATTAAGGGCAACCTTGTTATTAACAATTTTGCTATCTACCCTTTCAGCTTTAACGACAATAGAGGAGCTGTTGTCAGGATTGACGATGTGACTGAAAAGGTAAGAATGGACGAGATTCTTATTCAATCTGAAAAGATGCTTTCAATGGGTGGAATTGCTGCTGGAATGGCTCATGAAATCAACAATCCTCTTGCAGGAATTATTCAAAATATCCAAGTTATCAAAAATAGAATCTATGGTGATCTTCCAGCTAACCACGCTGCTGCCCAAGAGTGCGGCATAACGCTTGATATTATAAGGAAGTATATTGAAAAGCGTGAAATTCCCCGTATGCTTGACTCTATCTATCTATCAGGCAGGCGTGCCGCACAGATTGTAGATGATATGTTGAGTTTTAGTCGTAAAAATGATGGAACGCTTAACTGTGAGAATTTAGCTGAACTTATGGACAAATCACTGAAACTTGCATTGGTTGATTATAAAACAAAGTCAGATAAAGATATCGGAAATATTGAGATTATTAAAAATTACCAGAATGATATGCCAATAATTTCGTGTCAGCCTGCCAAGATTCAACAGGTGCTTTTAAATATCCTTAAAAACAGCTTGCAGGCATTGGACGCTAAACAAAATGACGAGCCAAAGCAGTTGGCAGTTACAATAGGAGTTGCCAAAGATAATATGGCATCTATTGAGATAGCTGATAATGGTGAAGGCATGAGCCAAGATGTTAGAAAAAAAGTGTTTCAGCCATTTTTTACAACTAAAAAGAACGGTACAGGACTTGGACTGTCAATTTCATATTTTATTATAACTGAAGATCATAAAGGAGAGCTAAGCGTCTCATCAACTTTAGGCAGAGGCTCTGTTTTTACAATAAAACTTCCGCTTCATAAGACTATTCCAGCATCAATAAAAGATTCGTAACTTTTATAAAATAGGAAGAAAATTTAAATTTATGAACAGCCAATATAGATCATGCAGCAATCAGGGCGATCAAGATATTCCCGCCTCATTAAAAGAGCCTTTTAATGATAATCAGGTTGTCGATGTGTCAGAAGAGCAGATTAAATTTGTCGTATTTCGTGCAGGCGGTATCCGTTACGCTGCATACGGCTCTAACGTAAAGGAGATTTTGACAGATAGAGTTATCTATCCTGTGCCGTTTTTGCCAGAGTATCTTCCGGGTCTTATAAATGTCAGGGGTGAAATTGAATCAGTGATAGATATCTCGTTTTTTTTGGGCGGCAAAAGAGCTAAACAAGATAAGGTTATGGTTATGATGGTCAAATGTGAAAAGTTTAGTTCAGCCATTATTGTTGATGATGTTGAAGATGTTGTTGATATGCCTATCTCATCACTTAAGCCTGCCTTGACAACCCTTGCCGGTGCAGCAAGAGAGCTTGTTTCCGGCACGGTTGAATTTTCTGGAGTTGCACTTTCGGTTCTTGATATTGAAAAACTTGCAGTAAAGGTCTCAATATGACACAACAAAATGTTGGTATAAGTTCTGATATATCAATAGAGTTGATTTTTCCTGTTGATATTCTTCTTTTTTCAGCAGGAGAGTATTTTTTTGGCGTTTTTGCCTCTCAAGTAAAAAAAGTTGAATACAACTCCCATGCAATCGCTTACACAACGATAAATGAAAATCAGTTAAGAGACTTTCATATAAACCACAATCGCTGTTCATGCAGCAAGAGCAGGCTTGATATAAAATTTTATGATCAATATAGAAATCCATATAACTATTGCGTAGAAGTTGATGCAGTAGAAGATATTGTTTGTGTTGAGCAAAAAGATATTGCCCCTTTTCCTTCAACTTTAGAGCCGTTTACAGTTGAGCGGGGAATGTGGGCAGTTATGCCTCGAAATCGCAAATTATATATTCTTTTAGATTTTAAAAAACTTATCTGCTTTTTATCTGAAAAGAGCCGATCTTTTATACAAGATAAAGAGGCTTTACCAACTAATAAGCAGCAGATAAATAGCTCTGATAAACGTCAGCGATACACCCTTTTAAATGGTCAGCTTACAATAACGCGTCTAATTTAATTTATATTTTCTGATCTAATTTATATTTTTTTGATCTAACTGATATTTTCATCTTAAGGAGAACTTTTAATGCAGCAAGAGAAACAAAAAAAGAGAGGAATGACATTACGTAGAAAAATCATGTGGTTAAGCGTCTTCTCTGTACTTTTTACCACGTTAGTAATCACAACCATTTCAGTGATAAATATTGTTAGACGGGGCAATGAATTAGTATCATTTTACAACCAGACCCTTTTATCAGAGAGAAAAAACCAGCTTAAAGCCTATGTGGATATGGCAATCAAACAGATTCAAAAGCTGCCTTTGGAAGAGGCTAAGGA
>CAZIJN010000054.1:0-21031 GCA_964539635.1 uncultured Desulfobacterales bacterium | reverse complement strand
TAACAGCACAGCCCATACCAAAAGCCATGTCAACACGCCTTGAAACACCAATAAACGGACAGCAGCCTACAAAATAGTAGAGAACAAAGTTATTGATAATAGCAGCACTAATCGCAATCAGAAAAATATCTATAATATAATTCATATCTTTCCTCCTGATTTACGCATTACAAGCCAGTTTACAAAGCCTAAAAGCAGACCTAAAGTTATGAACGCACCAGGAGGCAGAACCATTATAACCCAATCAGGCCATGATGCAGGTAGTACAGGTATAGCAAAAATACCTCCAGTTCCCAATAGTTCCCTCACAATTGCAATGCTTGAAAGGGCAAGACCAAATCCTATAGATTGCCCTAAAGCGTCAGCAGCAGCAATAAACGGAGACTGCTTAGAGGCGCAAACCTCACAGCGGCAGATTATAATACAGTTTACTATTATCAAAGGGATATAAGGTCCTAAAGTTTTGCTCATCTGATATACATAAGCTGCAAGTACTCTATCTGCTATAGTAACAAAAGTTGCTATGGTAAGAGTAAATATTACAATTCTTAAATGGGGGGTCAGCAAATTACGAATCAGACTTATAACCACATTGGCACAGACAAGCACAAATGCTACAGAACATGCCATTGTAAGAGCTGATTGCATTCCATTGGTAACTGCAAGTGTCGGACAGAGACCCAGAAGCTGACGATATACCGGGTTCTCTGGTAAAATCCCCTGTAGAAATCTCTCAGAGGCTGTTGGTTGATCTGCCATTATTTATCTCCCTTTCCACCTGAATCTTTGAGTTTAGCCACCTGTGGTTTGAGATCTGCAACAGCCTGATTTACCAGCTTTGCCACAACTCTTGATGAAATAGTGGCTCCAGATATAGCATCAATCTCGTTTACACCACCTTTATTTTGCTTTACCACATTAAATGGTGTGCGAGTAGATTTATTTTTAAACTGAGAACGCCATGAATCCTCAACAATCTTGTTGCCAAGACCAGGTGTCTCCTTTTGGTCTAAAATAAAGATTCCAGTAACATTTTTAGTATCAGCATCCATGCCAAGCAGCAGCTCAACTTTGTCTGCATATCCCTGACCTGATGTTTTTGCAACCCAGCCCGCAGTGTCACCGTTCTTGAAGTCTGCCTTATAAAGGGTATAAAACTTTTTTATTCCATTATTATCAACGGCAACCGTGTTAGGTGTAATGGTTAAATTTTCACCTTTAGCGGCAAGTTCATCAGAAGCCTGCTGTCCAAGAAGAACAACAGGTACCTTTGCCAAAGTCTCTTTTAGTTTATTCTCTTCAATTTTTGGTCCAAGGGCTGCCTGTACTCCGGCAAGTGATATGCCAAAAATAAGGGCAAGCAGAAGAACAAGCCATGCCTGACCAAGATTTGTATTTTTAATATTCATACGTTAGGCATCTCCCATAGGACGTGGTATTGTCCACAAGTTAATAAGGGGAGTCACAGCATTCATCAGAAGAATAGCAAACATAAGACCCTCTGGATATCCGCTAAATATTCTGATAAGCATAACAAGTGCTCCTACTCCTACACCAAATATAAACTTGCCTAAAGGTGTCAAGGGAGAAGTTACTGGATCAGTAGCAATAAAAAAAGCACCAAACAGAAGGGCACCGCCAAAAAGATGGTGTAGTACAAGATATCCTCTATCACCAGCCATAAAATCTGCAATGCCTGCAAGAACGATAACTGTTGCAATGATTCCCGCTGGAATTTCCCAAGAGGCAGTTCTTCTTATACAAAGATACGCTCCGCCGATAATTGCAGCAAAAGCACTTGTCTCACCTATCGAGCCGTTGGTAAGCCCTAAAAATAGGTTTAAAACAGGAGTTGGAATATTGCTGCCTTTGAACGCATTCATCGGGGTTGCTTGGGAAAGGGCATCAATTAAAGCTGATGGATTTTCATATGCTCCTGCACTCATTAGACTTGCAAACGAGATCATTACAAACGCACGTCCTACCATTGCAGGGTTGAAAATATTCATGCCAAGACCGCCGAATATAATCTTGCCGATACCTATAGCCACAAAAGAGCCGACAGCTCCAACATACCAAGGGGCAGTTGCAGGCAGTGATAAGGCAAGTACGATACCAGTTACCGCAGCAGAACAGTCATTTAATGTTATCTTTTTTCCACGCATTGAGACAAAGAGAGCCTCACTCACAAGGCAGGTTATAACGCATACTGCAAGCTGCTTTACAGCGTACCACCTAAACATAAATATAGACATAGCAATAACCGGAGTAAGAGCGATAAGCACATCTATCATCATCCGTTTAGTCGAAAATGTTATGTCAGATAAATGGGGAGAGGGGGCTACATGGATAGATGCAGCAGGCATTTCTCCAGACCCTTCTTCCACTGTTTTACTTAGTTTTGACAAATGAAAACTCCTTTTTTTAAATAGACCTATTGCAAAAGGTCATCACTTTTTCATAGAAGCTGCAACCTGAGCCTTTCCTGTACGTATCAACTGAACAAGTTTGATATTTGCAGGACATACATAGGTACAACTGCCGCACTCAAAACAGGCATTAATCTTATACTTGCGGGCAAGAGCTGGATTGTTGTAACGTGCCGCCATAGCAAGTCTTGTTGGAACTAAATTCATTGGACAAGCATCAACACAGCGTCCGCAGCGGACACAAGAGGTCTCTTCTCCTCTTATAGTATCTTCATGTGTAAGAACAGTGATTCCGCTCGTTCCTTTTGTGACAGGAGTTGTCATATCTGAAAATGAAAAACCCATCATCGGACCGCCTGCAATAACTCTTGCCGCATCTTTTGTTAATCCGCCGCAATAATCAATAAGCTCGCCCATGCTGATCCCAATCGGAACAAAAAGATTTTTGGGATTTGCAATTCCTCCGCCAGTTACGCTGACAACTCTGTGAGTTAAAGGAATTTTTCTCATCACACCCATTGCAACAGCTGCCATAGTTCCAACATTACTCATTGCAACGCCCACATCAGCAGGAAGACCTCCAAGAGGAACGTTGATATTAAGCACCGCTTTTATCAACTGTTTTTCGCTTCCCTGCGGATATTTTGTCTTTACTACAGCTACCTTTACAGATGTGTTTGCAGTTGCTTTATTAATTGCCTCAATAGCCTCTGGTTTGTTATCCTCAATGCAGATAAATATCTCTTTTGCAGAAACAGCTCTTCCTGCTAACAGTGCACCAGTTACAATTGCCTCGGGAGCCTCCCTCATCATTCTGTAATCACATGTTAGATAAGGTTCACACTCGCACCCGTTCACGAGAAATGAATCAATAATACGTTTCTCGTTCGGCATAACTTTAACATGCGTTGGAAAGGCAGCACCGCCAAGACCTACAATGCCGGATTCATGAATCATTTTAGATATAACATCAGGGGCGTAATCGGATACATCAGAAAATGACCAATCTCTTTTTTTCATCTCATTCCAAATAGAGGCAGGATCGGGCTGTTCTCCATCAGCCTGAATCTCAATAGCCGGAAGATGACGACCATTCACAAGAGTAGCGACCGTAAGTTTTTTCACCTTACCTGCTAAAGGGGAGTGCAGATTAGCTGAAATAAATGCCTGACCCTCTCCAATCATTTCACCCCATGAGACCGCCTGTTTAGGTTTTACAACAGGTTCACACGGTGCTCCAACATTCTGAAGCAGTGGAATTACCACTTTTTCTGGAGTTGGTATCACTTCAACTTCAACTCCAGCAGAATAAAACTTGTTTCCGGGAGGATGTATCCCATGGGGAAAACTTCCTTTTCCTGGAAATTCTCTTGACCTGAAAAATCCCATAATTGTTAAATTACTCCACCAGATTTGTTCAATCTGTGCCTATACTAATATTAATTACGTTGTTGTTTTGCCTGTAAAAACAGGCAAGTTAATATGAAATTGGCTTGATTATCAAATGATTGAATCGGTAGTCAAGTCGTTTTTTTTTATATTTTTTACTGCACAACCCATACAACCTGATTGCCGGCAGCCTGTAAAATTTTATCGCCCACTCTGCCAAAGAAGAGCTGCTCCATAAAAGAGAGATTTCTTCGTCCGATCACGATACTTTCATATCTGCCGTCAAGTGCTCTTTTAATAATATTATCAGTGATACCTCCTTCACCAGAGAGCAATTCACATGTTAATTGCTCTTGTGAAACACCAGAACTTGTAAGAGATTCAATAGATTGTTTGAAAAAATCTTCCTTTTGAAAGGGGTCAGAAATCTTGACGTTGTCAGAAGTTTTTGAAGCGTGGCACAGCAAAATATTATATCCTCTGTTGGTAATGAGTCTGCTCATTCTGCGTACAGCCTCTAAAACTTCACGATTACCATCAAAAGCAATTAGAACATTTCTGTTAGTTGGTATGCCGCCTACGATTATCAGGGGAATACTGTTTATTTTTCCAAGAAGCTTCATCGGAACACTTCCGAACAAGATATCCTTAAGTTTTGAATAGCCTTTTCTGCCAACAACTACAGCATCATATCCCTGACGAGACTCTTCAACAATATCACGTACAATGCCCTGATCTTTTGTATGAATTTTTATTGTTATAGATTCTAAAGGAAATCCAGCACTTAGAAGGATATCCTTAGCTTTTTCCATACAATTTTTTACAAGTTTACATCGCTCTGTCATGCTTGCTCTAATCTCTGGAGTATTGAATCTGAAATCCATATCTTTTTCCATTTCCCAGAAAGAGCGGGGGATTTTGCTCTCAACGTAGAAGACAACAATTTCAGTTACTTTAGGCGAGAACACAAGTCCTGCATATCGAGCGGCATCTAATGAAAGTTCAGAACCATCATAGGCTAATAGTATTTTAGATTTTTTTTGCTCCATACTAATTTTTCTCCTAACTTTAACAAATTAAAAAACATCTTAACTGTTACGTAAAAAAAGCTAACAGTAAGAGATAAAAGATACTGATACGATCGACTTTATATATTTATCCTGAAATTAAGTAAAGTAAGAACATATTAGCAATCGCTAAATTGTTTTCAAATTATTGAATCTTATAATAGTTATTATGTAAACTTTTATTTTTGTATTTTCATAGTTCCTATATACAGATACACTCCATACATTTCTACCCCCCCCCTACTCTTCTCTGCACCTTAAATTTTATATGATAGCAAAATCACATAAATTGATATTTCAAGCAGATACGAAATATTCAAATACGAAAAGACTTGAAAAGATACGCTCTTGTGTTATATTTTTACTGAATTTGAGAAAGCAGATTAAAAATAGAGCGTTTATTAAAAAAAAATTTGTTTAAACAAATAGTCGCTTAAAAACAAACAAAACAGAAAAAATCAGGAGGTTTAAAAAATGGACTCTTATTCATCATTTGATAATGCAAAATCCCTTGTACAGGTAAATTCATTTATAAGAAGCGTTTACAACTGGATGGCTTTAGGTCTTGCACTTACAGCTTTTACAGCCTATTTTGTAGCAGGCTCCCCTGCCCTGCTTCAAATTATATTTGGTAATCAGCTTGTATTTTTCGGACTGATTATTGGTGAGCTTGCAATGGTATTTTATCTTAGTGCAAGAGTACAGCAGATGAGTGCCACAACAGCAACCGGGCTTTTTGTAGCCTATTCTGTGCTTAACGGTGCAACGCTTGCATCTATTTTCCTTGTATATTCAGGCTCTTCAATTGCATCAACATTTATTGTGTGTGCTTTGACCTTTGCTGCGTGCAGTGTGTATGGCATGGTTACAAAGCGTGATTTGACATCATTAGGTGGTTTTATGATGATGGGACTTATCGGAATCATCATTGCTTCATTGGTTAACCTATTCTTCAAAAGCTCTGCAATGAGCATGATTATCTCTTATGTCGGCGTTTTAGTTTTTGTTGGACTTACAGCTTATGATACACAAAAGCTAAAAGAGATGGCATTAACCCAGCCCGCTGATATATCAGGCACAATGGTAAGAAAAGGTGCAATTATGGGCGCTCTTACCCTTTACCTTGATTTTATAAATCTCTTTTTAATGCTGCTTCGTATATTTGGAAGCTCAAGAGATTAATATAAAATTAAGATTTTGATTTATAAGAATTTACTAAAATTAATCAACTATTTTAAGCATTTTAACTAAATAATAAAAAAGCAGCAGGCACCATGTCTTGCTGCTTTTTTTGTTATTTAAGCAGGCAGATAAAATATGCAGCTATTTAACGAAAACAACGATGAACAAGAAAACGCTCAATCTGAAAATAATCAAAACGGTCGCAGCATTAAAAACTCTCACGATAAACACCGTTCAAAATCAGGATATAACGCAGAATCAATTGAAGTTCTTAAAGGTCTTGACCCTGTAAAACGCAGACCCGGCATGTACACAGACACCACAAGTCCTGATCATCTTGCCCATGAAGTTATTGACAACAGCGTTGATGAAGCAATTGCAGGTCATGCCGATAGAATTGATGTTATTCTGCATGAAGACAACTCACTTGAGGTTACAGACAACGGACGCGGTATGCCTGTTGATATCCACCCAGAAGAGGGAATATCAGGCGTTGAGCTGATTATGACCAAACTTCATGCAGGGGCAAAATTTTCTAACAAAGATTACAACTTTTCAGGCGGGCTTCACGGCGTAGGCGTTTCAGTTGTAAATGCTCTTTCAACATATCTTGAGGTGAAAATCACAAGAAACGGCTCTGTATATAAAATAGTTTTTGGAAATGGTTTTAAAGTTCAAGAGCTTGAAATTATTGATAAAGCACCAAAAAAAATAACCGGCACAACTGTCCGCTTCTATCCTGATAAATCTTATTTTGAGAGAGAAAAATTTTCAAAAAAATCACTCCTTCACACATTAAAAGCAAAAGCTGTTCTCTGTCCAGGACTGCTTGTAACCTTTCTTGATAAAGAGACTGGGGAATCAGAGCATTGGCAGTTTGAAAATGGATTAAGAGATTATCTTTCAGAATCTTTTGGAAATATAGAGACGATTTTAGGCAGCCCATTCAGCAATCCATTTACATGCGATATAAAGATAGATGATGCAGCAGTTGCCTTTGCAGTTGACTGGGCAGCAGCAGGAGGAGAGGGCTTACCCGACGCAAACAACAAAAACGGCGTTTATCTTTGTGAAAGCTATGTAAATCTTATCCCCACTCAACAGGGCGGCACTCATGTCAATGGATTTAGATCAGGGCTTTTGGAATCTATACGCGAATTCTGTGGTTTCAGGGATTTACTCCCAAAAGGCATAACTATTGCACCTGAAGATATCTGGCAGAATATTGGCTTTATCCTATCTGTCAAATTAACTGATGCTCAGTTTTCAGGGCAGACAAAAGAGCGTCTATCCTCCCGCCACTGTGCATCTATTGTCTCATCTGTGGTCAGAGACTCTTTCAGCCTCTGGCTCAATCAAAATACCGATAAAGGCGAGAGGCTTGCCCAGCTTGCTCTTGAAAATGCAAAGAGCCGTCTTAAACGTGCTAAGATTATTACAAGAAAACAGGTTAAAAGCGGTCCAGCACTTCCCGGAAAACTCTCTGACTGCACATGCGGAGACCCTGAAAAGAGCGAGCTTTTTTTAGTTGAGGGAGATTCTGCAGGCGGTTCTGCTAAACAGGCACGAGACAGGCGTTTTCAAGCTGTCATGCCTCTTAGGGGGAAAATTCTAAACACATGGGAAACTGAACCAGAAACTCTTCTTGCATCAAAAGAGATACACGACATAGCAGTAGCAATCGGCGTTGATCCAAGCAGTGTTGATATTAATGGAACAGGAGGCTCTCAGAGCAATATAGTCTCTCAGAACAATATAGTTGATATATCAGGTCTTAGATACCACAAAATCTGCATTCTTGCTGATGCTGACTCAGACGGTCTTCATATTGCGACTCTTCTTTGTGCCTTGTTTCTTAAACATTTTTATGAAGTTGTAAAGCAGGGTCATGTTTTTGTTGCAATGCCGCCTCTTTACCGTATTGATGTTGCCAAAGAGGTCTTTTACGCTTTAGATGAATCTGAACGAGACAGCATCATAAGAAAAATTGAGAGGAGAAAAAAGGCTGGTAAAATCAATGTACAGCGTTTTAAAGGACTTGGAGAGATGAACCCTTCCCAGCTTCGGGAGACCACAATTGCACCAGATACAAGAAGATTGGTGCAGCTTGTTGTTGAGCCGTTTGATAAAGTGTCTGATAATAGAGGCGTGTTTGAAATAATGGATATGCTTCTTGCAAAAAATAGAGCATCTGATAGACGTAAATGGATTGAAACTAAAGGAAATATTATGGAGATATAAAATTAGTTATCAGAATCAGAATACCCAAGATAAAAAGATGAACAGGATAAAGCCAATCCTGTTTATTCTGATTTTATCCTGCAAATCCTGATTCAGACACCCACAACATAAGGAGAAAATAACAAATGAGCCTAAAACAGACCGCCTTATATCAATATATAATTTTTGTCCTTATTTTATCTGCCTCCCCTGCCCTGCTTTTTGCAGAAATTTCAACCGACGGTACAGTTGGAGCAGCCCAAACTTTAAATGGTCCAGATTATGCCATTCCCGAAACACTCGGCACAATTAGAGGCAGCAACCTTTTCCACAGCTTTGACAAATTCAGCATAAAACGAGAAGAGAGTGCAACTTTTACAGGTTCTGATTCAATCAAAAACGTAATTTCAAGGGTTACAGGCGGGGAAAAATCAGAAATTGACGGCACTCTGCGTTCAAACGTGGGAAAAGCTGACTTTTACTTTATCAATCCAAACGGCGTTGTGTTTGGTGAAAACGCAAAAATTGATGTTCCAGCAGCGTTTCATGCGAGTACTGGAAATGAGCTAAAATTTAAAGACAGTGCATCTTTTAAAGCATCAAAAACGGAGCAAAGCACGCTCACACAGGCAGCACCGGAGGCATTTGGATTTTTGGGAACTCAATCAGCAAGCATTGAGATAAACGGCTCAACACTTCAATTTAAGCCTGAAAGTAAGGTTTCATTGACCAGTAGTAAGGATATAACGATAAAAGGAACAGAAAAAGAAACAACTACTGGAGCAGAAACAAAACAGGCATCTCTTGTAAATGCAGGCGGAGAGATAGAACTCAAAGTAAAAGGCGATTTGCTGATGGATAACGCTATAGTTGAATCAAGCGGGAATGGCGGGGGGAAAATTGGTTTAAAAGCGGAAAATGCAAAACTTAATATGTCAAAGATTAGGGCTGATAATACTGGGTATAAAAATTCAGATGGCGGTATAAATGTCGATGTTGATAAAATGTTTGAATTGATTAATGGCTCTTATATGTCAAGCAGTACTTGGTCAAAAGGTAATGCAGGCAGCATTAAAATTAAGGCTGAGAGCATGAAGATTGACAGGCAAAACAGCAAAACTTTTACAGGACTTACAAGTTCTGCAGAAGAACACTCGTCAGGCAAAGCAGGCACTGTAGAAATAGCAGTAGAGAAAAATCTTGAGATTATTAATGGTTCTACAATAGGAAGTGGTACATTTTCAAAAGGTGATGGAGGTAATATTAAAATTAGATCGGCTAATTTAAAAATTGATGGGCAGGGCAGTAATTATTTTACAGGGGTTGCAAGCTCTGCTGAACCAAAATCTGAAGGTAATGCTGGTATGATTGAAATAAAAGTAAGTGAACTATTAGAACTTCTTAATGGTGCGATAATAAGAAGCAGCACATTCTCAAAAGGTGATGCGGGCGATCTTAAAATAACCGCTTCCAATATGAAAATTGATGGTAAAAACAGCAGATACCTTACATGTATTAGCAGTTCTTCTGAAGAAATAAACTCTAAAGGTAAATCAGGCACAATTGAAATAAATATCTCTAAAATACTTGAAGTGCTTAATGGCGGGCAAATATTAAGTGAAACGTGGTCAAAAGGGGATTCTGGCAACGTTAAAATCAATGCTGGAAATTTGAAAATTAATGGACAAGGCAGTAGATACTTTACAGGTGTTGCAACATCTTCAGAACCAAACTCTGAAGGTAACGCTGGAACAATAGAAATAACTGTTGCAAGTATCTTAGAGTTGCTTAAAGGTGGTACAATAGCAAGCTCTACTTGGTCAAAAGGAGATGCTGGCAGCATTAAAATTAAGGCTGATGGCATGAAGATTGACAGCCAAAATAGTGCTGATTTTACAGGGATTGCAAGTTCTTCTGAAAAAAATTCCGAAGGCAGAGCCGGAATAATAAAAATAACTGTAAACGAGTTTTTAGAAATGATAAACGGCTGTGAAATAAGAAGCAGCGCATTTTCAAAAGGTGATGCTGGAGACGTAAAACTTTACCTTGATACTCTTATTGTTGATTCAAGCTGGATTTCAAGTGATGCATATAGTAGTTCAACTGGTTATGTTGGAAACATAGAAATTAATTCTGATTCTATAATTCTTCTAAATGGAAGGGGTATTTCAATTGAAGCACATCAAACCCTTCCCGAAGAAAAACTTGCTGATATGCCTGAAAAATCAATAACTCTAAACACTAATCGACTCATCATTCAAAGCGAATCAAAAGTAACCTCCGAAAGCACAAAAAATGTTCCAGCCAGCGACATCAACATCAACGCTGATACCATCTATCTCCATGACGGACTCATTACCACATCAGTTGAAGGCACAAATGGAGACGGCGGCAATATAACCATAAATAATGAGGCTGACCCTGCGGATATTCTTGTTATGAAAAACGGCTTTATTCAGGCAAACAGCAAGGCAAAAGGCGGAACTGGAGGACGGATAACCATAAATGCCGACAGACTGCTTAAAGAGAGTGATGCAACTCTTGAAATCGGCGGCGATGAGATTCAGCAGTTTCAAGCAGGCAGCAAGAGAAACATAATTCAGGCAGCAGCACCAGAGGGCAACCCGAAAAATGATGATATTAAATCTCCCACAGTTCCAATTGATATTGGCGGTTCAATTATAAATGCAGATTCTAAAATTGCAAAGCCTGTTGATATGGCAGAAAATTATTGCCGCTTTATCGGAACAAAAAAGACAAGCCGTCTGACCCGCGGAGGCAGAGGCGGAATCCCTCCGATGCTCTCAGAACCATCATCAATATTTTTTACTGATGAAAGATTAGAAAAGTTGTTGAAGTATGAGAAGCAGAAGGAAAAGGAAAATGAAATTTAATGTAATATGTATTATTTCAAAACGGAGTAGATAACTATAATCATGTCAGATTTAAAATTTCCATACGGCATCAGTGATTTTAGGGAAATCATTAAGCACAATTATTTTTACTGCGATAGGACAGATAAAATCAACTTGCTGGAAAAGGATAAATTCCAGCTTTTTCTCCGTCCAAGAAGATTCGGAAAATCGCTGCTGCTTTCTATGCTTGAAAACTACTATGATGTTGCAAAAAAAGATGAGTTTGATGCCCTGTTTGGCAGGCTTAAAATCGGCGGCCGCCCTACCCTGCTGCATAATTCGTTTTATATACTTAAATGGGATTTCTCCTGTGTTGATCCTTCAGGAAATCCTTCCCAGATTCGCAGCTCAATTCATGATCATATAAACGAACGGATCAAAGGATTTATTTTATATTATAAACATTATGGATTACCTAAGATTGAAATCAACAATAACAATGCTTTAAGCTCTATTCAATCACTAACCAATGCCATTAGAATTATGGATATTCCTGTTTATCTGCTTATTGATGAATATGACAATTTTGCCAATGAAGTTATGATGCAAGTTTATAACGAACAAAACAATATAGAACAGGCAAAATATAAATATTTAGTGCAAAACGAGGGAGCTTTGAAGAGCATTTTCAAGGCTGTTAAATCATCAGCATCTGACTCCATATTTAGCCGTATATTTATAACAGGAGTTTCGCCAGTAGTTATGAGCGATATTACCAGCGGTTACAATATAGCAGAAAATATCTATTTAAAATCACAGTATAATGATTTGTGCGGCTTTACTCGTGATGAGATGGATAACGCAATAAAAGATATTTTAATTGCAAAGAATCCTCATTCAAGTTCTGAAGAAATGAGTGAAACTGAACTTGAACAATTCAGAAAAACCAAAGAGTTAGCAAAACTTTATTATAATGGCTATCTGTTTTCACCAGATGCAGAAAATCAGATATACAATCCCACACTTGGATTGTTTTTTTTAAAGTCTTTTCAAGAATCTTGCAGGGCACCTAAAGATATGTTTGATGAAAATCTTGCGGTAGATGAAGCAAAACTCAGGTATGTGGCAAGGCTTGAAAACGGCAGAAAGTTGATAATAGATTTGATGAAAGATGAACACCAAACAGAAATTTCTCATATAAGCAAGAGGTTTGGTATAACAAGGATGCTCTCTGATAAAAGTAGAGACAAAGAGTTTCTTGTATCATTTCTATATTATTTTGGTATTCTCACCATTGCAGGGGAGACTATACAGGGAAAACTTGCCTTAAAAGTGCCTAATTTGGTTATGCAGCGGCTTTATGTTGAGCGGATTAACGAAATGCTTCTACCTGAACCCTTTGACAGAGATATTGGCAGAGAAGCTGCGGAAAAAGTATATCAGAATGGAGAGATTCAAGAGTTGTGCAGCTTTATTGAGCAGACATATTTTAAAGTATTCAGAAACCGAGATTACCGATGGGCAAATGAACTGACCTTAAAAACTGCATTTTTAACACTTTTGTATAACGATCTACTGTTTATCATGGACTCTGAAAAGGAGATTAATCGGCGATACGCTGATCTGACCATGATAGTTAGATCAGACATGAGGCATTTTCAGATTTTTGATGTTCTGATTGAGTTTAAATTTGTCTCGTTGTCAAAAGCTGGTATCAGCGGAGAGTTGGCAAAAACTCTGTCTTATAAAGAGATTGAAAATATTCCTGCTGTGAATGCCGCATTAGATGAGGCAATAGAGCAGATTAAGGATTACAGCCGTATTTTAAACAGACGATATTCTCAACTCAGGCTAAAATGTTTTGCTGTTGTGGCACTCGGTTTTGAGCGAATCTGCTGGACAGCCGTAGGCTGATAGCTATTTCAATTATGGAGATTAAATAACAATATGGTTCCACCTTTATCAGCAGCAGTTGAAGATTTTGAACAGATGCCTTTTGAGGAGTTTGCAGAAAAGGCATACCTTAACTACTCAATGTATGTAATTCTTGATCGTGCCCTACCCCACATTGGTGACGGTCTTAAACCTGTGCAGCGGCGTATTGTCTATGCCATGAGCCAGCTTGGACTCTCTGCTGCTGCAAAATATAAGAAATCTGCAAGAACGGTCGGCGATGTCTTGGGTAAATTCCACCCGCACGGAGATAGTGCCTGCTATGAGGCAATGGTTTTGCTTGCACAGCCGTTTTCATGCCGTTATACGCTTTTAGATGGTCAGGGAAACTGGGGTGCGCAAGATGATCCAAAATCTTTTGCTGCAATGAGATATACAGAATCGCGGCTCTCTAAATATGCAGAGATTCTTCTATCTGAACTGAACCTTGGTGCAACTGAATGGAATCCAAATTTTGACGGAACATTAAAAGAACCCGCACTTCTGCCTGCAAGGCTTCCAAATCTGCTGCTAAATGGAACAACTGGAATTGCGGTTGGTATGGCAACCGATATTCCTCCGCACAATTTGGTTGAGGTTGCAAATGCCTGCATCTATCTCTTAGACAATCCACATTTGGGAAATTCTTATTCAGATAATATACTTGATGCAGATATTTCAGCCATTATGGAGTTTGTAAAAGGTCCTGATTATCCTACTGATGCTGAGATTATCACTCCGCACAATGAGATAAAAGAGATGTATCTAACTGGCAGCGGCAGAATAAAAATGAGGGCAAAGTATTGTGTTGAAGATGGAGAGATTGTTGTAACCGCCCTGCCCTTTCATGCTTCAGGAGAAAAGATTATCGAGCAGATTGCAGCCCAAATGGAGGCAAAACGCCTTCCAATGGTTGTTGATCTGCGTGATGAGTCTGATCACGAAAATCCAACCCGTATTGTTATTGTTGTAAAATCAGGCAGAAGCAGCAATATCGGCAGAAATGAGAGAGCAGGCAGAGTTGATAAGCATGAAAATAAAGATATACCGCCTCTTATGGATCATCTGTTTGCCACAACTGACCTTGAGCGTTCGTACCGCGTCAACATGAACATGATTGGAATAAATGGAAAGCCTGAGGTCAAAAATCTTCTTACCATTCTTAAAGAGTGGATAGCATTCAGAGTCAGCACAGTTACCAAACGTCTTGAATACCGTTTAAATCAGGTTGTTGAGAGGCTTCTTATACTTGACGGTCTTTTGATTGCATTTCTCAATATTGATGAGGTGATTGAGATTATCAGAAATGAAGATGAGCCAAAATTTAAACTTATTGAGAAGTTTGGATTAAGCGAGATTCAGGCTGATTCCATACTTGAGATAAAACTCCGCCATCTTGCAAAACTTGAAGAGATTAAAATCAAGTCAGAGAGAGACGAGCTTGATCAAGAGCGTGTATTTATTGATAAAACTCTTTTATCTCCAACGCTTTTAAATAATTTGATTAAAAAAGAGATTAGGCAGGATATTAAAGTTCATGGGGATAAGAGACGATCTCCTATAAAAGAGAGGAAAGAGGCAGAAGCATTTTCTAAAGAGGAGATTATAGCAGTTGAGCCTTTAACAGTCATACTTTCCCAAAATGGCTGGATAAGAGCTGCAAAGGGACACGATTTTGATCCTGAAAAGGTAAAATTTAAAGCTGGAGATGAGCTGCTTGCAGTCGGCAGAACAATGAGTAACCGGCAGACAATATTTCTTGATTCTGAAGGGAGAAGCTACTCTATTCCGTCCCACACGTTTCCATCGGCACGAGGCATGGGCGAACCTTTAACAGGCCGCCTTATTATAAAGCCTGAAGCATCTATAAAATTTATGCTTACCTGTGAAGATGACAACCAGCTTGTTCTGCTTGCCTCTGACATTGGTTTTGGTTTTGTTACCCAGATATCAAATCTCTTCTCAAGAGTTAAAAATGGAAAAGCAGTTATCAATCTTACTCGGAATGGAATGCTTATGGCTCCTCAATTTATCAATGATGCAGAGAGCGATCTTATTCTCACTATTACCACAACAGGAAGATGTCTTATATTTCCTGTAAGTGAGATGCCGATGATTGAAAAAGGCAAAGGAAATAAAATTATCGGCATGAAAACTGATGAACTGCTGGAAACCAACAGTTCAATAACAGAGAAAAACCGTGAGAGAATTAAATTATTACAAGTATTTCCACGCAACGCATCAATTGTTATATATTCAGGAACTCAGAGTGTCCGCACTTTGAAATTAAATCCCTCCAACCAGCAGAATTATCATGGCAAAAGAGGATATAGAGGAAGGCGGCTGCCTCGTTTATACCACAATATCAGCCATGTTGAGATTATAAAGGAGTAAAGACTAATAACCCACACCAAAAATATTAAAAAAAAACAGCAGCCGGTAGTGGGTAGAAAAAAATAGGTGAATAATGAAAAAAATTTTTAATACATATTTTATTTTTATGATTGTTATGTCAGCAACACTATATCTTACAGCAGTGTGTGTTGATATTGAGAGAAAATCTCAAATTGCCCGCGAAAATGAGATAAAACAGTACAAAACTGCACTCTCAAAGATTTTTAAAACTGGTAAAATCCGTATGATTACACAAAATACCCCTAACTCATACTACATTTACCGAGACCAGCCGATGGGTTTTGAATATGAGCTGGCTAAAGAGTTTGCAGGATTCCTTCAAGTCGATTTAGAGGTGATAACGCCAAGCTGGGACGATATGTTGGACTATCTTGATATGGATAAGGGAGATTTTGTAGCATCAGGTGTCACAATAACAGAAGATCGAGAGAAGAATATGCTGTTTAGCCAGCCATATATGGATGTTGAACAAAAATTCATCTACCATAAAAGCAAATTACCTATTCAAAGCATTAAAGAGCTATCTGGAAGAGCCATTCATGTGAGCAGAAACTCAAACTATCATCGCAGGCTTATTGAGTTGAAAAACAGCGGTATTGATATTGATATGGTTGTGCATGATGAGCTTTCTACAGAAGAGCTTATACGAATGGTGTCAAATAAAGAAAATGATGTTGATTATACAGTTTCAGATTCTCATATAGCGTATCTACACCGCAGATATTATCCAGACATTTCAATAGGAATATCTATTAAACACAAAGAGCATCTTGGGTGGGCTGTTCGTAAAGGAAATAATGCTCTGTCTGATAAAATGGTACAGTTTTTTGATATTATCAAACATAATGGTGTTTTTAATAGAATCTATGAAAAATATTACGGACATCTTGGAACAAAGTTTGAATATTCTGATTTAAAGGCATTTCATAAAGATGTTGAGACTCGTCTGCCCAAATATCAGAAGATGATTATGAGGGAATCTGAACGGCACGGATTTGACTGGAGAATTATTGCTGCATTGATTTATCAGGAATCTCGTTTTGATCCAACTGCCCGAAGTTACACAGGTGTTAGAGGACTGATGCAGGTGACAGAAAAAGCTGCTAAGGATATGGGAATATCCAACAGAAGAGACCCTATACAAAATGTAAAAGCTGGTATTAACTATCTCAATTATCTCTACCTAAAATTCAATGATATCCATGATACAGTAGATCGAATAAAATTTACCCTTGCAAGTTATAATATCGGGTATGGACATATTCTTGATGCACAAGAGATTGCACGCATACAGGGTCTTGATGCTAAAAGATGGGAATCAATCAACAAAACCCTGCCTCTTTTAAGCAAGCGGGGATATTATAGAAAAGCTAAATATGGTTACACACGAGGACATGAATCAATCCGCTACATTAACAGAGTTTTTGCCTATTATGATATTTTAAAGCAAAAAGCTAATTCTGAAGGGTAAGAGCATTGAAATAGGTGATTTAGAGATGCCCAATAATCTGAACTATTATAGAATCAAATCCAATTATGAAAAAAAATATTAAATACAGAACTCTTTTTCTATATAGCTGCCTGTTTGCGGGGTCTGCCTTCCTGATATCTCTTTTAATTTACATAACAGATGCCAGAATGTCAGCCTATCCTTATGATACTTCATTAAATTATAACTACAACTTTAAGGGCAGTGATGCAAAAATTATTGATTTAAAACTTAAAGATGGAAAACTTACTCTTCCATATTTTGACCGCACAAAGCCTTTCACAGTTTCAGAAATAAAGAGAGCCTCAGATTTGATACGCTACTCAGCTTTTCTCAAAGTTAGTGTCAGCACAACATTTATGGGTAAATTTTTTCAACCAGAAGCCGAACTTATATCACATTTTTACCCGGCAGATAACGTTAATGAGAAAGCAAATAATATTAACAGTACTATTAATGATAGTAGAGCTGAACCCATAAAACAGAAAGTCTCAATCTTAGAATATTTTGAAAATGGTGCCCAAGGGGTTAGATATATTAATGTCAGCCCTCTGTTTGCCCCTTTTATATCTGCTGATGAACTTGATTCAAAGATAAGCAAAATTGAAATTCAACTCAAAGGAAAACGGGTCAGCTTCCAAGATCAGAGAGCAGAGTTAATTTTGTTCAAAAATCATGATATCAGCAACTCAAAGATAGTGATTATTGCTCCTCACCCTGATGATGCTGAAATTGCAGCGTTTGGGCTTTACAGCAGCTTGGCTGTTCCAAACGGGTCAAACCCTTCAGGCAGCAGCAAAAATATCTATGTTGCTACAATAACTGCTGGAGATGCAGGCACTTACCAGTATGACGAAATATACAGCAGCCGAAAAAATCATTTTCTTAAAAAAGGGAAAATAAGGACTTGGAACAGTATTACAGTCCCTCTGCTTGGCGGAGTTCAATCTGATAACGTGATAAATCTTGGATTTTTTGATGGAACGCTGCAAACAATGTTTGAGAAGAATCCTGAGTCTGTAAAGGCTTTATATACGGGAATCTCAAATATAAAAATTTTCAGGCAGCAAAACATCTCGCCGCTTGCCGATCTTCTTACAGGCGGTGCAAATTGGAACTCATTGGTAGAAAATCTTGTAAATCTGCTTAAATATATTAAGCCTGATATTATAGTTACTCCATATCCAGCTCTTGATCGACACCCTGACCATAAATTTACATCAATTGCCCTATTTGAAGCTATAAAACAGGTTGCAATCATTAATGCTGATGAAAAAAACGAGAATCAAGAACAAGAAAGGGCAGAACAAAATGAAAATCAACCAGCCGATAGCCATCAGAGCTATGATATTAGAAGAGCCTATCTATACTTTTATACCAACCATTTTGTATTAAATGAGTATTATCCATATGGACAAATGGGAGCTGTAATCTCTTTGCCGCCTGTTTTTAAGAATATAGAACACTCAGGAGAGAAAGATAAAGAACTTCCAATTAAAGCAGAACTGGCTATGGATAATATATATTTTAGAGCCATATACTCTCATCAGCTATCTGCGGACAGACAGCGAGAGAAGATTCTCTCTCTTGAAGCAATGAACGATTTAAGACCAGATACATCATGGCGTTTCTCAAAAGAGGCTCTAAAGATGGCAGTTGCAAGCGTAAAGCGGGATATTATGGGGAAAAATGTCAGCTATTACAGAAGAGCAGTGCGTAATAATGAGCTGTTTTTTGTTGTGCCTGTGAGCGATATTTATAATCCCGCTGTTTTGAGCAAGATAATCGGTTTTTAATTGTTTTCTTTCGGTAACAGTACGGCGGCATTTCTGGAAAAAATAATAACCCTTCTTCTGTTTTTTGCAACAAAAGAGGGGTTATTGTTGGGAGGGAAAGGAGAAAAAGGTGAATAACAAATTTTAAAAAACAGATAAAAATATAAGTATTAAATCTAAACAGCTAAAAAATAGTTAAAGATTACAAGAGGTTTGAAATAGAGTCAACGCCTGCTGAGGAAGATAAACTCTGCCTGTCTTTTCAGCATATACAGCAATACCCTCCATTTTGCACTTTGCATCTCCTATCTCAATTACGTTTTTCGCAAATGGAATCTTTGCTGTTTTACCCTCTTTGGTTACAACAAGAGCCATATTATTGGCATCAGTTTTGTCAATGCTCACAGATGCACCGATAGACTTAAACAGCTCTTCTGAATCTGCAAAAAGACGATTATCAATATCTGATAAATCAAACCCCATAAGAGCTGCAGAAGCTACGGCAATATCGCTGTTCTCAATTACTCTCAATGCACTGTTAAGCCCGTAATAGTAAAAGAAAAGGTCTTCTCCAGTGTGCCCGCCTGTTGTCCAGCCTATTAAAGAACGATTGCTTATCATCGGTCCGACTACAGAATTTAATGACCCTTTAGCATGATTTTGTATAGCTTTAATCTCTTCAATAGTTAAATCTTCAATGCCATAGTATTGGGCAGTTTTTGCTTTTATATTCTCTTCACTCAGATCGCCTGCAAGCACAGCTTCAAGCCCCTCGCCGGTTAAAGAGGCTTTTTTAAGCGGCACGATTAAAGACTCTAACGGAGTGCTTGAGTATGTAGAATCAGACTGTTTGTTTCCAATTGACATTCCGCCATTTCCGTGATCAGAAAAAGCTAATACCAATGTCTTTTTATCGTTTTTAGCAAAATCAAGGGCGATCTTAACAGCATCATCAAAAGCTAAAATATCGCTTATAACCCCGATAGGATCATTTGCATGAGATGCCCAGTCAACTTTGCTTCCCTCAACAAACAAGAAGAATCCGTTTGGATTTGTTGATAATACCTCTATTGCCTTTTGCGTCATTTCACCAAGAGAGGGCTGTTCTGGTTTCAATGTTTTACGATCAAATTCATAAGCCATATCGTCATCAGCAAACATTCCCCATACTTTTGAAACACCGCTGAGATTCAACATCTCATCTCTTGTCTCTACAAAAGAGTATCCATTGGATTTAAGGGTAGATACAAGATTTTCGCCATCTTTTCTTGCCCCGCCTTCTGACTCAGGGATAAGATATTTTCTGCCTGCTCCAAAGACTACATCAATATTTTGATATACCTGCTGCTCTGCGATCTCTGTGTAGTTGCTTCTGGCGTGCCAATGGGAAGAGTAGGCTGCCGGGCTTGCGTGCTGAATGTTTGATGTAGCTACCAAACCGGTTGATCTACCTGTAACTCTTGCACCTTCAAGCAGTGTGGCAACTGGTTTGTATTTAAGCTCTTCTGATGTCTGAGAAACCCCGGGGATATTTGTTTTGCTTGGCAGTACACCCACAAATTTATCTTCAGATTTATGACCAGTGGCAAAAGCAGTTGCTGCTGGTGCTGAATCGGTTATTATTGAGTTTGAACCATAAGTTCTAACTGCACTTACATTCATCTCATCAAGAGCTAATGAGCCTTTATACCATCTTGAGAGCGTTGTATGCGTTGAGCTTGTTCCATCTGTCATAAGAACAATCACGTTTTTATAAAGAGATTCTGCGTAAAGATTACAGACAGTTATAGATAAAATAAAAATTATCCACGTAGTTACCTTACTGATTTTGTTCATTCGTACACTCCTTTGTTTTTAATAAGTTTAGTAATATTGTTTTTATCGGCTTACCATTACTGCACAATTTACCATTACTTCACAATCAGAGTGGATAATAATGAACAGATATTAGAATATTATTAGAGAATTATTAGGATATAGTTAGTATTTTTCTATAAAAATTTATATTCCCCTTATTACAACAGTTTCCCTTTCTCAACTACAAAACTCCTGAGAGTTCCAGAGTTTCTCAAAGTAGTCATTGTAATAAGCAAATCCTTTTGATGATTGCCCTTTGAACTCATAAGAAATAGTCTGCTGGCTTGATTTACTCCATTGATATGGTCCTATAAAAATATAGTCGTCAACTCTAAAATAGAAATCTTCTGGCAGGCTGTTATAATATTTTAGGAATGAAAATTTAATAACCACCTAAAGTTGATGTGTGTAAAGGGATGGC
>CAZIJN010000053.1:0-21318 GCA_964539635.1 uncultured Desulfobacterales bacterium | reverse complement strand
TGCGATGAGCCTCACGACTCAAGCCCCTTGACTTGTCAAGGGGTAATTGACATTTAATGGCTATCTGTTTTTATAACGAGCTTTATTGCATGGTACAAACAGGGGTGTCAATAAAGCATAAAAAATTAGTATCCGCTCAATTCAAATTATGGTGGTTGCTGCTTAGAAATTAAGTTATATCTGAATCTTGTCGATATTTATTATGAATTTATCACTTTTCTGATAATTAAAAATGAGTTAAAAGTAAAAAAAATTAAACCGCTAATATTTTGTGCAGGAGGCTTTTGATGAAAAAAAACATTCAAACAGTGATTCTATTAGCTCTTCTATATTTGCCTGTCAATTTGCCTGCCTCAGATTATCTTGTAGATTTTATCTCAGAAAACTATAAAGAGAGCGATATTGAAGAGTCGGATTTGCCTAAAATATACCATACAATTCAGGTAGATACCCAAGAGCTTGGCACAAGGGTTCTTGTATTAAAAGGAGATGATCTTGATTATCGCATTTGGCTCAGGCAATACCTTACAACAGCAAAAAAACTTATAGTTACAGTGCCTGATGAACAAAATCCAACATTCAGATCAGCTAAACTCTTTGAGATTGATGTAAAATTAATCCATCCGGTTGCTGAAAATAAATGGAAAGAGCCAGAACCTGAAATCATTTTAGAACCGGAGGTTAAGCCTCCTTACAAAGGCGAAAAACATGTCATGGTTGTAGATGATAATCAGAAGCGGAGAGATTTAATTGAAATGTTGGTCAAAAAGTTGGGATTTCCTGTAACTGTTGCAGCAAACTCTTACGATGCACTTAATATATTTAAAAATCAGCCTGACAAATTCAGCCTTGTGATTGCTGATGGAAATACATATAAAGGTGTGAGCAGCACAAGCCTTGTGAAAAATATTCTTGAAACATCTCCTGATATATCTGTAATTTTAGGGACAGATTACAAAGAGGAGAAGACCGCAGCAATGCTTACAGATTTTTTTGCAGGTTTCAGCCGGGTAATTATAAAGCCTTTGGTGTTGAGCGAGCTTTCAAAAACAATTTTACAGGTACTTGATAAAAAAGTATGATATTTTTCCAGTAATAATAATTTTATACTCAGCAGGTATCATAAACTATTAGTTATAGGAATGCAGAGCGTTCACACCTTACCAAAAACAGTTGGCATTGCCGCTGAGTTTTAGATGGAGTCTTAAAAAGTTTTCAAATGATAACTCTCAAAACTAAAATTATAGTAGTTTTATGCAGTTGTTTGACGATTTTATCTTTTTGGGTTATATCCTCTGCTTTCTCTTATGAAGCTGAAGAGGATATGTATGAAAAGAGACGAATGTCTTACGAAAACTTTATAAAATGTGAATTGACCAGAACAGATGCAGATGACCATTTTAGCGGCAGACCATTCAAGATCGTTATGATCAATCTGTTCAATGTTGTGCGTGAAGGAGATATTCTTATTGTTACTGGTGCGGTAAACTGCTGGGTGGTTGATAAATATGAAACTTTATTTGTGGCATTAGGTGTTAAAAAGGTTTTAGATTATGAAAAGGTCTCATATTATGTTGCCAGAAAAAAAGATTTTTCAATTATTGCTACAGAACTTATGAACTATCCCTACAAAGAACGCTGCCAGTGGACTCAATATTGGCTTGATCTCAATTAACTCATTTTGTTTGTAAAAATAATATAGAAATTAAAAATACTCAGGAAACAAAAATAATGAATCAGAACTCTAAGATTGCTGTGATTGGACTTGGATATGTGGGGCTGCCTCTTGCAGTTCATTTTGGTGAAAAATATGACACCATTGGATTTGATTTAAAATCAACTATTATTGAAAACTGTAAAAAAATGCGAGACCCGACAGGAGAGGTGTCACCAGACGAGTTCAAAAGAGCAGTAAAATTTACACCTACAACTGACCCAAATATGCTCAGGCAGGCAGATTATATTGTTGTTGCAGTTCCAACACCTATTGATAAAGCCAGACGACCAGACCTCTATCCGGTTGAGAGTGCCTCTCAAACTGCTGGAAAATATATGAAAAAAGGGTGCATTGTTATATTTGAATCAACAGTATATCCGGGAGTAACAGAGGATATTTGCGTACCTATTCTTGAAAAAGAGTCTGGATTAAAATGGAAAGTCGATTTTAATGTTGGATACTCTCCAGAGAGAATAAATCCGGGAGATAAAGAGCACACCCTCACAAAAATAACAAAAGTTGTGTCTGGCGATACTCCAGAGACTCTTGAAAAGGTAGCCCAGCTTTATAGCTCTATTGTTACGGCAGGAGTGCATAAAACTCAAACTATAAAAGAGGCAGAAGCTGCAAAGGTAATTGAGAATACACAGCGAGACCTCAACATTGCTTTGATGAATGAGCTTGCCTTAATCTTTGACAAACTTGGCATTGACACAAAAAATGTGCTTGAAGCTGCCGGCTCAAAATGGAATTTTCTTAAATTTTTTCCGGGTCTTGTGGGCGGTCACTGCATTGGAGTTGATCCATACTATCTTACCTTTAAGGCTCAATCTGAAGGTTATCATCCAGAGGTAATTTTATCAGGAAGAAAGATCAACGATAATATGGGCATTTTTATTGCTCAAAAGTGCATTAAATTGATGAGCAATGCCGGTAAATCAATTAAAAACTCAAAAGTTGCCGTTTTAGGACTAACATTTAAAGAGGATTGCCCTGATCTCCGTAACACAAGAGTTGTTGATATTGTTGCAGAACTTAAAGAGTACGGGGTTGATGTAATGGTTCATGATCCAATGGCAGATCCTTCTGATGCTCTAAAATATTATGGAATAAAGCTCTGCCCATGGGAGGAGCTGAAAAATTTAGATGCTGTTATTCTTGCTGTTTCTCATGCACCTTACAAAAAGATGACAACAGAAGATTTTATAAAAATGGTCGGACCTAACGGCTCTATTGTTGATGTAAAATCAATTTTAAAGCCGGAAGAGTTTAATGACAAATCTGATAATATCTCTTTTTGGAGATTATAATGAGCTATATAGATATTTCTGCTGATTTAAAATCAAAACCTGCCCGCTGGCTTGTAACCGGAGCTGCCGGCTTTATCGGATCCAACCTTGTAGAGGCACTTCTTAAACTCAATCAACCGGTTACAGGTCTTGATAATTTTTCTACAGGTTTTCAACGCAATTTAGATCAAGTTCAATCTTCTGTTACATCTGAACAGTGGAAAAATTTTATTTTTGTAAATGGCGACATAAGAGATATAGATACCTGCAATGAGCTGTGCAAAGGGCAGGATTATGTTCTTCATCAAGCTGCACTTGGCTCTGTACCACGTTCAGTTGCTGATCCTCTTAACACACATGCAAATAACGTAACAGGGCATCTAAACATGCTGATTGCTGCCCGTGATGCCAAAGTTAAGCGGTTTGTCTATGCTGCATCAAGCTCAACTTATGGAGATCACCCTGATCTGCCTAAGGTTGAGGATAAAATAGGTCGTCCGTTATCACCTTATGCTGTAACAAAATATGTGAACGAGCTATATGCTGATGTGTTTGCTAAAACTTATCGAGTGGAGAGCATAGGACTTCGATATTTTAATGTGTTTGGCAGACGCCAAGACCCTCATGGAGCGTATGCTGCTGTAATACCTTTATGGTTTTTATCCCTTATAAAGGGCAAGAATGTCTATATCAACGGTGATGGTGAGACCAGCCGTGATTTCTGCTATATAGACAACTGCGTTCAGGCAAATATTTTAGCAGCATCAGCCACAGACAAACAGGCATTAAATAGAGTTTATAATGTGGCATTTGGCGAGCGAACCTCTCTTAACCAACTCTTTACAATGATTCGTGACAGAGTAGCTGTAAATTATCCAGAAATTGCTATCGTTCAACCTCGATATCGTGATTTCAGAGCTGGAGACGTGAGACACTCTTTAGCTGATATCTCAAGTGCATCAGAGCTATTAGGGTACAAGCCTCTATTTTCAGTAAATCAGGGATTAGATGAGGCTGCGAAGTGGTATATGGAGAATCTCATTTCAAAGTAATGAATGAAAAACAGCAAAAAAGTGACACCAACAGCAGTATAAACAGCTATATTATAACTGATACAATCATCACAAGCCATGTAAACTCTGATTTTGATTCAGTCGCTTCCATGCTTGCTGCCCAGAAGCTGTATCCTCGCTCTGTTGTTATATTTCCGGGGTCGCAGGAGAAGAGCTTAAGAGATTTTTTCATAAGCTCAATGAGCTATCTATTCAATATGGCAACCCCCTCTTCTATTGATTTTTCAAGTGTAAAGAGATTGGTTCTTGTTGATACAAGGCAGCCTAACAGAGTTCCGGCAGTGGCAGAGCTTATAGATCGAATCTCTTCTTGCAATGATATTGAGCTGCATATCTATGATCACCACCCAAAACAGGAAGACGATCTTAAAGGGAGCTTTGAGGTACACACCCAAACTGGAGCAACCGTTACAATCTTAAGCAGGATTCTTCGTGAGAAAAATATTGCCATAACGCCTGAAGAGGCAACAATTATGGCTCTGGGAATCTATGAAGATACTGGCTCATTTACATACTCATCAACCACAGAGGCAGATTTTATAGAGGCTGGATATCTTGTATCATGCGGAGCTTCAATAAATACTATTTCTGATCTGATCAGTCGTGAAATAAGCACAGATCAGGTTACATGGTTAAACTCTCTTTTAAATGAGATCACATGCCACAGAATCAACGGCTTTGATGTCCATATATCATCTATCTACTCCCCTTCTTACATCTCTGATCTCGCATCAATTGTTCAGAAACTTGTGAAAATTGAGGATATAAATGTATTTTTCGCAATAGTGCTGATGGAAAATAAGATAACTGTTGTTGCAAGAAGCAGAGTTGATGAGGTTGATGTCGGTCTTATACTATCAGGAATGGGAGGAGGGGGACACGCTTATGCCGGCTCTGCAAAAATAGCTAACAAGACTTTAGTTCAGGTTGAAATGGAGCTTCTGGACATTATTAGAAGCAAAGTAAAGGCAAGAAAAATTGTTCTTGAGCTTATGTCAGCCCCGCCGATTATTGTTGATTCAATGATGCCGTGCAGCAGGGCAAGCCGTCTAATGACACAGTACAACATCAACGCCCTTATTGTTTCAGAGGGTGAGCGTAATAATGTAACAGGCTATATTTCACGTCAAGTTATTGAAAAAATACTTTACCACAATTTAGCCCATCTGCCTGTAAAAGAGTATATGACAACAGATATGTCAACAATCTCTCCTGAGGCTGATATATCGGAAATTCAAAGAAAAATCATAGATGGAAAACAACGTATTCTGCCTGTTGTCAGAAATAATAGTAATTTGGTTCAAAACAGCAATATAGTTACGATACCAAACGATATAGATAAGGAAAATAATATATCAGAATCCAGCCAAGTTATAGGCGTTATAACCCGTACTGATCTTTTCAATTTTCTTCTATCTCATCAAAAAAATGGTAAAATAGGATATCAAACAGCAGGCGACAAAGATGATAGAAGCGGGCGTAATATAAGAAAACGTAATATCGAGCCTTTTTTAAAAGAGAGGCTTGAACCTAAAATTCTTAATCTGCTCAAAGATATCGGCATGGCAGGAGATCAGATAGGTCTTGAGCTTTTTGTTGTCGGCGGATTTGTTCGAGACCTGCTTTTATACAGAAAAAGCGATGACGTTGATATCGTGGTAGAAGGTGATGGAATAGCTTTTGCCAAACAGCTTGCAGCTATCAAAAACGGGCGGTGTAATACCCACCCTGAATTTGGAACAGCAGTTGTCATTTTACCGTGCGGGTTTAAGATTGATGTTGCATCTGCCCGTTTAGAATATTACAAATCTCCGGCAGCACTGCCAACAGTTGAGATGAGTTCGATTAAGCTTGATCTTTTCCGGCGTGATTTTACAATAAACACCCTTGCTATCAAGCTTAATATGGACGGATTCGGCACTTTGATCGATTTTTTTGGTGCACAGCGTGATCTTAAAGATAAAACTATCCGTATTATCCACAACTTAAGTTTTGTTGAAGACCCGACAAGAGTATTTAGAGCAATAAGATTTGCCAACCGTTTTGGTTTTACAATAGGAAAACTCACATCAAGCCTTATTAAAAATGCGATTAAACTCGACTTTTTTAAGAATTTAAGCGGGTCAAGAGTTTTTTCTGAAATTAAGCAGATTTTAGATGAGGAGAACCCAATACCGGCAATTGAGCAGATTAAAGAGTATCAGCTTGACAGAGTTATCCATATTGAATTTTCCATAGACAAGGAAACTATAGCAGTTTTAGAATCTGTTAAAAAGACCCTTGCATGGCACGATCTTTTATATCTTGACGTAGAATATTTAAGATGGGCTGTATATTTTATGGTTATGCTGAGGCGGACTCCGATAAGGGTGTGTGAAGAGATATGCGATAAGTTCCAACTTCCTCCTCGTCAAAAAAGCATTGTTGTAAGAGAGCGATTTAGAGCAGACGAAAGACTCTATCTTATTGAAAAAAGTATGTCAGATAAGAACTTTAACGAAAAAAGCCAGCTATTTAAAAACAGTGATCTGTATAACCTTATGTCAGCTTTTAAGACAGAACACATCTTATACATGATGGCAGCCTCAAAAAAAGAGGAGGTCAGAAAGTCAATCTCATGGTTTTACACACAGTTAAAAGATGTTTCTGTTTCAATAAGGGGTAAAGATTTGCTTGCAATGGGTATAAAGCCCGGACCAGCTTACAAAAACATTATCCAGTCTGTTCTTGAGGCAAAACTTGATGGAAAATTAAAAAGCCGTGAAGATGAGCTTGAGTTTGTCCAGAACATGCTGATAAAACAAAAATAATATAACTAATAATTTTTTATCCCTTAAAAAATCATAGGGAAAATTCAAAGAAGAGAAAATTTTAAGGAAATTAGATTAAAGATGAAAAATGCAGATATCTTAACAGGCATCACCACAACAGGCACACCCCATTTAGGAAACTATGTGGGAGCAATACGTCCGGCAATTGAGTCAAGCAGAGAGGAGAATAAAATATCATATTATTTTCTTGCAGATTACCACGCTATAATCAAATGCCAAGAGCCTGAACGCATAAAAAGATCAGCTCTTGAAGTTGCAGCAACATGGATTGCAATGGGTCTTGACACCAATAGATCGATATTCTACCGTCAGACAGATATCCCTGAAATACCTGAACTAACATGGATTCTAACCTGTGTTACTGCCAAAGGCTTGATGAACCGGGCACATGCCTATAAAGCATCTGTTGCTGATAATGAATCGGAAAATAACGATCCTGATAAAGATATCACAATGGGTCTTTTCTGCTATCCAATACTTATGGCAGCAGATATTTTAATGTTTAACGCAAAAAAAGTTCCAGTCGGCAAGGATCAGATTCAGCATATTGAGATGACAAGAGATATTGCAGGACGATTCAACCATATTTATGGTGAGCATTTTGTGCTGCCTGAAGCTGCTGTTGATGAAAACACGGCTGTTCTTTCAGGTCTTGACGGCAGAAAGATGAGCAAAAGCTATAACAACACCATTCCTCTGTTTGAGCCGGATAAAAAACTCCGCAAGCTGATAATGAAGATAACAACCAACTCTCTTGCACCAGAAGAGCCGAAAGACCCTAAAACATGCACTCTGTTTGCTATCTATAAGGCGTTTGCAACTACTGATGAGGTTAAGGTAATGGAGAAAAGATACCAAAACGGCATAGCTTGGGGAGCAATGAAACAGGAGCTTTTTGAATACTTAAACGAAATCTTAAGAGAGCCGAGAGATACATACAACAGGCTGATTGAATCTCCTGGAGATTTAGACGCTGTTCTAAAGCAGGGGGCGCAAAAGGCGAGAGAATACGCTGTTCCATTTTTGGAAAAGGTGAGAAAAGCTGTTGGGATCAACCGATTGGGTTAATCAAGTCATTCTAATCTAATCTATAATAAGTTTTACGCAGTATAAAAAATAGCGAGTGAGAAAAATTATAATGGCAAAAAAGCAGATCATTTTAAAAAGAGTAACTCCGATTTTAGTTTATGGTCGTCCTATTTTAGTTTTTACAGGAATGATTTGTGCTATGTGGGTTATGCTTACCCGCAACTCTTCAATTTATCTTTCTGGAACAGTTCTTCTCTTCACTTCAATGGTCTTTGATCTTGTTGACGGCTGGTTTTCCCAGCGTTTTAGCCCAAATCCAACATTGGCAGAACTTGCAGATTTGATTATGGACAGAGTTGCCTATTCTATTGTGTTTCCTTTAGTTGCTGTCGGCATGATGTGGAGGCTGCTGTTTGTATCGCCTTCACACAGCCGGTTAGAGCTTCTGCATGCTATTTTTGTCTTGATTATCTGCGTTACCGTGCTTGTTAGAAATAACTTTGCCCACTTTATGAGAGGTTTTGCCTCCCGCTACGGTCAAGAGCCTGAACTTCGTGAATTGACACGCCTTCGCACCATTGTTGCTGCGCCTCTCGGGCTTCTTATGTATATCCACGCTTTTTATGTCCCATCTTTAGATGAGCCGTCTTTTATCTACAATGCTGTCTCAAGAGTTGCAAATATGCCTCTTAGAAATCTATTTATTATTGAAATTCTATTTTTAATAATAAATTTTGGTTCAATAGCAGGCTACTGCCGTAAATATGGGACATACTGCTTAGATGAAATCTGCCTTGACGACAACCTTTTAAGACGTAAAATATTGTCTGTTTTTCCAAATACCTTAACTATGATGAATGCAATAATGGGGCTTTTAGCGGTTTTTTTTGCATATCAAGGGAAGATGACAGAGTCTTACCTGCTTTTGATAGGTGCTGCTGTTTTTGACAAGTTAGACGGAGCAATGGCAAGGAAGCTTGGTTTAACAGAGCCTATGCCGGGTTTTAAGCATATTTCATTCGGCGGTCTTATGGACGATATTGCAGACGGGATAAGTTTTTGTATTGCACCAGCATGGATATTTTATATTACGCTTGCAGACTACCCTAATCCTGATATCCATTCGCTTCCAATTGGAACTGTGGCAATAATCTACGCATTAGCCGGCTTTGCAAGGCTTGTCTATTTTACTTTAGATAAGAACTCTATTCCGGGTATGTTTAAGGGACTCCCGACACCAGCAGCAGCCTTGTTTGTCGCAGCTCCTCTTGTAGTTCTTGCCCATATTGCACCATTAAATCAGGAGTGGATAAAGTTAGTCGGGCATTTCACATTTGGGCTTTTTATATTCACTGCGGCTCTTATGAACTTTTATCCGATAAAATATCTGCACATGGGGCGTTTTATGGATAGAAATCCAAGATTTATGTGGGCTACACTCACCCTTTTGATTATTTTTGTATTCACCCCTTGGTTTGGATATTTTGTCTTTTTACTGATGCTGCTTTATATCTTCTCTCCAATAGTATCATACAAGGTTGACCCTGCAGAAGCTGCAAGAGAGACAAGAGGATAACAAAATATTAACAATAATAGATCGGAGATAAGTAAAATTATGCACTATACCGCTTGATTATCCTCTCTATTATTATTGAGGTTGAAATATCAGGAATAAGCTCAATTCTCTCAACTCTTCTGCCTAAACTTTTCACAAAATCAGCACCAATAATCTTATCGCTGCTCCAGTCCGCACCTTTTACAAGCACATCAGGGGCTATCTCTTTTATAAGATTTTCAGGATCAGGCTCATCAAAAAGCACCACATAATCAACAAATCCAAGTGCTGCTAACACCTTTGCACGCTGCATCTGCCCGACAATCGGGCGTTTTTCTCCTTTTATCTGCACAACAGATATATCTGAGTTCAACCCAATAATAAGTGTATCTCCCTGCCCTGCTGCTGCCTCAAGGTATGTTGCGTGTCCTGCGTGGAGTATATCAAAACAGCCGTTGGTAAAGACTATTTTTTTACCTTTATCTCTCTCTAATTTAACTTTATTTTTTATATCTGAACGATCTATTATTTTTTTGTCTATCTTTTCCATATAAAATCAACCTATATATCCCAGCAAGATTACAAAATTTAAAATTACAGCACACACCCATACTCTCTGATTTTATTTCCTAACTTTTAAATGCTCATTTCCCATTCGTTCAATTAGTGCCGCTGCTTTTTAACCATTCCCATAACAGAATATATAAGCTGTGCAGCCGCAAAATCTGACGCATGATCTCCCACAACTGGAGCAAGCTCAACAAGGTCAAAGCCTACCACATCTCTTTTTGAAATAATTTTTTCAAGCAGCGTTAAGGTATCATACCAGCCAAGCCCTCCCGGAACTGGTGTGCCAGTTGCACGAATCACAGAGGGATCAAGCCCGTCAACATCTAAAGTTATATAAATCTTTTTAGGAAAATCAACTGGAAGGAGCTTGTCAGAATCGCAAACGGCTTTAACTCCATTCGAGTAAATATCTTTAGCATCAATAAATGGAATATTTTTCTCTCTTCTAAAAGCCACCTCTTCGTAAGAGATTGCACGAACACCAATCTGAAACAGAGGAATATTAAGATCATCAACAGCACGCCTCATTACACAGGCATGACTTAAACCGCTTCCCTGATAGCTCTCTCTAAGATCGGCATGTGCATCAATTTGAATAATACCAAATGGTGCTCGAATATTACCCAATAGATCATTTGGGTTACTACTATAACTTGTAGAATCAGGATTTGTTTTGGAATCTCTACAATCACAATTTGCTTTATAATCATAACTTGCTGATGATTTAACAAAATATTTTTTTAATGCCCGCAGCGCTCCGAGTGTAACCGTATGTTCTCCGCCAAGCAGAACAGGGATTGCATTGAGTGGGATATTATCAGAAGCAACTTTATTATCAGAGATAACCCGATTCTCAGAAGTAATATGATTAAATGACAATGCTCTTGCGACAGCCTCTTCAATACGACCAATAACAGTTTCAGGCTCGCCTTTGCAGTCAACTGGTGGAGCTGTATAAATACCTGAACTTAAAACAGAATCATACTGTTCTAAATAGGATTCTATGTCTCTTGATGCTTGAAAATTGTCCCACACCTCAAGCTGATCTGATGCCTCAAGAATTGCCTGAGGTCCCGCTGCTGTACCGCTTCCATAAGATACCGAAGATTCCATAGGTGCTGGAATCAGATGAAAAAGAGAGTCCGCTTCTGTGTCCTTATCTTTAAACAGCTCTGATTCTAAAAATTTCAATTTTTTCTCCTTATGACAACCTGTTTTTAAAATCTAAATATCCAAATGCTCTTACCATCTCAAGGGTTTTGTCATCTTTTCTAACCAACGCAATAGATGGAAGCTGAACTCCATTAAACGTATTTGTCTTTACCATTGAATAGATTGCCATATCGGTAAATACAAGTTTATCTCCAATCTCAAGCGGCTCATCAAAGGCATACTCTCCAGCAACATCACCGGCAAGGCACGACAACCCGCCGATTCGGTAAAGAGGATACTGTTTAGTTGTCTGTGTTGACGATTTAGTAGAATTGGCAGTTGTTTTATTTAGATTGGTAGTTAGATCATTTGGATTTTTAGAATTTAAAATATTTGGGCGATAAGGCATCTCTATAACATCAGGCATGTGTGCCGGAACACAACCGTCAATGATTGTAATATCAATATTAGGTTGGTTAGTTATAATTTCGTCTGTTATAATATCCAAAATTGTTGCCACAAAAAAACCTGCATTTAAAGCAACTGCCTCACCCGGTTCAAGATACACCTGCACTCCCCATTTTTGCTGAAAATCATTTATAATTTTCTCAAGCAGCTTAATGTTATATCCGGGTCGTGTTATGTGATGCCCCCCGCCGAAATTGATATATTGCATCTTTGGAATAAATTCACCAAACCTTGATTCAACTGCCTTTACAGTTCTCTCCAAACAGTCTGCATCCTGCTCGCACAGATTATGCCAGTGCATTCCTGAAATTTTGCCAAGAATATCTTTGTTGTTATTTATAGCCTTAACAAAGTTGTGATATTTAACCCCAAGCCTTGAACCCGGGGCGCATGGATCATAAATCGGAACCGCACCTTCAGAATGCTCGGGATTTATCCTAATGCCAAGCTCTATTCTCCTTCCAAGCTCCTCTGCTCTCCTCTTAACCAAATGCTTGAACCGCTCAAGTTGACCAAAAGAGTTGAACACCAAATGATCTGTAGTCTCGCACAGATCAAGAATATCACCCGCAGAGTAGGCAGCAGCAAAGGTGTGTACCTCTTTTTGAAACTCCTCACGCCCAAGCCTTGCCTCGTGCGGAGAGCTTGCACACACTCCATCTAAATATTGGCGGATAAGGGGAAACACCCTGAACATTGAGAAGCATTTTAAAGCAAGCAGAATCTTGCAGCCTGTATGCTCTTTTACTGATGCAAGCGTATCAAGATTTTTCTCAAGCAGAGACTCATCAACAACAAAGCATGGGGTTTTTATCTGATTGGGATTAAAATTCAGGGTGCTGTATTCCATAATCTTATAACCTTGTTTTAGTGCAGTTTAATTTAAAAATGACAGTTTAGGAATGAGCATGCAATAACTCCCTAAACTTATAATCATTGAAGATTAAATATTGAAGAGCGGTTTCAAATGATTTCGGGTGTTATTAAATTTTCATTCCTTAGCCGATTGTCATAACATTCCACGGAAGACCATATTTATTCAAAGCGTCCATAAACGGATCAGGGTCAAACTGCTCCATATTCCAGACTCCAGCCTTATGCCATTTTTTTTCAAGCATCATCATTGCTCCAATCATTGCCGGCACGCCTGTAGTGTATGATATTGCTTGAGAACCAACCTCTTTATATGACTCTTCATGGCTGCAGATATTGTAGATAAAAATCTCTTTTTTCTTTCCATCTTTAACCCCTTTCATCAAGCAGCCGATACATGTGCGTCCTTGTGTCAAAGGTCCAAGAGATGCCGGCTCTGGCAGTACTGCTTTTAGAAATTTAAGCGGAACAATTTTATTTCCCTCATACTCAACAGAATCAATACGAGTCATGCCGACATTTTCCAAAACTCTTAGATGAGTAAGATACTGCTCAGAAAAGGTCATCCAGAATCTTGCCCGTTTCAAACCTTTAAGATTCATAACTAATGATTCAAGCTCTTCGTGGTACAAGAGATAGCATTTTTTCTGACCAATGCCGTCAGGGAAATCATAGTTCATTGACCATGAGAGCGGATCTGTCTCTACCCAATCACCATGATCCCAAAATCTGCCTCTTTGGGTAATCTCACGGATATTTATCTCTGGATTAAAGTTTGTGGCAAAATGCTGACCATGATTTCCAGCATTGCAATCAATAATATCAAGCTCATGTATCTCATCAAAATGGTGCTTTTGTGCATAAGCACAAAAAACATTGGTAACTCCGGGATCAAATCCAGAACCTAAAAGAGCCATAATCCCTTTTTGTCTAAATTTATCTTGATATGCCCACTGCCATTTATATTCAAATTTAGCGACATCAGGCGGCTCGTAATTTGCAGTATCAAGATAATCAACACCAGCTGCAAGGCACGCCTCCATAAGCGGAATATCTTGATAAGGCAGAGCAAGATTGACAACAATGTCAGGTTTAATTTTTTGAATAAATGCAGCAGTTTCATCTACATTATCTGCATCAACACTTGCAGTTGTTACGGTTCTGCCTGTTCTTTTTAAAACATCTTGTGCAATTGCATCACATTTTGATTTTGTTCTGCTTGCCAAAACTATTTCTGAAAAAACTTCGGGAATCTGTGCACATTTATGAGTTGTAACGCTTCCCACGCCGCCTGCTCCAATTATGAGAACTTTAGACATTTTTTATCTCCATTTTTGAAATTTTTATGTAAAGAGACACACACTCATGTGTCTCTACAGATTGCTCTACAGATTAATATTTTTTAGTAAACATCAATTTATAACTTTTCAGAGTATAATCTTTACCTCTCAAAATATGTATAGCCCCGCAGCCCCATCTCATAAGCCTGCATGATCTCACGCCTCTCCTGAGCGGTGATATTGCCTTTTCGCACAGCTCTTTCTGCTGTTTTTCTAAATCTGACAAGCAGCCGTTTAGGGTCATACTCCACATAAGATAAAATATCTGAAACACTGTCCCCTTCAAGCTCCCCGACAAACTCATATTCGCCGTTGTCAAGCACACGTACAGTTACAATATTTGTATCACCCATAAGGTTATGCAAATCTCCAAGCGTCTCTTGATAAGCTCCGACAAGAAACGCACCAAGATAATACTCTTCAGAATCTTTGAGATCGTGCAGCGGCAGATAGTGCTTGATATCGTGGCGTCCAATAAATCGGTCAATTTTACCGTCACAGTCGCATGTTATATCTGCAATAATGGCGTTTCTTACCGGCTCTTCATTTAATCTATGCACAGGCATTATAGGAAAGAGCTGATCAATTGCCCATGCGTCTGGAAGTGATTGAAACACGCTGAAATTACAGTAATATATATCAGATAAAGCCCTCTCAATATCTGCAATTTCAGGAGTAACATGCTTTAACCCTTTTGATATTCGTGCAATCTCGTTAATGGTTGTCCAAAATATCTTTTCAGCCAAAGATCGCTGCCGCAAAGTTATCTTGCCGTGGTTAAAGAGCTGGCGTGCTTCGTCTCTGTAATAGATTATATCATTAAAACACTCTTGGATATTTCTGACAGAGAGTGATTTTAAAGAATCAAACATATATTTTATCTGTGCAGGAGAGCCTTCAGGCAACATTTCAGGAAGAGGTTCCGGCTGAAAACAGGTAACATCAAGCACATTAAACAGAAGCATTGAGTAGTATGCAACAAGTGCCCTGCCTGACTCTGTAATTATAGTCGGGTGTTCAATTCCAACCTCGTCTAAAGATGTCATTACAGCTTCAATTATATCTGTGCAGTATTCGTTAAGCGTGTAATTTTTGCTGCTCAAAAAATTTGATTGTGAACCATCATAATCAACTGCAAGACCTCCGCCAAGATCAAGATATTTTACATTTGCTCCTTCCATAGCAAGACCAGCATAGACCCTGCACGCCTCATTAACTGCTGTTCTTATCTCCCGAATATTTGAAATCTGCGAGCCTAAATGATAATGAACCATCTGAAGGCAGTCGAGCATATTCTCTTTTGCAAGCAGATCAACAGCCTCAATTATCTGAGTTGTGTTAAGACCAAATATGCTTCTCTCTCCTCCAGACTCTCCCCAGTGTCCGCCGGCTTGAGTTGAAAGTTTAATCCTTATGCCGAGAATAGGTTTTGCTCCAAGAACTCTTGAACGCTCAATGATTAACGGAAGCTCGCTCGGCATCTCAAGAACAAGAATACATTTATACCCAATTTTTGTAGCATAAAGCCCGAGATCAACAAACTCCTGATCTTTATATCCGTTGCAGATCAATGGTGCCTGCGTATCTGTAAGCATTCCCATTGCTGCAATAAGCTCTGCTTTACTGCCAGCCTCAAGACCATGATGATACTTAGAGCCGTAAAGGGTAATCTCTTCAACAACCTGCTGCTGCTGGTTTACCTTTATCGGATACGCACCGGTGAAAGTCCCTTTATAATCAAGCTCTTTCATTGCATATAAAAAACTTTCGTTAAGCTCTGCAATCTGTGAGTCAAGTATATTTTCAATACGCAGAAGTACCGGCATTCCAAGACCTCTATCTTCAACTCCGGCTAAAATATCTCTGATGCTCACTGCTCTATTTACAGCACCCGGTGAGGGCATAACCATAAGATCGCCGTTTTCAGCAATGCAGAAATAGCCGCCTCCCCATTCGTTAATACCGTAAAGCTCCATTGATTTTGTTGTGTTCCACCGCTCAAAAGTATGATTCAAAAGAAAAACTCCTATATTTCAAAGGTATAAAGTCAGTAGGGGGAGACCAGTTGGTTGGTCGCCCCCTACTAAGTTACATGTTTAATTATACCAGTTAAGGTATCAATATTATGAATAATGATTATATAATACGGCTTGAGTGTCAAGGCAAAGATTATTTCAATAACATGAATTTCTTATATTAAAAAAAACGTCATAATTATCCTAAAAAAATTGTGATATTTATCAATTTTGGTATGGTTTTAGAATTAATCTATTTGGGCTGCTAATAGCTCAAGTATCGCCCTTGTTTAGACGATTAGATTATAATGAAAGATTGTTTTGTATGCCCGCCAACTTACATGCAATTTATGTTGATTAACATTAAACGATAAGGAGGTTTATTATGGAAACTGGAAATATCAATAGAATGTCAGCAAATTTAAACTACGAGACACGTAAATTCTCAGGCTCTGTAAAAAATTTATACAGCAGCAATGAAAACAGCGGTAAAGTTGAACGAGATAGTTCGTTCAATGTAATGATGAGCAGCTTCAAAGTTAAGGTATCTTTAAATACATATGAAAATATAAACACTCAATCATCAGAGAACTCAGCTTTTTCACCCAGCAAATCAAGCCAGCCTGATGATCTTTTTGGTGAAAACGGCTATTGGGGCGTAAACAAGACAGCAGCTCGGATAAGCGATTTTGTGATAAGCGGTGCTGGAGATGATATTGAAAAACTTAAAGCAGGCAGAGAGGGAATTCAAAAAGGGTTAAAAGATGCAGAAAAGGTATGGGGCGGAAAAATGCCCGATATATCCTATCAGACCATTGAAAAATCACTTGAAGCCATTGATGAGCAGATAAAAAAACTTGGCGGGAATGTTGTCGATATTACTGCCTGATAAGAGCTAAAATAAAAAATGTATTTTAATTCATGTTGCCTCAATATGTGACCTGTGCTATGAAAAATTACTGTATATATTTCAACACAATACCCGAATAGTAAGAGCATTTTATCTTAACTGATCTTAATTTCTATACTATCCGATCACACTGGAACGAGAAACATGATTGATACTTTTTACAGAGTTATCCTAAAAAAATCTGACACAGAAAAAAATTTTAAGCAGCTCTCCCATTTTTTAGTCAAAGAGTTCAAGCTCACTTATGAAAAGGCTGATTTTATAATTTACAACCCTCCTGCTATACTTGGAGATATGGTCAGCCAAGAACATGCAGAATCTGCTGTGCAGCACCTTAATGCAATGAATGCCAGGTGTGTTGTAAACACAGTTATCAAAGATAAACGGCTTCCGTTCAGCATCAGGCAGGAACAGTTAAAATGGATATCTAAGGAGTTTAGCAAAACACTAAGGGCTTGTGTTGAAACCATACTATTTTATGTGACAGTTGAGCCTGTTGAAAAAAATATATTTATTCCTTCTCTTATTGGAAAAGAGCAGATATTTGAAGATGCTTTCCGGTACAGCGACTCTGTGTTTATTATTGATGACAGAACATTCATTCTTCTTTGTTTTGCAAGTGACAGAGATGGTTCTGGAGTGATATTTGAAAAGATTGTCAACTTTATAGAGGCTCATCTGAATAATGATATTATTGTCCATATCGGCATGTCGATTATACCTGAAGATGGCAAATCTTTTTACGATCTTATGGCAGTTGCAAAAAAAAACATCAGCTCATTCAAAAAAGATGTAGCAGGAATACCTCAGAAGATTGAAATTTTTCAAGAGAGTGCCCAATCGCGTAAAAAAGAAAGCTCTCTTTCGGATATTCAGGTGTTTACACTCTGCTTTAACAAGGCAAGAGGTAAATTTTATAATGAATTAACTGCACTGCCTCCTGATGTTTTATGGGGTGCATTAAGCAGAATACCGATATCTGACCAGAAGAAATTTTTCTTAAAACTACCCCACGACTCTCCTCTTACCTCCTTTTTAGCTGAAAAGATAAAAAACCAGTCTGATCAGGCAGATGTTGAAACTGCAAGAAAAAAGGTTCGCAGAGTAATAAGCGAAATGCAGCTTGTAGAGAATCTAAAAGAGCGGAATAGCAATCAAAAAAAGATAGTCTCTACTCTTCAGCAGGTTGATTCTATTTTTAATATACCAGACATTGCCTTACGAGTTTATAATGTTGCATCTGATCCTGATTCTGATACAGATGATGTGGTTGATATAATTCTGCTTGACCCATCTCTCAGCATGAAAATACTTAAAATTGTCAATTCGCCATTTTACAGGCAAGTTGGTCAGATGAGTTCTATCAAAGAGGCGGTACTCTTGCTCGGCAGAGACGAGATTGTAAATATGGCTTTTGGTCTCTCTCTTGCAAAATCGTTTTTAGATGCTGATCTAAAGGGGATAATGAAACCCGAAGCCCTTTGGAAACACTCATTAGAGACAGCTTTTATATCAAGATACCTGTGTGATGATATTCCTGAGTTTAAACATTTAGGCTCTTTTACAGCAGGTCTTTTACACGATCTTGGCAAAGTCTATCTGATAGAAAATTTCTCTGATCTATACTCATCAGTTGTTGAGCGTTCAGAGAGTTATGATATCCTTGTAAGTGCTATTGAACAGGAGATTCTTGGAATGGATCATGGAGCTATTGGTCGTATGATTGGAGAGCACTGGAATCTGCCCAAACCTCTTGTTCAGGCAATAGGATTCCACCACCAGCCCTCAGGAGCAGCCGAATATTCAACATTTGCGGCAATCATAGGTTTTGCAGACTATTTAGTCAACATGGCTTCAATCGAACAAGATATAAAGATGTCAAAGATTACACAGCTTTTTAAAGTTGACCATATGATTATGATGAAAAAGGTTTTCAGTGACTTTAACACAAAATTCATTGAAAATGCCTTTGAAGAGACATTAAATATTCTAAACGATAGTGCCGAATGTTTTAAACAGTTGAATAATGATTAAAATCATTAAAGATAGAGGCATAATATCAATGAGTGAAAAACATATAACCCATGATCAATTTGAAATATTCAGGACAAGTTATCTATCTGTTCAGAGCAAATATGAAGAGAAGATACGAGAGTTATCTATCATCAAAGAGATGAATGCAACAATGCAGCAGATTGATCATATTGATCAAGACCTTATATGGATACGCCATCTTGAGTGTATAAAAAAATATAAAAACCTTGCTGTTGCTGTCCTATATTTTTCAAAGAATAATGCGATCAAAAGAGATCACTTTTTTTACACTGATTTTGAAGAACCTTTTGATTGCACATCTTTCAAAAACATCTCTTTTTTCAACAAAATATTGTCAGAAAAAAAGACCGTAGTAATAAAATCTATTGATGAGCCTTATCTTTTTAATGAGCTTAACTATTCCTTTTATGGTCAGCCTATTTTATCAGGCGATAAAGTTATTGCCGTTCTCATGCTCTTTTCAAGGCAGCAAAACGATTTTGAATATTCAAGCAGATTTTTTTACAGCATTGTGTGCGAGCATCTATATAACCACATTTTGTTTTTAAGACTTTACTATGGAAAGTTAGATGAAGAGAAACAGATGATCCAACTCAGCCGTTTTTTTTCAAAAAATGTCATTACAGAGATATTTAAAAGAGGTCAGCTAAAGTTAGGCGGAGAGAAAAAGCATGTTGCAGTTATGTTTATTGATTTAAAAGGCTTTACAACTCTTTCAGAAGATATGGAGCCAGAAGATGTTGTAACTCTGCTCAACCGTTTTTTCTCCTATATGATACCTATTATTTTTAAAAATAAAGGTACTTTAGATAAACTGCTTGGAGATGGAATAATGGCAGTTTTTGGAAGCCCTATTGAAGATACAGAGAGCTGCTTAAATGCTGTTAAGGCTGCACTTGAGATGTTTAATGTTCTCAATACCCTTAACAAAGATATTCAGCAAAGCATAAATAACAACACTTGGGGAAAGGATTCTTTAGATATTAGAGACAATATTAATATCGAAATGCTCGACACTTCTTATATGATCCCAAATGAACAGAACAATAATAATATTGCAAACGCAATTGAGATGGTCAGCGGCATTGAGATGAGAAGAGACGTTGAGATAAAAAATCCTCTTAAGATGACTATTGGAATCAATTATGGGGAGCTGGTTGCCGGTTTTATGGGATCAGAACAGCACCTTAACTACACAGTTGTCGGAGATGTGGTCAACTCTGCCCAACGTATTCAATCTTTAGCCGGAAGCAATGAGATTTTTATATCAGGAAGTGTGTATGCGCAAATCTCTAATAAAATTGATACGCTTGATAATCTTGATGACTGCACCCGACTCGATGATGTGAAACTAAAGGGTAAAGAGAAAATAGTCTCTCTTTACAGACTCAAACCTATATTACAATGAAGTGAACGCTCTACTTTAACACTAAATATTTGTGATTTTAAAATTAATTAAAGCCTGATGAGGCTAAGAATTCAAACCATTAAAGGGATATTTTTAAATGTCAAATACTTATAATAGTATCATAGAAACTTGCGGTCACACACCGCTTATAAAACTTAGCAATATAGGTGATATGTATGATGCAGCAATTTTAGCAAAAGTTGAGTCTTTCAACCCTATAGGCAGCATCAAGGACAGACTTGGGCTTGCAATGGTTGAGGCAGCAGAAAAAGAGGGAAAAATTACTCCTGCATCTTTAAATAGCAAGGGTTCTTTGATTGTTGAACCAACCAGCGGAAATACAGGAATTGGTCTTGCATTAGCAGCCGCTGTAAAGGGTTATCGTCTTATTTTGACTATGCCCGACACACTAAGCATTGAGAGACGAAAACTTATGTCTCATTTAGGTGCTCAATTGGTACTCACACCCGGGGCAGATGGTATGAAAGGTGCTATAAAAATGGCACATAAAATATTGGGAGAAAATCCCGGTGCATTCATGCCAAATCAATTTGAGAATCCTGCTAATCCAGAGATGCATAGAAAAACCACCGCAGAAGAGATATGGGCTGATAGTGATGGAAGTGTTGATATTTTAGTCGCTGGTGTTGGAACCGGCGGAACTATCACAGGTGTTGCCGAAGTTATAAAGTCTCGTAAACCCTCATTCAAGGCTGTTGCAGTTGAGCCTGCTGCCTCTCCTGTGCTGTCAGGCGGAAATGCTGGAGCACACAAGATTCAAGGGATTGGAGCAGGATTTATTCCCGCTGTGCTCAACACAGAGATCATTGATGAAATTGTTCAGGTAAGCAACCAACAAGCAATAAACGGGGCAAGAACTCTTGCTTTAAAAGAGGGAATTTTATGCGGAATATCGTCAGGTGCTGCATTTTATGCTGCAACTACTATTGCATCACGACAGGAGAATAGAGGTAAAACCATTGTAGTTGTGCTGCCTGATACAGGCGAGAGATATATAAGCACTGAATTGTTT
>CAZIJN010000052.1:0-21769 GCA_964539635.1 uncultured Desulfobacterales bacterium | reverse complement strand
AGCTTATAAAAGCGGATATAAAATTCTCTGTTGGAGAGAATATCTGAGTCAATATTGGATAGTGTAAAATATACATGCTGTAACTTATAAGTGCTGTATATTTAACTGCTGGATAGAGGATTTGATGCAATGATATGTTACGATAATGAAATACAATATAGGCTAAGATAATCTGAGAGATATATTTCATATTTGAAATTAGTGTAAATTGAATATACCCCTCTCGAGAGTTTAACTGCTCAATACCCATACCACATTTACCATCAATCGCAAAATAGAAACTGTAGGTATAAAAGGCAATTAGCAGCAACGCTGACCATGCTGATATCATAAACTTACCTGAGAGCCTGAACCCGCTTTTTCTAAATCTCCAAATTATTATGCCGAGTGCAAAACTGTAAAGCTCTACATATATCTGTTCATTGCTCAAACGCCACAGCTCTGCAATAGAAATTTTATTTTCAAAATAACTCCATATTACCCAGTTTCTTGAGCATATTGAGATAATCAAGATTAGTGCAAATGTCATGAGCATTATTCTGTTTGATTTAGCCAGCATAAGATAAAAAAGAGCTGGTGAGATAAGATACCACTGAAATTCAACAGCCAAAGTCCAAAAAACAGGGTTGATGGTGCGGGAGTATTGGGAAAAAAGATTATGGATATTTAATATGTGAGTTATTAAATCGCTTATCGGGACAGGCGTATTGCCAGTTTCAACACCACTATTCAACAAATTCCAGAAATTACTGCCTGCACTAAAAATATTATTGTCTAACGCCCAGATAATAAACAGCCAAAATATATATGCTGGATAGATACGGCAGACTCTTAAGTAGTAAAAGCGTTTAAGGCTCTTAAAATAGGTAGTTCCGGGTATTGCTCTTAAAGATGAAATTGAGCCGGAGAGCAGATATCCGCTTATTATGAAAAATAGAGGAACTCCGTAGTTGATAGGAGTTACAAGAAAAAATTTAACCGCACCGTTTAGCTCTCCTTCCATATACAGACCGATATGCCCTATAATTACAGCAAGAACCGCTGCTGCACGGTAGAGATCAAAAGCGTGGCTTCTCTGTTTTGAAAAAGATAGATTCATTTATTCCTTACTGTTTTTTGCCTTTTAAAAGTTTATATGATATTGATTGCAAATTTTCAGCTAAATTTAAACATCTTTAATCAGGGCTGATTCAACTATTTTTAACGGAGGCGTATTTTATACAATAATGGTTGATAAAATTATATATCCAGAAGAGATTATCTTAGAGGTTACCAATTTATGCAATCTAAAATGCAGGTTCTGCCACTTTCATGGTAAAGATGCACAGCAAAGAAGAGAGCTTGGATTCATGTCCCCTCAAATATGGGAAAAAATTTTAAATGAGATACAAAAGTGGAACAGACCTTGTACCATCTTAACTCATGGAGCTGGAGAGCCTCTGCTCTATCCTCACCTTAAAGCACTTTTAACCAAAGCACGGGAAAATACTCAACTGCGTATCGGTTTTATGACCAATGGAATGCTCTTAACTTCTGATATTGCAAAAATGCTTATCGATCTTAAAATGGAGAGCCTTGCACTTAGCATTGACGGGATTATTCCTGAAACGCACGACCATTTCCGTAAAAATGCAGATTTAAAATTAATTGAAAAAAATCTTGAATATCTAATATCTGAAAAAGAGCGTTCCGGCTCTAACTATCCAGCCTTGACATTTAATATGGTCGGATATCCTGAAATTTTAGATCAAGAAGATGGTTACTTGCAAAAGTGGCTTCCTCATGCAGATTCAGTAATGATTTCAAAATTCAGACCAGTTGGATCAAGAGAACTTTACAACCAAGATGATTTTTTATCTACTCACAGCTTTACTCCATGCCCTCTAATCTACCATCAGACAGTAATATCTATCAACGGAGTCATGGGGCTTTGCTGCGAGGATATTAATTTAGATGTTCCTCTTGGAAATGTTTTAGATGATGATTTATTGACCATTTATAATACAAGTAAAGTTCTTGATAGTTACAGAAAAGCCCATGAACATAAAGATATTTCAGAGCTTAAACTCTGTTCAGACTGCCATGTGTGGGCATCACATATCAACCTTCAAAAAGAGCAAAAAGAGATTGGCGGTATGAAAGTTAGTTGTGAAACCTACCCTTCAGGAAAGGTATATCGGAAAATATGAACGCTGAAAATAGTGCTGTAAACTTAAACGATTCTAAAAGTTTTAAACCGATCTTAAACGATTCTAAGGGTTTTAAACCGATAAAAACAGTTGATGTTGTATGGGGCTGCGGAAATCCTCCTGATATTGTTGAATCAGTTTTTTCATACAGCTACTGTCTAAAGACAAGCAGGCAGTTATGCAAATCTGAGCTGGATAAATTAGGTTTAGAGCTTAAATCATGGCATGAGCCTCTTTCTTATGATCAGATATGCAGATGCCTTATTGATAAAAAGTTGAATGCAGATTGCGTGCTTATAATTACAAATCCAGAGGTTGTAATCAGCCCAGATGCAGTTAGACAGATGGCTAAAACTTTAGAATCATCTGGTGCGGGCGTGGTTCTGCCTGTTTTTAATGAAAGTGCTAATCCTGTCCAAGCTGCAAATCTTCCTGCAATATATCTAAATCTATCAACTTATCTTGAAGTGGCAAAGCTGCTTATAAATGAGCATAAGCCTGTTCTTGCAGCGAATATTAACACTATATCAGATATAGATATCTCCTGCTTTATGATTGGCAGAGAGTTTATAGAAAATCTTATATCTACAAACATAGAAAAAAATATAGAAAGAAATGCAGAAATAAATATAAAAGATTGCATATCATCTCTTATATCTAAAAACTTGTGCGTTATTGAAACTACGGCTTTAATCCACTCATTTGGAAGATACTACAGCGGACAGAGAGAAGACCTTGTAAACCTTGTGCCTGCCTCTGCCTTAAACATTCTTGATGTTGGTTGTGCAAAAGGCGGATTTGGCTCATTGATAAAACAAAAGAGAGCTGACGTCCACCTGACAGGCGTTGAGATGAACAGCACAATGGCACAAATTGCATCTGCTTATTACGATCAAATTTATAATATGAAAGTCGAAGATGTTGATTTTACGACAAATTTTGATCACATAAACTGCGGTGATATTATTGAGCATCTTTATGAACCGTGGCAGATGATAAAGCTGTTCTACACGCTTCTTAAAAAAGATGGCTCTCTTGTTATCAGCATTCCAAATGCAGGACACTGGACTATTGTAAAAGACCTTGCAAATGGCAGATTCGAATATCTTCCAGTGGGGCTTTTATGTCTAACACACATAAGATGGTTTACAGAAGAGAGCATAAAAGCTGCTCTTTATGATGCAGGATTTGAGATTGAGCTGTTCTTGAGAGAACAGATTCCCCCTACTCCTGAAGGAGAGAAGTTTGTACAACTGCTTTGCGAAAACGGCATGGGAGATCAAACATCTCTTTTAACCAATCAGTTTAATATAAGGGCTTGGAAAAGATGAATTTATTAACAAACCAGTTTAACATAAGAGCGTAGAAGAGATGTGTGCATTAACAAACCAGTTTAATATAAGGGAGTAGAAGAGATGAGTGTATCAGCAATTATCGTAAACTATTACACATCTCAATATCTACCTGAACTTCTCCTCGATCTCGTGCAGCTTAAAGACATTGAACAGATTTTCATTGTTGATAACAGCGGTGAGCTTATCTATGAAAATATAGTTTATGAGCTTAAAAATAGAGAGAATAGAGATTTCAGCGATTTGTCCCATGCTAAAATCAACTTTGAATTAAATAAGTCCAAAGAACTAAATAAATCCAAATTAGACGATATCCACCTATTAAAGCCAAATAGCAACATCGGCTTTGGAGCTGGTGTTAATTTTGCAGCTTCTAAAGCATCATCAGAATATCTTTTAGTCGTTAATCCAGATGTAAGGCTGTTTCCGAACTGTTTGGAAAAACTGGTTGATGCTGCCCAAAAATACGGCTCTGTTCTGACTGGACCAAGATTTTTTTGGGACAAAGATAAAAAATACAGGCTTCCGCCAAGTCAAGGTTCAACCTCGGGCTTAGATTATTCTTCTCAAGCTGCAACCATAAACCGCCTTGAGTTTGAGCATCTATCATTTTACTGGCAGATGAGGCATGAGAGATTTTGGAGCAGCACACTACCATTTGCAGAGCTGTTTCTTTCAGGTGCCTGCGTTCTGATTAACCGAGAATGGGCAGCCAGCAGAAATATATCTTCAATATTTGATAATCTTTCTGAATTTGACAATCGTTCTGATCAAACTAATGCTAATTCTTCAATATTTGATGAGCGTTTTTTTCTCTATTTTGAAGATAATGATATCTCTTTAAGAGCCTATTTTGACGGAAAGCCTCCTCTATGCGTTCCTGATGCAGAGGCTTTGCACCATTATGATCAATCTCCCCAGCCTGAAGAGGGGAAAGGCTCGCTTATGGTAAAATCCCATGCACTGTTTGCTCAAAAATACTATGGAGATTTACAATTTTCTCTAAGTACCACAGACCAATACACTGCCGCCTATCTGCCCAAAATCAAAGATGTAGGAGCTATTACAGAACCCTTTTCTTTTAATATGAGCATCTTAGAGTTAAAATATGGTTATGGAAACCTCTATTTTGAGATAGGAGTAAATCCATTTTTTGTCCCATTTGCCCAGACAGATTTAGAAACTCTATTTTATAATCCTAATAAAGATACTAATGATAAATATATTATATTTAAAATTGACGACTCTATATGGGATAAACTTGCAAAAGGTCTCTATTATGCAAGGATACGTGATAGTATCAAGGGAACTTTGAGAGTATGGAAGTTAGAAAAAGCATAATATAATCGACTCTGAGAATATAAAAGTTGAAAAAAGTGTAATAAAGGAACGCTGAAAATATGGAAGTTGAAAAAAGTGTAGTCTGGAATAACGAGACTCTTATTATACGAAAATATGATCCTGAACGAGATGAGCAAAAGGTTCTCAAACTTTGGCAGGCAGCATTTAATAATCAGATACCTCAATCGCTGTGGCAGTGGAAATATATGGAAAATCCATATAGAACAGCCATTATGATCTGTGAAAATGCTGACGGAATACCTGTAGTTTTTTACGGTGGAATTCCATTTACGTCAAGCTGCAGAGGCAGACAGATCGTAATGATCCACCTTTCAGATATTATGTCCCACCCTGCCTACAGAGGAAGCGGGCTTTTTATCCATACCGCAAATGCCTATTTTGACGCATTTGGAAGCGTTGATGATATCTGCATTATGTATGGATTTCCGGGTAAATTTCATTTTGATATAGGTGCAAAGTATCTTCAATACTCTCCTCTTGGAGGCGGTGCAGCATTTTTTAAAGCTGAATCCAAAACTGTAAAGCACTTTAAAAATATGATATCAGGAACTATTGCCCTTTTTCCATCATCTGATCCATGTTTTGATTATATATGGAAGAGTCTCTCAACAATCTACCCATTAAGTGTCGTCAGAGATAGTGCCTATATCTCATGGCGATACATTAACCACCCTGTGAAAAAATATGAGGTGTGGTGCTATAAAGGTCTTTTTCATAAACAGTGGCAGGCATTTGTGGTGCTTCAGATAAATGAAGATAATGTTCTGCTAAACGATGGAACAGCATCTATAATAAAAGTCCAAAAGGCTGTTATTGTTGATATGTTAATGCCAAATTCTGATCAGATATTTCGCTCTTTTATGGGAAGCGTTGCTTCAATGCTGATAAAAAGAGGGATATCAACTATTGAAACATGGATTCCAGAGGGTCATTTCTTATGTTCGCTCTTTTCAAAATACGGCTTTGAAAAAGAGGCAGAACCTATTGGAATTATTCCAACTGTCCGCCTGTTTGATAACTCTCTTAGTATGAATTGGGTTAATCAGAATTTTTATTATAATATGGGTGATGGGGATCTGTTTTAGAAAAGCAGTTTTATGTTCAGTATCTTTAAAATTAACCTAAATATTGTTTCGGTAAAATTGATCGTGTGTGCTGCTATCTCAACGCTTTTGGTTATGCCTCTGTTTTATATTGCAGCAACATCAATCTCACACATATCATTTTATGATATTGCAATTAAAACAGCCGTTTTTTCAGCAATCATATGGATATCTCAGCAATTTTTATCTCTGATTGCTTTTAAACGTTTAAAGTTTTCAGCGGCTCTTGGGTCTCTTTTTTTTACAATTTTGTTTATTACTGCTTGGATAGAGGCTGGATTAATACACTTTACAGGAGAGAGTTTTTCTCCTCAGTTTTTTTATCACCTGAACTGGCAAAGTTCAATTATAGCTTTCCACACCTACACAAAATTTTTAATTTCTCTTCTTATTTCTATTTTTATTAGTGTTTTCCTACTCATAAAATATCTTCAATTCAAAAACCGTATAGACAGACTGCAATATTTAAAACAGCCGTCAGACAAACCAATAATCCCAATCCAAACTAATTTAAACAAGAGTAAGATATTCGTATATTTAATTATTGCACTTTTAGCTTTGCCCAATACTCCGATATGGGGGTTAGGCAAACAAGCATGGAGATACTATTTTACTGAACCAATTGATATTCGGATAACAGATAACGATAGAGAAGTTTTATCTGATATAGGCACTCGTCTTATTTCAGAGGGGAAATCCGATATTAAAGCATCGCTGCCGCAATCACCTGAGAATTTAATTATGATTTTTTTAGAATCTATGGATTTTCAGTTTGTGAATAATCCCGATTTTATCAATTTAACCCCCTCTTTAAATCGTTATTCAGAAAGATTTACTCTATTAAAAAACCATATAAGCACTGAAAATGCGACAATGCCCGCTATAATATCTAATTTATGCGGAATTGTTCCAGATTACTCAATGGGAAACGATACGCTATCAAATGAGGAGTTTATATATAAAAATCTTGCCTGTTTTACCGATATTTTACGCTCTGCCGGCTATTATCAAGTCTATATGGGCGGAGCAGACAGCTCGTTTGCAGGAAAAAGAGATTTTCTAAGACAACATGGATACCACGAAATATTCGGCTGGGAATATTGGGCGAACAACGAAACGTATAAAGACGATGAGAATCACTCATATTGGGGGCTTTACGACTCTGATCTGTTTGAAGAGGCTATCTTAAAAATGGAGAAATTAAAATCGCTATCTCCTTTTAATCTCACCCTTTTAACATTAAATACACATCTGCCCGGCTTTTTTTCCAATAGCTGTTCTGGGTATGTTGAAGATACGGCAGACAGCACAAACAGAGATATGCTTAATGCCATTCACTGCTCTGATAAAGCATTGGGCAGATATCTTGACTGGCTGGATAAAAACGGCTTTTTCGAGAACACAACCATTGTAATTGCTGGTGATCATAAGATGTTTACTCATGAAATCACCCACGCAATTTTAGGGGACAAGATAGAAGATCAGAGGATTTTTGGAATGCTCTACTCTCCAAACAATAATCTTCCAAAAGTTATTGATGAACGAACAGCACCTTATGATATGGCATCAACCATACCTGAACTGTTAGGAATAGAGCACAATGTTCAGTTTTCTATTGGTCAATCTATATTAGAGCCTGTTGCAGCTAATCGTTTTATACTTGACAGAGATATGCGAAACGGTGCTGAAAATTGTGATGCAGAGAACATAACCCTTCCTATCAACACAACATCTTTTTCTCCGTGTGAGTATAAGAGGATATTGGCAATTTTGGATCAAAATCTCTTACATTTCAACCAGCCTGAATCTACTCTTATACAAAAACTTGATCATATTGTTATGAGATCAACGATTACATACCAAGAGCTTCCCTCCATTTTTTTAGATGAGGTAGAACAGCTTGAGCATATCTCAAAAGACGGGGTTGTAAGAGATAGAAAAAACAATGGGATTTATTGTGTAAAGCTCTCTTCTGAAGGGAAAATCCGACTAAGAGCTTTTTATGATATATTAACCCCGGCAGATATGGAAGATTTACTACGTCTGCTTGAAAATATGACTCAAGGCGAGTGGCTTTTTATGGTGCATAAGGGTGATATCATGAAAAATCTTCCATCTTCTATCCTATACCTTTTGCAGCAGATGGGTTGGAAGACTTCACGTAATTCCCTTTCAGGGCATAGCTCTATTTTTGCAGCAAGAAAAGGTTGTGATCCAAATGGTGCAATCTTTAACCTCTCTCGTTCTGATGAAAATATAGAGACTGAGCTTATGTTCAGCGACTTTAAAGAACTTCTTGCAATTGCAAACAACGATCAAAATCAAAATAAAGACCAGCTATTAAATAACTCTAAATTTATATCAGCCGTTATTAATGATGGCGGCGCAATACAAAGAAACATAGGGGCTGGTATAAATATCTGCGGGTTTGGCGGAGGAGCAAGTTTGTTCTCTTTTTTTTACGAACCAGTAGAGTTAAAACGAGGATTGAATCTTCTTATATTTTCTAACTTATGGGAGCTTACAGCCAATTTAAACTACGATTTTTATGAGTCTGATATAAAAAATTCTGACGAGTTAGTTCAGGCTCTTTTAAGTGATACTGCAAAGTTTGATATGACAGTTGCGGTTGCAATCCACGATGATGCTAAAGCCAATCTTCCGGAATCTGTTATTAATGCACTAAAAAGAAGAGGAGCAGAAAAAATTGATAATTTAAAATTTCGCTCTCCCTATCTGTTTGTATTTCATACAAAATACGGTGCAATCTATGAAGATACTGGAAAAAGCGGAGCGTGTATTGCAGCAGATCGAGGTAAAATAATAAAAAAAGTTCTCTATTTTACAGAAAAAACAAAAATAATGATAAATGAAGCAGAAAAACAAAATAATGATAAATGAAAATGAGTTAATTCCTTACGAAGAATCTTCTCTTCCGTTAGGACCATATATTATATTTGCTCCCCACCCAGATGATGAAACTCTTGGTATGGGCGGCACAATTGCCCTTGCTGCTAAAAAAGGGATTGATGTTTATGTTGTGTTTATCACTGACGGAGGAAAAGGCGGAGACCCTGATATAAGAAAACAAGAGGCACGGGCTGCATCTGAAATTCTTGGAGTTAAAGATGTTTTTTATCTTAATCTGCCTGACAGAGATGTTGCATTCATTCCTTTTCCAGATCAAGCTGTGACGGAAATTTTAGAACAGATAAGACCAAAGACGATTTTTGTTCCATCGTTTCAAGAAAACCACCCTGATCATAGAGCGGCTGCAAGCCGTGTTCTATCTTTGATCAAAAATTCCAACCAACTTAAAATTATATCTGGCTTTAAAGATTTACACCCTGTTATTTCTAATAACTCTGCAGAAGAGTTGAAGTTCCAATTATGGTTCTACGAGATTAACAGGCAAGGTGAAATAAACAGGCTGATTGATATATCTAATGTTTTGGAAGTTAAAGAGTCGGCAATTGAGTGCTACCAAAGCCAGCTTCAGCAGTTGGATTACAAGGTTCATGCGCTTTGTCTAAATTTTATGAGAAGCATAACGCTTGATGCTAAAACTAACTATGCAGAAGGTTTTTGGTGTCATGATCCAGCAGAATCAATATCACCTGAGCAGTATTATTTCAGCCGTTTTTCAAATTACATACCAAACGTACCAAATAGTGAATATTCAAATCATGAGTTAAAATATTTAAGAGATAAAGCAAGCACGCACTCCGCAATTGTTAAACAATACAGCAATTTTTCTGAATATCTTGCTAAAGATATTAATGATAAAAATAGAGAGATAGAGTTTCTTAAAAATCAGAGAGATAAATATCTTGAGATTATTCATCAGTTTGAACAGCAGATATCTGAAATATCTTTGTCAAAATCTCACAAAATTGCATCAGAATATATAAAATCCATAACAAAACTGCGTAATTTTTTTAGAAAACTTAGAAAATTTAAGAGACTGAAAAATAAAAATTTTACTGACTCATCTTCTGCTGCTCTTAATAATTTATGCGTTGATGCTCTTAATGATTTATCCGTCTCTAAAATCTTTAAACATTTAGATTCAAAGTTTCTAAAAGCTGCTGATTTAGAGCAAACAGAAGATGTTAATATCAATCCAGACTTAAATATTACACATATAAAATATCCAATCATCAGATTGCACTCAAACGATAAGATTGATGCGATTAATATTATTGATGCTGTTAATTCTAATATTTACAATAGCAGCATAAATATAGACAACTCAATATTGATATCTGAACATAACGAAGATAATAAAATTGTTCCTCTTTTTAACAATAAGCCTATTGGATTTTTAGTTGAGTGCAGTAAAGATAATTTAGCCCGTATTGATCTTTTTATGGCAACTTACATGAGGATAAATCCAGGTGTTTTGATATTATCCATTTATGAAAATAAGGGTAATAATTATGAAAATAGGGATTATGAGAATATTGATTCTAATAATATCAATCTAAATAACCCGATGCTTAATGAGAATATCGATTTTAATAATACCAATCTAAATAATGCAATACTCAACCAAGAACCGTTACGTAATTGTAGAATAATGTCTCCTGCAATTATGGATAATAGTTTTGTCTCTTTTGAGTTTGATCCAATTCAAGATTCTCATGCTAAAACGTTTTATATTACTTTATCTCTTACAGATGGAGTTCAGGATTTCTGCTTAGGACTTTGGACAAATCCATCTCTAAATATTACGCCTGTCCAGCGATATCATAATTGGATTAAACTCCATGAAAACTCAGATTTATCAGATGATTCTGCATCAATATCTATTATAGAGAGTCCTTATATTGCTGTTATTGTACCTGCGTTAAAGTCATTTTTCTCATCACATAATAACCAAAAAATATTTTTAGAAACTATCGAGTCTGTTTTACATCAATCATATACGCAATGGCAGATGATAATTTTAACTGATACAGAATCTGATTTAGGAAATTTTTATTCTGAATATGAAAACGATTCAAGAGTTGAAATTAATTATAATGATGTTAAAGAGAGTATTTCAGATTGCTTGAATAAATTGGTTGATACTTTAGAATGCAGATATTTTCTTATTTTAAAACCCTTTGACACGCTTGCACCCAATGCACTTTATGAATGTGTAAAAATATTGAATCAATTTCCTGATACAGACTTAATTTACAGCGATGAGGATAAAATATCTAATAATCGTGATGATAATGTTCATAATGAGTTTGGCGGCGGTGATGATGATAATGCTGATTCAGATACGGCTATTCGTCTCAATCCTTTTTTCAAGCCTGATTGGTCTCCAGACCTTTTTTTGTCGTGTATTTACACAGGAGATTTGATTCTTTACAAAAAAGATATCTTTCAAAAGCTCGGTGGTTATTCTTCAGAATTTGAAAAATGTCGTGAATATGACAGCCTTTTAAAATTGACTGAATTTACTAAAAATATATATCATATTCCTAAGATTTTATATCATAAGAGAGAGATTGACTCAGAACAGATAGGTAATTTTGGCACTTGTAAATTTGACAAACAATCTTCAATAAAAGCCATTAAAAACGCTGTAAAACGAAGAGGAATTGAGGCAGAAGTGTATAATGGTCTGACAGAAAATTCGTTCAGAGTCTCATATAAATTTGATTCCAATATATTTGTATCAATAATAATTCCATTTAAAGATAACCATGAAGTTCTGCATAGCTGCATAAAGAGCATATTAGAGCGGACAGATTACAAAAATTATGAAATAATATGCGTAAATAATCAGAGCAAAAATCGAGAAAATTTCTTAGAATTACAAACAGATAGATTTGCTGATAAGTCGTTAAAGTCTCTTTTAAATAGCCGATTTTCTAATATAAAATTTACTATTCTTGATTATGATAAACCTTTTAACTATTCAGCAATCAACAATTTTGCCGTAAAACATGCTCAAGGAGATGTTCTGCTTTTTCTAAACTCTGACACAGAGGTTATTTCAAGCGGCTGGCTTAATGCAATGTTAGAACACGCCCTGCGTAATAATGTAGGTGCAGTTGGTGCAAAACTCTACTATCCGAACGACACAATACAGCATGCAGGAGTTGTGTTTGGCATTGCTGGAGTTGCGGGTCATGCTTTTAAACATATCGGCAGATATCAGACTGATTACTATTATGGTCTGCCCTGCATGGTCAGAAATGTAAGTGCTGTTACAGGTGCCTGCATGATGGTCAGATGCTCTCTATTTGATGAAGTTGGAGGATTTGATGAAGAGCATTTTCCAGTAAGCTATAATGATCTCGATTTATGCCTAAAAATGCAGCAGAGAGGCTATAAAATAATATTCACGCCGTTTGCAGAGCTTTATCATTATGAATCTTACAGCAGGGGATACTCGTGCGAGCAAGATACGATAGAAAAATTACGACAAAAATGGGGCATAGTTCTTGAAAAAGACCCTTTCTATAACCCAAATCTTACAACTTCTAAAGAAGATTGGAGCTTTTAAACTATCTTGAAATATTGAAATTAAACAATACTCCAATAAAAAAAGTGAAAAAAAAACAAGTTATTACCTTAGGAAAAGAGCGGGGTTTTAAAATAAAAATGAATAATATAAATCAGCCTGAAATATCTATTATTGTACGTACAAAAAATCGTGCATCTCTTTTAAAAGAGGCTCTTGAAAGTATTATTAAAGTCTCTATACAGGAGCTTAAATTAAAACAAGAACAACAGCAATTGGATAAAGCAGCATTAAAGAGCAAAATATTTTGTTTAGAAGCGATAGTTGTCAATGATGGGGGAGAGTGTGTAGGCGAGCTTGTGCACAACCTTCTTAAAGGAAAAATTGCGTACAAATATATTAATATTCAAGATGGAGTCGGCAGATCAGAAGCTGCAAACAGGGGCGTTGAAGAATCTTCTGGACAATGGCTCTGTTTCTTAGATGATGATGATATTCTTGTTTCTGACGGGCTGGCTCAATGTTTTAATCTTATTCAAGATAAAAACTCTTCTGATGCAGATGCCAATGCAAAAATTTATCATGGTAAGGTTAAAGCGTTGAGATATAAGGATTTATCAGATAACTCCAATGCAATGACTTACACAACGAAAAATGAAAGTCAGTTAAGAGACTTTCATATAAATAGAACAGCCCAATCTGAAGAGCCTTTCAAAATCTTTGCTAAACCGTTTAATGCAGATGCAATGCTCTGGGAAAACTACATACCGATAAATGCTCTGATTATCCCTAAAAATCTCTTTTTACAGATAGGAGGCTTTGATTCCTCTCTATCTTGTTTTGAAGATTGGGACCTTGTGCTTAGATTATCAGACATTGCAGAATTTGAGTTTATTCCTGTTTTTACAGCAGTTTATAGGATATTTGACCACTCATTTATCGTAGGGGGCGGCGGTGAGAAGTGGCAGGAGCAGGGGCGGCTCGCAATATATCGTAAACATTGGCATAGATACGATCCTGATACTATGATCAAAATGTACAACGCTGTAAATAAAGATATGAGAGACGCATTTTTACCAGAAATAACTGTTTTAAAAGAAGATATCGAAAAACTCCATCAAGAGCGGTCAGCTTGGACAGAGATGGACAAAGAGAGGGAGATTTATATCAGAAAAATTGAAGACGATAATAAAACCATTGAGCAAAACGCAAGAGAACGTGAAAAAGAGTGGGAAACCATGGACAAAGAGAGAGAGCTTTATATCAGAAAAATTGAAAATGATATGACAACTCTTGAAGATAATATCAGAAAAGAGCGTAAACAGTGGGAAGATATGGACGCGGATCGTGTTGGATATGTAAACGATCTTTTAAGGCATATCAAAAATCTTGAAGCAAGTCTTAGAGCATAAATATTTAAACAGGCTCTAAGGCAGTAGATAATATATTTTGTATTTACAATACGTTAAATAGATTCTCTCATAAAAGTTTTTCAGAGTTTTATATCATAATTTATAAAGGTGTATATCATAGATGAAAGATGTTTTAGTTTCCATAATTATCGTAAATTATAACGGCTTAAGCCATTTGAAAAAATGTATTCCTTCGTTAGTTAAGACAGAAAAGGTCGATTTTGAGATAATTGTTGTTGATAACGGCTCAGACGATGAGAGCGTTATTTGGTTGAACGAAAATTGTGTTTTAGATGAGCGATATAAATTAAACGAAAATTCTGGAGACAGTGAAAACAAAAATTGTAGAGATAATGAGAATATAAATTCTAATAAAAATCTTAAGTCAATACGAGTTGTAGAGGCAAAAGCAAACTTAGGATTTGGTCGTGCAAATGAGCTGGGTGTTAAAGTCTCAAACGGAAACATGATTGCGTTTTTAAATAACGACACTAAAGTTGATCCTGACTGGCTCATTAATATGGTAAACGTGATGGCTGAAAACCCTAAAATCACTGCTGCCTGTTCAACTTTAATGCTGATGGAATACCCTCATATCCTTAATGCTTTAGGCGGCGGAATGTCAAAATTAGGTTACGGCTTTGATCATTTTTTCGGATTTACCAAAGATCATCCAGCAGTTCTGCCTATTTTAACGCAAAAGAGCGTTCCGGTTCTATTTCCCACGGCTGCGTCAATGTTAATGTCTAAAAAAGATTTCTGGAATGTCGGAGGATTTGATAAAGCTATTTTTATGTATCACGAAGATGTTGATCTTGGCTGGCGTATCTGGCTCTCTGGAGGCGAAGTGCATTTATGTCCAAAATCTATTGTCTATCACTGCTTTGGCGGGACAACATCAGTCGTGCATGGCAGCGGCTGGCGGGACAGGCTTGGAATGCGTCATAACGTCCGAACTATCATAAAGTGTTATAGAAAGAAAAATGTCATTAATATATTGAAACACCATATAAACGTATGGCGTGCAAGAAAGGCATGGAGTGAAATGACCCATGTTTTGTGGTGGAATCTTCTTAGGCTGCCAGATACAATATTAGAGCGGATAAAAATTCAACGCTCAAGAACAATATCTGACGAAGAGCTTATAACAAACGGACTTATCACAGATTCAGATTTTCCACGCATATCGCCGCATATTCCTCAGATTAACAGTGATACAGTTAAAGGTTATGCTGTAAAATCTTCCTCTATATTTATGGGTGATGAAGTTTCTGCTGGAAGAGTTGGGTACGGCTGGTATTTTGTTGAAACTTTAGACGGAAAACAGGTTAGATGGAACAACGGGGACTCCCAATTCTGGCTTAAAATAGAGCCAAACTGCGTTGGCACTATTAAAATTGATCTATTCTTACCGGGACCGCCTTTGGACGGATCAGACAAGGTTTTTGTCAATCTAATATCTGTATTTAGAACAGAAGAAAATGTTGATGCTAACCAGATTAATTCTGATAATATTGATGCTGCCCTCAACTCTTCTAATCGTATATATAAGGAGTGCTTTGAGTTTGAAGGGCACTCTGGCTGGAAAACTATTGAAGCTAAGGCTCAATCAGACTCAGATGGAATTGTTGAGATAAAAATATTATCATCAACTTGGTCTCCGCATACGGTTTTTAACAATGGAGACGTTAGAATCTTAGGCTGTGCTGTTGAGAGGGTCGATTTTATATATGATAAGAAAAGAGTTAATTTTATAAAAAATGAGAAAAGAAGCGATAAGAAAAAATTAGATTTTGATGAAGAGAAAAAAACACCAGCAGGTATTATAAAAAATGATGCCGCAACAGATAACAATACGCTCGATTCTCTGACAGTCATAATCCCCACCTACAACAGAAAAGATGTTTTAAAAGATGCTCTTGAGACATTAAAAAGACAAACTTTGCAAGGTTTTCAGGTTATTGTTGTTGATGACGGCTCAACTGATGGAACATTATCTTTTTTAAACGACTGGAAACAAGAGCAGGAAAAAGGGGCGACCAAACTTAATTTCAGCCTTGAGATACTTTGGCAGAAAAACCAGAAACAGGGTGCGGCAAGAAATTATGGACTGAAATCAGCTAATGGCAACATTATAATGTTTATCGGCGATGATATTTTTCTTGAGCCAAACTGCCTTGAAACACATCTTAAAATGCACAAACAACTGAATAAAGATGGTGATACAGCTATTTTAGGATTCACAGATTGGGATAGAAACAAGATGAAGGTTTCGCCGTTTCTTGATTTTATCAATAATTTTGGTGCCCAGTTTGGATATAAACTTATGCAGCCAATGCAGGAGGTGCCGTTTACCTGTTTTTATACATCTCATATTTCAATGAGCCGCTCTGTTTTAAAAGATACTCCGTTTGACTCCTCTTTTAAAGAGTATGGCTGGGAAGATATTGATCTCGGCTACCGACTCTGCCTTGAAGGTCTAAAAATAGTCTATGTTCCAGAGGCTCGTGCAGCACATCTGCATCCAACTGATATCCCCTCTTTCTTAAATCGTCAGTATAAAGTCGGGTTTGCAGTTGAAACTTTGCTGAAGATGCACCCTGCACTTAGAAACAGCCGTTATCTACCAACCTATACCCCTCAATTGTCTCCCATTTTGTTTAAGCCTATCTGGTATGTTTTTATCAGAGCTATAAACTTTATGGATCAAAAATTTAAACGAAAATTTTCTCTAAATCTATATAACTCATTAATATCCAAACCTTTTTATAAGGGGTGGGGAAAAAGAATTAAGATTAAATAATAAATAGCTATTATACACAGAAAGGTCATAAATTGAGTTTTTGATATATTATTCAGATAATATAAAGTTAAGATATTGGGCACACGAGAAGTTAGGAGTACATATGGAAAATCTATTAAAACAAATTGCCCTTGGAGAAGACTCTGTTCTTGAACTAAAAAAGATTGAGTTAAAAGAACATAAAATTATCGGACCACACAGAAATAGTATGGCAGATGAACTTGCTGCAATGGCAAACACTCATACTGGTGTTATACTGCTTGGTATAGATGATAAATCCAAGTCTATTGAAGGAATACCAGATGATAAACTTGACGTTGTTGAAACTTGGCTGCGTGGAATTTGTAATGATCTTATAGACCCTCCTATTAACTGTCTAATCAGAAAAATTTTAATCTGTTGCGAAGACGGCAGTCAAAAGCCAATTATAAGAATAGATGTGCCACGTAGTTTATTCGTTCATCAAAGTCCAGGCGGCTATTTTCAGCGAATTGGAAGTTCAAAACGTAAGATGAAACCAGATATGCTGGCACGCTTATTTCAACAACGCAGTCAGTCCCGATTGATAAGATTTGACGAACAGATAGTCCCTGACGCAACACCTGATGTACTCAATCCAAAATTGTGGAAAGCCTTTAAAACAATCATCTCTCCGGCTGATGATCTTGAGTTTCTCCAGAAGATGAAATTAATTACAACAGACAGCGATGGTCTCCTTCACCCCACTGTGAGCGGAATATTAATGGCTTCAGACAATCCTGAAATTTTTATGCCAAATGCTTTTATTCAGGCAGTCTGCTATCGAGGTACAGAACGTAATGCTGGATATCAGTTAGATGCAAAGGATATTAGTGGTCCATTGGATATTCAGATTCGCAATGCCTGTAAATTTGTAGAAAGTAATATGAAAGTGTTTGCAATTAAAGCCCCCTACAGAATTGAAACACCCCAATTCTCAATGAATGCCGTATTTGAAGCTGTAGTAAATGCGGTTGTCCATAGAGATTACTCTATTTATGGCTCTAAAATTAGACTTCATCTTTTTTATGATAGGCTTGAAATTTTTTCACCCGGCACAATTCCAAATACCATGACAGTCGGCAGCCTTTCAGAACGACAATCATCTCGCAATGAATTGTTAAGCTCAATACTTGCCCGTTGCCCGATGAATGTAAACGCTATGGGCAGTAAACGTAGTTTTATCATGGATAAAAGGGGTGAGGGGGTTCCAATAATCATAACCGAAAGCGAACAACTATCTGGCAGAAAACCTGAGTATCGCCTGATTGATGATGCTGAACTTCTATTGACAATTTATGCTGCAAAATCACCCCATGAAATATAAAAATCAGATATGTTAAACAGATAGTTTGTAAAATTATACACTATAGACTATTTAAAATTCATTGAGATGGATTTTAACATTAGAGATGTCCAACCGAGCGTCTCTACTTTCAATAACAATTTAAAAAGGCTATACCCAATTTTAAATAGAACTCTGTTATTTTTTTTGTAAAGTTATAACGGGTGATGACGATACTGTATTTTAAGTGATGTTTTAATTAACTTTTAGTTTTAACAAAAGGGCAATGATGCCCGAATAAATTAAATTCATGGAGGAGAACGACTATGGCACTTACGATTAATACAAATGTGGCTGCATTAAATGCACACATGAACATGAAAAAGAATGATAACGCCCTTTCCGGCTCTTTGGAAAGACTTTCTACTGGTATGAGAATCAACAAGGCTGCTGATGATGCATCAGGCATGGCAATTGCCGATTCTCTAAAGGCTCAGGGGCTTGGTCTTGGACAGGCTATCCGTAATGCAAATGACGGTATTAACATTGTTCAGACTGCTGACGGTGCTCTTGATGAAGCCATCAAAATCACCAACACAATTAAAACCAAAGCAATTCAGGCTGCTCAAGATGGTCAGACTTTTGAATCAAGAAAGATAATTCAGGAAGATATAAATAAACTTTTGGAAGAGGTTGATCTGCTTGCATCTTCAACATCTTTTAACGGAAAGAAGCTGCTCTCTGGTGAGTTTACCAACAAGAGTTTCCAGGTTGGTGCAAGCTCCGGCGAGGTGGCAAAAATATCTATTGGTTCAGCAGAGACAGCAAAAACTGGTCATGTAACTACATCTAACATGAAGCTCAATGATACAGGTGCACTCTCTCTTGTTATCCACAGTAATACTGAAAACAAAGATTATCAGCTTCAGGCTGTCGATCTCCAATTTAACAACTCCTCTGAAAATGGTGCTGCTGCTGTTGCCGCAGGAATCAACAAAATGTCAGATCAGCTTGGTATTACTGCTCAGGCAGTTGTTGAGACATCTTCAAGCGGAAGTGTCAGTGCAGGAGAAATTGGAGCTGATTTCAAGATTAACGGTGTTGAGATTGGAGCTGTTACAGTTCAGGAAAACGATGCAGACGGTGCATTGGCAAAAGCAATCAACACAAAGAGCGATCAGACCGGAGTTTCAGCATCTGTAGATTCAACTGGAAAACTCACCCTTGCTGCTGCTGATGGAAGAGGCATTCAGCTTACTGGTGATGTAGCAGATGTTATGAACAAAAGTGCTGCCTCTATGTCAACATTTGGAGAGATTAAACTTACACAATTTGGCTCTAATGCTCTTCTTATTAATGATTCAGATAGTGGAACATTAACTCAGGTTAGCACAATTACGTCAACAGCAAATATAAATGTTGCCAATACTATGCTTGCTTCCAAAGGTTCAACTATTGTTGAAGATTCAGTTCTTGAGGCTGGTACTAAATTAGGAGCAAGATATACAGTATCGGCTGACGGGGAATCTATAATAGATCACACTGTTACTGCTGGTTCAGTTTTGGCTACTGGTTCTATTATAAAAGCTGGAACTACTATTGGTGGGAATTTAAGAGTTGCTACCGGCGGTGCTGATGTAGTGCTTACTAAAGATTCTACACTTGCTAAAGGAACAGTCATTGCAAGCGGCAGTATCCTTGCTGCAGGTACAGTATTAACAGATGATATTGTAAATGATGATGATGAAGTAATAAAAGCTGGCACAACCTTAAGCGTTGAAACCACAACTAAAGGAGAGGTAACCCTTAGCTCTGATATGTTGCTTAAAGCAAGTACTGCTTTAACAAGCACTTTGAATACAGGCTCTATAATAGCTACTGGCTCAACAGTTAATGATGATATTGATTTAGCTGATACTGATGCCGCGTTAACTGTAATTCAAGACTTTACTCTTTTAAAAGGTTCTACAATAGCGTCAGCTTCAGAACTTGAAGCAGGTTCTGTTCTTGGCGCAAAGGATACTGTTGGCGCTGATATAATAGTTACGGTAGCAGAAGGCATGGAAATTGCCAAAGGATCAATGCTAACTGCTACATCAGAACTGTTAGCAGGATCAACTATTGGTGGTAATATTGAGGTTGCTGCATTTACCGCGGATCAAGATTTAACTTTAGGTGCAGGCTCTACACTTAAAGCTGGTACTATAATTGCTGCTGGAACATATCTGACTAACGGCATAATGACTGACGACGGGCAGGTAGGTCCTGGTGTTACTCTTGAACAAGATGCTGAATTATCAAAAGATCTGTTCCTCACAGAGGATATGACCCTTAAAAAAGACTCTGCTCTTGCAGCCGACAGCGTTATTGCTTCAACCGGCGGAGGTACGGCATCTGATATCTCGTTTGAAGATACTAAGGTAACAAGGCTGAAAGATATTGACGTAACCAGTCAGGAGGGGGCACAGATTGCCATTGCGGTCGCAGACTCAGCCTTGAAAGATTACGACAAGATCAGGGCGAATTTGGGTTCTACTCAGAATCAGTTGACTGCAACCATTAACAACATCAGCGTAACGCAGGTTAATGTTCAGGCTGCTGAATCTGCAATAAGAGATGTTGACTTTGCCGCAGAATCTCAGAACTTCTCTAAACTTCAGATTCTTGCTCAATCTGGCTCTTATGCAATGTCTCAGGCAAATGCCTCTTCACAGAATGTAATGAGCTTGCTGCAGTAACAACAAATTAGGACTTGATAACTTAAATTAATTCCTGATAAATTGATTTAATCCTACAACGCCTCTGGAGATAAATTTTCCAGAGGCGTTTTTATTCTTCTTTAAAAAGATTGAGTGAACTTTTTTTGAACATTGGGAGTCATTATGACAACAGTTGATTACGAAACAGATATTGTTGCATGGGCAAATGAGCAGGCTTGGTTAGTTCGTAATAAAAAATTTGAACTGCTGGATATTGAACATATTGCTGAGGAGATAGAGGACGTGGGTAAAAGTGAGCAACGTGAATTAACAAGCCGTATGGCTGTTCTTCTTTGCCATCTTATCAAATGGCAATATCAGCCTGCACGTCAGGGGGCAAGTTGGGAAGCCACAATAAAAACACAGAGAAGGCGGGTCAAACGGCGTTTAAATCAGACGCCAAGTCTGAAAAAGTGCTTGCAAGACTCAGAATGGATTGCTGACGCATGGGATGATGCCCGTGACGCAGCAGAAAAAGAGACTGGAATCTCCTTCGAAAAATTTCCTGAACAATGTCCATGGACAATTGAAGATATCCTTTCAGAACAGTGGTTTCCACAAATTTTTCAAATGAATTGAGGTGGATTTTAAGGGTAGAAAGGCACAGCCTTGCGTCTCTGCGTTCAATAAAAACACTATACGCTCAAATTAAGACCGTATAAATTGATTTAATCCTACAACGCCTCTGGAGATAAATTTTCCAGAGGCGTTTTTTTATTATTTTTATCTCTATTTTTTTATTCAGAGACTATATATATCTATTGATTGACATAAAAGATAATTGAACTATACTTACAAATTTATTGTTTTAAGGAGTTTGACAATATATAAGATTATCTCTGTATTTAATGAAGATAATCTTAAGACTATTCTCAATAGAAAAGCATTAAATATACATATTTGTCAATTACCCCTTGACAAGTCAAGGGGCTTGAGTCGTGAGGCTCATCGCAAGAGTTGATTAGGGAGGCTCAAAAGGAAATTTTATGCAGAAGTTAGATAGGAGAAATACATACATACCTG
>CAZIJN010000051.1:0-22149 GCA_964539635.1 uncultured Desulfobacterales bacterium | reverse complement strand
TGATGGAGACAAATCTGTTGAACAGATGCCTGAAGCATCTTTTGGTTCAAAATAGTATTTGTCAAAGTGTAACAATATTAAAAATAGAATTGATGAATTTTTATTTGAATGAGTTACTCGTAAGTCATAAGCGTTTTATCGAATGTTCTTTATTTTCAACAAGTAAGCTGTTTTTAACTTTTCTTAACAATATTTTTTTGGATTCTGTGCCAACTTTATGCCAAATCTTGCAAACAACAAAGTTAAAAAAATTACTTATAAAAATAATAATAGCTGTCAAAAGAGCTTATGACTTACGAGTTAGTTAATAACCGGCTTCAGCCGACTTCAGTTATCTTAGCCCAGAAATTTATTTCAGGGCTAAAATAACTCAAATTAGAATTGCTTATAAATCTCTCACCCTTATGTACGTTACCACCCTTTTGAGCTGATGATATTTTTTATCTTCTCTTCGGTCTTTTTCTCAACAAGGATCATCTTGCGTGCTTTTGCCTTGTGGATTTTTTCACTAAGACTGTTTAAATCTGCTGGTTTTTCAAGCAGATCCATTGCTCCAAGTTTCATAGCCTCAATTCCCTTCTCAACCGTTGCATGCCCTGTGAGCATGATTATCTGAACATCTGGGTTTATCTCTTTAAGTGCTTTTAATGTTTCAAGTCCGTCCATTTCAGGCATCATAAGATCAACAATAATGGCATCATAAGATTCATCTTTAACTTTTTTAATAGCCTCTTTTGGAGACGCTACAGTGCTAACGTCCATTCCTCTGTTCTTCATACGTTCTGACATGATTTCAAGAAATTCTGTCTCATCATCAATTAAAAGTATTTTTTCAGCCATTTCGATTCTCCTTATTTTAATTTGTAATTATATTTATGATAATTTTATCATCATTCTTTGTGTCAACATCTGCATCAAGCAGCTTTGCAAGTTTATCAATCTGATCTTGTTCGTCTAATTTATCTTTGCACGGTAAAAGATTTAATATAGAGATACTAACTCCCTTACTCCCATCTGCTGCAGATTTTGATAGAGCAGCCTCAATAATTTTTCCATCATTAACCCTTTTCAATGATGATTTAATCAACAGCCACAACAGATTCATGAGCATAAAAGGGTTGGTCTGAATTGAAATTGGGACATCACAATTAACAGGTGCAAAAGTTATATTGAATGCTGCGGCAGAACGTCTGCCAAGATCAAGGGTAAGCTCTACAACCTCAGAAAGACTAACAACTTTAACCGGATCGTCAATTGAATGGGCAAACCGGCTCATTTTTTTGACAATATTGTCTGCCCGTTTTATCTGCTCCATAACCTTTTTTGAAAGTCTTGCAATTCTTTCAGGGTCTAACGGCTGACCACTTTTTATAACCATAAGGCTTAAATCTTCCATAAGCCCTGCATTTTCGTTTGTAATTGCAAGTGCATTTTTAATTTCATGGGCAATAGAGGCAGACATAGAACCAAAATATTGCAACCCTGCGTATTGATATTGAAATTCTGAACTGCTCAAGCTCTCAATTTGTCCATTCATCGTTTAATTTCCTTCCATAGTATTTTTCATCATCTCAATAAGTTTATCAATATTAACCGGCTTGATAAGATAATGGACAGCATCAGCAACCCCTTTTTGGTAGTCATCTTCAGAGCCGTGACCAGTAAGATAGATAAACTTCATGTGAGGATATTTCCGTTCAATCTGCTTTTTAAGCTCAATGCCCCCAATCTTTGGCATCTTAATATCAAGAACAGCTAAATCAAACCTCTCTGCTTCAAGATATTTTAGAGCCTGATGACCACTTAATGCCCATTGTGCCTCAATTCCTCTGAAGGAAAGCCGTTCTGCAAGAGTTGAGACATAGTCTGCCTCATCATCAACTAATAGTATTCGCAACCTTCTCCTCCTTTTTAACTATATTGTGTTTATAGGGCAGTGTGACCATAAAGTGTGTTCCCTTGCCCACTTCACTTTCAACCCTTATGTATCCTCCAGACTCCTTTACAAGACCGTAAGTGATCGAAAGACCAAGACCAGTTCCGCCCTTTGAGGATTTTGTTGTATAGAAAGGCTCAAAAATAAGCTCCATATCAGCGGGTTTTATGCCGCAACCTGTATCACTTACCGTAATTATGCAGAAATCTCTGTTTTTCTCTTTTGCCTCTATGGTTAAAGTACCGTCAGACTCTATAGCTGCAAAGGCGTTATTCACAAGATTTAAAAATATCTGCTGCATCTTTCCACGATCACACATCATATCAGGAAGGTTGTCAGGAATATCAACAACTACCTTAATGCTTCTATATTCAGCCTCTTTGTTTAAAAATCCCAAAACATCGTCAATCAGTTTTCTGATGTTTACAGACTGTATAGAGACCTCAAGATGACGTGCAAAGTTTAGAAGCCTGTGGGTGATGCTGCCGCACCGTGCAACAGATTCTATTACAGCATCAACAAGTTTGATAAGTTTTTCGTCTTTATCATACTTATTTTGATAGATAAACATATCCTTGATAAGTCCTGCCTTTTCATTAATCACGGCAAGAGGGTTGTTGATCTCGTGTGCAACGCCGGCAGCAAGCCTTCCGATTGTGGCAAGTTTGTTGTCATAGCCTATTCTGTGCATTGCCATTGCCCTTTTTTTATCGGCAATATACATGTTGTTTACAAGATATGTTGTCAAAGAGAGTATAACCCCAAGTATAATGGTTACGCTTCCGCCAAGAAACAGAATCAGGCTGGAACGCGTACTATACCATGCTCTCATAAGTTCAGTTTTGTTTTTTACGATCATAAGTATAAAATTTGTCTCTGGTATGTATGCGTATCCGACTATATTTATCCTTTTTTGAGAATCTAAATACTCCCTCTCCTCTGTATGTTCAGAATATTCAGGCACAGGCATATCAATTTTTGTTAAAAGCTCTCCATGAAGTCTGCTTGGTGTCTGTATTATACCGTCATGGTTGATAATAAAGGCATCTCCCATTCCGCTTAATCCAAGAACAGATAAAATTTCATTAAAATGTTCAGTGTCTATTGTGGCACGAAGCAGGTAGAAATCATCTCCATTTGGGCAGACTCGTTTAATTGCAATTACAAAATGGGGCTTGTTTCTAAATCCTAAAAAGACATCGCTTATATAGACGCCATGTTCAACGGTTTTTTTAAACCATGGCTGGGTGCTGTAATCTTTTCCTTCAAGTTTATAATCTCCTGCATATGCTATCTGAATTCCATCTGCATTTATAATGCCGATATCAACAAAACCTCCAAAAATGGTTTTAAGGTTGTTTAAAATATCTGTCAGGCGATCAATAGAGCTGAGTTCCTCAAAAGTGTTGTCGTGAATGAGAAATTCCATAACAGTTCTATGTTTTCTTAAGAAAAAGTCGATTGAGCGTTTTGTGTTAGATGCCACCCTCTCGACTCTTAACATGATTTCAGACTCTATAGCCTTTTGTGTGACATTATAATCTATTACTGTAATTGAAATAAGGGGAATCAGTGCAACCGCAGCAGTGATAATAACAGTCATCTTCCAAATTTTACGAAAATTAAAGGTGTGCTTATAAACCTGATTATCTGGCGATGGGTGCTCTAAAAATGTCGGTTTAAAATATTGAGATATAGACATGATCGCCTCTGCTTTTGTGTGGGGTGAAAAAAACTTTTGTTTGAACTGTGCGTCTGTTTGTAAGGGAACAGACAACTTAAAGCGATCTATTTATCTATTCCCTTTCAAGTTCTATTTGTTCAGCTTTAGATTCTCTTTTATCTTCTCGTTAGCCTGTTTAAGAGTCTGGCTCAAAAGATCAATATCAACCGGCTTGTGAAGATATGCAAATGCACCAAGTTCCATGCAGATTTTTCTATCTGCCTCAGAGCCGTGACCTGTAAGGATAATAACTTCAATCGCAGGCTTGCTTGCCTTTACCTTTCTTAACACCTCAATTCCGTCAATGCCCGGCATCTTTAAATCAAGAATCATAACTTCCGGCTCATCTTCGTCAACAATGCTTAAAGCTGACTCTCCATCATAAGCAACCGCTGAAGTCATATCTCTGAGCATAAGCCTTTCTGAAAGAGTCTGGACAAATTCCCGCTCATCATCAACAAGCAGAAGTTTTGAAGGAATCTCAAAGTCATACTTTCTATAAATATCTGCCTGATAAAAATCTTTGCCGATTGCTGTCTCAACTGATGTAACGCCTGAAACTTTTTCTGCAATTGCTTTAATATCTTCTTCAAGTTTTTTCAGCATAAGAACATTATTGTTAATGGTAAGTTTTACAGCACCATTTTTAGAACTTACACCAATATTGTGCCCTTCGTCTGCCAAAGCTCTCTCTACAAGTGCTGAAAGATGAAAATCTCTAACAGCACTCTTTGATCTTTCAGTATATTCAATAGCTCCGCTTTTCGATTTTTCTACGATTAGAGCCACTGTATCTTTTATTGTATTTTTATCAACAGGAACTACGATATCGTACAAAGATATATTCCATGGGTCTTCAGTTGAGGATATAGTTTTTACCCATGCAGAGGCATTTTTATCATGCTCTTTAATCAGCTTTGTGGCTGTTTTTTCACTCTGTCCCTCGCTTTCTGCTGTTTTCAATCTGGTTTTTAAATCTGCAATCAGGCAGGTTCTAAGAACGTGGTTTATATCAACTGGAATGAGATGCACTGGAAATCCTGTAAGAATCACACATCTATCTGCACTATTTTCAAGAAGCTCTGCAACCGCAAGTCTTAAATATGCAATAGAACGCTCTTTTTCATGGGTGAACTTATTAAATATAGAGGTCTTTTCCATAAAAGCCTCTGCGATTTTTATCTCTGATATTTTTGAGAGACTGCTCGCTTTTTTAACTATCTCCTGCTGACTGGTCAGATTGTAACCTGTCGCCTTAACCAAATCTTTGACAACTGCATCTTCATGGCAGAAGCTGCCGCTAAATATTGTAATCACTGACATGATATATCTTCCTTATATAGTTATATTTTTTATCGCTGACTGACTATAGACAGCTTAGTATCTTTTATTTGTATCTCACCTATACCAATGAGCAGGCTGTTGACAGCGGACATGCAACCTCTTCTCCTTGTTCATGCGTCATAGGATGAATACTGCACACAGCCTTTGCCATAGTAGGATATATGTGATCAGAGCCGATTTTAGCAATAAGATGGGTGCGTTCAAACACCTTATAAACTGACTCGTTTACTCCGCTGAAAGAGATATCCCTGCCTGAACTTCTTACGTTGTCAACCAAAAGTGAAATCACCTCTTCACCAGAAGCATCAATATCGTTGATTCCATTAGAGACGATAATTATATGTTTAAGAGTCGGCTTTTTAAGAAGGCGGTCATTTATCTGATCTTCTAAATAACTTGCATTTGCAAAGAAGAGAGGTCCGTCAAATCTTATCATATCAATATATTCGCACTCTTTCAGCCCGTGGGTAACAGCACATCTAAAAACATCTTCATCTCCATGCCTTGACAGAGATGGAACAGTAGGACGCATGCTTTTATATAAAAATACTCCTAAAGAAAGCACTACACCCACCATAATTCCCTTGTCAAGATGCGGAGCAAATATAAGTGTGGCAATAAATGTTATAATAGAGATTGCACCGTCATACCACTGTGCTCTCCATGCGTGTATAAAACCAGATACGTTAATAAGACCGATTACAGCCATCATAATAACAGAGGCAAGCACAGACTGGGGCAGATGATAGAGAAGAGGCGTGAAAAAAAGCAGGGTCATCACAACCACAAGGCTTGTAAAAACACTTGAAAGCCCTGTTACAGCACCAGCCTGAAGATTTACAGCAGAACGGGAAAACGAGCCTGAAGTTGGATAGCTTTTACCGATTGAACCGATAATATTGGCAACGCCCTGCCCGATAAGCTCCTGATTTGGATCGAGCCTCTGACCTGTTTTTGCAGCCATTGCCTTTGCTATTGATATTGCCTCCATAAATCCAAGAAGAGATATGATTGCTGCAAATGGGAATAGTTTCATTACAACCTTCATATCAATGTGGGGAACGCCAAGAGATGGAACTCCTTTAGGAACAACACCCACAACTGCCCCGCCTCCTGTCATAATAACCTTTTGGACATCAATGGGGCGGTTACCGATTTTTATTCTCCATGTTCTGCCGTCTCCTTCTAAACCATTCGGCTCTGCTCCCTGAAGATAAAAGATCATTGAGCCGTCCTCTTTTTTAACGCCGGTAAACAGCATGTTGCGCAGCTTTGCACGATAAACACCTATCTGGTGCTTAGTCTGGTTCATCCGCACACCGATTATATGCAGATCGTGATCTGCATCAAGAACACCTATTGGATCATGAAGCTCATTTGCCTTGTCCATATTTATGCTGGTTTTAGTCCTCTGTTGTGCAAGAGGCTCAAGCTCGGCTGTTAAACGGTTAAACTCCTGAATATCTGCTTGAACCTCAGCAGACTGGATAGAAGATATTGGAGATGGATTATTATGCTCAAATCCCATACTCCATGATATAACTATGGTTACAGCTACTGCCACTAAAACATTAGGAATTTTAGGATAGAATTTTTTTAACAAATACATAATGGCAAAAGAGAGAATCCCCATAAACAGCGTGGGAAAATGGGTGTAGTGTAGTGCTGCTTTACAGACATTTATAATTGTCTCATAATGGTGTTCTGCACTGTCAACATAGACTCCAAAGAGCTTAGAAAACTGTGAAGATGCGATGATAATTGCCGCTGCATTGGTAAATCCGTTTACAACAGGGTGTGATAGAAAATTTACCACAACCCCAAGCCTTAAAATTCCAAGTGATAATTGGAACACTCCAACCATCAAAGCAAGCAAAATTGCATAAGCGATATAGCCTTCACTGCCTGCTGTAGCAAGAGGCTCTAACGATGCTGCGGTCATCAAAGAGACTACTGCAACAGGACCTGTTGCAAGCTGCCTGCTTGAACCAAATAAAGAGGCAATCATCGGGGGCAGGAACGCTGCATAAAGCCCGTAATACGAGGGCATTCCAGCAAGTTGTGCATAAGCCATTGATTGGGGAATCAAAACCAACGCAACTGTAATACCAGCGATAAAGTCTATCTTAAAGCTGTCAAGATTGTAGCCCTTGAACCATGTGATAAACGGTAAAATTTTAGTAAGAATTTGCATTTAACCACCTGTTGTTTAAAATGTTGTTTTTTATAATCTATAGACTATTAATACAATTTAACTTAAACTTTATACATTTCTACTCTTTATACCTTAAAATCTTATTGCAAGATTTTATTAATTCATCAAAAAGAACTCCTGCATCGTAAAGATTATAAATTTTGAATCTCACCACACCTTCAATCATAGAGAAGATAACAAGTGCAGTTTTTCGTGAATCTACATCTGCAATGCTTCCATCTTCTTTGCCTATGACCACAGCCCGTTCAAATATATCAACAAGGCTGTTATATGTTCTCTCAAGGTGATCTCTGCATACATCATTTGTGAGTGCCAACCTGTAAGGATAGTGGCTGTGAAGAAGGAGAAACCACTGTTCCATTGCTCCGGCAAGATAGAGATAGAAAGAGATTATCTCCTCCATCATTTTAATCCCGCTCTCAAACTTTCTATCTTTAAAGTAGTCCTCAAAATGGCTTACTATCCCAGTTTCTACATTTTCAAGGGCTGCAAGCAAAAGCACCTCTTTGTTCTTAAAGTGGTAAAATACATTTGCAGTCGAGACATTAGCAGCCTTAGCAACCTCTGTAATTGAGGTATCGTTAAAACCCTGCTCTGCAAACAGGATTATTGCAGCATTTAGAATCTCATCTTTTTTTGACAATATATACCTCTTTTATCGTTTAGACTCAGATTTTGATATCGAAGAGAGTCGATATTTCAAGCCTTAGATTTATTAGAAAATGAATTTGTATGATTTCTTAGTTTACTGATTAATCAGTCAGTTTTATTTGGAATGAGAAATAACACCCAGTTTTATTAAAGTCAAGATAATTTTTTTAAATTAAGTTTGGATAGTTAAACTTTTTCCTCTTGACATTATCTAAAATTCTCATAGATTATCAGTTTGTTTAAATTTAAAGCTGACTTATTAGTTTCTAACTATATGATTTATATTGATGAATTTTCAACATACTTAGAGACTTATTAGAACGCTAAAATATTAAAAGCATTATTGATTATACAAAAGGATAAAAAAATGGCTCGTGAGATAAAAAAAATTTTGTTTGCTACAGACCTGTCAGATAACTGCCGTCACGCTTTTAGCTATGCGGCAAGCCTCTCTTCCCGTTATTGTGCAGGAATTGTACTGCTTCATGTGATGGAAGAACTTCCTGATAGTGTTGATGCAACAATAAGGGGATTTATTGGTGAAGAGAAGTGGGAGCTTCTCCATAAGGAGCATGAACACAACGCAAGAATGGCGCTTATCGGCAAGAAAAACAATCAGACTATGCTCCATGACGCAATGGCTGATTTTACTAAAGAGGCACGGACGGCTGACTTTGATTACACAGTAGATAAAATTCTTGTTAAAGATGGTCGTCATGTTGTTGATAATATAATTGAAACATCTGTCTTGGAGAGCTGCGATATTATTATTATTGGATCGCATAAAGGCTTTTTTTCGTCTGGCACATCACTTGGACAGGTTGCAAAAGGTGTTCTTAAACAGTCCAAAATACCTGTAATGGTTATTCCTCCAATAGAATAGCCGTTACTGTTTGATATAAAAAGCATTGCAAGGCTTACAAAAATTTAAGAACTATCAGAAATAACAATCAAAATTATAGGGAGAGAACAAAACTATTCTCTCCCTATTTTTATATAACGACCATGTAATGAATCACGCAACGAGAAAGGAAAGTCAGTTAAGAGACTTTCATATAAAATTTAAGGAGTAAAACTTAATGGCTTTGATAACCATAGATCAGGAAAAATGCGTTAAAGATGGAATATGTGCAGCAGAGTGTCCCGGATTGATTATTAATTTTAAAAGCGGAACGCCGGAAGTTGTAAAAGGTGCAGAAAGCTTCTGTATCAACTGCGGTCATTGCGTGGCTGTATGCCCGACTGGTGCACTGTCTCACAAAAATCTATCGCCTGAACAGTGCATGGAGATAAAACAAGAGCTGCTGCCCAATCCTGAACAGATGGAGATGTTTTTAAGATACCGCCGTTCAATAAGAAGCTACAAGAAAAAACAGATACCTAAAGAGCTTCTTGAGCAGGTCATTACAATTGCAAGCCATGCACCGTCTGGTCATAACCGCCAGCCTGTACAGTGGCGTGTTATTTACGAACGCGAAGAGATTGTAAAACTTTGCGATCATGTTATTGACTGGATGAATTGGATGATAAAAGAGAAGCCTGAATTGGCAAAGTCAATGGAACTTGACCTTGTGGTTGCAGGCTATAAAGCTGGAAATGATAATTTAACACGCAGAGCACCCCACCTGATTATTGCACATGGAAACAGAAAAGATTTTTCATCAAATGAAGCCTGTACAATTGCCCTTTCATGGCTTGAGCTTGCACTGCCATCTTTTGGACTCGGCGGGTGCTGGTGCGGATATTTTAACGCTGCTGCAATGTTCTGGACTCCCTTGCAGGAGGCTTTAGGGCTGCCTAAAAATCACTTAAGCTATGGCACCATGATGGTCGGATATCCTAAATACAAATACCACAGAATACCGCCAAGAAATAAACCAGTGATTACTGGCATTTAATTCTAAAATGGCAAAATAAAATTTTATGTAGAGTAGAATACAGCAGAAGAGGTGTTGTTATTAATTAACGAGAGACGCAAAGCCGTGCGTCTCTACAATTTTAACGGATTCAGTTTGATAAAAGTCCAGCAGGTTTCTGTTTTATCACCTTACCTGTAGCGAGCATTGCGGTTATAACGCAGATTAATGTTATGGAGATCAGGCAAAAAAGGCTGTACTCCCACCTAAAAGACCAGAGCCTTTCAAAGAAAAACCATGCAATCATATATGAGACAATCAAACTTACGATTGTTGCAAAAAATGAGGCTGAAAATCCCAAAAATCCAAACTCAAGCAGAACAATTTTTCTGATATCGCCGAATCCTGCACCTAAAACTTTAAGAAGATTTATCTCCCAAGATCGCCCGTGTGTTTCATGCCGTGCAATAGAAAAAAGAACAACCAAGCCCGCAAGTATTGCAAGGGAAGCCATAAAATTTATTGCAAAAGTGAGGCGGTCGGTAATGTTGATTATCTGCTTGACAGTCTGATTTACATCAAGAACAGATATATTTGGAAAACTTTTTACAAGCTCATTTTGAAGAGCCTGCTTCTCTTCTGGTCTCATCTGGGGAATTGATGCTAAAAATGTTTTTGGTGCATCATCAAGAACACCTTTTTGAAACAGAATAAAAAAGTTCGGCTGAAAGCTGTTCCATTTTACTTTTCTTAAATTTACCACCCTGCCCTTTAACCGCATTCCCTGAACATCAAACTCCATAGCATCGCCGATTTTAATGCTGAATCTATCTGCAAAACCCTCTTCAAGCGATATCTCCATATCTGAAGTATCTTCAAAATTCCACGGCGTTTGGCTCAAAGGTCTGCCTTTTACAATCTTTTCTGACTTATCAAGATGCTCTCGGTAGGAAAAATTGAACTCCCTTCTTCTGTAACGCCCTCTAAATGAGCTGTCATCTTGCTTTTTTCTACCAAAAATCTGTTTACCACGGCTCTGTTTTGAATTTTTATCCTTATCATCATCTAAACGTTCATAAAAGCCCTCGCCATTTACACTAAGAATTCTTCCTCTTACAATTGGAGAGATATTGGTCAATAGATAATTTTTTGACTCGATAAACTCTTTAAGAGGCGTAAGTTGTTCAGGCTGGATATCAATGAGAAAAAATCCAGGAATTTTCATGCCTTTAGGCTGGCTTATCTCATCTTGTATTCCGTTTTTTATCTGGGGAATTATGTTTATCAAAAACGCACCCATTGCAATGGTTACAAAGCACGAGATAGATGCGCTCTTGTTTCTGTATAAGTTTCTGAATGCTATTTTACGGATAAACTGCTTAGTTGATGATAATCTCTTTAAAATAATAAGTATGAGCCAGCCGATTAGGGTCATAACAGCCATGACAGACAGAGAGCCTAAAAAAAATATCGATCCCCGTTCAAACGATTTTGTCTGACCAACAGAGAGAAGCCAAAAGGTTAAAATTGCAGGAATAAAGCTCAGAATATTGGCAGTATATGATTTTATCGGAGCAAGGTTGTAGCTGCCTTGAAGCAGCATCACAGGTTTGAGCGTGTGAATCCTGACAAACACAGGCAGACAAAATATTATGCTGCCAAATATACCCGGAATAAATGCCGAAAATATGCTTTTAATATCTGCTGCTGCACGAAAATTTGGAGGAATAAGACCTTGCAGAGCCTCTGGAAACAACGGAAGAATAAAAAAAGAGAGCATCACAGAAAATATTGTAGATGCTGCACCAAGAGAGATAACTTGCAGCATAAAGAGCATATAAGCATCAACTCTTTTTGCTCCAAGACTCATTAAAATTGCAATCTCTTTTATCTTTGCGTTTAAATATCCCCTGAACAGATATGCAGTTCCAATGCCAGCCAAAAATAGAGCAACAACGCCTATAAGCCCCATATATCCTGTAAAGTAACCAAAAATTCTATTCAGATTCTGGTTCACATCTTCGCTGTCATAGACGCTGATTATTGGTGAGTCGTTAAAGAGCTTATGAATGTTTCCGCGAAGCAACACTGTCTTTGCTTTAACATCAACGCCTGAATCAAACCTGTAAAACCTCTTAAAACTTATGCGGCTGCCAAATTTAAGAAGCCCTGTCTGCCGTGCCTGTTCAAGTCCTATATAAATTTTAGGTGCAAGCTCAATTGATGATACTGAAGCATCAGGAGGAGGAGTTACAATATCACTGACAAGAAACTCTTTGTCTCCTATCTTTAACGCTGAACCGACATTTATATTCATTGCAATTGAGATATCGCGGCTTATCCATGCTTTGGCTCTGCCTTGATTTAAGGATAAAGAAGATGGGGGATTTAGTGAGGTTGATACGTCATTGGAAAGTAAAGCCTTTGAATTAGATATTTTTGAACCTGATTGTTTAAAATCGCTATGTTCAGCAATAATGCTGCCATACAGAGGAAAAGCCTTATCAACTGCAATTATATTTGCAAGTTTTGAAACATCTGAACTTGAGATCATAGAGAAAAATGATATCTGCCTTGACTCTTGTTTGTCAGAACCAAGAGCTTCATCAATAAGTTTTATCTCTGTCTCATTAAGCTCTCTTGGCGATGTCACGACAATATCAGCAGTTAATATCTCTTTAAGGTTATCTTTAAAATATGATTGAAGAGAGTTGTTGAACGAGTTAAGGGCAATAAACCCAACAAGACCGATAGAGAGATTTAATATAAAAAAAAGAGAAAATCCTCTGTTTCTCTTAATCTCCTTAAATGCCATTTTTAACCAGAATATCATAATGCCGCAATCTCCCCTAATTCTTGCACTCAACCAATCTGCCTGCATCAAGTTTTAGAACTCTTTGGCATCTGCCTGCAAGCTCGATGTTATGTGTTACCACAACAAGAGTCATTCCTGAATCTCTAACTATATCAAACAAAAGAGATGCCACCTGCTCGCCAGTTTTAGTGTCAAGGTTACCAGTCGGCTCATCAGCAAGCAAAAGAGCTGGTCTTACAACAAGTGCCCTTGCAATTGCCACTCTCTGGCACTCTCCTCCGCTCAACTGCCCGGGAAGGTGCGTTTTTCTATGCTCAAGTCCAACCTGTTCTAAAGCTGTCTTAGTTCTCTTCTCAATGTCGCCCGCCTTTAATATCTCAAGCGGAAGAGATATATTCTCCTCTGCTGATAGATGGGGCATAAGGTGGAACTGCTGAAAAATCACGCCTATCTTTTCTGCTCTAAACTTTGCAAGTTTATCCTCGTTCATAAGGTTTAAATTTGTTCCATCAACCAAAATATCTCCAGAATCAGGAGCGTCAAGACCGGCAAGCAGAGCCATCAAGGTTGTCTTGCCGCTGCCTGACTGCCCTGTGATTGCAACCGTCTCGCCCTTATGTATTGCAAACGTTGTGTTGTCAATCACCTTTAGAGCGGCTGAATCTGCCTGCTTGTAAGATTTAGACAGATTTTTTGCCTCAAGTATTTTTAAGCTGTCTTTCATAAGTTTTTATCTATTCTCATAATGTTTTAAGCCGGTAATGTTTCAAGCCGGCAGCCATGAATCTGAAAGTATATCGTCAATTGACTATATATACGCTTCAGGCGAATCTACAATTTTTCCAAAATATAAGGCAGCACATTTGCAGCAACTATTTTATATCCGTCAGCATTTGGGTGGACACCGTCAGGCAGATTGAGATTGTAAAATCCCCCGACATCTTTAAGCAGATACGGCATTAAGGTTATGTTGTGGAGATCTGCAATGTTTTTAAATACAGCTCTGAAATCTTGAGTGTATTTTTCTCCATAATTTGGAGGAATTTCCATGCCTGCAAGGATAACCTTTATTCGGGCATCAACAGCCATTTCAACCGTGCGGTTAAGATTGTGCTCCATCTCTTTTAACGATAATCCCCTAAGCCCGTCATTTGCTCCAAGTGCTAAAAATAGAATATCTGGTCTCATTTTAAGATGCCATTTAAGCCTTGATGCTGCACTTGCAGTTGTTGAACCGCTGATTCCAGCATTGATTATCTTTATATTTTTATACCCTTTCTCTTCAAGCATATCTTCAAGAAGGGTGGGAAATGACTCTTCCGGCTCTACTCCAAAACCCTCTGTCAGAGAGTCTCCAAGAAATAGAATTGTTGTCTCTTTTGATTTTGTGGTCTGCATTTTTTCCTCTGCATTTGAAAAAAGCGGCATTGACATTAAAACTATTACTATAATTAAATATTTATAACTCATGTTTTATGATAACCTCAAAGAGTCCTCCATTTTAATCTGAAGCTGTGCAACCGTAACATCGCTGATATCAAGAATTGCAGCCTCTTCACATGCAAATATATCTACATCTTTATTTTCAACAATACCGATATTAAGATGCTGGCACACCTTATCTGCAAATCTTATCATAACAAGCAGAAGATTTGCTGCATCAAATTCAGCAGTATGATGCTCTCGGGCAATTGTGCAGTACTGTTCAGGCAGACTCCAATCTGTAAGTAAGATATTACCATAATGAGCGTGCATATTTAAAACAATATCCTCTATTAACTTATGAGGCATTGTTGCATTTTTAGCTTTAATTTGATCCATTACAGATAGAAGGAAAAAAGCACCCGCATCATGCAAAAGCCCTGCTAAAAAAGCCTCATTTAGATTTGGGTATTTATAATATCTTGCAAGCCACTGAGTGCCGACCGCACAGCCAACTGAGTGTATCCACATTGTTTTTATCCATTTTTGCAGCACAGGATCATGCGCACGAAAAGAGTTCTTCTGGCACGCCAAAAGAACCATATTTATAACTTCAACCATTCCTAACCTTACAACAGCCTCCTGAACAGTCTTAACCTGCTCAAGCCCCTTATAAAATGAGGAGTTGGAGATTTTTAAAACCTCTGCTGTTAAAGAGATATCTTTTTTAATAAGATTTATAATACGCTCCATATCCGGCTCGCTTTTACCCATCTCTTTTTGTACCATAAGGCTGTTCTGATCCATTACGGGCAGCTTTACCTTTCCAGATTTGACATATTCATCTATAACATCAATTAATGACCGTTTTTTCTCCATTCCATTCCTTAAATTTATCATATATATTCTGCTTGTCAGAATTTTGCTCATTTTGAATCAGATAAAACAATCTGATTCAGATAAAACAACTATGCCGCACCTAAAAGCCTTTTAATCTCAATGAGAGGTCTTGGATTCATAAGCCTTGGGGCGTGATGAATCACCTCATCAATTATTGTTATTCCAGAGGCTGCTTTTACAATTCCATCTTCTAAAAGAGTTACCAAACCAGCAGATTCAATGCTTATTCTGCGAATATCATAGCTGGTCTTTTTCTCTAAAATTGAGTTTCTTACAGATTCATCAAGCACTAAAAGCTCAAAGCAGGCAATCCGCCCTTTATAACCGGTATGACGGCAGTATGAACACCCCCTGCCCTTTTTAAATTTTCCTCCATAGATATCCTTAACTGTATATTTAAGCCGTCTCAAATCTTGAACTGTAGGATTATAATCTTCCGCACATTTTGGGCAGACCTTTCTCAAAAGCCTCTGAGCAAGAACGCTTACAACTGTAGAGGAGATCATAAATGCCTCAATATTCATGTTCATAAGCCTGACAAGACCGCCGATGCTGTCTTCTGTATGAAATGTGGTAATAACTTTATGACCTGTAAGAGCTGCCTGAACTGCTATCTCTGCTGAGTAGTTGTCTCTGATTTCACCAATTACGATCACATCAGGGTCCTGCCTTACCATCGCACGCAGGGTTGATTCAAATGTCAGGTTGATTTTAGGATCAATGCCGCACTGGGCAATACCCGGAATAACATACTCAACAGGCTCTTCAGCAGTAATGATGCTTGTCTGCGGGGTGTTCAGATAATCAATGCAGCTATACACTGTAGTGGTCTTGCCTGATCCAGTGGGACCTGTAACCAAAATAACTCCGCTCGGCAGTTCAAGAGCATCATTATTAAATGCCTGAAGCATTTTAGGATACATGCCGAGGTCTGTGAGTTTAACAAGCTCCCGTTTAAGGTTGAGAAGGCGGAGCACAACCTTTTCTCCAAATACTGTTGCAAAAAAAGAGACTCTAAGATCAAGTTTATGACCTGCATGATCAAACATCAATCTTGCGTCTTGATGCCGTCTTTTCTCTGTAATATCTGCACCGCACATAACCTTTATCCGGCTTGTCAAAGACGGAGTAATCGCAAGCGGAAGCTCTTTATACAGATCAAGCACTCCATCTCTTCTAAAGCGGATACGCAATCGATCCGGCATTGGTTCAATATGGATATCACTGATATTATCAGTCATAGCATCAACAATCATCTGATTCACAATACCTACTGCTGAATCGCTTGCAATCTTGCCATGATCAATCTGCCGGCTGAATAACTTCTGTACAGCCTCTTTAATGGAGTTTTTTAGAGCAAAACAGGGGAGAATCTTTTGACCAAATAAATCTTGCAGCTTCCGTATATCCTCTTTATCAGTAGGATCAATAAAGGCGACTTGTACAGCATCATCTTCAACTTTAATCGGTATAAAGTTGGCACTTTCATACATTTTTACAGGAATCTGCTTAAACAGCTTTAGATCAATATCGAGAAATTCAGGCTCAACAAACGGAAATCCAAGCTGCAGCGAGAGAACTTCAACCATCTTTCTTTCATCAACAATTCTATGAGCAACAAGCACCTCACCGATTTTCCGCTTAACATTCTCTTCAGACTGAATCTTGAACGCTTTTTTAAGTTCATCATCTGTAATGATTCCAAGTTCAACAAGAAGGCTGCCGATTCTTAAAGATAGATGGTTTTTCCGTATGGTTTCCCAGAGCACCTCATCAGTGATATATCCAAGCTCTTTAAGAATATGAATCATTGGTCTTGGATTTGGCAGTTTTGATTGGATGCGGACAACATAATCGATCTGCTGGCGGGTAATCAAACCATTATTAAAAAGAAGTGAGACTACCTCTCCATAGCTCTCTTTATCTCTATTGGATTTTACTTTTTTACTATCAGATGTCCGCCTCATTATCTAAAAATTCCTGGATTTTAACATTTCTTAAGGTTTGTTAAGCAGCATACACATAGATATACTATCTTTTGACAGTCTTTAATTGAATGAATTTTATCTGTCAAGATAACAACTTCCACAACTAAATATCAATTCTTATTATTACCTTGTAATAGGTAACTTAAGGGAATATAATATTTTTTTAAGAAGTGATATTTTAGTCATGATAGAGACTCCTTAAATGATAGAGCTGTAGTAGCAGGGAGTTCTTGCTATGTCTCTTCTAATCTACCAAATGAACGGAAACCTATGGACTATTTTTACTCAATAGATGGAGAGAGAAAAAGTGAGATAAAAATCAAACGATCTACTTTCATCTGTTCTTTAAAATATGTTAATAACATATCTGATGCCAAAGATTTTATCTCATCTGTATCATCTGAACATAAGCAGGCAACGCACAACTGCTGGGCATATATTGTTGGAGACAAAGGAGGAATCAGCCACTCTTCAGACAACGGAGAGCCGGCAGGCACGGCTGGAAAACCCATGCTTAACGCTCTTCAATCACACAATATGACAGATATAGCAGCAGTGGTTACAAGATACTATGGAGGGGTTAAACTCGGTGTGAGAGGGCTTATTGAAGCATACTCTGAATCTGTTATATCTGCAATTGAACTCTATCCTCTTAAAAAAATAACCAATGTAAAAAAATATACTATTGACCTGCCCTACTCTTTTAATGATACTCTTCTCTACCATCTTAATAATTTTAATGTAAAGGTTACAGATACCCGATATTCTGATATAATAGCTCATGATATTGAAGTAGATGAAGAGCACTGGCATGATGTCGATTTGCTGCTTGATGAGTATCAAAAAAGCGGTAAAGTAAAATTTGCCCATGAAATATGACTATCAAAATACTGAAAGGACAATAAAATGCAAGTGATTGAATATACAACATATATATCATCTAACGGGACTTTTTCCATTCCTGCTGAGTTGTTTAAAAAAATTCAACTTAAAAAAAATTCACGAGTAAGAATTTTAGTTCTTTACGAAGAGCCTTCCTATCAAGGTGAATCTCCATCTAAAAAAGGAATTAAAAGATTTTGCGGGAAATGGCAAGACGATAGAGATGCTCATGAGATTATAGATGAGATTTATCAAAGCCGCTCAAGAAATTCCCGTTCAGAGGAATATCAGCTATGAGCTACCTTCTTGATACTGATATTATCATTTTATGGCTGAATAACAAATACCCGTATCTTGAGGGAAAAATAGATCAAATTCCTGATAATATGATATTTATTTCATCAATTACCGTTGCCGAACTATTTTTTGGTGCATATAACTCGTCAAAAGTGCAACAAAATATTGAATTATTAGAAAACATTATACCTGAAATGAATATCATCTGTTTTGATGAGGAATGCGGAAAAATTTTTGGTAAATTAAAGTCAGAATTAAAAAAGAGCGGGCAGTTAATAAATGACTCAGACTTGTTTATTGCATCAATAGCAATAAAAGAAAATTTGTGTTTAGTAACCAATAATCAAAAGCATTTTGAAAGAATCAGCGACCTTAAAATTGAAACTTGGGTTAAGTAGCATAAAGTATTTTAAAACTTCATTAAGAATATACCCAAATATACTTGATTATAGAATAATACGCCTTATGTTATAGATAGAATTTTTTATAAGATGAGGTGGTTATGAAATTATCACAATGGGCTAAAGAAAAAGGGATAGCATATAAAACAGCATGGAATCTTTACAAAAATAATAAAATTCCTAATGCTTATAAATTAGAATCAGGAACAATTATTATTCCAAATGAAAATAATACTATAAAACCTGAATATGTTGTTACTTACGCAAGAGTAAGCTCTTCGGAAAACAAGTCAAACCTTGAAAAACAATCAGAACGTCTAATATCTTTTTGTAATGCAAAAGGTTGGCAGACACACTTAAACATAAAAGAAATTGGTTCTGGTTTAAATGATAGAAGACCAAAACTTGAGGCAGTTCTTTTACAAGGTAATATAACTAAAATTGTTGTTGAACACAAAGACAGACTTGCAAGATTTGGAGTTAAATATATTGAAATTCTTTGCAAACATATTGGCTGTGAATTAATTATTTTAAATACAAACGAAAACGACAAGGAAGATTTAATTCAAGACTTTGTTTCAGTAATAACAAGTTTTTGTGCAAAAATTTACGGTCAAAGAAGAAGTAAGAGAAAAACAGAACAGATAATAAAAGATTTATGTTGTGAAAAGGAAAATAAATGAACCTTGTAGAAAAACACATAATTGACAAAAATCATAAATACTTTAAAGAGATTGATGAGTTATCATTTTGTTCAAAGAATTTATATAATTATGCCAATTATATAATTAGACAGGAGTTTATAAAAAATGGGAATTACTTAAATTATAATTATATTCAGAAACTTTTGCAGAGCCATGAAACTTATAAAGCATTACCAGCAAAGGTTTCACAGCAGATTTTAATGGTGCTTGATAAGAATTGGAAATCATTTTTTAATGCGGTTAAAGATTGGCAGATTAATAAAAACAAATATTTAGGACGACCTAAACTTCCTAAGTATAAACATAAAGTTCATGGGAGAAATATTTTAATTTATACAATACAGGCAATTTCTTCTAAATATTTACAAGACAATTTAATATCATTATCTAAGACTAACATTGTGTTCTTTTCTAAAGTTTGCAGCGAGAAGATTCAACAAGTTAGAATCATTCCAAGATATTCATATTATGTGATTGAAATTGTTTATGAAAAAGAGACTCCTGTAATTAAAGAAGTTGGCAATAAGTTATCAATTGATATTGGTTTAAACAATTTAAGTGCAGTTTATATTGACAATAATAAAACTTTTTTAATCAACGGAAGACCTTTAAAGTCAATAAATCAATTTTACAACAAGAAAAAAGCCAAATTGATGTCAAACGTTGGTGATAAAGGAAGTTCAAGAAAAATTGAAAAATTAACCTTAAAGAGAAACAATAAGGTTCAAGATTATCTACACAAAGCAAGCAGAGAAGTAATGGATATTGCACAAGCAAATGACGTTTGTGAGATTATTATTGGTCATAATCCAAATTGGAAACAAGAGATTGAGCTTGGCAGGAGAAATAATCAAAATTTTGTTTCAGTTCCATTTAAAAGTTATATTGATATGATTCAATATAAAGCAGAACTTTTAGGAATTAAAACCACAATAACAGAAGAATCTTATACATCAAAGGTTGACCATCTTGCTGGTGAATCACTTGAAAAACATGAAAGTTATTCAGGCAGGAGGATTAAAAGAGGTTTGTTTAAATCAGCAATAGGTAAAAAAATCAATGCTGATATAAATGGAGCAGTCGGCATAATGAGAAAAGTAGTTCCCAATGTAATTGATAAAATTATTAAGGGAATAGAGGGTGTAGTAGTTCACCCAAAACTGGTAACAGTTTAAACATTATTCTATATTATGGTATGGAGAATGGAACTATTTCTACAGGAGAAAAAATTATTGACAGGCATTCAGGAAATTTTAACAATTGGCTTCATTATTGTATGTATATTTTTTATTCCAAGATTATTCAGAGATACCCAATCTAATTACCCTAAAAATCGACATAAAATGACATTTTTTGACTCAAAAATGTCAGGAAAGATGCGTCTCGGCATTGTTGTTTCTATTATGCTGCCTCTGTTTATGATGTTTATCCTAAAACCATGGGAAGACAATTTGACTCCTTTTCTTTGTGCCGGAGTTCTTCCTGTTGCAGTAGGGTGGTCAGCAGTCTGGGTAAGAGATGGTTTTAAGAATCATAAAAGTGGTGATTAATCAACAAAATTGTTAAACTCAACTAATAGTTACGATTAAACACCATAATTCAAATAAGAGAGGATTATTTTAAATTATGAATCAATCGAATAATAATTTAATACGTTCTAAAGCAGGTTTTACACTTATTGAATTAATGGTTGTTATCGGGATAATTGCTATAATGTCGGCAATTGCCATACCAAATCTTATGAACCCTGAGCATAAACTGAAAAAAGCTGCAACCGGATTAATGGCTGATATTCAAAAAACCAGATCAATGGCTATTAAAACAAATAAAACATGGGGAATCTGGTTTGATAAAGCTAACAATAAATATATCATAAGCTCTGATGCCGGAGATGATGATGCATGGTCAACAATTGACGCGGACGGAAGCCAAGCAATAGAAAAAGAGGTTGTTTTCTCTGGCGATATGGCTGGTGTTGAATATGGTCATGGGGCTGCAACAAAAACTGTTACAGGCAGCACAACATTTCCAATAGAGGAGACAACCTATACCAGCGAAGTGCTGACATTTAACCCAAAAGGTGTTTGCAGCTCCGCTGTGTCTGGATATGGTTATAGATATGTCTATCTTGATCATAAAGATTTGACTTATGCAGTTGGAACTGGTGCTACAGGAATCGTGAGACTTTTCCGCTGGGACGGAAATAGTTGGAAATAGAAAAAATATTTCAAGAGATTAAGAAATATTTGGATCAAAACGATATTGTATATAAGAGGATAAGGTCTTTGAATTATGAAAAATCCATTTAGAAATAATGTAATAAAATCCCAAACAGCCTTTACGCTTGTAGAATTAATGGTTGTTATCGGGATAATCGCCATAATGTCGGCAATTGCCATACCTAATCTTATGAATCCTGAACATAAACTCAAAAAAGCTGCAACTGGATTAATGGCAGATATGCAGAGAACAAGATCAATGGCAATTAAAGAGAATAAAGAATGGCGTATTGTGTTTGATGCTTCTGGTTACTCTATAACTACTGACACCCCTCCAGTTACAAAAAAAAGAGTAGATTTATCAGGTTATGCTGCTGGTGTTAAATACGGTCGTGCTTCTGCAAGCGAGGTAACAGATGCAGAAGATTTGAGTGATTCTACGAAAGATTCTAAAAGTATTTTAACATTTGATTCGCGTGGAAGATGTAATATTGGTGTAGAAGATTATGGACATGGGGTTATCTATCTTCAATATGGAGATGTTACCTACGCTGTTGTAAGCGGCAGCACAGGAAATATTAGACTTTTACGCTGGGATGGAGGAGATTGGAAATGAGAAAGCATATTTATAGAAATATTTGCAACAACAAAGGCGTTACCCTTGTTGAATTATTAGTAGCTATGGCAGTTTTAAGCATTGTGGCAGCTTAACAGCAACTGTTCAATATAGGAATTTGGGCTTAACCCCCTGTGTCAGGATAGATGTCGCCTCTGATGAGAAGTTAAATTTTGGGGG
>CAZIJN010000050.1:0-22675 GCA_964539635.1 uncultured Desulfobacterales bacterium | reverse complement strand
AAAACTCTACTTCACGGTTAAATCGACCAAGTATTAGACGACAAATATAAGGTGAAACAATTGCAGCCAATATAGCAATAATGATAGCATCAATCAATGTATGTGTAACTCCATGCAGTGTTCCAGAGTTTCTAAATAGACCGATTAAAGTTTCAATATCCATAAGAATCTGGGCTACTCCAAAAGTTATAACACTAAAATGGTTATCTGCAACAGGCTTTACAACAAGTGCTACTCCAATATGAAACGGTGTAGCTGGCATAAAAATTATTTTCCTATCTGACCTGTATGATTGTTAAAGTAAAAATATCCGTAAGGAACCTATAGTGCCAATAGCAAAATGGGCAAACATATTAATCAATTCTTATACCTCCATTTAGAAGCTGGAATCTATCAATACTTGTGATTACACATTCATCATACTCACAAATAACATTCTGATACAAGAGTTCTCTCTCATCCTTACATTAAAATCATGGAAAACGCTTCTGTACAGTCGCCCCGTTTATCCAATGGGGTCTTTATGTTGGTCATTAACACTTAAAGATGAGTATTATTTCTTTTCCAGCCGAAAAGGAAAAAATCCATTAACAATCCAGACTGTAAATAGTATGGTAAAAAAATGGACAGGTGAGATTGGACTGAAAGAGAATTATGGATCCCATACACTCAGGAAAACCTTCGGGTATATCCAGAGGACACGGTTTGGAGTCGGGTTTGATGTGCTGGCTAAAGATTCAACCACCACTCCAGTCCTGCTGTGACAATGAGATACCTTGGGATTCATGATAAGGAAGTTGATGGAATTTTGAAGAATGAGATAGGGTAAATATTTTTTATACAATAGGCAGTATGTATAACTCAATTGTTTTTACATAAGTACCATATTGGTTTTTAAGTGGTGTTTTTGTTATGTACTTGGATAAATTTTTCATCAGACACGTTAGTGCGTTTTTTCTTACTGGTTGCTTTTGTTAGCTTATAATCTTTGGTAATACCTGCGAATCTAAGTACAACATCTCCTGAGACATCATATGCAAAGCCTGTCGATGCTTTTAAAATATCTGGCATAATACTTCGTGAGACACTTTTGATGGCTGTATTGAGGTTACTATTGAGAATTGACTTGGTTTCAAGATGTTTGTTTTCTACGTTTTTTAAGTATTTAAAATTTTGTTTAATTTCTGAAAAAAACGCTTTAATTTCTTCATCATACGTCAATGCACATATCTCTTTGAGAAATTTTGAACCTTTTAATTCATTCTTCCATTTATCCTGGATTTTTAGTATAGACTCTTGTTTATTTATATCCCTAATGATTTTAACAAATATCCTAACTTCTTTATGTGCTTTGTTAATATCGTTTATTAATTGTTCATCGTTGCCTGTGGGTATATGTTTTTTTAGTGCCTTTCGGAATCTCGTCATTCTGATCGTTATTTCATCTGAAGGAAGTTTAAAGGGTAGACTTGTTATTGCATTAAATAATGGAGTAGAATTCTTAAACGCTTCAAGCAGATTTCTTGAGTTTATAATACCGTTTTGCCATTGATCAAACATATCTTTAGTTTCTTGATTTTCTTCAATATCCTCAAGGTATTCATCAGTTGCTTCTATAAAAGAATCCCACTTTTCGATTAACTCATCAGAGATTTTTAATGTTTTTTGTAAACAATTAAAAATCGAATAAATTAAATTTTGTACTGTATCTGAATTCTCGGATAGTTTATTTTCGAAAAGATAGCCATAGTGATGAGTTTCATCAGAAAGATTCGGATAATCTTCATTCAGCTCCATCATCCAAATATCAAATGGAATATCAACTTTATCTAAACGACTTATATTGAGAGCAAAGCCTAATAAATTTGATTTGTTTTTCACATCATCTTTGTGTTTAATATAACCAAATTCATTTCCGTTTTTAGTACACATTTGATCCATTAGCAAATAAGTAGATCCAATTGGAATAGAAGCAGCTTTTAAATGGCTTTTTTCAATTTTTTTAGAATAGTCAAATACTTTTCTCATTGCCATTGCTTGAGCAAGGCCAGTCCAATATAAGCCTAAGAACTGTATCTGCCTTTCCATAAGATCATCACCTGAATATTTATTTATCATATCAACAATATTTTCAGGTGCTAAACTTATCGAGTTTTCTCTTGCCACCAAATTGCGAATTAAGAAGCAAATGAGCAAATAGTATTTACTCACAGAAAAGAAAAGAGATTCTATAAAATCAGAATCAAGAGGAATTGATTGTGGAAGAACAAGTAAATAAAGCCTTTCCATAATTGGCTGAATTAAGGTTATAAGCTCCCTGTCTAAATTGATAGGATCGATATTTTTGTTTTTCTTAATAATGCTGTATAATTTATCAACTTGTTCCTTGACACCTTTTTTCCCAGTTATCCTCGCAATCTCTACTGCCAATAATCCAGGACAGGCTAAAAGAAATGATACATGTTTATCTGTGAGTTTTTCACGTTTAAAAATTCGACAGTTTTCATTTTTGGGATCAGAGAAAGGAAAAATCTGTTCATAAATTTCACCCAACTCTTTAAGCATTGTCTTGTTCACCGTCACCACCATCTAAGTAATTTAAAAAAATGCCATACTTTTTTAATATGTATATTATAAGAAAAATTAGAGATTCTTGCAATAGGTTGCACTGGGTTGCATATGGGTTGCAATTAGAGGTCTTTTCAATGCAACTTCAACGAATTCGGCACTAATAATTTCAATACGTTACGCGATATTGACCAACTTTCACGCCGGCGACAGGGGTTCGAATCCCCTTGGGGACGCCAATAAATTAAACAGATAATATAGAGGGTTTACAGTCAAATGTAAGCCCTTTTTATTTTCCTCAAAATCTCCCATGAAGTATATAAGAAGTATTTACTAAGGAATGAAAATTTAATAACACCCGAAATCATTTGAAACCGCTCTTCAATATTTAATCTTCAATGATTATAAGTTTAGGGAGTTATTGCATGCTCATTCCTAACAAACAGATGATCAAACAAATTTACCATATTCCATAGTTATAACTCTATCAGCAAGGTGAAAGTATCTATCATCATGGCTTACTGCTATTACTGTTTTGCCATCTTTTTTCATCTTATCAAGAAGAGTGGTGTAGAAAAATTCTCGGAAAACAGGGTCTTGATCTGCTGCCCACTCATCAAAAAGGCAGACGGGTCTGTTTTCAAGAAGCGAGACTATCATTGCAAGACGTTTTCTCTGACCTGTTGATAGATTTATATTTGTAAAACTATTATCAATCAAAGCTGTCTTTTTCTCTAAGTGCATTATCTTCAAAAGCTCTGCAACCTGCTCTTCATCAATATTGTCTAATCCATAAAGTCTGTCAAATAGGTGGAAATCGCCGAATATTACTGAAAAAAGCTCTCTATAAGCTGGATATATTGTCTTATCTACTGGCGTACCATCAAGAATAAGATTGCCTGAAGATGGATAGTAAAGACCTGCTATAAGCTTCATCAGAGACGATTTTCCGCTCCCATTCCCTCCAACAATAAAGATAGTCTCTCCGGGTTTTACACACATATTTAACTCTCCTAATGTAAAAAGCGGAAGATTATTTGAATCAAGATATGAAAAAGTAACATCTTTTAACTCGACAGCGTTGAATGAGTGAAATTGTTTAACAGGAGGTTCTGTCTCTAATTTTTGAGGCTTAGAGGCTTCATCTAAACGTTTTTCTAAAGAGTAGATGTTTTCTACTGCAATATTGGCTCGTGAGATAAGAGGAATTGCACCAACAACCATATTTGCAGGACCTATTATAAAAAGTATTGCTGTGGTTACTTTAGATAAAATAGTGCCGGTTAGGTAGTCAAATTTAGGAAGCAGAAACACAATAATTGCAAGAAGGCTGTAAAAAAAGACCTGTGAGAACATAATCTCTATTACAAAGCGGAATCCTGTTTTTATTTTTAGATGCTTTGTCTCTTCTGCTAAAACTGATAAGAATCCAAAATAGTCATCGCTCTTTTTTTGGTTCATCTTAAGCTCTTTAAAACCATCTAAGGTATTATGGAGCATTCCAAAAAATTTTGTCTCTTTTGTGGTGGTTTCTCGCAGCTCGCTGTCAATTGCTTTTCTGTGGATCATAAATGAGAATACAGCAGCAGATATAGCAAGAACAGTTGTGAAAAAGACAAGTTTAGATAGATAGGCAATATAAAAGAGGCAGAAAATCAACACAATGCCTGATTGGCATGAGTTTATAATCATAACCACAGATTCAGATATTAAATTGGTATTCTGGGTAAGCAGCGTGTATATCTCAGATTTTCCAATATTTTCAAGAAACAGGAGTTCTGATTTTCTTATCTTGTCTGAAATTCTGACACGCACTTTTGTTATGACAGTCTCTGCAATTCTTGTTGCCTCTGTAAGTGCATAGTGTTTGCCGATAATTGCAATTGCAAAACTTATAGCAAACATAAGAAGATATTTTACATACCAATCCTCATTTGCTCCTATAGATGTAGCATTCACAATAATTCCAAGAATCAATCCCTGAAAAGTTCCAGAAACCAATGCCATAGTAAGTACAAGTTTGCCAGATACAGTTGACTCTTTTTTGTATAGTGTCAGAAGGTTCATTATATATTTTACCAGATAAAGTAGTTTATGGTTTATATCTTAAGATATCAAAGCAGCTATCATTTAAAAATTTTATAGTCAAATGATAATGTTTGGAAATCAAGCTCTTTTAGCTATTTTAGAGCGTTCATTTTTTCATCAAACTGTGCTTTAAAAAACTCTCTTGTTTTTTCAGGGTTAAAATCAAGAAAAGTTCCTCCTGATTCAAAATGTTGAATAAATACTATGCCGATAGAGTATGTTAAAGCTGCACAGACGGTCGGCATAATAAATGGAGCTGTAAAATGACCAACTATTGGAACTGTCTTTATTGCACTACCAAGCACCCCTTTTGATATTGCGGCTGCTGACAGCGTACTTATAAGAGAGCCAACAACTGCCTTTACCCTATCTTTTGAAAATGAAATATTGTAATGTTCAGACAATTTGGAGAGCATCTTTAACTGAACTGCTGTAATTGTTGTTATATCTATAATTGGAATTGGTATTAATCCTGCCCCCATAGACCACCACATGTAATGTTTTACAGTTTTGCGTGCCTGCTCTAATCTCTCGTTCATATATTTTTACTCTCCAAATTAAGGGCGGTTTTACTACTTTAAAATCAGTGGATACAAGAATTTTCAAATGGTTGGTTCTTGTATTTTAGCTGGGTTTATCATATCTTTATTTTACTTTCAATAATATCAATATCAATATGCTCCTATCAATTTAAGAGCTGCTTTGAAGTTGTGGTGATATTAATATTAACCATTAGTTTAAAAGAATTTAAAGAGAGTAGTTTTATGACAAGTGCATTTGTTAGAGGTTTGATTAATGAACAGAGAGAGTCTCTCTCAAACCAGCTTGGTTTGTGGCACCATCTGACTCTTAGAAATATATTGCAGAGAAAATTTACAGGCTGGTTTTCAAAAAAAGATCATCTTGGCGATTTTTTGTACGAACGGTCGCAAGCAGCAGCAACCCAAGATACAATAGAGTTAAGAGCATGGAAGTTAAATGAGATTATGCAGTTTTTAAAGATACCGCGACCTCAAACGCTTGATAATCATACTCTTAATGCAATCGGACAAGAGATTGAGGTTCACTCAACAGCACTGCTTAGAAAAATAGACAAAAATTTTAATGGAACATCGTCAGATGAGATGGTTGTGCATCTGTTGGTAAAGATTATAGAGAACCTGTCTGAACAGCTAAAGACAAAAGATGCTGAAGATCAACAGGAGATAATTCAGAAGATTCTTGATATTTTGCGATCAATGCCGCTGGATCAGCAGGCGATTCTAAAAGCTCTTCTATCAGTAGAGGAGTTCTCTCCTGATGTGATCCGGAATGCAATTTTTGACCACACCTTAGCTACTGCCTTAGCCTCTTTTATGCTGATGGTAAAATATACTGTCTATTATGAGATATCTAAAATTGTCCTTATTCTCTCTGGTGCTGTAACTTTGTACGTTGCAAAACCATATGTAAAGCCTTTGATACCTCTTGTTCTCTTTCTTTTCAGCCCTTTTGGAATGTCTGCCATAGGAGTTTGGCTGACATGGTGGACTGATGTTTATACAAATAGACAGATTCAATCTTTTCTTCTGCCGATAATGGTTATGAGTTCCATGCTTGTATCAGGAGCCGCTGAAGGTATCGCAAATGAAAACAGCTTACAAGAGTTTATAGATTTTTATAACCAACACTATCTTAAAAATATTTGAATCAACTATTCAAACAGATCGCTTAGAAAAATATACTATGAAACTTTACAAAAATAGAAATTTCTGGATTGGTGTAATAATTTCATGCACTCTATTTACATCTCTTATAGTTTACAGAGCAGCTTTTTACAAAGGCACATTAAACTTTAACGGGATTCAACAGAAGGTCAACTGGAGCTATAAACCTTTGAATTCTTCTGAATCGTGGATGAATATATTTCAAAATTTCAAAAAAATAGGCTTTACGCACCGAACTCTTGAAAATTTAGGCGGCGGCTATCAAATCCATGAACAGACTGTGATGAAGATAAACACAATGGGCATGGTTCAAGATATTAATGTTGATTCTAAAAGCACGACTGATATGGATTTTGCTGTAAAAAAGTTTGATTTTACGGTTGCTGCCGGCAGTTTCAATTTTTCTGTAAATGGTGAGATTAAGGATAATATCCTCTATATTCAAAGCAGTGATAAGCTGATGAAAGATAGTGGTTCTAATACAGGTAAAAAACCTAAAGTTATAGAGATGCCTTTAGAGAACAGACCTTATCTTACATCTGGTATTATTCAGGCAACTTTGGCATCAGGTCTTGAAAAAGATCAGGAGATGGTGCTCTTTGTGTTTGATCCATCAACTCTTGGTCAGGCACCGGCTACAGTAAAAGTTGAGGGGCGTGAAGATATTGGAGTGAACGGTAAGCGGGTTAATGCCCAGAAGGTATCTCTCTCATTTAAAGGGGCACATCAGTTTGCTTGGATTGATGATCGTGGAGAGGTTCTCAAAGAGCAGGGCTTGCTTGGTATAACTCTTGTTAAAACAGATAAAAAAGGGGCACTTGAGGGTACTCCTGTTGAACAGAGCGATGATCTAACTACTCTTGCATCTATTAAATCAAATAAAACTATTGAGAAACCTGAAAATCTGACGCAGATTACCTTAAAAATTTCAGGCATTGACGATCTAAACACTGCCTTAAATTCTGAACGGCAGAAATTGGATAGCTCTAATACGCTATCTTCAGACAAAACTTTAGACAAAAGCAGAGTGATAACAATAGTAAAAGAGTCTCTTGAAGGGCTTCCTGAAAAACTTGCTCCTGATATTATAGCCCAGATTGACAGCAGATTCAGGCAGCCTGATGCTTTTATCCAATCAAACGATTACAGAATCAGAAGTTTTGCATTTAAAGCTCTCTCCTCTTCACAATATGTACCCTATTCAAACGCAGACAGCTCTCTTGAATCAATATCTGGAACACCGGTTGAAAAAGTTGGGAAATTTGTCGCATGGATACAGAAAAACATCAGGCGGCAGCCGGTTGTATCTCTTCCAAATGCACTTTCAACGCTTGAGAACAGAGTTGGTGATTGTAACGAACATGCAGCACTTCTTGCAGCTTTTTGCAGGGCAGTCGGCATACCTGCAAAAATTGAAGCCGGCGTGGTCTATTTAAACGGCAGCTTTTACTACCACGCATGGAATAGTGTGTTTGTAGGCAGATGGATAACAGTAGATTCCCTGTTTAACCAAATTCCGGCTGATGTTACCCATATTTCATTTTCATCAGGCACTCAAGATATGCAGTTGGATATTTTGGGACTTATTGGCAAGGTTAGGATAGAGGTTCTTGATTATAAATAAATTTTGAGGAGATTTTATTTAAATTATGATTCCGGGATTTCAATCTTTAGTTGAAGAGAGAATATTAAAAGCACAAAAAAATGGGGAGTTGGATAATCTTCCGGGTAAAGGAAAACCTTTGAATCTTGATGATATGGCTATTCCAGAAGAGTTGAGAATGGTACATCGGGTTTTAAAAAATTCAGGATTTCTTCCACCAGAAGTTGAGTTGAGAAAACAGATAAGAGAACTTGAAGATATGCTCAAATCAATTGATGAGCACTCTTCGGTACAGACAGATTTTGAGGAGCACTTAGAGCAGAAGAGAGACGCTCATGATGCGGCAACTATTCAGAAAAGAGCGAATATTCAGAAAAAACTTGATTTTCTAATACTCAAACTGAATACAAATCGGGGAAACAGCCTATCTTCTGCCAATTTTGCACCTCAATATAGAAACAAACTTTTAAAAAGGATGTTATGAAATTTAAACCAAAAGATAAAGAGGGGCTTTTTAAAAGCCTGTTTGCTGCATATTTTGTGCTGCTTCTGCACGTTTTTCTTGTTGTGGGAGTAGGGGTTGCAGTTGTACTGTTTAAAGGGGTGTATGAGTATCTTCCATGGATATTGTCTGGAATTGCAGCGTTGGTAATAGCTGTTTTCTGGCTTTTCTACCTTAGAATCAAACGCTCAACAACAGATATACAAGATGTATTATCGCACCCTGCATTTCAAAATAGAAATGTCGAGATAAAGCTCTTAGGCGGTGTTGCAACCTTTAAACTCTCTATGCCTGTTTCAAATTCAGATAATCTGCTCGCAGGACAATCTGGACAAGGGGTTAATTTACTGGTTCAAGATACAAATATCAGTAAAATTTCAGATAACGAGGGTATAGGAGCGGATCAATATTACAATCCTAAACTTGAATCTTTCAATAACAACATTGAACAAAGATTGGCACAGCTTGCCCAGCTTTATAATCAAAATCTTATTACTGATGATGAGTATAGCATGGCAAAAAAACGGATGTTGTTTGAATTAAATCAGTTAGACGATTAATTTTAACCAAAAGTCAAACCACCAACACTGTCCACTTTTTTGGGGAGGGTCAGTATGCCGGTGGCTTGACTTAATACCAATAAAATGAAGAATAAAAAAATAGATTACAATCTATCAACAATCCAACCTCCCTCGTATCTCGTCCAAAGATGAAAACCCCTTTCTTTTTAAGAACAAACCTATTCCTTTTATGATCCGTTCAAGGCAGTCTGGATCAACTAAAACTGCTGTGCCGACCTGAACCGCAGTTGCACCAGCAATAATAAATTCCAACGCATCAGTTGCTGTGGCGATTCCTCCTATTCCTACAACTGGAATCTTGACATTTTTTGCTGTCTGCCAAACCATTCTTAAAGCAATCGGCTTTATTGCCGGTCCTGACAAGCCTCCTGTTACGTTTGCAAGCAGAGGCTTAAATGTTTCTGAATCAATTGCAAGACCAGTTAATGTATTGATAAGAGATATTGAATCAGCTCCGGCATCTTCAACCGCTTTTGCAATCTCGACAATATCAGTAACATTAGGAGATAGTTTGACCATAACATGTTTTGATGTGCATTGACGCACCTGCCCAACAACCTTTGCGGCTGCTGCTGGATCGACTCCAAAAGCTGCTCCTCCTGCTGTAACATTGGGGCAGGAGATATTGACCTCAATGCCTGCAATTCCATCTAACGTATTGATTATAGATGCAAGCTCTCCATACTCTTCAATTTTTTTGCCATAGATATTTATAAAAACAGGAGGGGCAAGAGCGTTTAAAAACGGCAGTTTATCTCGAATAAATGCCTTTACTCCCACATTTTCAAGCCCCACAGCATTTAAAAGACCGCAGGCAGTTTCAACCACTCTTGGAGATGGGTTGCCTGTTGAAGGCTCAAGAGATAGTCCTTTTACAATAATTGCTCCAAGTCCATTGAGATTGACCAAATCTTTATATTCAGCAGCATAACCAAATGTTCCAGATGCAGTCATCACAGGGTTTGACAATTTCAATCCATTAATATCAACGCTTAAATCCATACTTTTCCTTAATAATTTCAAAAAGTTAAAACTTATATTTAGATTACTATAGCCCTACATATTTGTTTTAACTTTAAGATAGGTTTCAAATGCAGCTCTGGTATTCAAAAAAATGATTTAAAATCATTCAATAACATTTTTATTTTGTGTTTAAAACGCATATCCTTCCATCTGTCTGGAAATGCAAGCGGTGCAAATTCTAACTGCATCGTTACAGAATAGATACCGATCTCCTTGTTAAATGAACTGCTTAAAATCTTATACGGCAGTTTGACAGCACCTTCAAAACTTACCACAGTCTGATCATTTACCAATGTCTGACCATGAAAATCAGTTCTATCTTGTGCCAAACCTCTAACAGTGGTTGACTGACTTTTGACAGATTCAAGCCCGTTTTCTTCCAGAAAATTTTTTATTGCATTGTGTATTGCCCTTGTTTGAATGTCTAAGCCATTTGCATCTGTGGCTGAATAATCTGCACTGCCCGAGATAATAAATTTAGTAAACTTTTCCTGTCTGAACTCATTTTCTGACGGCACAATCAGCAGGTTTGATCTCTCTATCCGATTATCCACAGATTTTACATCAAATCTTACGTAATAAACTGACAGGCTGTTATTACTATAAATAAGTTCTGGAGAGCTGCTTGCTGCAAATAATATTGCAGCAAGCAATATAAGGCAGGAAAAAATATTTTTCATATCATATATAAAGACTGGTATTTTTATTGCACTCTTTAAGTTTTAAGGTTTTGTTTATGGGTGCTGCAATTTTTTTTATTATAAATGTTATAGTTTTTTTGGCAACATTGAATTGAGTTTTCATAAATTGGATTTAAACATTTAACTTAAAAGGATGGATAAGATGAAAAAAATAGGTATTATTTTAACTATTGCAATTGTAATAGTCGGCTTGTCGTCAGCCGGCTGTGTTTATGTGGAGAAGAGAGCTAAAGCCTCTAATGTGAGTTCAACCGGAGGCACTGTTGAGTATTCTGATACTGACAGCACTGCTTTACAAAGAATAGTTACGTTTGAGGTGGTAGGCAAAGGTTTGATGCCTGAGACATCTATAAATACAGGGCAGGGAAGGCTTATGGCAGAGAGGGCTGCTATAAATGACGGATACAGGCAGCTTGTTGAAAAGATAAGAGGAGTTTATGTTGATGCCTACTCCCAGACCACAAACGGCATTATTGATTATGATGTTATACGCACTAAAACCCAGTCTTGGCTCAGAGGCGTTCAGATACTTGAGGTAAAAGAGGCTGGTTATGGTATTTTTAATGCAAAACTTCAATTGAGAATATATTTTACAGAGACCGATATGATATGGTGGCCAGCTGGGATCGGAAACGGTGTTGTACCAGCTTCTCCTCCTAAAAGAAGTTATATAGCAAGGATTTTTACAAACAGTGATGTCAGGTGCGAATCTTATCCTTGGTGCGGAAACTCCTATTACTACAGTCAAAGATAAGTAGTATAAATGAGAAATTAATAGTTAAATAAAGTGGGGGTTCCATGATAGAATAATCCTGTAAATAATAACCAGCTAAAGACAGGAGAATTAATCATGGAACGAACCAAGTGTAGTAGTACCAGAAACTAAATTTTTAAATGGGCAGCGTAACTTGAATGAAAAACTAATTTTTAAGAAACATGATATTTTACAAGAGGTAATCTGTGTCAATCAACAATGAACGGCTGAAGATATACGAACATCTTCTTAATCCTTACGAACACTTTTCAAATCCATATGAAAATTTATGGATATATTATATAGAAGGTACTCCTAAGAAGGATTTGCTCGCACCGCTGTTTAACAAAAACAGCAGCGAAAATGGCAACGGTTTTATAGGTAACTGGGAGGAAGATGGTTTTTCGTTTCTCTTCTTCTCTTATGCAAGTGACGAGATTGTTCAAAATATAGTAGATCAGGATAAAAATCTTACTCTGATTGATACGTATCAAATGAGCGGCGAGATGTGGCATGGAGATAAGATTGAATCGTATAGCTCAGGAAATCTCTGCATATCACCGCCTTGGAAAATTCCTTTTGTCAATCAGCCCGGGATTAAGCACATTCTGCTTGACCCGGGTGTTGTGTTTGGAACAGGGAGGCATCCAACTACAGAGGATTGCCTTAGATACATTGAATATATCTGCTCTCTTGAAACTCCAAATTTTAATAGTAAAAACAACTCATCATCTGATTCAGGATATACTACTGATTCAACAGATATTATTTGTTCAGCAGACAGAGTTGATAAAAAAAAAATTTCAACAGTGCTGGATATTGGTACAGGAACGGGTCTTCTTGCAGTTGCGGCAGCAGTGCTTGGGTGTGAAAAGGTTGTTGCAGTTGATTTTAATCTGCTTGCAGTTAAAACAGCACAAAATAATATCAGGCTGAACTCACTTGAAGATAGGGTTTTAGCGGTTCAGGGCAGGGCTGAAGATTTTATCTCAATTCCTGCTGATTTAGTTGTTGCAAATATCCACTATGATGTTATGAGACACCTTCTTGAAATTCCACAATTTTTTGAGCATAAATGGCTGGTTCTTTCCGGGCTTTTAAAAAGCGAGGTAAACTTGGTTCTTAACAGTCTAAAAAATAGAAACATTGTTGTGGTTGAAACATCATCTCCTGATGGGGTTTGGAATACAATTTTAGCCAAATGCAAATAGGAGCTTAAATAATATGTATCTTGTAACAGCAAAGCAGATGCAGAATATAGACAGGGCAGCCATTCAATCTTTTGGTATTCCGGGTCAAGTTCTTATGGAGAATGCCGGCAGAGGTGCTGTTGAGATGTTTTTAAGAACATTTCCATATATAAAATCCAAACGGGTCTCTATTTTGGCAGGACGTGGAAATAATGGCGGAGATGGCTTTGTGATGGCTCGCTATTTAATGGAAAAGGGTTTTGAAGTTAAGACTTTTCTCTTTTCCACATCTGATAGAGTCACTGGAGATGCAAAGGCAAATCTGCTGCTGTTTGAAAAGCTGGCTGCTGCAAACTCCAAAGAGGGTGTTGTAGAGATTCCTGATACAGAGACATTTGAGCGGCTGAAGGATAAAATTATTGATTGCGATATTTTTATTGATGCAATACTTGGCACAGGACTAAACAGCGATGTTAGAGGACTTTTCAAAGAGGTGATTGAGACTGTAAACAGCCTTAAAAGGGCAGTTTTCAGCGTTGATATTGCCTCTGGATTGAATTCTGATACAGCTCAGAAAATGGGAGTTGCAATAAGAGCTGATGCTACTGCTACATTTGCATTTGCTAAAATAGGTCATATAGTTCACCCTGGAAGGGAACTTACTGGAAAACTTGAGATTGTAGATATCGGCATTCCAAACTTTATTGCAGACAAAGAGAATTTATCTGTCCATCTCATTGAAAAAAAAGATGTTCAGGCAATATTTAAATTTAAACAAAGAACAGCAAACTCCCATAAAGGTAGTTATGGTCATCTCCTGTTGGTTGCAGGCTCTATTGGCAAGAGCGGAGCTGCTGCCCTTGCCGCAAATGCTGCTATGGCATCAGGAAGCGGTCTGGTTACGCTTGCAGTTCCAGAGAGCATAAACAGCATAGTTGAGCCGCAGGTTACTGAAACTATGACCTATCCTCTGCCTGAAAATTCAACCGGAGAGTTATCTTATAAAGCACTAAATATTATTATAAATGAGCTTGTTAAGGATAAAAGAGTTGTTGCAGCAGGACCTGGCATTGGCATTAATAAGAGCACAATAAGAGTTGTGCATGGAATGGTTGAAAACATAACTCTTCCAATGGTTATAGATGCAGATGGTTTAAATGCAGTTGCTGATAATCCTTACGTATTAAAAAAGAGAAAAGCTGCCACAATTTTAACTCCGCACCCGGGAGAGATGTCTCGATTAACCGGCAGAACAACCGCACAAATCCAGCAGAACAGAGTTGAGACAGCCGTTATTTTTGCAGCAGAATTTAATGTGATAGTTGTGCTGAAAGGAGCTTCAACAGTAATTGCTCTGCCAGACGGCACTGTCTATATCTGTCCGACTGGAAACCCGGGAATGGCATCAGGCGGAATGGGTGATGTCTTAACTGGTATGATCTCAGGATTTATTGCACAAGGTTTTACACCGGCACAGGCTGCAATTGCTGGAGTTTATACTCATGGTCTTTGCGGAGATGATCTTGCAAAAAGGCGTGGAGCGTTTGGATTTGTGGCATCTGATCTTATCAGAACTATCCCAGAGACAATAGATGAGATTTGTAAAGATTAGAGGTTATACTCAAATTGTGAATAAATTGATCTTTTTAGCAGGGGTGGAGCGTGTTGCACCTATGCTATTAATTATTACAACAAAATGGATATGGAGTATAAGATCATGGCTTTATGGGAAAAGGCAAAAGCAGAGTTCATTGATATAATCGAGTGGACTGATGACTCTCCAAACACAATGGTTTACAGATTTCCACGCTATCACAACGAGATAAAATATAGTGCCCAGCTTATAGTCCGCCAGTCACAGGCTGCTGTTTTTGTTAAAAGAGGACAGATTGCCGATGTTTTTCCATCTGGTCACTACTCTCTTGATACTGATAATCTTCCTATTCTCTCAACTCTTGCCGGCTGGAAATATGGTTTTAACAGCCCTTTTAAGGCTGAGGTCTATTTTGTTAATCTGAAAAATTTCACAAATCTTAAGTGGGGTACAAAAAATCCTGTAATTTTACGTGATCCTGAATTTGGACCAGTAAGGCTTAAGGCTTTTGGAACTTATGTGGTAAAAATATCTGATCCCGCAAGGTTTATTAGAGAGATTGTTGGCACAGACGGTCATTTTACGCTTGAAAAGGTTACAGATCAGCTTAGAAATCTTATTATCACACGGTTTAGTGATCTTTTAGGAGATAGAAATATCCCTATCCTTGATCTTACTGCAAATTATGATGAACTCTCCTCAGTTTTGACAAAGATCATTTCACCTGAATTTTTAGAGTATGGTTTAGATATTACAAAACTTCTTGTTGAGAATATCTCATTTCCAACAGAAGTTGAAGAGGCAATGGACAGACGAAGCAGCATGGGAATTGTGGGAAATTTAGACGATTACTTTAAATTCCAAAGTGCCAATGCAATGGAGATGGCTGCACGTAATCCCGGAGGTGATGCTGCATCAGGCATTGGAATGGGAATGGGGTTTGCTATGGCAAATCAGATGGCAGATGCAATGAGAAGCCGCTCTGGAAAAAATTCACTCGCTGAACAGGAAAATCAACCACAGCCGCAGCTACAATCACAATCACAGCCACAACAACCACAGCCACAACCACAATCAGAAGCTGCTTTTCCTCCTCCGATTCCTTTAACTGAACCAGTTGTAGAGTATTATATTGCAGATAAGGGCAAAAAAATTGGTCCATTAGAGCTTAAAATAGTTATCCATAATATCAAAAAAGAGAAGATATCTCCTGATACTTTGATCTGGAGGCAGGGGCTTGAGAATTGGCAGAAGGCTGGCACTATTGAGGAGCTGTCATCTATATTTAAATCTGTTCCCCCGCCTCTTCCTGATGCTATACTCTAATCAGGTATGGATTGAGATTTTTTAGGTATAACTCAATTTGTGACCTTAAACAGTATAACTAAAAAGAGGTTTCAACATGGCAAAGTGCATTAACTGCTCGGCACCTCTTCCGTCAAACTCCATGGAGTGTGAATATTGCGGCAGCCACAACGATACTGATCTTAAAGGCGTTCACGAGTTTACTACAGAAGAGCCAACATCTGAACGGATATGCCCAAGATGCAATATTCGATTGCAGACCATTGATCTTAAAATCGACGGTAAATTTCTGATCGAGCGGTGTGAACAGTGCTTTGGTCTTTTTTTTGATCCCGGAGAGCTTGAAGCTCTTCTTGATGCTTCAGTCAAACATGTTTACAATATAAACTTAAAAAAGTTGGACAACATAAATCAGGCAATGAGTCCTAAAGAGAACAAAGTTGTATATCTCAAATGCCCCGTATGCTCCAATTTTATGAACAGGGTAAGTTTTGGGACAAAAAGCGGTGTTGTTGTAGATAGATGCAAAGAGCACGGCATCTGGTTAAATGCCGGTGAGCTGCGACACCTGTTTGAGTGGAAAAAAGCAGGGGGTCAGCTTTTGCATGAGCAGAGAGAGTTGGAGAAAAAAGAGCTTGAAAGACGTGAACAAGAGCAGAAAGATAGGGACAAGGATAGATATTTAGATTTATCATATTACTCTATGTCAAACGGGCAGTATGGTTCACGAAAAGATGATGTTGATTTAGTTGACGTTCTAAAAAAGGTTGCATCTTGGCTGCTTTAGCATTTTTTTAGTTGAAATAATCATATGTCGTAATTTCGTAGGGGTGCAGAACGCTGAACCCCTACAACTATAATTCATATTATTTATAGATTAGAAATAATGGGAAACAAAATATGAAGATACTTGTTACAGGAGGTGCTGGATATATCGGCAGCCACACATGCGTAGAGCTTCTTGAAAACGGCTTTGATGTGATAGTTGTAGATAATCTTGCAAACAGCTCTTTTGAATCTTTAAAACGAGTTCGAGAGATTACAGGAAAAAAGGTTGAGTTCTATCAATCTGATATACGAGATAAGACAAAACTTTCAGAGATATTCAGCCTGCACACAAAAGAGTTAGAAAAATCTGGTAATTGTTCAAAAAGCTGTTCAATTGATGCTGTAATCCACTTTGCTGGATTAAAGGCTGTTGGGGAATCTGTATCACTGCCGCTTGAATATTATCAAAACAACATAACCGGAACCCTTACACTGCTTGAAGTAATGAGAGAGCATCAAGTTAAAAATCTTGTGTTCAGCTCGTCTGCAACTGTTTATGGAGACCCGCACGCCCTGCCGATAAAAGAGGATTTTCCGCTGTCTGTAACAAACCCTTATGGGCGTACAAAACTTATGATTGAGGAGATTTTAAAAGATTTGCACACATCTGACCCATCTTGGAACATTGCCCTTTTAAGATATTTTAATCCTGTTGGTGCTCATGCAAGCGGCAAAATTGGAGAAGACCCGTTTGGAATCCCAAATAACCTTTTCCCCTACATTGCACAGGTTGCTGTCGGCAGACTTCCATTTCTAAATATTTTTGGAAATGACTACAACACATCAGATGGAACAGGTGTCAGGGATTTTATACACGTTTCAGACCTTGCAGCAGGACACATTAAGGCTTTACCCAAACTTTTTACAAATTGCGGCGTAGCTGTTTACAATCTTGGTACAGGAAGAGGAAATTCTGTTATGGAGCTTGTACTTGCCTTTGAAAAAGCCTCTGGCAAGAAGATTCCATTCAAAATAGCCCCAAGAAGAGCGGGAGATATTGCTGCATGTTATGCAGACCCATCTAAAGCTGAAACGGAGCTTGATTGGCGGGCTTCAAGAACTATTGAAGATATGTGCAAAGATACATGGAACTGGCAGAAAAACAATCCTAACGGCTTTAAAAAAGATTAAAAACAGAAGAGAGATAGGAGAGTAATAAAGTGGGAAACTATATCAGCGTTTTTAGAGAGTGCATTAAAAACTCAGATATCAAAAAAGCAAAAGACCTTCTGCTTGATCTGCATCTGAATTCAGACGAGACTAAAATCGCCATTTTAGATGAACTTGCAATGGTTTCTGATGAAGTTGCATGTGTACTTTTAGATTTTCTTATGAGGTTAGAAGCTAAATATTATGAATCATTAACTTTTAAGACATATGAGAGATTAATCCAGCTTATTACTGATAGAGCACACTTAAATTTTGAGTTTGCTGTAATACTTTACAAAATAAACGATAGAGAAAAAATCCTTAAATCAACCTCTTTAATTAAATATATTCTGACAAACTGCACAGACAGAGTAATTTTATTTGAAACCATTAACGCTGTAGGAGATCAAAAAATTGACTCTCTTGTGAATGCTGTTGCAGAATTTCTCTATTATGATGATATAACCTTAAAAGAGCAGGCTGTTAAAAATCTTACAAAGATCGGCTCTCCTGAAGTGTATAAGATTCTGCTTGAGATATCTAAAACTGTTAAAAATGATCAAAATATTGTTGATGCACTTGCTACATTTCAAGTGCCGTCATCAGAAAAAGCACTATCACCAGAAAAAATAGAATCAATAGAATCACCGGAAAAAGCAGACTTATCAGAAAACAGTGCTGATTCCGAAAAAATAGAACAGATAGATGTTGAAAACACACCAAAAGATTCACCCCGCGATATAAATATGCTTGTATCAAAATCAATTGAGGAGAGATTTCAATCATTCAACTATTTTATCAAATACGGCAGAGATTATCTTAATGAGCTTATTGCAAATCTTAAATCAAACGACCACGATCTTATAGTAAATACATTAAGGGTTATTTCACACATACCATCAGAAGAGCTGCTATCAGATATTTACTCTTTTTTGAACAGAAAACACTGTGATCCATCTTTAGAACATGAGGCTTTTGAAGCTCTATGCTCGTTTGAAAAGTTCAGCTTTACAGAATTTATGATGAGTTCAGTTGAAAATCCAGCAATTCATGTACGAATGTCTGCCATAAAGGCTCTAAATAAGCATTACAATGATCCTGTTTATGCAAAGATAAAAAACAGAATAGAGACAGGGCGTGAGAATGGAGAGATGCTTGTTCAAACAATAATTGATGCACAAGCACACAACCTTATTAATTACCTTTTTATTTCAGATGCTTTTGCTGATATGGCATCAACCTATTTAATAAAAGATGCCACTCCATCTGCTTTAAATAACTATATCTCAATTTTAATAGAAAGAGGGCTTAAATCTACTGCAAAGAAGATTGAATTTAAGGCTGATATGGAAAGCAAAATTAAAAATATGCTGAAAGTTATGGTTATAAGCTCTTCTGATACTGTACATAAAATTTATGAAAAACTTCTTTTTAAGAATGGCTATATCTCAATTGGATTTAAGAGTCCTGAAGAGGCATTTGAACCTCTCTCAAACGACAAGCCTGATCTTATAGTGAGCGATCTATTCTCAAAAGAGGTAACTGCCCTGAATTTTGCAAAAGAGGTGAGAGAATTTTACAATAAAAATGAGCTTCCGTTTCTGATCTCAACGCGTCAGAATGATTTTTTAGATATAGATTTAAGCAAAAAATATCCAGAGTGTTCTGTAAGCGGAATGTTCAAGTTTCCGGGTATTATAAGAGGCATTAACGAGTGGATAAGATAGATAAAAAAACTGTGCTGCCTAAAATAGCACTTGGAGCAAGGCTTAAAAATTGTCGTAATGTTATAACTCTTGGATTTAAACCAAATTTTACCGATTACTCAGCCGAAGAGATTGAACTTATTAACAGTGCTGACAAAATTTACTACCCAACAGCTTTTTATGCCAATATGTTTCATATAATGGGTAAAGAGACTTTTCCATGTTTTACAACCTACCACTTTGTACAAGATAAGATCAGGCAGACAGCTCTTTTTAATATGCTAAACATTGCCCACCCTCGAACTAAAGTCTTTTACGGCAGAAAACAAAAAGATGAGATACTAAAGAGCTTTTCATTTCCGTTTATTGCAAAAAGAGCAAGAGGCTCATCAATGGGAAGAGGGGTCTATCTGATTAATAACATGCAAGAGCTTTATGAGTATCTTTCAATTTCATTATCAGCAGAGCCTGCATATATTCAAGAGTATTGTCCTCATGATCGTGATATCAGAGCTGTTGTTATAGGAAACGAGATCGCAGTTGCATATTGGCGGATTGCCGGTTCAGAAGAGTTTAGATCAAATATCTCATGCGGAGGAGATATCAGTTTTCAAAAAATTCCTCAAAAGGCTCTTAATCTTGCACTCCACACAGCAAAAGTATGCGGCTGGAACGACGTAGGACTTGATATTGTTGAACACAATGGAGAATTTCTTGTAATTGAGGCAAACATGAAATATGGCAGAAAAGGATTTGTAAAAGCTGGTATTGATTACAATCTTATGTTTGAAACTCTTATTGCAACTGGAAGGATATAAACAATTATAATTGAGGCTGCTGTTTAAAAGTAATGAGTATAAAATAGAAACTATTGTTTTAACTTAATCTGACAAAGACCTTTTTTAGAATTGACATTTGTCAGATTAAGTTTGAATTAAAACATATTCATTTGATCTTTTTAAGATCAATTTAGTTTTTTAAGAAAAGTATTCAACTGTGCAATATGCTTTCTCTCTTCTCTAATGATATCATCTACCTTATCCTGTCCATACTTTGGAGGCAGAAGGTCTTTGAGTCCCAAATAGAATATAATCGACTCTTTCTCAAGAGAGATTGCAATATTTAAAATATCTTTCATGGGCTGGTTTTCAGTAAGGCTTGCGATAACTTTCGGGTCGCCTTCTCCTCCATGAGCATCAGCCATAGCAGCAAGATAAAGATTAAGCTCATCTTCAGGGTCAAAAACTGTTCCGCCCTTTTCCATTTCAGAAAGCTCTTTTCTCATCTTCTCAAAAGATACTTTGTGGTTATCCTCCATCTTTGCAAGCTGCTGCAAAAACTTCTGGTTTTCCTCATCTTTTTGAAGGCTTGCAGCTCTCCTGTAAAATGCAGCACCATTCTCTTCAATTTTGACTGCCACTGCAAAAATTTCATCTGCATTAAAATTGTAAGCCATTTTTCTATTCTCCTTATTGTTAAATTATACAACTAAACCATACTACTTTTGTTCATTTATTATTACTTCGGTTATCTGTTCAGATAATTATGGTAACTCTCTTTATCTGGGTGAAAATCAATTAGAATATCAATATCATTTTTTTAAATTGCTCATCTTTTAAATAGGAGCCAAATAATCCAACATTTTGAATCCCAAGCTTTGTCAGTTCGGCTTTATGAGTCTTTATGGTAGTTAATATGTAATCTTTTGTAGTCATGGCATTTATTCTTATTTTACGAGTAGTTTTTTAAAGTTGATGAGCGTATAAGTAGCATTCAAGTAAACGGGATTCAATATGAATTGTCAGTATGTTGCGGGACCAGCCATGGGCAAGTGTAGCTTCAGCATGGGCTAACCGTTCATCTGCTGTTTTTAACTTGCTGAGTAATACCAGATTATGACCCCATGGTAATTGTCCAACAGCCTGTTGGACAATTTGTTCTTCGCTCCAGACATCGGCAAAGGCTCGCATATACATCAGATTTGCTCGTGAAAATCCTTTCATTTCTGGAAAAGCGTTTCGCAGATCATGAGCCAGCCGTTGAATGACCTTTGCTCCCCAGCCAAGTTTTTCCTGACGGGTCAAAATTTCTCGACCAATTTGCCAATACAGGAGTATCAACTCACGATTTACTGCAAGAGTAGTTCTCTGCTGTGCCGTATGAATCCGTAATTTTAGATCGTTTAGCCATTCGGCATAACCTTCGGGTGTCTGCGTGATGGAAACAGGCGGGTCATTTTGCTGTATGTTTTTTTTAAGTTTTCCCATTACTTGCCCCCCAATGCCTGCATAAGCTCATTTTTCAAGGCATCACGGGTGGAGTTCAGCTCTTTTACTATTACTTCATACTCCTGACACGATTCCTGTACGTTGCCGTGCATATCATATAGTCCCCAAGAGTTAGGTAGCTTTTGAGCTACAAAATGGGTATTGTTACCAGAATTATAACAATACCACGCTATTTCATCTAAATTAGAATCGGTAGTCCTGCAATCAGGTGATGTTTTATAGAGCTAAAGATTCATTATAATAATGGACAAACAACCAGATTGCTCCAATGTGGTTCTCAAGTTTCTTTGAAAACGAGAGCGTATTTCTGACTAATCTGGAAATTCTTTGACGCATCGTATTGTTAAAGCGTTCAATATGATTTGTATGACCAGTTTCTTTAACGACAGCTTTATGTCTTTTTCGGGGAAAGACCTTGTTATATGCAGACCAAAAATCTGTATAGCATACTGCACATTGTCGATAAACAGGAGGCAGGCTCTCCCAAAGGGATTGTGCTCCAGAATGCTCTCGACTACCCACATGAACCCCGATAATTTCACGGGTCTTTCTGTCAAGTGCTAACCATATCCATTTTTTGTTTTAGAAATATGGTAATGTGGTGATGGATTATCAACAAATTGTCTACCACATGAAAGACATCTATAATTTTGCTTTCCATTTTTTCTTGAACCATTTTTAATACTACGATTTGAATCACATTCAGGACAATTCATCGGAGCCTCCTAAAATTTGAAGGTGAATAATCCATTATATTATCAGAATAATCATCATCACTCAAATGCAGGACTACCAAAATTTATATTTCACTGCTGGTGAAAACCACTGAACTTGTTCAGTGGATGAAACCAGTAAACTAACCTTGTTCATCAATATACCTTCTGATTGTCTTTTCTGAAACATTCCCAATGCTGCAAACAAAATAACCATCACTCCAAAATGTGTGTTCTTTCCAAAATTCTTTTTTCAGTTCCTTTTCAAAAGTTTTCCATAGCAGGATTGTAGAATGCCCTTTAAGAGTTTTGACTATCTTTAAATGATACATTAACAGAAATTTTGAATGATTCTTTGTTATATATTCCATACAAC
>CAZIJN010000049.1:0-23118 GCA_964539635.1 uncultured Desulfobacterales bacterium | reverse complement strand
GCCGATACCCCGAATCGAACGGAGGACATTCTCATTACAAGTGAGATGCTCTACCTACTGAGCTATATCGGCATGTGCAGTATTCCGCAATAAAAGGCAACTATCACGAAAAGACCGGCAGAAAATACCAGAGAGCTAATCAGATATCAAGCCCTATTAATGGCATTGGCTATTGATTATAGGATATTATTAGTTTTTTTAGATTTAAAACTCTATTTTTTATCTAATAGACCCATATTGCTTTGTTTTATAATATCATAATACTCTTTATCAACTTTTTTAACCTAATAGCAATAGTCTAAAAGCTGTTTTTTACTATAATGGCTCTATGCTGTTTAAGATATTCGCTTAATATTTAACCCAATTCCAGCAACATTTGATTGAATTTAAATTTAAAAATCACTTTCTAACCTAACACTATATGTTGTGTAATCTACTCAAATAGTAATTTAATACACACAATATCTATCATTTAAAAATAAAAATAGATTGTTGAATTTTCTGAACGCATGATTTTTATCTGCTCATTAAGACTTGACATGCCAAAATCTATCCATTAATAATCAATGCTATTTTTGGCATCTTGTACTTAATTAACCTTTTTTGGTTATTTCTGTACAAACAGGTAAAGCAGTTGTTTTTATTAAGTTTTTAAAGTAAAAATATCTGCATGTATCTAAAAACACTCTAAATCAATAAAATTATTTTTAGAAGTATTTGGTGGGAAGTCTTACAGAAACATAGGCAACTTAATCAAAATAAAAACCTAATACTTAATTTATAAAGAGATAAAACCTTTCCTTTGAATTAAATTTAAGGCGATTGTTAATAATCTATTTAGTAATAATCGCTGCTGTTTAATTCTAACAGTTTCTGTATATGATTTCATTTCAGTAACCATTAATAATCTAAGGAAAACAAGACAAAATCATGAAAAATTTATTATACGCTTTAATTTTGGCATTGCCGATATTCTTAACTGCCTGTACTTCGATGAACGGCACGCAGAAATCAACCTCTTCAGAATCAATCAATACCCCCTCAAACAACACATATAGCGAACAAGAAATTTCTAAATCCACCTATCAAAAAGATTCATTAAAAGAGAGCGATGATAGCTACTTCTCTAATCTATTCAGTAATACTAATAATAGTAATACTAATAATAAGGATTGTAAAAATAAATACTCTAATAACTCATCAGAGAGAGCTGCAGCTTCAAAACATATTGATAATGCCCTTGAACTTTGCGGTGAAGCTCAAACATCATTGGAAAAAGGTGCAACAGGAAAAGCTCTTCAATATTTTGACGCTGCTTATTCATCAATAGTTAAAATTCAAACTCATGATGCCAGAATTAATAAGCAGAAAGATGATTTATTATTTATGATTTCAAAAAGAAAAAGAGAAATTCATGAATCTCGTCAAGCTGCTGCAAAAGTTTCAAGCAAAAAGATTTCGCTTATAAATAACGAGTATGTTCAAAATGAGATTGATAGGTTTACAGGACCTCAGAGAGATTTTTTTATACGTGCAATGGCAAGGGGTGCGGAATATCGCCCATTTATTGTGAACGAGCTAAAAAAGGCAGGTATGCCCGAGGAGTTAGCATGGCTTCCATTAATTGAAAGCGGTTTCAGAGTTCGGGCTTTATCGCCAGCAAGTGCTTTAGGTTTATGGCAGTTTATACCATCAACAGGATATAGATTCGGGCTTAATCGAGATTATTATGTTGATGAGAGAATGGATCCGTTTAAGTCAACTAAAGCGGCTATTCAGTACCTTTCCCAGCTTCATAAGATGTTTGGAGATTGGTCAACTGTTCTTGCTGCATATAACTGCGGAGAGGGACGGGTATTAAGAACTATAAGAAGCCAAAATGTCAACTATCTTGATAACTTCTGGGATCTCTATGAAAAACTCCCTCGAGAAACAGCAACCTATGTCCCAAGATTTATTGCAACAGTTCATATTATAAAAAATCTTGAAAAATATGGAATGCCAAAGCAAAAAAATATACATCCTATTGAGTATGAAACAGTAACGGTAAATAAACAGGTCAATCTTACAGATATTGCAAGAACAATGTCTATAAGCAGAACTGTGCTTGAAACATTGAATCCTGAATTAAAATATGGAGTTCTTCCCCCTGAAGAGTATCAATTGAGAATTCCTGCTAATAAAAAAGAGATTTTTCTTGCAAGCATTGATGATATTAAACAATCAGAGAGTGTATCTCCTAAAACCTACTCTTTTCATAAAGTTAAAACTGGAGAGACTCTTTTCAGCATAGCAAAGACATACGGTATTCCTATGGGAGATTTAGCTGGTTCTAATAATATCTCAAGAAAATCCAATATTTCTGCTGGACAAATGCTAAAAATCCCACCTTCAGGAGCTTCTTCTGTTGAATATGCTTCAAATTCAAATATTATCAATAAAACTAATAAGACAAAAGAAGAGCTGCCTACTAAAAAAATTGATAAAGAACAAAAAAGCTCTTACAAAAATACAGCTCTTAAGTATAGGGTAAAACAAGGCGACACTATGTGGGCTATTGCTCAAAAATATAACACAACACCTGATGCAATTAAAAATGCCAACTCTCTTTCTAATTATACAGTAAAGCCAAATAAGGATATTATTATTCCCCAATCTGCTGTTGCCTCAACTTCCAATAAACAAGGCTTTGTGACAACTAAAGAGACAAAATCGTTGAATACAAAAAACAGCATCGCCTCTAACAACAGCACCAAGTCAAAAAAATCAACTCACTGGGTAAAATCTGGAGACACCCTCTTTACAATAGCCCAAAAATATAATATGTCAGTGCAAACTCTTTTTGACCTTAATAAGCTGCCTAAGGGGAGTAAAATTTTTCCTGGTCAAAAACTGCTTGTTAAATAGTACTCATATTGTTGTTAATCGCCCCCGTAGCTCAGTGGATAGAGCATTGGATTCCTAATCCATGTGCGCAAGTTCGATTCTCGCCGGGGGTACCAAAACTATTCAAAAATAAAAGCTAATGTTATCCAACAATAAACCTCAACCACTCTCTTCTCAACAGCCTATTTTGATCTCACGCAAACCAGAATTATTAGCTCCCGCTGGAAATTATGAAAAACTTGAGACAGCAATTCATTATGGTGCAGATGCTGTATATCTTGGAGGCAAAGATTTCAGTTTAAGGAATTTTTCAAGCAACTTTACAGATAAAGAGCTTGAATCTGCTGTCCAATACTCGCACAAACACAATGTTAAGGTTTATGTGACTTGCAATATCTTTTCAAGAAACAGTGAAACCAAAGAGATAACAAAATTCTTAGAGCAAATTGGTAATATTAACTCTGACGGGGTTATAATAGCTGATCCCGGCGTTATCCTCATGTCAAAAAAAATCATTCCAAATATTGATATCCATCTGAGTACTCAAGCAAACACTACAAACTTAAACGCAGTCGGTTTCTGGCAAGAGTTAGGGGTTAAACGTATAAACCTTGCAAGAGAACTCTCATTAAATGAGATAAGAGAGATTGTAGAATACTCAAAATCACATTTGTCACCATATGAATCTCCGATTGAGATTGAAACTTTTGTACATGGTGCGATGTGTATATCTTATTCAGGCAGATGTCTTTTAAGCAGTGTTCTGACGGGTCGAGACAGCAATAGAGGTCTTTGCAGCCACCCATGCAGATGGAGATACGCAGTAGTTGAAGAGCAGAGACAGGGCGAATACCACCCAGTTATGGAAGATCGCAGAGGAGCTTACATTTTTAATTCAAAAGACCTATGTATGATTGATCATATTCCAGAGCTTTTTGATGCAGGAATCGATTCATTTAAAATTGAGGGTAGAATGAAAGGGATTTCCTATTTGGCATCAGTCGTAAAAACATACAGAGAAGCTATCGATTCATATTCAGAATATCTTACTAAAAAAAATCAATTGGAACAGGCTTTATCAATAGAGATGTCAAATTTGTCCAATTTAGAAAACGATTGTGAATCTAAAAATATAGTTGAAGCCTATAGTACAGATTTAAACGAGAGGTGGCATAAAGAGCTTGCTCTTATTTACCATAGGACATACTGCACCGGCTTTTACTTTGATAATCGAGATCAAACCGTGCCCAACTATACTAATATACACGAAGGTAGTATTCACAGTTTTATAGGTAAAATTATCCAATATTTACCAGATAATCGTATTGTAGTTGAAATTAGAAACAGAGCTTCTGTAGGCGATACAGTTGAGATTCTACCTTCAGAAGGAGAGGCACTAAAATCTAAAATTGCTGCAATATATGACATCAACAACAAGTCCATACCCCATGCACAGCCTAACTCTAAATCTATTTTAGAGTTAGAGTTTCCTACTAAAACTTCTGATTTGTCTGATAAGAGCGTAGAATTTTCATACAATTTGTTAGAATACGCCCTAACCCCTCTAAATATTGTCAGAAAAGTTTCATAATTGCTTTTTATATAATGATGTTTGACTTTTTTTTTTTTTTTAATACCTTATGAAAAAAATTCATTGATGCTTAATTCTCTATATACAAAAAGTTTTTATCTATTTTTTATATAGCGTTATAGCACTGCCCATATCTGACAAAAACACTCTCAGGAGATGTATCATGATTGAAGACGATGAAATTCTACAGATGTACATTGAAGAATCCCTTGAACATCTTTCAGATATTGAAAGTGATCTGTTGACTATTGAAGGAGAAGAAGAAAATATTGATATCGATATAGTAAACAATGTTTTTAGAGCTGCGCACTCAATTAAGGGCGGTGCCGGATTTATGGGTTTGACAACCATCAAAGGACTTGCCCACAGCCTTGAGAACGTTCTTGATCTTATACGCAATAAAGAGCTTGTTCCAACGCCAAATAGAATAAGTGTACTACTTAAAGGTTTTGATAAGCTCGAAAGTCTGATGAACAATATCCAGACAAGCAATGATGAAGATGTCTCTGAATACATTGATGCTCTTGCCAATATTACAAAATCATCTTTAACAGAAGATAAGCAGGAGAGCGTAACTACGCTTCTTGATCTTACTCTTTCAGATGGCAGAGTCTTTCCGGCAGTATCTCAATACAGTATTGAACAGGCTAAAAACGACGGCAGGTATATCTATCTTGTTGAGTATGATCTTATAAAAGATATTCAAAGAAAGAGTAGAAATCCTATTGAGTTGCTTGAATCGCTTGAAAAGACAGGTACAATTATCGATTCACGTATAGACTTTGATTCTGTTGGAACTTTGAATGACAATATTCTATCCTCAAGAATTCCATTTCAGATACTTTTTTCATCAATATTAGAACCAGATATGGCAAGCACTCTATTTGATCTTGATGAGAAATATATTCATGTAGTCACTGATAATATGCTCTCTTTTTCCAATGCAGCAGATACGATTAATCATACTGCTATGCCGCCTGTATATACATCTGATGCCCGACCGGTTGCGGCTACCCGACCCGTACCGACTCCTGCTGGGAAGGTATCGGCTACAACCGCTGCTCCAAATGTGGAAGATTTTACACGGAAAACCGAAGGCTCACTCAAAGATGAAGTTTCATCGCCTACAATTGAAATAACAGAAAAGAGAGCAGCTCCTGCGATATCTAAAAAAGAGATTGTACAGGTCTCTGCCTCTAAACCACAGGAAAGTGCTGCTGTTACGTCCAAATCATCAGTTTTGGATCGTAAAAAACAAGACTCTATGGCAGATAATGAACTAAGCGATCATGTTGGATACAATGAGAGTGATTCTGGCGGCGGAATGAACATATCTAAGCCGGCAGGCTCTTTAAGGGTCAATGTTAATCTGCTTGACACTCTGATGAACCTTGCAGGAGAGCTGGTGCTTAGTAGAAATCAGTTAATTCAGGGAATCAACTCATCTAATGCAAAAGCAACAGAGCTTTCAAGCCAGAGAATAGATATGATTACATCAGAGCTGCAAGAGGCAATTATGAGGACCCGTATGCAGCCTATTGCCAATGTATTCAATAAATTCACAAGAGTTGTGCGTGATCTCTCTCAGGAGCTTGGCAAGTCTATTGATCTTATAATTGAGGGAAAAGAGGTTGAATTAGATAAAACAATTATTGAAGCTATCAACGATCCTCTGACACATTTAATTCGTAACTCTGTTGATCATGGTATTGAACTTCCGCACGTAAGAGAGGCAGCAGGTAAAAAAACAACTGGAAAGATAATTTTAAAGGCTTTTCATGATGCTGGTCAGGTTAATATTGTTATATCAGATGATGGTAAAGGTCTTGATCCAGATAGAATTTCTGCTGCTGCTGTTAAAAAGGGTTTAATGAGTGAACAGCAGGTATCTGAGCTTTCTACAAAAGAGAAGATTGACCTTATTCTACTTCCCGGTTTTTCTACAGCCGAAAAGGTTACAGATGTCTCTGGTAGAGGGGTTGGAATGGATGTTGTTGTAACCAACCTTGCCAAATTAGGCGGAATCATTGAGATTGAGTCAAAAACTGGTAAAGGGACAGATATACAGATTAAATTGCCTCTTACCCTTGCGATTATACCAAGTCAGATTATATCTGTGGGTAATGAAAAATATGCTATACCACAAGTTAATCTTGATGAGCTTCTCAGAATTCCAGCGGCTCAGGTAAAAGAGCGGATTGAAAAGGTTGGAGACGCTGATGTTGTAAGACTGCGTGGAAATCTTTTGCCTCTTCTTAATCTTGCACAGGTTCTTGGTATTAAAAAAACATTTATCCACCCTGATGATGGTATGGAATATCCTGATAAGAGAATAAGTATTGCAGATCGCCGTTCAAACAGAAATGAACCCAATGATAAACGTGAATCTGTGAACACACCGGCATCAACTCATGATCGCTCAGGAGCAGATAGAAGATATCACGCTGCCAGTGCAATAAACATTGCGGTCGTATCAGCAGGCACTCATAAGTATGGACTTGTGGTTGATGAGCTAAAAGATTCAGAGGAGATAGTTGTAAAACCTCTTGGCAGACATCTGAAAAAATGCAGCGGATATGCAGGTGCTACAATAATGGGTGACGGTAAAGTTGCACTGATTCTTGATGTCTCAAATCTTGCCCAAATGGCTGAACTAACAACTATGGCTGAAGCAGAAAGAACAGCAAAAGCTGCAAAAGCTGCTGAAGAGGCAAGAGAAAAAGCGATTGATAAAGCATCTCTGCTACTTTTTAAAAATGGACCTGAACATTGTGCTGCTCCGCTTAACCTTGTAGAGCGTATTGAAAGAATATCTGTATCATCTATTGAAAATGTAAGTGGTAAAAAAGTGGTTCAATACAGAGGCGGAGCGCTTCCTCTGTATGAGTTGTCACAGGTTGCCAATGTCTCTAAACTTCCAGAAACAGAACAGCAGGAGATTATTGTTTTTACTGTTAAAGGAAGAGAGTTGGGTCTGATGGTTACACCTCCGGTAGATGCTGTTGAAATCTCACTTGATATTGATGATTCAACATTAAAACAGGTAGGAATTAACGGCTCAATGATAATAGATGGGCATACAACCTTGCTTGTTGATATTTTTGATGTTGTTAAAAACCTTAATCCATCATGGTTTGCAGATGAAAAGGTTGCTGCGGCAGAGATGGAAGAGGCGGGACAGAAAGTTATTCTCTTTGCAGAGGATTCAGCTTTTTTCCGAAATCAAGTTAAGGGATTTATGACAGATGAAGGTTATAGTGTAATTACAGCAGAAGATGGTGAGATTGCATGGAATCTTCTAAAAGAGAGACACAATGAGATTGATCTTGTAGTTACTGACCTTGAGATGCCGAACATGGATGGTTTTGAGCTGACATCAAGAATAAAAAAAGACCCTGAGCTGTCACACTTTAGCGTAATAGCTTTAACATCTCTTGCAAGTGATGCCCATGTAAAAAAAGGTAAAGAGGTTGGGATTGATGAGTATGAGATAAAACTTGACCGTGAAAACCTAATGAAACTTATCAGAAAATATGTCAATCTTTAAATTCTGTTTGATGAGGAAAATTCGATATGGCTTCAACACCAGCTACAAATACAGGAACTCTTTTGGAAAATAATACAGAGCTTGCAACTTTTTATGTGGGAAAAGCTCTTTGCGGTATTGATATATTAAGCATACAAGAAATTAATAAACATTTTGAGGTTACAACTGTACCCCAATCGCCTGACTATGTTGTTGGAGTACTAAATTTAAGAGGTCGTATTGTAACAATACTTGATCTTGGAAAAAAACTCGGGCTGTCTCAGATTGAGAAAGACAAACAGAACAGAAATATTATTGTACGTTCTCAAGATGAGCACATAGGGCTTATGGTAGATGCAATAAGCGATGTTGTTACAGCAGAAAAAGATAAAATTGAGCCTGCCCCTTCAAATATCAGCGGATTAAAAGGCAGATTTTTTAAAGGGGTTATGAAAACAAAAACTTCTCTGATTGGTATCTTAGATATTGAAGAGGTATTAAAGGATTAGAAATAGACGATTCACTCGTATCTAAGTATATATTTTCATTAAAAACGGATTAGGCGTAAGAGGTCTTAAAAATAATACATGGGTAAAATAAAAGTTCTTGTAGTTGATGATACTATTGTCTATCGTAAAATAGTCAGTGATATTCTTAAAGAGTTGCCAGATATAGAACTTGTAGGAGCAGCGAGCAACGGCAAGACCGCTATTGCAAGAATAGCTTCTTTAAAACCCGATATTGTAACCTTAGACATAGAGATGCCGGAGATGAACGGTATTGAAGTTCTTGAATATATTAAAGATAACTCTATTCCGACATCAGCCGTTATGCTGAGTACCCTTACGCAGAAGGGAAGCGATATGACAATCAAAGCCCTTGAACTTGGGGCTTTTGATTTTATTTCCAAGCCTGATAAGGGTACAATGGCTGAGAATATGTTAAAGATACGTGAATCACTTATTCCAATCATTAAAGCCTTTAAACGTCAAAAGGGGTTTAGAAGCACACTGCATAACCTTTCACAATCTGATCAACATGCAGGCAGAGAGTCATCAAGCCATTCGACCAGTCTCAGCCGTCCGACCAGTCTAAACCTATCTGCTGCCAATCTTTCAGCTAAATCTAATGTAAATAAACTTAGAGAAGATTCCAAAAGCACTATTGTCAGACCCTCAACTATTATACGCAGGCAGACTCCGTCATCAATAGTGGGAATAGGAATTTCAACTGGCGGACCTAAAGCATTAGCCGTTATGATGCCTATGCTTACCACAAAACTCAATGTACCTATACTTATAGTTCAGCATATGCCGCCTGTTTTTACAAAATCACTTGCAAAAAGTCTTGATGCAAAATGTGCCCTTGAAGTTAAAGAGGCTGAAAATGGTGAGCCATTAAGACCAAATACGGTTTTTATTGCACCGGGAGGAATGCAGATGAAAATTGTGGCTGGCGGAGACGGAAGAACAAGAAATATAAAACTTACCGATGATCCGCCGGAAAATAGCTGCAAACCCTCAGTTGACTATCTGTTCAGATCAATTGCAGAGCATTATGTAGGAAGATCTACTGCTGTTATTATGACTGGAATGGGATCAGACGGTACAAAAGGTCTTGAGCATATTAAAAAAAATGGCGGCATCATTATTGCCCAAGACAAGGAGAGCTGCACTGTTTATGGAATGCCAAAAGAGCCAATAGAGTCTGGAATGGCAGATGTTGTTGTGCCTCTTAATCAAATTGCTGATGAGATAACTAAAACCGTAATTTAAAGAAAATGCAAAATGGACTGGTCACTACAAGAGCATAATGTAATTATCAGAATCACCCTACGATATACAGATCAAAATTACAGCAGGATACAATGATCAAAATTACACCAGCCGAATTTGATATATTATCTAAATATATCATAGAAATATCTGGAATCGCTCTTTCCAAAGGTAAAGAATATCTTATTGAAACAAGACTCAATCCATTAATGGATCAATTGGGTTGTACATCATATTCTGATCTTCACAGAAAGGCAAAATATGATCCTAAAAAAGAGATTGAAAAAAAGATCATTGATGCCATATCTACAAATGAAACCTACTTTTTCAGAGACAAATCCCCGTTTACGCTTATACAGCATAAAATAATACCAGATATTATTGATAAAAAATCAAAAAATAGAACAATCTTAAAACCTCCTATTCGTATATGGAGTGCTGCCAACTCTACAGGTCAGGAAATTTACAGCATTGCAATGGCTCTTGATGAAATTGGAGTTAATTCTCAAAAGTACCAGATAAAACTATTGGGCACAGATATCTCAGACGCTGCCATAGCTCAGGCAAGCTACGGCAGATACAATAAATTTGAGGTTGCAAGAGGATTGGACTCTAAAAGACTTAATAAATATTTCACACCAGAGGGTGATTACTGGAAAATCAAAGATGAAATAAGGGCAATGGTTCAATTTCAAAAGATGAATCTAATGAAGCCGTTTATTGGACTGGGTAAATTTGATATTATTTTATGCCGCAATGTAATGATCTACTTCACTGAAGAGGATAGACGAAAAATATACGCTAATATTGCAAAAGTCCTTGAGCCAGACGGCTATCTCATCATTGGTGCCACAGAATCCCTTGCCAATACTTCTGATCTTTTTATCTCCCAAAGATACCTCAACTCCACTTTTTATCAGTTGAGCAGCTAAGGTTTAAAAGTTGATAAATTATATTTATACAATTTATCATAATGTATAAATTAGATAATTAGAATCGGCTGTAATCTTAAGAAAAATAATCTTAAAATAATAAAAGTATATGAGAACAAACCATGGCAGCAATTAACACTAAAGAGTTTTTAGAAGAGCTTATTTTTTGTCTAAAAAATGAAGATATAGTCAAATCAAAGGCTCTATTGCAGTTTATAACAAACCCTGAAATGAACGTAAATGTTCAAAAAAGGGCACTTCATGAGCTATCTAAAGCATCTGAAAGACTTGTATTTCCAATTCTTGAATATCTCACTACGCTTCAGATACCAAATCCTGAAATAAAAGATAGCCTTTATGAGCTGATATTGGATAAGGCTTACGGTAACAGTGATCGTATTATTCAATATATAGAACAGAATGACAAAAGAAACCGTCTTATCTATATCAAAGTAGCAGGAGATTTTATGCTTGTTGAAGCTGCTCCTGTTCTTGAAAAAATTCTTGAGACATCTAAAGACACTGAAATTATTGTTCAAACTGCTGTTTCACTTGGTTCTATTCGTCTGCCATCATCTCTTGCTTCATTGATAAAACTTAGTGAAAAATATGACGATCCATCTATTAAAAACGGGGCTGTCTCTGCCATTGCCCAGATTGGAAACAGAGAGGCAGTTGACTATCTTGTATCTTCAATCACCGGCAATGATACTTTTGACTCCTTGAAAATAAAGGCTCTTGGAGAAATACAGGATCAATACGCACTCAATCGTCTTGCTGAACTTTTACAATCGTCCAATACTCATATTAGAGACGCAGCAATTGATATGCTTATAGACATTGGAGGCAAAGCAGTTCCAATACTTACTGCTGCAACTTCCAATGCTGATACAGATTTTATGGTTCATCTTATTACCACTCTTGGATATATAAAAGATCAAAAAGCTCTGCCTGTTATTCTTGATATTATGAAAACCAAACCAGATGACCCTAATATCAGACAGGCTGCTTACGAGACTATGGAGCGGATACCATCAATAAAATCTGCAATCACCCTTGCAATAGGTATCCAAGACCCTGTTGAATCGGTACGTATGAGTGCTGCCCGGGCAATGGATAAAAACATATCAAAGGTTCTTGTTGCAGGTCTAAAAAATATTGTACGAGAGGGTAATGACGATGCTTTGAATGCTGTAGGTGCTCTTATAGATTCAGAGGCTGATAACATATTCAATTTTCTCATTCAAGAAGAGGAATTTATTAAGTTGTCAGTTAAACATGTAACTACAAAAGCAGATAAAAAAACAAGAGAGCACTTTCTTGGCATATTAAGAAAGAAAAACTATCAGGCACTTGCAGATAAGATTGTTAAATTGGTACCAGAAGAGAAGCAGACAACTTTATCTGATGTTGCACAGATTTACGTTGTAGATGACTCAAAGATGATGCTAAAGCTCTATGAAAACAAGATTACAGGATTTGGATACAATGCAACCGCTTTTATGCTGCCAGAAGAGGCTATAAGGCAGACATACGCATTAAAGCCCGATCTTGTAATAACAGACCTTAATATGCCCAAAATAAATGGGATACAGCTTGCCCAAGCAATCAGAAAAAAATATTCATCAGTTGAACTGCCAATTGTAATGATAACAACTCAAAGTGATTTTGTAGAATCAGAAGATAATTTAAAGATGAATCAAAGCCTTCTTGGAAATGCTGGTATAAATAAGATTCTTCATAAACCTTTTTCTAATGAAGAGCTTCAAGATACTATTGTAAAACTTATACCTAAAAAGTGATCAGGAGAGATAAAAGAGATGTTAAGAAAAGCAACCCCTAAAGATGTTAAACAGATTCATGCTCTGCTTCAAATGTACGGGAAAAGAGGGGAACTCCTTGCAAGACCATTAAGTGAATTATACGACCATATCCGTGATTTCTGGGTATATGTTGATGACACTACAGGAGAAGTTTTAGGATGCAGTGCTCTTCAATTTTGCTGGGAAGACCTTGCTGAAATTAGATCGCTTGCAGTTGTAGAAAAAGCTCATGGCAGGGGAATTGGTACTCTGCTTGTTGATAGAACGATACAAGAGGCAGCATCATTTAAGATACCTAAGCTATTTACCCTTACATACCGTCCAACTTTTTTTAAAAGATTTAACTTTAATCAGATTGACAGGGCAGAACTTCCAATTAAAATATGGTCCGGCTGCATTACATGCGTCAATTTTCCTGATTGTAATGAGACAGCAATGCTAAAAAATATAACTTTTTAATCTCTTTTACTATCAACTCCCCCCTAAAATCCAATACAATATTAAATAGAATCCAAGCTATGCAAAGAAGTAATCATATATATATAATTTATATAAATTGTTTTATCTTATTTATCTCTGTTCTTATTAATTCTCTATTAAGCTGCAATTTTGTCTATGCTGGAAGTTCTGCCAATGTCCAAAGGGGAATTGAAGCATACGATCAGGGTAAATATGAAGAGTCAATGAAAAATTTTATTGATGCACAGCTTGAACGCCCAGAACTTCCTGAATTATATTACAATATTGGAAGTGCCGCATATAAAAAGCAAGATTACGAATCTGCATTGAATAATTTTACTGAGGCAAAACAGAGAGCAATAAAAGAGAATAAAGATAATATTCTGAAAGATAAAAGTACTTTTAACCTTGGAAATACAAAGTATAAAATGGGAGACCTTACCGGTGCTGTTAAAGAGTTTGAGCAGATTCCAGAGACATCTGAGCTTTATAAAGAATCAAAAGAGAATCTTGAGTTTGTTAAAAAAAAGATAGAAGAGCAAAAAAAGCAGCAAGAGCAGCAAAAAGAGAACGAGGATAAGAGAGAAAATAAAGATAATCAGAATCAGGAGCAAAATAGAGAGGAAAATAAAGAAAAGCAGGAACAACGAGGAGAGGAACAAAATCAAGAGCCTTCACAGAAAGAAGAGCAACAAGCCCCTGAGCAAAAAGAACAACAATCCTCTGAGCAAGAAGAGCAATCTCAAACAAAAGATGAGAACAGTAAGCAGGAACAACTGGATCAGCAGCAAACAGAAGAGCCTGAACAACAAAATAGACTCAATCAACAAGGAGAGAACCAGGATAACCAGCAAGATAACGAGCAGCAGAGCCGCCATCATCTGCTAAATAGACTTGAAGATAAACCCGGAAGTGCCATGATGCCTATATATAAAGGGCAGCCTGTCGTAAAAGATTGGTAGAATATATTGGATACACATTTAAGGATTACGTAAAATATGAGCGTTAAACCACTGAATTTATGCGGGTCATTAAAACAACTACTCTTCCTATTTATTGTAATCATCTTATGCTTAGTAACTGTTCCTATAAAAGGGTTGTGCTTTACTGTTACTGCACAGGTTGATAGAAACAAAATTTCAATCAATGAGTCTCTCATTCTTTCAATAACTTTTGAAGATGGTGAAGCAGAGATTGATACATCATCTTTAAACGACTTTACGATAGTCTCTAAAAGCAGCAGCAGCAATATATCAATTATCAACGGTAAATACTCTAAATCTATAACTTATACTTACACGCTGCTTCCTCAGAAAACAGGAAGTCTAAAAATTCCTCCATTTAGGGTAGAAATTGATAATCAAATTTATACTACAAGAGAGATAACAGTTGAAGTAACCGAAAACGCTAACGCTCATACTGTTGGAGGTTCAAAAGATATTTTTTTAGAGTCAGGCATATCAAGCACATCACTTGTAACAGGTCAGCAGGCTGTATATCAATTGAGATTTTACAGTGCTGTCAAACTTTCAAATGCAACGCTTCAACCTCCATCTTTCAAAGGGTTCAACGCAAAAGAGGCTGGGGAGCGAAAAAATTATACAGAGACTATAAACGGCAGAGTATATAGCGTCTCTGAGATAAATTATCTTCTTATTCCTGAAACAACAGGAGAATTGGAGATCGATCCGGCAGTAATAATCTGTGAAGTACCTGTAAGAGATAGGCGTAATTCTCATAACCGTTTTGATGATCCATTCTTTTCTGAAGGCATTTTCTCTTTCGGCAGAACAGAGACTCGTCAATTTACAACATCTCCTGTTTCAGTAAAAGTTGAGAATTTACCACCCTACCCCTCTAATTTTCCGAATAATATACCCTTTTCTGCTCTTGTCGGAGACTTTTCAATTGAGGCAGATATTGATAATATTTCGTTAAAAACAGGAGAGTCTGCAACTTTGACTATCACCATATCTGGAAAGGGCAACATTATGGACGCACAAGCTCCATCTGTGCAAATCCCTCCTGAATTTAAGGTTTATGATGATTCACCAGAAGAGTCGATTGAACTTAGTCTTGAAGGTTATAGCGGGAAAAAAGTGTTTAAAAAAGCAGTTGTCCCTATAAAATCAGGCAGATATACTATTGAGCCAATATATTTATCGTTTTTTAATATTAAAACTCAAAAATATGAAATTGTCTCAACAGCTCCTATTGAAATTGAAGTTAGCAGCTCAACAAAAGAGCAGCAAACAGATAATGTTTTACAACAGGAAAATCAGGGTGTTAATAACATAAATAGTGCTGGTGCTCAAAACAGCGGGCAACTTGAGCTTGATGACAAAAAAGTGGTTAAAAAAAGGCGGGTTGAATTTACAGGAAAAGATATACTCTCAATAAAAGAGGATTTAAATATTCTTGTAAGCAAAAAGAGTCTCTCTTTTCCAATGTTTATGCTCCTATTTTTTATACCGCCGGCTCTTTTTTTTATTTTTACAATAGCGATTAAAATCTCTAAAAGAGATGCCTCAGCATCAGAGGTGATGTTAAAAAAAGCAAAAGAGAGTTTAAAAGCAGCATCAGAGATTTTAAAAAAAGAGAATATTAGAGCAAAAGATAGTGATTCAAAAGAAGTGGCAGAAATAGATGATAATAAAGCAGATTTTCTTAAATTACTCCACGATGCCTTGATCGCTCTGATTATCTCTAAAAGTAAAAAAAATAGCGGTACAGGCGGATCACTTAAAGAGATTAATAATACAGATATTAATAGTTCTTCGGTCAATTCAACAACAATTACCGCAATTACAACAGATGAAATAGTAAAAATTATCACTGATTGTGGTTCGTCTGAACGTGCTGCGGTTGAGGTTACAGCACTTTTGAATGAAATTGAATCTGCAAGATATGGTAAAATGGAGAATATATCTAATTATAAAAATACGCTTTTTGAAAAAGTAACAAAGCTGTTTCAATCACTTTGCGTTATGCTGATTGCTATATGCACATTTTATTCTGTTTTAGCATATCCATTAAAAGTTTCTGCAAAAGATTCGCGAAACTTACAAGCTGGAGTTATCTTTCTTGAAGCTATAAAAGATTATCATAATGGAAATTTTCAAGATGCCGCTAAAAAATTTTCCTCAATCGTCCAAGCAGAAAGCGATATAAACGATAATATCCAAACTGATAACTATTACAATAAGTCTGTTAGTAGTAAAAAATATCAGGGGATTAAAAATCCATATTTATACTACAATATTGGTAATGCATATATTAAGGCTGGTGATATTGGTCGTGCAATTCTTTGGTATGAGCGGGCAAAAAAAGAGATTCCTCTTGACCCTGATTTGCGTTTTAATCTTGAGTATGCAAGAGAATTTATAACAGACAGACTTGAAATTAGTGATGATAGTAGCGGCATTGGAATTAGTACAGGTATAGATGTTTCAGACCTTCTATTTTTCTGGACAGATCACTTTCCTCCACAAATGGTCAATTACAGTGCGATCGGACTCTCTTTTATATTTTTTACTTATGCTGCGATAAGAACAGTCCGCAGACGTAAAATTTTTACTCCAGCAGGAGTTGCTATTTTTACAGCACTTATCATTGCAGGCTCTACATCTTTTTATACCTATTATAGCCAACGATTAAGTAACTTTGCTGTTATTATATCAAAAGAGGCTTCTGTACGATCAGGCAGTGCAAAAGATGCAACTGAGCTTTTTCTTCTACATTCAGGCACAAAAGTAAGAGTTGAGGAGATAAAGGGCGATTATCTTAAGATATACTTTTCTAAAGATAAAATCGGCTGGGTTAGTGTGTCAGACGCAGAGATAATATAAATGTTGAGAATTTTGGAGCCGACGACCAGAGTCGAACTGGTGACTTGCTGATTACGAATCAGCTACTCTACCAACTGAGTTACGCCGGCTTATTAAAAAATTTGGCTTACCATTAATTCTTATATAAGAGAAAATCAAGAAAAAAATGCTCAAAGACCTTTTAGACAGTACAAAAAAAGAGTTCAATAACATTAAAGTAATAGGATGTCATGGTTCGGCAAAAGCCTATGTTGCAGCAAAGATATTTCGTCAAATTCAATCTAAAAATAATATAAGCTCAACTGTTGCGGCAGTATTTCCAACCCAAAGAGATGCGATCCGTTTTATGGACGATCTGCTCTTTTTTATGCCAGATATGCAATCTTCTATTCTCTATTTACCCGGCTGCTATATACAACCTTTAAAATCACTTGCATACCATTCCAAAACTTCAGCTTTAAGGGTTTCTATTCTTTATAAACTGATTGAACTTACACGCAGCTATTTTGTTATTACAAGCATAGATACACTTCTACAAAAGAGCGTTCCTAAAAATGTACTCTCCAACGCTGTCGATCTTGTTGCAAATGGCGAAACTATTGATAGAGACCTTTTGATCGCACGCCTAAATTCAAACGGATATGTTAGAACATCGCTTGTAGAAGAGCCGGGAGATTATGCTGTAAGAGGAGGTATTCTTGATATCTTTTCCCCTAATTATGAGAATCCCATAAGAATTGAGCTTTTTGGCGATTTTGTTGAATCTTTGCGACATTTTTCTCCTGTAACCCAGCGTGGAACAGAGGAGCTTCAAGAGGCAATAATAATTCCCTCTAATGAGGTAATTATGGAGAAATCTAATATTGCTCATATTATAGCAAGATTACGTCAGGCAGGCAGCAATTGCGGTGTCTCCCCTGCTAAAATAAAAGACTATGTAGATAAAATAAAAGAGTTTGGAAGATTTCCAGAGATCGAAACTCTCCTTTCAATCGTGTATGGAGAGACCGATTCTCTTATAGATTATCTGCCTGAAGAGACTATTTTTTTCGTTGATAGAGCTGAAGAGCTTGAATCTGCCTCAGATACTCTTTACAGTCAAATGATGGAAAATTATGAGCAGGCAAAGATTGCTCATCAGCTTGCTGTTCCACCTGAATCAATTTATATGAGTTGGAATGATTTTCTCTTATCTTTCAACGGTACAAAAAGAAAACAGATTAATTTTATAGAGCTATTTTTAGAATCTTACGACTCTTACAGCAGCGAATCTGATTGCAAAAGCGATAATCAAAACCGCAATTTTATTTTGAATTTAAAAGATAATTCATATCTTTCTGAGCAGCTAAAATCGTCTCTTTTAAGAAGAGAGAGCATAAGCTCCCATCAAGAGCATATTTTACAGCCGCTTGCCGACTGGTTTATTAACAATGTCAAATCTAATCTAACCTCAATTGCTGTATGTACAAGCAATGCTCAGGCAGGAAGGCTTATATCTTTGCTAAAGCCTTATGGAGTTGAACTTAACCTTTTTGACTCTATAAACTTTCAAAATCTAATATTTAATATTAATAGCTCTGCTGATAAAATGGATAGAGTACTCCTTAATATAAAAAATCTAAGTAAATTAAACCCAATCTATTATATGGAGGGCAATCTATCATCAGGTTTTGTTGACCATGAGAGTAAAATTGCCATAGTTACAGATCAAGAGATATTCGGCGTAAAAAAGAGGCTTTTAAACAGAGCTGCAAAAAAGGCAAAAAGCAGATTTATCACACCTGAAGAGCTTAAAGAGGGAGATATTGTTGTCCATTTAGAGCATGGTCTCGGCAGATATGAGGGGTTAAAGACTATCACTATAGATGGGATATCAGGCGATTTTATCCAGATTGCTTACAGAGATGATGATAAGCTCTATCTTCCAGTTGATCGAATGGAGATGGTTGAAAAGTATATTGGTGTTGAGGGATATAATCCTATTCTCGACAAAATCGGCGGAAAAACATGGATAAAATCAACTGCAAAGGCAAAAAAAGAGGTAGAGAAGTTAGCCGGCGAGCTTTTAAAACTCTATGCTGAAAGACGTGTTCAAGGCGGTCATGCTTTCAGCCCGTGCGATAGCTTTTACGATGAGTTTCAGGCATCTTTTCCTTATGATGAGACTCCTGATCAGCTAAAGGCAATCGAGGATGTTCTCTCAGATATGGAAGATGAGACACCTATGGATAGATTGGTCTGCGGAGATGTTGGATACGGCAAGACTGAAGTTGCGATAAGGGCTGCATTTAAAGCTGTAAATGATGGCAGACAGGTGGCAATAGTTGTTCCAACAACTATTCTTGCAGAGCAGCATCTTCAAACATTTAGAGAACGGTTCAAAAATTGGCCCATAACCGTTGAAGCTCTTTCAAGATTTAGAACAGCAAAAGAGCAGAGGCAGATTTTAAGCCAGATGGAATCCGGAAAAGTAGATATTGTTATCGGCACCCACCGCCTGCTGCAAAAAGATGTCTCGTTTAAATCTTTAGGGCTTTTGGTTATTGATGAGGAGCAGCGATTTGGAGTTAAACATAAAGAGGCTCTTAAAGCTAAAAGAACCACTGTTGATGTGCTTGCTTTAACTGCGACTCCGATTCCAAGAACTCTGCATCTATCTTTGACTGGAATGAGAGATATCAGTGTAATTGCAACTCCTCCAGAAGATAGGCAGGCTATTATTTCATATATTTCTGAATACAGCGATTCAGTTGCAGCAGAGGCAGTTAAAAAGGAGATCGCAAGAGGAGGACAGATATTTTTTATCCACAATGAGATTGAGACAATCTTTAAAATGGCAGAAAAGCTGCAAAATCTGGTTCCTAATGCAAGAATAGGCATTGCTCACGGGAGATTGCCAGAATCAGAGTTGGAAAAGGTTATGGTCGATTTTATCAACCGTGATATTGATATGCTTGTCTGCACAACTATTGTTGAGTCTGGGCTTGATATTCCATCTGCAAACACAATGATAATCAACAAAGCTGAGCGTTTTGGGCTTGCCCAGATTTATCAGTTGAGAGGAAGAATCGGCAGAGGAGAGGAGCAGGCTTATGCCTATCTATTTGTTCAAAATGAAAATAATCTCTCTCGTGATGCAAAAAAGCGTCTTGCAGCATTGATGGAACACCGTGATCTTGGTGCTGGATTTCAGATTGCAATGAAAGACCTCCAGATAAGAGGGGCTGGCTCTGCACTTGGTGCGTCTCAATCTGGTCATATTGCGGCAGTTGGATATGATATGTTTTTAAAACTTCTTGATGAAGCTGTCTGCGATCTTAAAGGAAAACCTGTTGTGCCTGCTCTTGAGCCTGAGATAAATATCACCATGTCTGCCCATATACCAGAAGAGTATGTCCAATCCATAGAGCAGAGGCTTACGATTTACCGAAGGCTCTCTCAGATGACAGAAGTATCTGAGATAACAACCATGCAAAAAGAGCTTATTGATAGGTTTGGAAAACTTCCAGAAGAGGGCTTAAATATGCTGCTGAAAATTATGCTCAGGATTCTTGCAATAAAAGCTGGAGTAAAAAAGATGGACGTTACTTTAAACTCTATTGTGCTTGTATTTTCTGAACTGCATCAGAAACGACCATTACGCTACTCTCCTCTTAATGGTTTTCAATGCGAATATCCATCTGAAAATACTCTTAAAATAGAGCTTGGTTCAAGAAATAAGAAAATTTCTCGTTCTCTTGTGGAGACCAAAAAGGTTCTTAAAGAGATAGCTTTGCAGGTAAACAATATTGCATAAACAGGTTACGATTAAATAATGCAGTAAATGCAGATACGGTTAATTTGTTTTATTGCTATTAAAGTAGATGGTAGGATCAGCAACTCCAGCCTCTTTAAATCCCTTTATTCTGTGAAGACAACTGTCACACTCTCCGCATGAACGACCTTTATCATCAGGATCATAACAGCTAAGTGTAAGTGAATAGTCAACTCCAAGCTCTCTACCTTTCAGAATAATCTCTGATTTTGACAGGTGTATCAGAGGAGTTCTTATTTTTAACTTAATCTCTCCTGTAACTCCTGTTTTTGTAGCAAGATTTGCCATCTTTTCAAATGCTTCGATATATTCGGGACGACAATCAGGATATCCGCTGTAGTCAACAGCAGTTACACCTATAAAAATATTGTCTGCTTTTATCACCTCTGACCACGCAAGTGCATATGATAAAAATATGGTATTTCTTGCAGGAACGTATGTAACTGGAATTTCATCTTTAACAAGCTCTCGAATGCTTGTATGTTTTGGTACATCAATTGCGTCTGTTAAAGCTGAACCTCCAATATTTCCTAAATCGACATTTACAATCAGATGTTTTTTCACATTAAAAAATGTTGCCACTCGTTGAGCAGATTGAAGTTCTGCAGCATGCCTCTGTCCATATCTAAAACTTAAGCTGTAAATCTCAAATCCTTCTGATTTCGCAATTGCCATTGCAGTTGTAGAATCAATTCCGCCGCTTGAGAGGACAACAGCCCGTTTTTTTTCACTCTGCATACCTTTTATATCTAAACCCCCCTTTTTTCAGGATCCCATATTATCTTATGAAGCTGCAAGGATAGTCTTGCCCCTATTTTATCTTTGAGCATCCATGATGCAAGCTCATCTAATTTAATTGAGCCATAGACAGGAGAAAAATGGATACGCAATGGATCAAGTTTGTTTAAGCTGCTATTTGCAATCATACTTTTTGCAAATTCATAGTCAATTCTATCTGCAATAACAAATTTAATCTCATCTTCTTTGCCGAGAAGATCTATATTTTGCAGCAGATTTTTTTTAGATTCACCGCTTGAAGGGCATTTTATATCAACAATTCTGATACATCTATCGCTTATTACATTCAGGCTTACGCTGCCGTTAGTCTCAACAAGCACCTTATAGCCACGGCTTAACAGCAGATCAGCTAAAAGCGGAGTCTCTTGCTGTATCAGAGGTTCTCCTCCAGTTATTTCAACCAAATTACAACCAAAACCATCTACATTTTTGACTATATCTTCAATCAGCATAGAAGTTCCATCATCTCTTTTTGCATAGAGTGTGTCACACCATCTGCAATTGAGATTACACCCGGAAAGCCTTACAAATACACAGGGTAAGCCTGAAAATGTAGATTCTCCTTGAATGCTGTAGAAAATTTCACATACTTTGATTGCCAACCGATCTTACCCTCCTACTCCTCCCAATAAGTTGAACCACAGCCAGGAGTCTCAGAAACTTTTACTTTGGATACCTTGACATATTCACTATTAAGATGAGCTTCAAGCTCTTTATATAGAAATTTAGCAATATTTTCAGATGTCGGGTTTGTTGTTTTGAACGGAGCAAGCTCATTAAGATGAGTGTGATCAACAGTTTTTAAAATTTTTTTAACACTATCTTTAACATATCGAAAATCAATGCCAATACCAATATCATTAAGCTGTCTGCACTGTACAAAGGTCTCTATTATCCAGTTATGTCCATGTATTCTTGAGCAATCTCCATTATAGCCATGTAAGGTATGAGCTGCTGAGAAATGATCCTTTACATAGATTTCATATACACCTGTTTTACTCTGTTTGAAATTTTCATAAGAACTGTCCATAACATTTCCCCCGTTTTAATAAAACAATAACTTAAAAAACAAAAAACCGGTTTTCCTGAATATGATTCAAGTAAACCGGCATTGTGTTATCTGGTAGCGATGCAGGGATTTGAACCCCGGACCCTGCGGATATGAGCCGCATGCTCTGACCAACTGAGCTACATCGCCTAAAACTCGGCTTTTATATAATTTAGTTTATATCTTGTCAATATTTATTTCTTGTTCTCTTTTGCATTCACCTGTTTAAAATCTATGACAGCTACGGTAAAATTTTCAAGATTATCGGGAAAATCTGAAAACACAATCATAAATGGAATAGATTGTTCTGGTTCCACAGTAAATTTTTTACTTCCATCAGAACTGTAAAGAGTTGAATTAATTGCATTCATATCCAATATTTTTAGCTGCTCTTCAGGTATAACATTTCCACAAAAAACCACTTTATTTTTCACCTTTACCTTATTCGCAGCTATAAGAGTTCCTTCAACCTTTATATCTTTACATGCAACCTTGGATTTATTGCTAATCTCGCCTTTAATTATAAAAAGTGTTCCAGCCATTGCGTTTGTAACAAATTTACCACTGACGGTTTTCTGTTCTGGATTAAGGAATGAAAATTTAATAACCACCTAAAGTTGATGTGTGTAAAGGGATGGC
>CAZIJN010000048.1:0-23688 GCA_964539635.1 uncultured Desulfobacterales bacterium | reverse complement strand
ACAAGGTTCTCAAAATTTATCCGCTCAAAACGCTCAATCTTCTCAAGTTCCTTTAGAATCAGTAAACGCTCCTGTTCAAGCTGAATCTGACGACTCTGAACCAGAGGATTTAGAGGCAGAAGAGAACAAAGCTGATCAACAAGATGCTGCACAAGAGAATCAAGCAGAAGAACAAGATAACCAAGATGAAGAAAATGTAGAAGATGATTTTTTTAATGACAATCCTGTTTACACAGGAGAAGAGATAAGCCTTGATTTTTATGAGACTGATATAAAAAATGTTTTCAGAATTTTGCAGACTGTAAGCGGTGAAAATTTTGCTGTAGATAAAGATGTTCAAGGAACGGTAACTTTGACTCTTGAAAAACCGGCTCCTTGGGACGAGATACTTGCTCTTATTTTAAAAATGAATGGGCTGGGTAAAATTAAAGAAGGTTCTATCACCCGCATTGCAACCATGCAGACTATTAAAAGAGAACAGGACGAAAAAGCAGCTATATTTCTTGCAAGAGCTCAGGCTAAAGAGCAGAAAAAACAGCAGGAACCCATGTTCACAGAATATATTCCAATCAACTATGCCAATGCAGACGTTGATATAAAACCACATATTGAAAAGTTACTTACACCTGAAAGAGATATTGCTGGAGTTACTTCATCAAAAGATACTGGCGGTAAAATCAGTGTCGATAAAAGAACAAATATGATTATTCTAACTGACACTAAAAAAGTGATAAGTGAGGCTAAAAAGTTAATATATAAACTTGATAAGGTAACTCCTCAGATTTTGATTTCAGCAAGAATTGTAGAGGTAACAAAAGATTTTTCACGTGAACTCGGGGTAAACTGGAATATGTCCAGTCAAGACGTTTATCGTGACGATCTTGGAGGGCTGTATGGATTTGACATTGCAGTAAATAATCCAGTAAATGCAACTTCAGGTATTGGATATACATTCAATCGTTTAGCCGGTACTCCTTTACTCCTTGACGCAAGATTAACAGCAGCGGAATTAACTGGTGATACTAAAATTATATCCGCTCCTAAGATACTTACTTTGGATAATAAAACTGCTAAAATTGATCAAGGTCTTGAGTATGGTTATCAAAGCGGCGTTGATGAGAATGGCAACCCTGTTATAGAGTTCAAGCCGATTAAACTTTCTTTAGAAGTTACTCCTCAAGTCACACCTGATAATAGAGTTGCAATGACAGTAAAAATTTCTAAAAATGAGGTATCAGGAACCGTTGCTGGTATTCCATCTCTTTCTACAAGTGAAGCAAATACAGAGCTGCTTGTAAATGACGGCAATACTATTGTAATAGGTGGGATTGTAAAATCAACTGTATCTGAGAGTAAAAGTGGTATCCCAGTACTATCTAATATCCCATATTTAGGTCAGATATTTAGAACAGACACAAGTACTGATAAAAAAAATGAGCTTTTAATATTTATAACCCCAACGATTGTTCAGCTTGAGCAAAAAAATAACGGATTATAGAAATTTAAGATAATAAATCAAGGTACATATATATTTTTCCGGAGGAGATAGATGAATTTTAACCAGATGTGCTGTAATCAACAAGATTATAAGATTAGTTGCAAACAGATAATATTAATAACTCTTATTGCTGCTGTGCAGTTCTGCCTTTTGTTTACAGTTGGCTGCGGCTCTTCTGGAGGTATGAACGAAGCTGCATCTATAAACCTGTCATCAGATTCAGAAAGCATTCCTGCTGACGGAAAAAGTTCTGCTGCACTTACCGCTGTAGTGTCAAATAGTGCTGACAGCTCTGTAACCCCATATAACACTGTTCTATTTAAAACCAATCTTGGACATTTTAGAAATGGAAGCCAAGAGATTCAGGTTGATATTACAGGGACGAACGGAACAGCAACAACATCTCTTATATCTACAACTCAGCCCGGTATTGCAGAAGTTACATGCTATTCAGGCGGTGTAAGCCAATCTATACGGATAAACTTTACCCATTATGATAACACAGGTCTTCCAGTGGCTGAAGAGTTTGGACTCTCTGTTCAATACCACAATATTTCAGGACTCTGGATGTCTGGTCTTTCAACAAAGGTTTATGCCCATCTTGCCGATTTTTTGGGCAATGGTGTAAAAGATGGTGTTCCAGTAAGATTTAGAACCTACAACACAGGCGGATTTTTTGATCCTGACATGGCTGTAACTGCCGGCATGATTGGAGACAATATCCGAGATAATGACGGTGTTGCATCAAGCACGCTCTTTTCAGCTTCAAGCCCATCTCCAGCTCAAGGCATGGTATCTGTAACAGCAGAGACTGATGGAGGCGAGACTACTCATGTAACATCTATTGCCGTTACTCCGGGTTATGATGCTCATATCATGTATGCAGGAACAAACGGCGGCGGTGTTTATAAATCAACCGACAGCGGCAGAACGTGGGAAAATATCAGCAAATCTACTTTAAATCCAAGAGCGGGTCAGAACTGGCTTGATCCTTATATTAAAGGCAACAGTGCGATCTGCGTTGATCCTGATGATCACAACACAGTTTATGTCGGTACAGGATATCTTGGAAGCGGCAATCTTTTCCGCTCTTTAGATGGAGGAATGAACTGGAACAGCAATAATCCTGAAGAGTGGTTTGGTGTATATTCAACACAGGCTGCTGTTCTAACAGTTCTATGCGATGATGACGGCAATAATAATGATGATAACGGCAACACCAATTATGTCTGGGTAGGCACAGAAGGGCAGGGCATTGTATATGCAACTGATGGAAAAAATTTCTCACCAGCAGGGGGAGTTATTAATGTTAATACCCCGTCAGGTAAAGGAGAAATTGCCTCTGCTAAAACCGGATACAGTGCAAAAACAGAGACATGGACGCTTAAATGTATAGTTCCAGAGGCTACAGTCAACTCTCCATCAATTATTACGGCTATTGATCCGGTTGCTGTAGAAAATAGTGGTTACACCTCTCCTCCAGTATTTACGCCAGCCGATCCTTCCAAACAGCCGGCAACTGACGGCAGAATTGAAAAATTTACAACATCTGCCAACACAAAGACAGAAACATGGACAGCTAAATATGTTATTGGTGCAACTGCTGAATACATTAAAGCACCAGATGGAAAAGGGACAATCATAGATGTTACTTCCCAATTCACACAATATAGAGAAAAATGGACTCTGACCTGCATTTATGTTGACATCAACCAATCTCCGCTTCTTGGTCAGGATTCTACTGTATTTACTGTTGAAGGTTCTTCCGTAGGCAAACTTGATAATGCAAAAGTGAACACTGCCTATACATCTGATTATATTAATTTTAAAATCATTCCGGGACCCGCTCCATTTATTGTAGGTGATGTTATTGAATTTGAAACTGTTCCTCTCTCATACTGGCAGATAAGCGGAACTGTATCTGGAATGCAGGCAAAAATTGCATACACAGGAGTTGCTTATACTTCAGACAATCAAGCGGTTGGCTTTACAATTTATCAAGGCACAGTTCCGTTTGTAATTGGAGATACCTTTACATTTCAGACATACGAAGCCCGCCCAGCTTACTGGACAGTAGCAGGCAGCCTATCTGGTATGCAGGCTGGAATAGCTCAAACAGGTGAAGTTTACACGTCAGATAATGGAGAGATAACTTTTACAATAAATGAAAAAGGCTCTTCATTTAAAAGCGGTGATATAATAACAATAGATGTGATTGCAAACAAACTTGGTCATAATTGGACAGTTTGGGATATTGTAAAAGTTCCGGGAACACACAATGATACTGCTGTTCTTTATGCTGCTACTGGAACTGGTCTTTATAAAAGCATAAATGGAGGCAGAACTTGGGATTCAACAGGAAGATTTACCGGCGATTCGATCACCGCTCTTGAGCTTTACCACACGCCTTCAGGTGCAGATATATTGTATGCTGGAACACAAAACGCTGGAGTTTGGGTAAGTTATGACAGCGGCATCACATGGGCACAATTTGCATCCGGCATGGATAGAGGCACAAACATAAAAGATATTCTCCTTGATAGATACAACCACACGCTTTATGCTGCTGCATGGTATGGTCCAATTGATAGTGCAGGCGGAAAAGTGTTTGCCCATCAGGTTAATGGCGATTTTACTATGGCTTTTGGCTCGTCATGGTATGAAACAAATCAAGGCTTATCAGGTGAGGCACTTTATGCAATTGCAGCAGATAATCAAGATTTTACATCAACGCTGTACGCAGGCGGCGAAGGTATAAGTTTTTATAGAACATCTGGCAGTGTAGCAACTACAAATCCTTTATGGGAAGATAGCTCAACCGGCTTTACAAACACCATTATGTCAAGAATCCCAGTGCTTTTCTCAGGAGAGGTCGGATTATCGTATAAATATGTTCAATACGACGACGTTGTATTTATGGACATCTACTTACAAGATGTTAATCGCAACCCGCCGATTGAAGGTTCAACATTTCAAGTTACTTTTAATAATAAAGATGATGAAGATAATTCAAGAGAGTCTCCAAAGATTGTTTATCCAGACACCTATACTCATAAAGGCACTTTCAGAGACCCTGCAAATGGCTATACTAATAATCCTTATAAGTATAAATTCACAGGGGTAACTGATGGAGATGAAATTAAAATTACATATATGCTTAAATGTAATACAGAAGATGATAAAGGTGCTGGTTGTTCTGGCAGCGGTGAAGAAGAGACTGTAACGATACCTTTCTAAGGCGTTTAAATATTGTCAAGATTTTATATAATCAGTAGGGATAGAACATTGTTCTGTCCCTGTTGATTTTAAGCCCATAATTAAACTTTTTAAGCTTCACTAAACAATTAGTAATAGCCCAAAAAAGGAAATATTTGTGATGTCAAGAGTAGAAAATCAGAATCATCCACAAGAACCTAACGCATCTATAAGCACTGCAGAAGCATTTTATCTTATATTCCGTTCTCTACCCAAAAAAGATAGATTGGCTGTAGTTCACTATATTCTTGAAGATGAAGAAATTAAGAAGAATGGCAAGATTTTTGCATTACCAAATAAAAAGACATTAAAAGCCTTTGCTGAAGATAAATCATCAATGCCCGTATTCGATTCAATTGATGATTTACGAAAGGATTTATTGTCGTGAATAGAGTAGTTAGAAGAACAAATCAATTTAAGCGAGATGTAAAAAGACTTATTAAAGCAGGGAAAAACATAGAAAAATTGATGGAAGTTCTTGAAATACTGCTTGATGATAAAAAAAATTTGCCGATAGAGTATAATGATCATCCGCTAAGAGGTGAATATAAAGATAAGCGTGATTGTCATATCGAACCTGATTGGATTTTGATTTATGCTATAGAAAATGATGAAGTTGTTCTTTATAGAACAGGTAGTCATTCAGAACTTTTCAAATAAAAGATATAAAATAAGCTCACCGTTTCGCATTGGGGGAAATCATGAAAAAATCATTAATGGTAATTGTTTATTGGATTACACTGTTTGCTGTTACTCTATCAGGTGCTGACGTTTGCAGAGCAGCAAATTATGACATTGAGCCTGACAACGATAAGCGGATTTATGCCAAAGAGGTTACATTTGGCGATAAGATTGTCGGCAATTTGTGGCACGCTTTGGATTATGACTGGTATGCTGTTAATGTTCCTTATGCAGGCACAGTAAGCCTTACAGCATATTATGAATTTCCCTCTGGTTCTACAGCCGACACAGATGTTCTATTCGTTGAGGTGAGAAGTGTAGAAAATGAGGTGATTAGTGATTTTTTTATTGATTACATGGACTACAAAACAAACACCCCATATATCAGAGATATCAATATTCCCTCCTCCGGCAATTACTATATTGTAGTACATTGTCCAAGTCAGGCTAAATTTAAACGAGATAGATACTATTTAACTATGGCAAGAGGTGCGGGAGAAAATGCTAATGTCTTTATTCTAAATGAAGAGGATTCTGTTTCTGTTCAAGTGCATGATCAGGGGGGAGCAGTAGATGCAAGATCAAAAGCAACATTAACCGCCTCTGTAACTGACGAAGCTGGTAATCCTGTTGCTGGTGCAATGGTTGTATTTTCCCGTGCGTTTGGAGATAGTATAAATCCTAAAAACAATGAGCTTGTTTTTTCGGGTAAAGATGTGGATTTAGAGGGTATTACTAAGAATTTTTTTCTCTTTTCAGGAGAAAAAGATATTACAGTTACTTACAATGCTCCTCAATATACGAGGACAGAAGGGGGAATCACAACTACATTCTCTGCGATGGCTTATTTTAAAGCTCAGTTAATTAATACTGAGACGGGAGAAAAAACATATTTATATTCTGTAAATAACGATGTTACTAACGTTCTTGTCACTAAAAACATTTTGTCAAATGCTAATTATTATTTAGACATAACAGCTCAAAATGGCACAGATGATATATGGGAAGTTAAGATTCCAAATAAATCTTTTAGCACTACAAGTGATGAGATTGGAACAGCAGTTACTGGTTCAGATGGAAAAGCTCATTATACATATATTAGTACAGATCAAAAGGGTGATTTTACAATTACAGCCTCGTTTGGAAACTCTTCTGATAAGTTAGTGGTTAAACAGACTGCTGGAACTCCTTCAAAGGTTAATATACTTGATTTAGTGGAAAATCCAGATAATGATCTTTTATATATAAACCGAGAATACATTCTCAATGTTGCGGTAACTGATAAGAACGGAAATCTTGTTGAAGATGATACAGAGATTAATTTAGCATCATCACCCTCAGGTTTAACAATAAAAAATTCCACTGCTAAAACCAAAAGCGGTATGGCTAAATTTACAATATCTTCCGCAACTGCTAAAGAATACACACTCACTGCAATTGTTAAAGGTAACACTACTATAAAAGACACCCTGAGTGTTAAATTCAATACTATCACTTTAAGTAATATGATGGCACAACCTGCATATGTTTTAGCTGATGGGAAAAGCACATCTACGATAAGTGTTCGTTTAAGTAACTCAAATGGATTAGCAGTAAGCGGCGAACCAGTTTCTTTTACAACTAATTGCGGTACTCTTTTATCTAATACCACAAAAACAGCAGACAAGACTGATACTGCAAGTGGTACTGAGCAAGGAGTTGCTAAGGTATTCCTTGTAGCACCCTCTACACCCGGAACATGCACAGTTACAGCATCTTACGGCACTGCAAAACTTACTACTCAGGTCATATTTTATCAAGATGGCACTGGTACAACCTCATCAATAGAGCTTACCTCTTCAAGTAATACGGTTGCTGCTAATGGAACAAGCTCAGTTGTATTGACTGCAAAACTACTTGACAGCACTGGAGAAAATGTTGTTGCTGGCACTTCTGTCAAATTTACGACAGATAAAGGAATTTTTCCAAATGGAAGACAGGATTTTGAAGGAAACATGCCCCCAACTGGTGAAGTTAAAGTTGCACTGATTTCGCAATTAGGACAGGTTGGAAAGGCAAATATAACCTGTTCATCTGGCGGTATCTCTCAATCAATTCAGATTACGTTTACACCTGTAAATAGTGACGGCTCTCCTGCTGGCGAAAGTACGGCATATATCAATTTAACTGCTTCTCCTGCTACCATACCTGCTGACGGGAAAAGCTCTTTAATGATATCAGCAGAGCTTTTTAACAGCAAAGGCGAAACGGTTCCAGCAGGTACAGAGATTGTTTTCTATGCTGCTAATGGAAAATTCTCTAATGGTCTGCTTGAGTTTACAGCAGCAACAACTGACGAAAATGGTAAAGTGTATGTGGCTTTAGTATCATCACTCACACCGGGACCGGTTGATGTATGGTGTCTATCTAATGGTGTATATCAATTAACTACAGTTACATTTAAAGGTGGAAACGTAACTCCTGATATCGGCAATATAATACTTGAAGCCAATCCTGCTAATGTTTCAGCAAACGGTGCAAGTTCATCATCAATTACAGCAACATTAACAGATACTTCTGGAAATCCAGTACCTGCCGGGACATCGGTTGTATTTACAGCCGCACCCGCTGGAATTGGAAAATTCTCTAACGGCACCGCAACCATTACAGTAACAACTCAAGATGATTCAGGAAAAATTACTGTGCCTCTGATATCTGCCGGAGCAGCGGGAGGACTTGTACAGGTTATAGTAACTTCAGGAGGGGCAAGCCAGAGTACATTGGTTACCTTTAAAGGAAGCGGGGCTACAGATATTGGAAGCATAACTTTAGCTGCTAATCCGATTACTGTTCCTGCTGACGGAATTAGTTCAACTTCTATTACAGCAGTTGTAACAGATAGGGCAGGGCAGCCAGTGCCGGCAGGTACAGTAATTGACTTTACAACCGCTCCTGCTGGAATTGCAAAGTTTTCTACTGGCACAACTACCAGAGTCAGCACTCCAGACGACACAGGCACAGTAATTGTCCCTCTTATTTCTGCTGGTGCGACAGCTGGAACTGCTGAGGTTACAGCAAAATCTGGCGGAGTTTCTCAGAAAGTAATTGTTACCTTCAAAGGAAGTAGTCCTACAGATATAGGAAGCATACTTTTAACAGCAGCACCGGAGACAATTCCGGCAGATGGTGCCTCTACTTTGACTGTTACTGCTACATTATATGATACCAGCAAAAAACCCGTAAAAGCTGGTACCGAAGCTATATTTTATGCAAGCAGCGGTACTTTTGTTGGTGGTTCAGGCTCTTATATAACAGCATTAACAACAGATGCTTCTGGAAAAGTAAATGTTACTCTTGTTGCTTCAACCACAGCAGGTAAATCCGATATTACCTGTTATTCAAATGAAATAACTGAAATAATTACAGTATATTTCACAGGAATTAATACAGAACCCGGTTCAGTAGCATCAATAACTTTGTCTGCTTTGCCAAGTTCTATTCCTGCTGATGGAAAAAGCTCTTCAACCATAACTATTACTTTGAAGGATAATAAAGGTGCTCCAGTTGTAAAGGGAACTTCAGTAACTATTTCAACTACACTTGGAACTCTTTCTAAAACAAATATCTCCACAGTTGATGATACAGGTGTTGTATCTGTATCGTTAATGGCTGGTACAACGGCAGGCACAGCAAGAGTTGTATGCACTGCATTAAGCGGGGTTACTCAGACAACTACTGTTATATTTACAGGAGGCACTTCTGCAACACCAACGCAATTAGGGCTTGCACTATCTCAGATTGCCGTTAAGACAGATAACTCAGACAGCACCACAATTACAGCAACTGTTCTTGATGAAAATACTGCTGTTATACCTGATGTTCCTGTATCATTTGTTGCTGACGGCGGTCAGTTGAGTGCAGCCATTGTTAAGACAGATGCAAATGGTCAAGCAAAAGTACAGTTCTCGTCAGGAAGCATTGACAAGTCTAATCGTGTAGTTAATGTTACGGCAACTGTTTCACCGCTTGATCCAAAAACAATTCCAGTTCAAATTACTGGTTCTACAATATCGCTTTCCAATACTGCGACATCTTTGATATTGGATGATCCCGCAACTCCAGCAGTAAATGAAGCTAACTCTTCTGAGTTGACTATCACTGCAAAAGATGCGGGTGGAAAGCCTGTTTATAATGCTCCTATTCAGATAACTCATACAGGTTCAATAGCTTGGACAACTACGGCTCTGACTGCTACCATTAATGGAATAGTATGTTATACAACTAACATTAATGGACAGATAATTCTCTCTGTAACTGGTACTGGTACTGGCAGCGGAACTATTGATATGAAATGGTACGATACAACTGGTATCCACTCTACAACTGCAATGCAACCATATACAGTAGCAGCTCCTAAAGAATCTTTTGGTATTATATTACCGGCAGATGATCTCACAAAAATAAATACTGGGACTAAGGTAGATACAAATCCTGCGGATGATCCTACTTACGATGGTAACGGTATTTTTGTAACAGTATATGCTCCAACTCAAACTAATGTTAGATTCTCAACAACTATGGGAGGAATCGGCACAAGGGTTCTTCACAGTGATGTACAGGTTAAAGAGGTAGCCGTAAATCCAATTACAAAAGAAGCAACTGTGGTAGTTCGTTCTGCTTTAGCTGGAGTGGCTACAATTGAAGTGTCTGATAAAGATAATCCTGCAACTGTTGACAGGGTTACTGTTGCTTTTGTTAGACCTGATAGTGATGCTGCTACAATAAAGGTGCAATCGAATACATCAGTGATTCCACCAAGTGTTGGTGCAAATAAATCAATAGCTGAATTTACAGCGTATGTAAAAACCAGCGGTGATACTGGCAGCCAAGCTGTGGCTGGCGTACCTGTTGTGTTTTCAATTGATAACTCTACTGGAAGCGGAGAGAGTGTCTCTCCGGTTATTGTATATACTAATGAGGCTGGTGAAGCAAAGACCACCTTTACTGCCGGCTCTTTGGGATCAGATGCAGAAGGTGTAACAGTAAATGCAAGAGTTGTTGGTTCTGCAACTACAGGAACTTCATCTGCGATATCTTTTACTGCTGCTACCCGGACAATTGCGGGTGCTGGTCTTTTTGGTGATTTTAAGGCAGATCAGCAGATTAAAGTATCTGGTTCAAACCTTAATGATGGTTATTATACTGTTAAAACTGCTAATGCTAATAGTTTGATATTAAGTGATGGTGATAGTCTTAATGATGAACCAATAGGTGCAGCCGTTACTATAACTGCTCTTACACACTCGACCAATATTGTTATCGGCGGTACAGCAGGCTCTGTAGTAATTGGACGAGGTGCAGGAGATTCTATTGTCATACTAAATCCCACAACATACTCGTTGGCTATGTCAGTTTTAGTAGCAGATCTTAATGGCAATCCTGTATCAGGTGCTGACGTATCACTGAGTCTATGGCCTGAACGTTATAATACTGGTGTATGGTATGATTTAAATGATAAGACAACCGATCATTATGTTCCTTATATAACAGGCTCTTTTATTAATGAAGATCGTAATGAGAATACATCTCTTGATCCAGGTGAAGATGAGAACAAAGATGGAATATTAACGCCGCCTAACTCAGCAGCAGGGAACATTCCAACTCTTCTGACAACTAATGAAGATGGATATGCAGTTTTTGATATAATTTATCTTAAATCAAGTGCTGTATGGATTGATTCAAGAATTACTGCAACAACAATGGTTTTTGGAACTGAAACTAAATCTACAATGACATTTACCCTTCCTGCTGAAAAAGTAGAAGCAGAAGCTGGATATCTGCCAGATTCTCCATATCCTTATGTTCTAAAATGCCCATCTGGAGGAGCTGCTGATTTTAGACTGCCTGCATTTGCTGGTATCTCTAATGATACTTTTTCACCTTGGATAGGAACGGCGGTTGGGGTTGTAGGAACAGAGGTATATAAAGATGATGACCCGACAAAACCAGTATTGTATTATACGTCATACGATTATGAATATGATGATACACTAATAGTATCACCCGTAGGCACTACATTATATGACTGGATAGCTGTTTCTGATCTGTTCTGTGGAACATCATTCCCAATAAAGATTGTTATTGAGTAAATATACATTTTAACAACAAAAAAAGCCATTCGCAGTAAACATCAATCTGCGAATGGCTTTTATATTCCTAATAGGGTGCGGTTATGGCTTTAAAATAGCACTGATAGGATATATGATATGGGATAGAAAGACAGCACAAGAGCCTTTAAATACTAAATAGTCTTTATTATAAAGCAGTATCAGAATTCCACATTAAAATATTACGCAATTTCTTACTGAACACCAACCCCACCTCATGAACAATTACTCCAGCCCGATTTTTATATTTTTCTGCATACTGCTTTTCCTGAATCTGTTTTAAAGCAGGATTGTAATCAAGGTTGTCAGTAGTAGGTGTATCCACAAGTTTTATCTCCATTATATAAACATGGTTTCCCAATTTTACAGTTAAATCTACCTGCCCTTGATTAGTGATATCTTCTGGAGTTATTTCTGCATTTAGAGAGCTGAAAAATGCGTATAATACTGATGCGTAGTAACCTTCAGCATCAGTTAAGGAATTTTTTGTAAAGTTACGCCATGGAATAGATGCAAACAGCCGTTTAATTATGTTTATCATACCCTCAATATTGCCGGATTCTAAACAGGAGTAAAGCTCATTTTGAAAAGGTATTTTATCACTTGGATTTGTGCCTGTATAGCCATCTATAAACACATCATTTAAAGCAATTTTTACCTCTTGATTTGGCACTTTCAGACGAAACATAAGCCTTTCCCTGCTTATAAAACTCTTTTCAATTGTCAGATATCCAGATTGAAACAGCAGAGTTATAGGATCGATCTTCTCAATATCAAAGGAGTTTAGAATAGATTCTGTAACCTCTATATCTTCGAGTATGGGCAGGAAGTAACGGTTTTTTTCAAACAGCTTGATAATAAAACTTGGATTACCAGTTTCAAACCAATAATTTCGGTATGAGAATTTTTTGTGGATAAACAGCAGTATGTCATAAGGATTATAAACTGACAGACTGCCTATCCATTTATATCCATTATACCACTGTCTAAGTTTGTCCCAATCTGCACCTTTAAGATGTTCTGAAAAATGGTCTCTTAATTCATCATCAGTATAACCGCAGATTGTAGAAAAATTTTCGTCTAAAGTGATATCTGTCAATTGATTTATGCCGCTGAAAAGACTTACTTTGGAGAATTTAGTTACGCCTGTAAGAAAAACAAATTGAAGAAGGGCATTTTGAGATTTAAGAACTGAGTAGAAATTTTTTAACCCTTCACGCATTTGTGCTGCTATTTTGGGATTTTCAATATTATCAAGAATAGGTTTGTCATATTCATCTATTAATACAACTACACGGCTCTTATATTTTTTAAACAAGTTCAGAATAGTATCTTCAAACAATCCTGTAATATTATTACTATAACTACCTGTAATATCTAATCTTTCTTGATTAGTGCTTAAAATCTTGCGGATACGCTCATCTAACTCTTCGCGGCTTTGCAGAACTCCGCTTGCAAAATCAATAACAATAACTGGATAGTAATTGTTCCAGTCCCATTTATCATAAATATAGAGTCCTTGAAAAAGAGATTTGTTACCCTCAAAAATATTCTTAAGTGTATCTACAAATAGACTTTTACCAAATCTGCGTGGTCTTGAGAGAAAAAAACTTCCAACCTGCTTTACCAAATTCCAAGCCATCTCTGTCTTATCAACATAAATCATATTTTCACTACGCATAGTAGATAATGTATTAACAGATAGAGGCAGGTTTTTCATAAAATCTCCAATTATAATCTATTTTAAATTTGGGATAACTATTTCGCTGGTGGTTGAGCCGCCGCTGCCCTTGAATTGTAGTCATTTGCTCTTTTCACATACTCAACCTGCTTCAACTGATATGCTTTTGTTCTTTCGTTCATCTGCTCAATTTTTGCGTTATACTCTTTAATGCTTTTATTATCAGTTAAATTTTTATTCTCTTCGATCAATTTCATACTTTCGCTGTTAATCTCTTCTGCCTCTTTATCAAGCTCTGCTTTTATCCTCTTTAACTCTTCTGCCTCTTTATCTAACTCTTGAGAAGTTTTTAGTGCCACATCGGCTGGCTCTGTTTCCGCCTCTTTAGTAGATGATTCCCCTTCAGGTGCAGGAGCTTGAGCTTCTTGCCGCGGGCTTTTTACAGCTTTGTTTATCTCAATTTTATCACGCTGATCTTTTGGAATTTTTGATATGTCATCTGTAAACATGACAACGCCGTTTTCATCTACAAACTTATAATATTGATCTGCATAGCAAAATGATGAAAACATCAGAACAACCATGATTAAAATAAAATTAATCCGCATATTAAACTCCATTTTGTAAGTTGTATTTGTTATTTTTGTTTGCCTATTGAATATAAAAATTTATTATTTCTTCTTGGTAAGCTCTTTATCAATGCTCATTTGAAAGGCTGGAATTGATCTGTTTTCCTGCATCTTTCCATTAATAAAGATTGCTGGAACTCCGTTTACATCTGCTTTTTGACCATCTTGCATATCTTTTTGAATCATCTGCGTAAATTTAGGGTCTTTCATCTTTTCCTGAAATATAGCTTTATCAAATCCCAAATCAACCGCAATCTGAAGAATACTCTCATCAGTCATTTTATCATACTGCTCAAAAAGACGATCGTGAAATTCCCAGAACTTTCCGTTTCCACTCCCGCTCTTGCCTGAATCCAATTCCATAGCTGCTAATGCTGCGGTTGCTGCATTAAAGGCTAAATTATGAATTGAGGTCAGAGGAAAATTTTTAAACACAACTTTAATATCATCTTTATTCAACTCATAAAGCTCTTTAATCATAGGGGCAACTTGAGAACAGTAAGGACATTGAAAATCGCTGAACACAACAACCTCAACCGGCGCATCTTTTTTTCCCATAAACGGCGAGCCTTTTGTGTCAATATCTTTTTCAATAACAAACGATATCACCTGTGTATTTTTGTTCTTTTTGCTGCAAACGAGCAGGCTGTTGTCATTGGGTCCTGCAAGTATCTTGTCAATATGCCTGCCAGCTTCAATTTTACCGCTCAAAGTTCCTACTGCATCGTAGATCATAATTTCGCCTGTATCTGTCAGCACAAAAGTATATTTTCCGCTGCGTGAAATTGTGAAATCAATTGGATTTACATCAAGCTGCATGGTTTTATTGATTCGCCAATCAACACCTGCAGCGTAAGATAGTTGTGCAGTAACGGCAATGATAAATAAAATGAGTATCGTTCTAAAAGTCATAATATGTTCCTAATGTGTTGATAGAGTCAGAATCAGGATAGCCAAGATAAAAGGATAAAACAGGATGAATCAAAATCCTGTTTTATCCTCCTCAATCCTGAAGCTATCCTGATTCAGATATTTAATAGTTATTCAGCTTTCCAGCTTGTACGACCTGGTTTCTCCTGCTCTGTTTCGTTTAATGTGTTTTGAATAACTTGCGTAGTGCTTATTCCAGTATTTATTGTTATTTTTATCTCACCCTTTTTATCACCTTCTGCTGCATGAAGGTTAGGAGTAACAGCAAGTCCATCTCCAATAAAAATTTTATTGATAACTTCAGTTGAAGAATCTCCACCCGATCCACCACTGCTATAAACAGGTTTATACCATGAAGTTCCTGTTTTGTAATATAGTGAATAGAGAAAAGATTGCCCAGTGGTATTACAAATATCGGTACTCATTGGTTTATAAGTGGTGAAACTTACAATACCACCAAAGACTGTCGCCTGCCCTAAATTTCTCTCTCCAGCAGGAAATTTAAAACGCCAGCCGTCTGTTCCTGTGTAATACGTAGCGGAACTTGTTTCACAACATCCACCTGCAATATAGTCAACAAGATCATTAAAATACTCTAACTTACCGTCCAACAAACAGTTTGTAGTCATAGCAGTAGGTAAAGCACCCCCCAACTTAGCCTTATCTGCACTCTCATCTTGAAAAACTTTAATCTCATCAACTCTAACAAGATAACGATTACCCGGTAATACATCATTGTCTGGGTAAGATCCTGATAAATCTGCATTCTCTACCTTTGACCAAAAGAATTTACCATCTTCACATTCATCATCATCTTCTTCACATTTTTCGCACTTCATAGGTTCTTTAATACCAAAATAAAAATTTTCGTCTTGTGTGAGTTTATCGCTGTTATCAAAAAAACGTCCTGTTCCAAAGTATATCCAGGAGTTTTCTCCATCACCTGCTACTGATGGTGCACCAGTGATAGGAAGCCCGGCATCAAACATAACTTCCGGAGCTTCCCATTGAGTTGGTGTTTTGATTGCATTATCATCATCGGTTCCTCCAACAAAATTATTATCTGCTTTTGTTGCCCAGCGATAGAGTTTGCCTGAGGGGGATGCAGCAGTTCCTTCAACTGTTCCAAAATAGATGGCATCTGCTCTGTAATCCCTATTTAGATCAAAATCTACAGTAATAATGTCAGAGACAAATCCTGCTGTAGATTCTGGAAGGTTATGAACTATTTCAGCTTGAGAAAGATTAAAGTTGCGAGTTGCCAATAATTTTTTCAGGGAAAATGCGGTTATTATGGCTGGTTGATCACTACTGACAGAACTTCCGTTTATTTCGTTATCAACAGCTTTTGTAGGACCGCTACCTAAAATCAGATACCACTCCATTGTTGCCTCGTCTTTAGACTTCATGGCAGCTATCGTCGGAATACCTGTGGTATAACCCATATTATGGGCAGCATTATAGGTCATTTCTCCTAAAAGTGTTGGAGGTTTTTCAGGATTGGTAATATCCATAACTATATATGAAGATATAAATTTTTTGTTATCATTTCCATCAATTGGTGTTCCTCCAAACCGCATTCCAGCCACAAGAACTGTTCCCCAACCGCCAGGGTGATCAGTATCATCACCAAATATCTTAGCATCAAAGATTCTCGGCTTTCCATCCATGTAGTATTTATGGCTATTACCAATATAACCCGTATCCTTTAAACAATGCAGATGAGGTAGCAAATTATAAGGCACATAAGCCCACAATTCCGCCCCGAGTTCATGGCTATCTTTAGTGCTAAAACCTACGCTTTGTGAATCAAAGAATCCACCATTGACAGCATGGAGCATACCATCGTTTGCTCCAAAATAGATTACTTGGCGTCTGTTCTTATAAGTATTAACAAACTTTAAATAGCTATTATCACGATATAGGATTTGATAGCTCTCCAGAGGTTTTCCAACAGAAGTTGGGGTAGAATGGACTACATCGCCTAAACGCCAAGTTACAGTATCTGTAGTTACTTTTTTGAAGTTTTCAGGTTTTGTTTCTTGTCGTCCTCTGAAAGTGTCGTCATTTTGATCCGCACCTCTTAGCCAATTAATAAGCTTTGTAGATTTCTCCTTGTTTATTACTTTTTCAGCATCTATCTCTGCTGCTGTCTTTTCTGCATTATCTATTCGGTTTATTGGGTCTATTGGGTATAACATAGAGCTTAGATCCTCAGCCTTGGTGCTGTCAAATGGTATGACACCATTTGCTGTGTCTCCTGCCCATGTAATAATATAGCGTTGTTTTGGATCAATATCGTCATATTCGGGACGTTGTCCAATAATATTTGTATCAGTAATAGAAGCAAGCCACTCAGCAGCAGACCACACATAATTTATCTTATGGGGTTTTGAGCCATCTAAAACTATTTCTGTATCACCATCTAATAATCCGTTTCTATTGGTGTCCTCATACAACTGCCCATCTTTATCTACAAAAACCGCGTGAACATCACCAACCCAAGATATTGGTGTAATGTCATCTTCAGTATCTATATCTAAACTGGGCCAGAATACAGCCTGATAAATAGCTCCTTGACCGCTTCTTGTTGCAGAAACAACGGTTGCGGCAGAACCAGAAGCTCCTTCAGCTGCAACTTTATCAAACTGTTCTTCAAGCTTATCTTGCAGAGCCTCTGGGTTTTCGGCTACAATAGCTGTATCATTACCGCTTTCACCACCATTTTTAGCTGCGTTGTTAAGTAAAGTTAATGGATCGCATTCACCCGTTAATGCACTACTCTGATCTGGTACCCCATTTGCTACAATAATTGTTGCGATGTTTTTGTATGTATCTTTATTAGCCGTTGTGGAGTAAGCACTGTTTGCATTGGTAAAAAGATCTGTTCCGTGCATTGCATAATAAGTTAGATCATCTAAATAGGTGCTGCCATACATGGTTCCACAGCTTGAAGTATCGCTGTCGTTATCTGTAGTTATAGATGTTATTGCATCTGTCATTTTTTTATTCTTATCTGCAGTGGAAGAACCGTCAGTTATCAGCAACACAAAATTTTTTGAACAAGGATCGTTTATTGGAAGGGGTGGAGCTTCTTCTGGAGTGGTAAAATCTTCTGGAAGATCAAAATCTCCTTTAATATCAATAATATCAGTTTTAATAGGGGCATTTATCCTGAAATCACTACGTTGAGTGTAGTATCCAATTGCACTGAACATAGATTCTGCAAGTGGTGTCCATGTATCCGTAGCCTTAACTCCATTAAGGCTTGACACAAGAGTATCTCTATGAATTTCTCCTTTACCAATTGGCTGAACAATCTCAGAGCCGTCTTTATTAGGTGGTATTGGACCACAACCATAAGATGAAATACCTGATGATGTACATTCAGTTGCTGAACCGTAATGATTAAAAGCCATCGCTCCTATATTTATCTTACTTGCATAATCGTGCAAAAGCCCTTCGGGTGTTCCAGCAGGACTGATTTTCACCTCATAGGTAGCGGTTGGCTCTCCCATCTGACCATATACCCCCATATTAATAACAAATGGAGATAAGTTTGGGTTTTCTGTAGAGCCTGTACCTGTAGAAATATCGCTTGGATCTAAACCACCCTGATAGTCAAACATAAAATCACAATAGCGTTGCCTTGCCTCGTCAATACAAGCTTCTCTGGCTTTTTTGTTTGATTGTCCAGCAAGAGTCCAGTCATTTGTAGCAGGATTCCAACACTCTCCGATAAAACCGTCAACTTTATCGTCAGTGCTATCACCAAAACAAACATGATAGGGCATAACCTCACTTGCTTTTCTTTGCGTAACAGCATAATAAGAAGCACACTCATCATCATATTTAAAACCTGTTCCAGAGAATCTATCATGTTTAGCCATAAACCAGCAGTCATGAGCTGGATAGTGCAGAAGTTTATGAGTCTCGTTGGGATCATTCAAGCAGCCACCGAGATATGTTCTTACATTTGGTAATTTAGAATCTTGTCCTTTATTTAGCTCTTCAATAAGCAGCTGACATGACGATGGCTCGAATGCATTAGCACTTAGAGGAAGAATATCTATTAGAGTAGCTTCACGGTTACCGCTGCCCGTCGCATTTGTCTTATTAGCTCTAACACCAATAGTAAAATAGCGTGTTCCAACTTGAACTTGTTTAACATATATATTTCCTGAACAACCCCTTCCTTCTGATTCAAGAGCAGAATTATTATATTTACCACCTGTCAAAATTTTCTTTTCAATATCAAATTTTGATGAGGTTGCCCAGTTTAGATAATTACCTGTTGCCTTAAAACTTTGAACATTATTTCCAGAACTAATAAAGATACGAAGATAGGCATTAGAATATGCACCTCCAGTATTATCCGTTATTTCAAATCTTTTAGCAGTAGAATTATAAGTATACCAAGTTGTTGAATTGAAATAACCCATATATGTTGTGCTATCACTGTAATTATTATCAATACAAGGAATGTTAATGTTATTGAAAGTATAATTGGTGCATTGCCTGTTAGTACCACAAGGATTATCGCACGTCATATTTCCATTACAAGAGTCGGTAGATTTACAAGTCTTATCGCCACCGCAGGGATCATTAGTATGACAGGTGTTATCTCCATCACACGTGTCTATAGTATTACACGTAACATTGCCTGTGCCACAATCTTGTTTTACTGTGCAGGACTTAGTTGAATCATTGCTACACCTTTTAACTATACACTTGGTTTGACAACTTTGACCTGGTGTGCATGATGCACCATTAGCACAAGCAGAAGTTGTTGCACACGCTCCTACACAGTCAGCATCGCCATTTTCTTCACAAGAGATACCATTGGCACAAGATTTGGTAATACATTTGTCTTCACATTCGGCATTACTTGCACATGCAGCACCGTTGGCACAAGATGATGTAAGACCATTACAATGTGTCAGGCAATCGTTATCACTTGTACAACTTGAACCATCACCACAAACATTCACAGTAACAGAGCTTGAACCAGAAAACCCTTCTCTATAAGCAAGATCATACATACTGGCAGAGTTATCAATGATTAAAAGCAGATTTGGAGTCGCACCTGCTGAACCAATAAAAGGGGGGAATGAAGTATCTGTGCAGTTACTGCCTGGTGGAGGTGGTGCAACCGTAGCTTGAGCTTGAGCTGGCAATATAATTGTATAAGCACTCAAGGCAAACAAAATACAGATAAATAATGATGTGAATGACCGTAAGGTTTTTTTGTTCATTTCATTGCTCCTTTTTTATTGAATTGGATATTAGGAAAACAAGAGTCATTATTTTAAGATATTATAATAGTTACTGGGCTGCACTATTATAAATATAGCGCCATTGAACCTTGATAGTAGATTTTACATTCCTGTCATCCCATCTATGTTGTGCATATATGGTATAAGTCATCGGGAGGATAATAGAACTTTTCCCCACTCCTTCAGTACCACCTCCTTGTATGTTTGGAGTTGGTCCATCACTAATTTTATAACTCGTTTTAAAATTAGTGATGCCTGGTGCAGTGTTTATATAAAAATCACGATAATCATCAGAAGATGTGCCGTCTTCCCATGGGTTTTTATCAATGCGGTCATTTTGCCAAAACTTATATTTTGTATCATCACTAACACATTCTGTGGCCTTTTTATCTGTTTTATTTGTTTTAACACATTCAACTGTCAAAATCGTCTTTCCATTATCTTTATATACAAGGTTCTTACCATCGTCTGTAAAACCAGCTTTAAAAGAAGTATCTGCAGTCTCTATATTTGATTCAATTAATTTTTGTGCCACTTCTGTTCCTCCATCTGCCGCATAAAATGCCTGTTGATGTAATATTTCGTTAGTGGCAATGGTCTTTTCTGTAATGGAGTTATCTATTGTTGAAAGTCCAATTATAGTTACTATTAAAAGGGTCATCATAGCAATGACAATCGCTGAACCTTTTTCGTCAGACAAAATTATTTTATACAAATATATTTTTTCTTTCATTTTATTCTGCCTTATATGTAGTTATTGTGAAATTTCTATTCTTCCATTCAACAGTAGTTTCAATCTTTGTTACTTTTACAGCCACTTCATTTCCAACTGTATTAAGAATGTTGAGATTTACGAGGATGGGGGTAGGTTCTGTTTTAACTTCATAAGTGGTATCATAAGCGGCATTTTCTGCTGCTGAAACATTGACAGGTTCAGTATTTATAATTTCCACCTTATCATAACTATTATTAATAATTAGTTTTTCTATATTTTCTATAACCACAGTTGTAGCTTCACTCATTGTTCTTGAAATTGTGTTATCACCTGTTGCTGTTATCTGCAATTTGGCAACACCTAAAATACCAATAGCAAAAATCGCCATTGCAATCATAACTTCAATTATTGTAAAGCCTTTTGAATTAAGTTTTATCATAGGTTTTCCTCCTTGATTAAGCATAAATTAAGCATTGTTTCTGAATCTAAATGGATGCCGTATTATGTGTATATACAATAATGTTTATATCAATTGCAAATATCATTAAAATCCCCGTTCTGCATAGAGAATATCTCGGTCAACATCAATATCCTGACCCAAATTGAAAGTGCGTATAGCGAACTCTTTAGGTGGAGAATTATTATCAATATCTGTATCTTTAATATCCTGTTTTAACGAATCAAGAAGAATTTGAATACGGTAAAGACGCTCTCTGTAACAGATATATTTGTAAGTTGTCTTATTGTTTCTTGTGCGATCATGATTACACTCTCCTTTATTTTGTAACAGTTAAAACAAAGCAATATTTTAAACTGCAATTTCAAACATAATTTTATCATAATTTACAAAAGGCTTAACTGTCTTTTCTTTTGCATCATTTTCTTTAAAATCAATAAGCCCCACCTGTTCTAAGAATTTAACATCATTAGAAACATTCTTAACATCTCTATTAAGCAGTGTTGATAAATGACGAATAGATAAAGGCTTTTCCTTCTTTATTGCCTGTAATAATTCAACTCTCTTTGGAGTAATAGCCTTTCTAAATGCCTCAATGCTTGTAAAGTAAACACCCTTTTCCTGCTTAACATCTTTACCCTCTTGCAAGGACTCACAAGTATTAATAAACCCATTGAGCAGAGTTTGAATATCTTTTATACCAACTTTAACTGTTCTGATTCTCATAAATCACCTCTTATTTTTTCTATATTTTTTAAAAAGTCTGCTGCCAACTTATTCAGGCTTTCAAATTGATATGGAATTTCTTGTAAAGTGTCATCTTGTTTAAAGTGCTTATGGTCGCCCTTGCATTCTGCATTATCATATCCAACAACACGTTCACCATTAACGATATAGACTAAAGAATATTTAAAGCCATGTGGTTTATCTGGTGCTTTTGCCACTGACCAAATTTTAACCTCAATAGTGTTGCCTAATTCGTCAGTTAGTTTGTCATGGTTAATTAGTTTAGCTTTCATGTTGGTATGACGACAAATCCCATTTTCTATTTATTCAACCCCAAATTCCTGCATTGAACGGTTGCAGTTAAATTACGTGTGTTGTTTTTCCCTTGTGTGCGATCAAGCTCGTTTGTAGGGGTTGCAGCAGTGATTGATATAGTAACGGCTCTTATATCATTCAAAGTAGCAGTTACAGCATTATTTTCATCAAGATATGTAAAGATGAGAGATGAAATATTTTCGGCAATGAGTTTATCAGTGCCTCCATCGTTGAGCATCAAATCAGTTCCGTTAATCCAATATGATACGGTTTTAAGATTTCCGCTATCATCATCATTAACATAAGCAAAGGTAAACTCTTTACCAACGGCTGTTCCATCACCTGCCTTAGTTATTTTTGCATCAGGCTCATCTCCATCAGGATCATAACCCGCCATTCTTATTTCGTCAGCAAGCATGGACAGAGCCGCTCTAACATTTTGCTGAACTTCAACAGCCTGCTGCTGAGTCATGCTCTGGTTTTGCTGGGTATTTCTTGATGCCACGATACCAGCTACCACAATGCTTAAAACTGCCATAGCTACTAATAATTCAACAAGGGTAACGCCTTTGTTATTGCAAATATTTCTATAAATATGCTTTTTCATTTCAATGCACCTCCCTTATTCCTATATCTAAAATTATTATGAGTTTTGCAGGGTAACTTTTTATCTTATCTACATCTTTTGCTATAATTTGATCTTTAATTTTTCTGTTCTATATTCTTTCCAATTGAATATAAAACATCAGGACAAAGGTCTATTCCATTATCCCAATATATAGATTCTATCTCTTGGTTCAACTTAACTTTATTAAATTCTAAGGGATTTAACAGCTCCCTGAATTTGCTGTTGTTGGACTTGCTCCATTCTTTGAAATTAGTTTCTAAATCAACAAGTTTGATTTCATTATCATCAAATTCAAGAGTTAGTTGATATGGTTTTATGCTGCATATTTTTTTTATGCTTTTCATATTGTTACTCCAATGGTTTTATTTTTTTAATTTCAGGGTTGTCTTTACTTGATTCAATCCAATTAGACATCAACTCATCTTGATGTAATTCTGTCCAATCTTGTACAAGCCTTAAAGCATGTCTTGGCAGTTTTCCTTCTATGATTTCACCATCAGTTATTTTAATTAATGCCTTGTATTCATTATATTTTACATGAAAATGCGGAGGGGGATGATCTTTTACAAACATGTAGATAATAATTCCATAAAATCTACTTAACTCAGGCATTATTAATATTCCTTGCTTCGTTGGCATCAAATAGTAATTTTTTTATTTCATCTTTCATATATTAAAATTTTTGTCTGGTCTATTTAACGGTGAATGTCAAGGAAGTTGTCGCTTGAATCTGAAAAAGAGATTATGTTGT
>CAZIJN010000047.1:0-24088 GCA_964539635.1 uncultured Desulfobacterales bacterium | reverse complement strand
CTTTTCTTTTTTATTAATGCGAATTGACATTAGTTAAAAAATCGTCCTAATAAATTAGTTAATATTTAAATATTTTTGAAAAATTTTACTCTAATTCTGTTTATAAAGTACAAGAGATGTATTGAAATTAAAGAATTTTAAAAGGAAGAGAATAACATTTTATGACAAATATTCTTGTTACAACGCTTGGCGGAACATGGCAGATTATGCCTGAACTCATGGGTCTGACAAATCCAGATTTACTTGATCTCTTTAAACACCACCCGCGAGCAGAAAAAATTGAGCAGGAGCGTAAAAAGTATGGGATTAGTCCAGTAGATGAGCTGTGGATGGTTACAACGTGCGGAGGTATAACTGAAAAAGGTCTTAAAAAGGCATTGGATTGGTATGAGCGGGTTGATAAAAAGAAACGTCCCTTGCTTAGAATATGGCAGGTTAGTGATACAGATAATCTTGCAACTGAAGATGAATGCCGCAGGATGTGTGAGGCTATTCACACAATTGTTTTTAATGCAAGGCATTGTTCTGAAAATGGAAAATTATATCTCTCCTTAACAGGCGGACGCAAAACAATGAGCACAGATTTACAGAACGCTGCTGCTTGGTTTGGCTGCAATGCTGTTATCCATGTTGTTGAGAATAGCGACTATTCAAAAAATATCAAAGTTCCTGAAAATGTGGAATATTTTTTAGAACCTATTAAACCTGAAGATCGTGTTCTTATTACCCCGTTTATAATTGGAAAATACGAGGCAAATCCAATAATATCAATTGCAAGATCAGGCAGCAGCAGATTATCAATTAGCATAGATCAATATTCTATTCCATGCAGTTTATTAGACGAATCACCAATCAAGCCGATTAGATTAGATGTTGCTCCATCTTTTCCTCTGACCACTACCCTTGAAAAGCTCCAAGCTGACGCAGGATATCTTATGTGCAACTACACAAACACCATGCTTCAAGGAGAGTCTCAGACAAATTTTCTTGCCCTTTACAGCCTTCCTGAGCAGGATATAAAAGCATTAAAAAGCTCAAAAATGGGTATTGATCCAGCAAAAGAGGAGTCAGAATTATCTTTTTTGAAAAAACTTCCTAAAACTGATCTCCACTGCCATTTAGGCGGAGTTGCAAATGTGCGTGATTTAATACGAATTGCCTCTAAAGCCAGCAAAGATATTAATAGATATTCTAATCTGCTTGAGACTTGGAGCATGAGAATTAAGCCTGCAATTATAAGTAGAGATGCAAGCCTGATTAAAAAAGAGATAGGCGATTTAAAAAAGATTAGAGATGCAGTTCCTAATGTTCCTGCTCATATATGCACAGCGTTTTTTATTACGATGTTTCAAGACGATCCAGAGCTTTTAGAGCAGGTGATATATGGTCAATACCTTAATGAAAGCCGATTTTGCAGTATAGGGTTTACATCTTACGAGCAGTTAGGAGACTTGCAAGGCACGGGTCTTCTTAAACACCCTTTATGCTTAGAAGAGGCGTGCAGGGTCATTGCAGAGGAGGCGATTGAACACAATGTTCTTTATCTTGAGTTACGGTGTTCGCCTGTGAACTATTCAAGTGAAACTATGTCAGCATATCGTGTATATGAGATTATACGCAGCTCTTTATCAGAATATCAGGACAGACTCAGATGCTCGATCATATTTATTGCAAGCCGTCATAGCAGCATTGAATATGTAACCAGTCATGTTGAACTTGCATGTAAAATATTAAAACAAGAGGAATCTTCTGATTTAAAGGTTAGGCTTAGAGGTTTTGATCTTGCAGGAGACGAAAAAGCGTGTAGAGCTTCTGATATGCAGCCTTATCTTATGCCTGTTATGGAACGCTGTCTCCATTTTACAATACATGCAGGGGAAAACCAGCCGGTCAGGAGCATCTGGGAGGCTGCGTATCATCTCAATGCAGAGAGGATTGGGCATTGTCTTACATTGAATGAAAACCCTGAGCTTATGGAACGTTTTTTAGATAGAAATATTGTGCTGGAGATGTGTCCGTCAAGTAATTTTCAGATTATCGGATATCGTGATAACTATTATGCAACAACTAATCATCTAAAGATATATCCGTTAAAACAATATTTTGATAAAGGCTTAAGAGTTACGGTAAATACTGATAACCCGGGCATATCAAGAACCTATTTTTCAAGAGAGCTTCACAGAGCCTGCCGTCTAACGCCTGATGGACTCAGCAGATGGGAGATACTATCGATTATCCGCAACAGCTTTAAGGCATCTTTTGCCCCAAGAGCTGTTCGTCATTTGATTTTAAGAGAGGCTGAAAAACGAATAGTTAAATTTCTTGTCAATGATGTTATCATTTGAACATTATACAGATGGGATCAAGCAGCCTGACATGCGATATTACTATAAAACTATGGAGTTTAATAATGATTTTAGGCAGTTATAAATTTGTTATACGATTAGAAGATGATGCCTCTCTTCCCTATTACAAAGGCTCAACATTTCGCGGAGTTTTAGGTCATGCGTTAAAAAGATGCGTCTGCGTCCTTAAAAGGCAGAACTGTCCCTCATGTCTGCTTAAAGAAGAGTGTGCTTATGCAATGATCTTTGAAACTGCTGACGCTGTTCCGATTCCTGAAGGTTCTAAAGTCTCATCAGCACCATCGCCATTAGTGTTAGAGCCTCCAGATTCAACGGCTTATGAGTTCAAAAAAGGCGAAACCCTTGATTGCACGCTTTTAATGTTTGGAGATATCAACCAAAAGCTGCCCTATTTTATATATGCTTTTGAACAGATGGGAGAGATTGGAATCGGCAAAAGCATAAAAGGAAAACGGAGCCGTTTTGTTTTGGAGTCAGTCAGCTTAAACGGCTCTGATTTTAAAATCTACACCAAAGAGAGTCCAAAGGCAGCACTGCCAAAAGAGCTTGAGGTGCTTAAACCAGTTTTTAGCAGCAGTGCAGAAGAAAAACCAAATCCAACTCAAAAGATTATAATGCAGATTCACACGCCCCTGCGGATAATCGAACGCAAAGCACCTGTGGCAAGTCTGCCCTTCCCGCTTCTTATGAGAAATATAATAAGAAGGACGACCTCTCTTTTAAACGTTTACGGTGATGGCGAGCCAGATATTGACTATTCAGATTTGATTGCACAGGCTAAGAATATAACTGTTTCAGAAAACTCTCTGCAATGGTTTGATTGGAAACGCTACTCATCAACCCAAGATAAAAAGATGTTTATGGGCGGTCTTGTGGGCAGAGTTGAGTATCAGGGAGATTTTACCCTTTTTCTGCCGTTTATACGGATGGCTCAAAAGGTGCACGTTGGTAAAAATACAGCGTTTGGGTTGGGGAAGGTGTCGTTTTCAAAGGTGCAGGAATAGTAATAAAGTCTGAATTAGTATTATCAAAATTAAAAAGTTTAATTTTCTTTGAAAAAAACGATGTTAATTCCGTTTATAAGATTAAAGATTAAAAGTCATTACTAACCAGTCAACTAAAATGAAAAGGAGTTTAAATGCCTATTAACGTAAAAAGATTCATTAACAAAGAGACAGCAAACTTTTCTGTTGAAGTTCTGACTCCCATGTTTTTAGGAGGTGCTGACGGCAATGCAGAGCTTAGATCTCCGCCTTTAAAGAATGCTCTAAGGTATTGGTGGAGAATAACTCAAGGCGATACGCCAAAAAATAAGCTGCTTGCAAAAGAGCAAGAGTTGTTTGGCGGTGTAAATGATGAAGCGTCTCGCAGTTTGGTAGATGTTGTTGTAATAGAGAAAAATATCAAATTAGAAGAAAAGGGTTCTGAAATTTTTATTGGTAAAAAGCCCAATAAAGAAGCAGGTGGGAAGAGTGTTAGTTTAGCTGCCTATCTTGGATTAGGACCTATACATTTTAAAGGAATTTATGAAAAAAAGCCTATATCTCCCAGATCAAATTTTAATCTTTCAATCATATATCCTAAAGAAGATAACCAGAAAATTATTGACGCTATATCTCTATTTGCCCATTTCGGTAATTTAGGTTCTCGCTCAAGAAATGGTTGGGGAAGCCTATCTGTTATACCAAATGAAATAACATTGAGCAGTATGAAAACTCTTTTTGATAAATATGGCGAAGATATAAATCAGATTTTGCAAGATGTAGATAACAGAAAATATCCTTTTAGATTAGGAACAAGTATAAAAAATGGAAAGCCATCTCCTTTATTGTGGGAAATTGCTTCGGGTAATACATGGAAATCAGTAATGCAAGAAGCAGCTTCAAAATATATGGATATTCGGCACAGTTTACCATTCGGGAGACCCAAAGGGCGAGTTGATAAAAGGCATATACTTGGCTACCCTGTTATGAACCACGAAGTGCATGAGTGGGACGAGAAAGGTAAAAACGATGGACGAATGCCTTCTCAGCTTCGGGTTATAATAAGAAAAACGGGTGATAAATATGCATCATATTTTTTCCATCTTCCCCATAAGATTCCACATAAATGGGATATAAACCTTGAAGAGATTTCTATCTGGAGAGAAATTCACGGTTTGTTAGATGGAGATGATAGTAAATATAAATGCAAAAGAATCACCCTTTAAACCTATAAGGTAAAAAAATATATGAATAAAAAAGATGATAAAGTTGATAATTACTGGGAGCAGAAGATGCGTTATTTTCTGCATGACCCTATTGATAAGGCTCTTCGTATTCAAGGGCATGAAGATAGAGCAAAGCAGATCGCTGATGCACTTGGAGTTTCCACCCCTTCAAAAGATGAAGTGAGCCATTATGACTGTGCTGCTGCTGGTATGGATAGAGCAAATTTACCGGGACACAGCGATAATACAGCATACAAAGGCTCTATTGATTTTTATGAGTTTCCACAAATTACACACCCTATTTCAGGCGGTGCATTGAAATTTCAGGGCAGCTATTCAAAAGCTCAAGAGACCACACAGCAGATTGTTGATCTGATAAATAAGGACACTAAAGATACAAACCCCAAATGGGATAAACAGACCTATTTTAATTATCTGTTTTTTCTCCTGCGTAAGAGGGTTATTTACGAAAATTGTGGAAATCTCGGCTTTTTGTGGGACAGAATACCAGCAGATACCAGAATGCCAGATCACTCAATATGGAACCATTCAGGTATGGTAAGTGCTTTAGGTTCATGCTTTACAAAGAGCAGAGAAAACAAAGAGAGCAACGTAAACGGCGTGTCAATGGTGGTTTTTGCAATTTCGCCTGTTCAGCCGTTTATCACAAAGACCAGAAAGTTAAGAGATCACTGGGTTGCATCTGTGATTTTGTCTTGGCTTGCATTTGAGGGGATATGCTCTGTTATGGAAAAATTAGGACCAGATCACATTCTTTATCCTTCGCTGCAAGATCAACCGCTTGTTGAGGCTTTTTTGTCTAAGAAATTTTCAGACACACTTGGTCAATTTTTCAGAGAATTTAATCAAGACAAGATAATTTATAGAGATGAAACAGTGGCATCTTTTCCAAACAAATTCGTATTCTTAGCACCAGCAGGCATGGAAGAAGAATTTGTAAAATATATTGAGGAAAGAATTAAAAAAGAGTGGAAAGAACTTTCAGAGATAGTTTTAAATTGGCTTGGAGAAAAATCTGCTGAAAAAAAGCATCTTAAACCAATATTTGATCGTCAGACTAATAACTTCTGGCAGTTTAACTGGAGCAGTGCTTATTTAGTAACTCTTGATAAACAAGATGAGATTAATTCTCTGTTTCATAGTGATAAGTTTAAACATATCTTTCAAACTATTGAAGATTTTGCAAAATACAATATTTATAAAAAAAAGGATCAGCCAGATTATGTTTATCCTGTAACCCATTCATTAGTTCAAACTGTAATGGCAGCATCAAAAGCCGTTCCAACATCAGAAAGAGAGGCTGAACCCGGCATAAAATGCCCTGTATGTGGAGAGTTTGAGATTCTTCATGAAATTTCTGGCAAAGATTATCAGCCGAGCGAATATAAAACAATATCTGAACAATTCTGGAAAAGGATCGCAGAACGTAGTGAAAAATCAATTGTAAAAAAGAATGAACAGCTTTGCAGTATATGTGCGATCAAGCGTATGGCTCCACAAGCTCTTAACGATTTTTTTAAGAACTATAAACAAGATCATATTTTGAGAGAAGTTTTCAAAGAAGATCATTTTCCATCAACAACATATATGGCAACAGTTGAATTAAGAGAAAAATTAACAAAAGCAGGGCTGTTTGATGAAATTGCTAAACAATTCAACTACAAAATAGCTGATCTTGAAGAAAAATTTATTTATGAATTGCACGAAGAGGGAGAGGAAGTTGATTCAGACGAGAATGGAACAACAAAAAAACGAGTATTCAGCCAAGAGATTCGCACTCTTCTTGAAAGAGCAAAACAGGAGAGCATAGTAAGGTCAGAACAGGACAAATACTACGCTATTTTGATGATGGACGGCGATAGAATGGGCGATCTTGTTAATGGCAAGACTGTTGAAGCTAAATGGAGAGATGTTCTACACCCTGAGTTGGTTAAAAGATATGATGATGGAATACTCAAAGCAAATGCAGAGTTATGGCAAAATGTTGTTATTAAAAAAGAAGACTGCTCTGAAGGTAACAATCAAACAAATGAACAACGAAGAGGTTATCTTAATGAGAAGAGAATCATATCCCCTGCCCTTCACTCTGCTTTGTCTGAATCTCTTGGAGCTTTCGCTCTTCACGCAGTGCCGCGGATTATAAAAGATTGTCAGGGGAAATTGGTTTATGCGGGCGGTGATGATGTTGCAGCAGTTCTGCCTCTTTCCCGTGCATTTGAGGCAACGGCAAAAATACAAAAAGCCTACAACACCAAATTTGCTGCTATAGATGAAAATGGCGTTACAGAGTTAAAAGAGATAACTGACGGTAAAAATCCAGTAATACTTCTACCCGGAACAGGAAAAGATATTTCAATCTCTGGTGCAATTGTGATTCTTCACCATAAACAGCCTTTAAGAGGTGCCTTAGAAGAGGCTCACCATCTTCTTGACAGTGTGGCAAAGAGTAAAAAAGGGAGAAACGCTGTCGCTGTCCGATTAAAAAAGAGATCAGGGCATACAAGAGATTTTGCTGCAAAATGGAACGCTGAAAACTATTTTTATTCTGGTTTAGATGATGAGGGAATTAAAGGCAAAAGCAATCTGATCGTTGATTCATTTGCTCAAGTTCAGAAGGCTTATGATCAAGATTATCTAAGCAGCTCTGTTATATACAGATTTCAAGAGCTTAAAGTTATGGTCAAATCCATATTGAAAGAGAGTTCAAACTTTAAAGAGAGTGCGGAGTCTATTTCAGATAAAAACCCAAAACCATCACCAGATCAGATTGAGCAGATTATCAGGATATTTGCCCGTGAAATTATCCATTCTGGCAATATTGCAAAGAAACACCCGGGAAAAGGAAAAGAGATTGAAAAATTGCGGGAAAGAATCGCAAGAAGGCTTGCCGCCCACATTGCAGGAATAACCATATCTTGGGGAAAAGGATTCAATGATAACGGTGAAGAAGAAGATATGTGGCTGTATGATGGAGAAGTGCCTGTTATTGCTCGATACCTTAGTAGAGGAGGGGCAACATCATGAAAAACAAGATTGAAAACAAAGATATGAATACCAGTAACAGTAAGAACCAGAATAGCGATAAGTCAGTTAAGTGGTATGAGTTTCACCCATCTGACACACTCTTTCTTCGTGGCTCAGAGCCAATGGTAAGCGGCATAAGCTATGAGACAACCCAGCTTTTTCCGCCTCCTGTATCTGTTATTTCTGGAGCAATCAGAACTGCTGTGCTTGCTCAAAAAAATATCTCAATAAAACGCTATAAAGATGGCGATCCAATTAAAGAGCTGATTGGAAAATATGGAGAACATGGGGATAATCTGCCTTTTAAAGTGGTTGGACCTTTTTTAAAAGTCGGTGATGACTATTTTGTGCCAGCTCCTTACACATGGTTTGTTGATGAGGATAAATCAGGAAAAAAAGAAGAATCTAAGAAGAATGAAAACTCTGAAAAGAAGACAGAAATTAAAAAGACTTCAGAAAAATCTGATGAATCTTCAAAAACAATAACTGTTTTAGAGGCGACACCGCTTGATAGTCAGATTGTCAACTCCTTAGGCTTAAAATCTTCATCTCGTATTACTGGTTGGGTAAAGCATAAAAACGAGATCAAAACAGTTGGTGGAAGCTGGGTCTCTTTGAGTGCAATGCTCAACGGAGATTTAGAATTTAAAGATGGCGAGACTATATTTAATTCTAAAAAAGAGACTTCTAAACTATTTTTCAGAGAAGAGCGTATTGGTATTAAGTTTGACTCTAACCGAGTAGTTGAAGAGAGCAAGCTCTACATGTCCCGCCATATCCGTCTAAAACCAGATGTCTCTCTTGTTTGGGGAGTTGATAGAGATTGTTCTCTTGAAGATCAGGGGGTTATCTCGCTTGGTGGAGAGCAGAGATTTGGAAGCTATATAGCAATGCAGCCCAAATTAAATTTATCTGAATCAAGCAGCCGCAATCAATATCTTGCCCTTTCGCCTGTTGAAGTGAATAAAATAAACTCTGAGGCTCTTATTGCATCAGGAAAGATTGTTTACAGAGGAGGCTGGGATATTGCAAAGCAGTTCCATAAAGATATGAAAGGATATTTTCCTGCTGGGTCGGTGTTTAGCAGCCGTGTAGATAGTAGCTGTATTGCAATTTAACCTGCTTCTGTCAGCCGTTGAGCTAAAGCTCTCGGCTAACCATAAAAGAAGCCCGCTTAAGCGGGCTTGGGTAAAAAATCAGCCCAGAGCTTTAGCTCAGGGCGATAAATAACATCAAAAAAAATAAAGGACTTTAATAAAATGTATAGACAAAATGATTCCAAAATTATGGCACTTTATGCAATTTCCCCTGTTCATGCAGGTTCTGGCTCTTCAATGGGTATTGTTGATTTACCTATTCAAAGAGAGAGACACACAAACTGGCCCCACATTCAATCATCTGGCGTTAAGGGTGCAATGCGTCATCACTTTGAGAAATTCAAAGATAAAATCAATAATCCTGATGAAAAACACCAGATCGAAAAGATAACAGAAAAAATTTTTGGTGATGAGAACTATGGAAATGAGGGAAGTCTTCCCGGTGCTATTGCTGTATCTGATGCCAAAATTATCGCTTTTCCTATCCGTTCATCAAAAAGCCCGTTTGTCTGGATTACATGCCCTGCTGTTTTAAAGAGAGTTGCAATGGATATAAACCTAATCGGCAAATCAGAAGGGGCTATAAATATTACTCTTTCAAATGATGAAGCTGTTGTTCTTGCAGACATTAACAGCAATATGAAAACAGGCAATAAACTTCTTCTTGAAGATTATGAGGTTACTATCTCTGATAAATCTTTTGAGCTTTCAGGCAATATCAAAGAGCTATTTAAAACGGCTGACAGACTCCTTCTTGTATCAGACGAAGTGTTTAATTATGGAGTTTCCCACTGCACTGAAATCAGAACTCAAATAAAAATAGATGATAAAACAGGAACTACTTCTGACGGCTCTTTACGCTATGCAGAGGTTCTGCCAGCAGATACTTTGATGTATGTTGTTATGTTTTATGGTCAGACTCGTAATCTCGATAATCCTGTTAAAGCTGATACGCTTATAGAATATATGAAAGATAAAGTTATAAGCTCTCATATTCAGATCGGCGGTGATGAGACTTTAGGTTGCGGGCTTTTTGAAATTGAGTGGATATAATAAACAACGCTATTGCGATAGGAGATAAATATAATGAGAAGCAAAGAACAGGAACGGTCAGATTTTGCATTACAACAGCTTCAACCAATGATAGCTGGAAATCACGGCGGTGTTGATAAAGACCTTGCAACATTCATAGTTGGAACGCCTACAATGATTTTGCAAAATGGATTGGGTCAGACTATGGCGTTTCTTCTTTCAAAATGTGATGGGAAATTTAATGATAATGAGAAACCTTCAAGCGATAAATTCAAATATTTGTTTACATTTAAAGCAATTGCGGGCTGGAGTAATCAAATAAATAGTAGAATTGGTGCAAATCCACAAAGTTTTTTTTCCGAACTCTCTAAAATTGAACAGCAAGATTATCTGACTCTTCAAGAAGAGGCTTTAAAAATGCTCCAATGGCTGAAAAGATACGCAAAGGCTTTTCAAAGGGGGGAATAATGCCGCTTGAAAAAAGAGATAGTCCAAAAGATGAGTTATTTCCACAGCCTGAATATTTAAAAAAATATTTCAATACAGTTAGCAATTTCGGGTTATATTTTCAAAAATTTTGCAGGTATCAGAAAGACGGACTAAAATTACAAGCTCAACACTCATGGAATAATGGTCAAAAGGGCAAGGACAGAATTGACTACGAATGGTCTCTTCTTGAAAATCAGAAAGCTCATGCAGAAAAAATGCTAAGAAATAGCTTATCTATGCTCTCCAAACTCCATGAACGTCAAACACTCTGCCTTGAATCTTATGCAGAACTTGGATCAGAAACGCTTGAAATTTCCGCAATTTCTGAAACTCCTCTTTTAACTGGAATTGGGGAGACTTCACCCACAGAGGTTGGAATGGTGTTTGATAGAAATATGGGAATCCCATATCTGCCTGCATCTTCAATAAAAGGGGCGGTGAGATATGCCTATTGCGTCAATTTTGCAAATAAGAATCCTGATAAAATTAGTTACGATAAAGCTGATTCTAAAAAAGACGGAATTATTGAGGAAAAAGATGTTAAAGGACTTGTAGAACTTTTTGGAGGAACAGACGCTAAAGATGCCAAAAGAGGTGGGTTTGCCTTTATGGACGCTTATTCTGAATCAGTGCCGACACTTAAAGTTGATATTATGAATCCCCATCATGGCAGTTATTACCAGAATAAAACCACAGATGGACCAGTTGAAACTGAATTGCCTATTCCTATAAAATTTTTGGTTGTTGAAAAGGGTTTGACATATAAATTCAGAGGCTTTTTTATCAACAAAGATGCTGAGAAGTATAAAGACCAATTGATTGAGGCTTTTAAAACGGCAATGACTCTGCTTGGTTTAGGAGCTAAAACTGCGGTTGGTTATGGAAGATTTAACTTTAAAAATGGTGATGTTCTTCACACTGAGTATTTTAAACAAAAAGCTCAGAAGCGGACTCAAGAGCGGAAAAGAGAAGAAGAACAAAATAGGCAAGCAAAGTTAGATCAAAAGGAGCGAGAGCGAAAGGCTAAAGAGGCTCAAGAAGCTGAAGATAAAAAAAAAACTGAAGCTGAAAAACAAAAGCAAGAAGCTGAAGCCTTGAGACAAGAACAAGCAGCACAAGAAGCAGCAGAGGCAGAGGCAATTGAGAAGGCGTTAGAAAATGCAGAGGGGATTGATAAAGATATTCTGCTGATGAAAAAAGAGCTGGATATGAACAAAGCTACAACCTACTATTTAAAATATCTTGAGAAAAAAGATACTTTTAATGAGAAGGAAAAAGAGCTTGCACTACTCATACAGATACAGTTCAATAAATTAGATAAAAATGCAAAAAGAGATAAGTTGGCACGGCGTGATCGTTTGAACAAAATAATTAAAAAATTGTAGAGAGTCCTAAATTGTAGAGATGCACGGCTGTGCGTCTCTACTCGCAGATATAAAAAATGTGCTTAATTGGTAATGTGGCAGCTCTGTAAAAATTTTAAGAATGTGGGCACATTATGAGTAAATTTATCGGAATCTAATGCAGCTCAGGAGAACAAATAAACTATGGCAAAAGCATTTATATCGTTTCTTGGCACAGGCAATTACACAAATTGCAGGTATAGTTTTAAAAATGAGGCTGGGCGTGTTGTTAAATACGTTCAAGAGGATATTGTCAGCCGTTTCTGCACAGATTGGAATAGAGAAGACGAGATAAGAATTTTTACGACTGACGAGGCAAAAAAGCTCAACTGGGACGATAATGGTCATAAACAGAAAGGTTCAGAGGAGAAGAGACAGATTATTAATACAGGGCTTGGAAAACGCCTTGAGAATATGAAACTTAACCCGTCTGTTAAGAGATACGATATTCCAGTCGGACACAGCGAAGAGGAAATCTGGCAGATTTTTCAGACAGTTTATGACTCTTTAAAAGATAATGACGAGATAATATTTGACATAACCCACAGTTTACGCTCTATTCCCATGCTTTTTATGGTGCTTATAGGTTATGCACGGCTTACGAAAAATATCTCTGTTAAAGCAATCTATTATGGAGCATTTGAGATTCTTGGACACCCGTCTGAAGTTGAAAAAAATATACCAGAAGATGAAAGGGTTGCACCTGTATTTGACCTTACAAGTTTTGAAAAATTGATTGAATGGACAGAGGCAACTCACAGTTTTGTTAAAAATGGAAGTGCCTCAGAGCTTGCATCACTTGCAAATACAGATATTGGATTGGTAATGAAAAAAAGCTGCGGCAAAGAGGAGAAAAACGCTGCTCAAGATATCGGCAGTATCGTAAGAGGCATAAATATCATAAGCCAGAATATTATGCTCAACAGAGGTGCAGAGCTTATAAATGGTTATGATTACGGACTCCTGAAAGAAAATATCAAAAACATTGAAAACAGCGATATTTTCATAAAACCTCTTGCACCTCTTATGAAAGTTATTGAAAAGAAAATCGAGGGTTTTGTAAAAGATGACGTAAAAAGCGGATTTAAAGCTGTTGAATGGTGCGTTGAGCATGGGCTTTACCAGCAGGCAATTACAATGCTTCAGGAAAATGTTGTAACTCTTATTCTTGCCAAAGAGAATTTAGATTGGGGCGTAAAAGATAATAGAGATGCTGCATCGGATGCCGTTAAACTGATAGCTGATAAAAAAGCCGTGTTCAAAGAACAGAGATATGATTCTTCTGAATCTGCAGATAGGGTAAAAAATTTGATGAATAATCCTATTCTGATAGAATTTGCAAGAGACCTTGAATCATTACGTAGTATCAGAAATGATGTAAATCATGGTGGTTTTATAACAGAGATAGATAACAAAGCTAAAAGTTTTCAAGTTATTAAGGATAAGTTTAAAAAATCATACAATGATATTTTCAGCAAACTTGAAGAGTTGTAGGGTGAATAATTTAAAAAGGCTTGGTTTTATGACTGGAGAGATTTCAGTGCCAGATGACTTTGATACTATCGAATCGGAACAGCTTATATCGATGTTTGAGGGGAAAAAATCATGAGGTTGATGGTAGATACACTGCCTTTGATTCATAAAGACCCTTTTGATCGTATCTTGATTGCTCAGGCTCGTATCGAAGGAATGTCTTTACTTACAGTAGATACATCTATTATCCAATACGGAGAAGGGGTAATAGCTGTTTAAATTGTCAGAAACACCGCCCCGATTAGAGGGGATTGAGACTGAAAGCAGTTGAGTTTGCGTACCATATAGCTTACGGTTATTACATGGAGGATATTGATATGACGACATCTACCTTTTATCTGTGGCTGGTATGAGAGAATCAATAAGAGATGGTCTTAAACAGAACCTTGATCAATGCCATCAGGAACTGCTGTAAAAATTCTAAGAATGTTGACTCACTACGAATAAAAACATTATTAGTCAGTTATGACCATATTAACAAAATGTTCATAACTGATTTTTTCACTGCAATCAGGTTAATCCGTGATTCTTAAATTGGGGATAGAATAAAAAATTTATGCCAACAACACTTTTTTTAATATTCAACCACGAAATAACTCAAGAGCAGGCGATTGATGCTGAAAATAGTCTTGGTGTCTCAAAATTTGTAGATTTACCGACCCAATTAAAAGCTATTTGGCAGCAGATTCCAGCAGAGATTGATAGCATAAAAGCGTATCTTTTACCCATCTCTGAATGGCTTTCACAAAATAGCAAACATGGCGATTTCGTGCTGATTCAAGGCGATTTTGGGGCAGTCTATTATCTTGTCAATTTAGCGTTTCAACTTGGTCTTGTGCCTATATATTCCACAACAGAGAGGAATGCTGTGGAGACTAAAGGCAGAGATGGAGAGATTCGCCTGAGCCATATCTTTAGGCATGTGCGGTTTAGACGATATAAAAATTGAAAAAAATTGTAGTAATTAAAACAATGTTAAAGGAGTCATGCAAATATGCGAGATATTCTTATAAGCACTGCTGGAACAAGCCTGCTTTTTACTATTAAAAACAATATTCTAAACAGTTCTAACGACAAATATAATCATATAAAAAAGTATTTTGTATCTAATGAGAGTCGAAGCATGGCTCAAGGGTTATGCAATATTGACGATACAGACAGAGTTTGCGGGGCAGAGATTAACTCAGTTGCCTTTATCTTGTCTCAAGTGTTGTTAAAAGAGCGTTTTTACCATTTTATTCTTGTGTCTGACACTCAAGATGGCGAAACAGTCGGAAATACACTTTTAAATTATTACAGCGAACCGTTTAATAAAAATAGCAGGTTTCAAAACATTAAAGTTCATAAAGTAACGGGACTTAATTCTGACAATGCAAAGCGTTTTAAAAATGAGGGGCTTAAAAATCTTGTCCGTATTATTGTTTCAATTGTTAGAAATTATGGGGCAGAGAGAATTTTGATAAATGCAACAGGCGGATATAAAGCTCAAATATCATTTGCCGGCATGATTGGGCAGGCTCTCGGGATTCCAGTCTGTTACATGTTTGAGGGATTCAGCGAGGTTATAACTCTGCCGCCCCAGCCTCTTTCATTTGATTTTGAGTTCTGGCTTCAATATTATGAAATTTTTTGCCAATTGGATAATATTATGGAGCTTGGCACAAAATGGAAGATGCCGGACGAGCGGTTTGATGCTCTTGTGGATTATATTGAAGATGATGGGAAATATTTTTACGAACTTACTCCGACAGGCTTATTGTTTCACGAAACTTTTAGAAGCAGATTTAAGAGTAGAAAAGAGCTTCTGCCTGCTCTATCAAACATAGCTGTAGAAGATCGCAAAATAGTATATGAGGATAAAAACAGCGGGAAACACAAGGGGTTAGAAAACTATCTTAAAAAGATTATAAACTCGCCTTTTATCAATCAGATTTATACTCATTATTACAATCGTGCTCTTGAAAAGAAAAATATTTTCCGAAGAGCTGTTTCAAACAGTATTAATGAAATTGATGGATGGTATTCTAATGACGGAGCAATCACAAAATTTACAATATTAACAACAGCAAAGAATTTACAAGAGAGAAACGCTGCGATTGTGTGGCTGAATGAAAGTTTTGCAGATTAGAGATGGTGCCGGAGGCGAGACTTGAACTCGCACACTCTTGCGAGCGGAGGATTTTGAGTCCTCTGCGTCTACCAGTTCCACCACTCCGGCTTGATTAATGAGTTAGACTTTTAAAATAAAGATAGGTGTTAATTGGCACGCCCGGAGAGATTCGAACTCCCGACCTGCGGATTCGAAGTCCGACGCTCTATCCAACTGAGCTACGGGCGCATTATTGTGGGGTGAGTGACGGGACTTGAACCCGCGGCCACCAGGGCCACAACCTGGTGCTCTACCAACTGAGCTACACCCACCGCAATCAAAATAACTTTGGTCGTATATCAAATTTTAATTTTCATTGCAATGATTTTCTTTAAATAAGAGCTAAATTAAAACAAATTCAGATAAAAATGTGTCGTTTTAGTCAAGTTGTTTTGCTGATTAGAGCCATCTAAAAATTCATATTGACCAGTTAAGTAAGTTTGTTTATTATTTTTAATTAAATATAATAATAGATACAAAACTTAAGGATATAGGACTAATCACATAATGAATGATTTTTATATATTTATTGCAAGATTGATTCTTGGAATGATGTTTGGAGTATTGCTGACAAGAATTTTTCGTCCAGAGTGGTCAATCATACATGGTATTGGTATGGGTTTACTTCTTGTAATTGCAGCATATCTGATGCAGATTATGAGAAACAAAAACAAGAAAGATAAAAGCTGAGGAGTTAAAGCATCTTGAAACAGATTATTCTTGGAACTGCCGGACACATTGATCACGGAAAAACAAGCCTTATCAGAGCTTTAACCGGTATAGAAACAGATAGACTTAAAGAGGAAAAAGAGCGTGGAATAACCATAGAGCTTGGATTTGCCTCGATTACACTATCTGATGGAAGTGTAGCGGGTATTGTTGATGTTCCAGGTCATGAGAAGTTTGTTAAAAATATGGTTGCAGGTGCAAGCGGCATTGATCTTGTTGCAATGACAATCGCTGCTGATGAAGGGGTGATGCCTCAGACTCGTGAACACATGGAGATATGCTCTCTTATGGGCATAAAATATGGGTTCATAGCCATGACAAAAATCGATTTGGTTGATCAAGAGCTTATGGAGCTTGCAGTAGAAGATATTAGAAGTTTCACCAAAGGAACATTTCTTGAAGATGCTCCAATTGTTCCTCTATCTTCTATTACAGGTGAGGGGCTTGATCTTTTCAGAACAACTCTTGATAAGATATGCGATAAAATACCAGAACGCCCATTTTCTCCAATATTTAGGCTGCCAGTTGACAGAGTTTTTTCTATGAAAGGTTTTGGCACTGTAATCACAGGCACATTGGCATCTGGTAAGGTTGAAGTTGGTGAGACTATCATGGTATTTCCATCTCTTATCACATCAAAAGTGCGGGGAATTCAGGTTCATGGACAGAGTGTGGAATCTGTATCTGCAGGAACCAGAACTGCTATTAATTTTCAGGGTTTAGATAAGGAGCTGGTCAATCGAGGAGATATTCTATCCACACCAGATGCCTTAAGACCAAGCTACATGGTTGATGCAAATCTCCACTATCTTGCAAGTAATGCCAAATCTGCAAAACCCCGCACAAGAGTACGTTTCCACTCAGGAACCAGCGAAATTATGGGCAACATGATCCTTTTAGATAGAGAAGAGCTTATGCCCGGAGATACAGCTCCAGTTCAGATAAGACTTGAAAATCCTGTGTGCTGCATGAAAGGAGACAGATTTGTCATTAGAAGCTACTCTCCTGTAAAGACAATTGGAGGTGGCGATATTCTCAATCCTGTACCTAAAAAACATAGGCTGTTTAATCAGGAGATCATTGAAGGACTCAACGCTCTTGTTGAAAATAATCCTGAAAAGAGCATATCGTTTTTTATAAATCAAGCAGGAGCGTCAGGTGTCTCTTTTGACGATCTAAGAATAATGACAAGTATTGCTGATAAAAAACTTGACTCTATTCTTCAAAAGATGCTTGCATCTCGTAAAATTATACAAACTGATAAAGATAAGCGGACTTTTGTGCATGGAGATATTGTTGACAAGCTCTCTAAGGATATTGTTGTAAAACTTCAGCAGTACCATAAAGAGAATCCATTAAAAGAGAGTATGTCAAAACAGGAGCTTAAATCTAAGTTTAGAGCATTTAGAGATAAAGATTCAAAGCTCTTTCCTATTGTGGTGGCAAGGCTTGTAAAAGATGAAAGCGTTGTTCAGGAGGCAAACAGCATAAGGCTATCCACACACAAGGTTGCACTTAAAGTTGATCTTCAGGCTATAAAGGAGAAGATATTTAAAATATATCAATCAAATGGACTTACCCCCCCATTTTTCAGAGATATATGCAGCGAGCTTGATGTGGAGCAGAAAACAGCAAGAGATGTTCTACAGATGCTTATTGATCAAAAGAGCATTATAAAAACAAAAGATGATCTCTATTTTGATTTTAAGGCAATCGTTGATTTAGAGAAAAAACTGATTGATTTTTTAAAAAGTTCAGGAGAAATTACAACTCCACAGTTTAAGGATATGACTGGAATATCCAGAAAATATGTTATTCCTCTTATTGAATATTTTGACTCTGTAAATTTGACCATAAGGGTTGGAGATACTCGTCAATTAAGGAAAAAAATAGATATGTAAGTTTCAATATCAACAAAGCAAAACAAAAAACGTTTAAAATCATTAAAAGGCTTCACAAAAAATGCAGTGCTAAACAGAAGGGGCAGTCTTAATTTATTAACAAGAGAAAAAGAGGAGAAAAATCAGTGAACCAGAAATCAAACAAACTTATTACAATCTGTTATCTTGTTTTGATGGTAGTTCTCATTGTTATGCTTAATGGAAGCGGAGATCACGCTGTAAACCATGACGCTGAAGCAGATGACCCAACTGCACACAAAGAGGCAGTTGAACCTGACGAGCAGACAGTAAAACTTCAACTTCTTAATGAGGCTCTTGATAAAATAACCTCAAAAGATAAACCAGCTTCTGAAGAACCAGCCGAATCTTCTAAAGAGGCAGTTAAAGAACAACCAGTTACGCATGAAGAAAAAAATCCTCTTGCAGCAAAGATGTCTCCAGATGAGGCTATTGCAAAACTTAAAGAGGGAAACGTCAGATTTGCAAAAGGAGAGCCGATTTATCCTAACCTTGATCTAAAAAGACGGCTGTTGGCAGCTACAGAGAGCCAGCAAGCCCACGCCTATGCAACGGTTTTAAGCTGCTCAGACTCAAGAGTTCCAGTAGAGTCGATATTTGATGCAGGAATTATGGATATTTTTACTATACGTGTAGCTGGAAATGTGTGCGACGGCGATGAGATAGGCTCGATTGAGTATGGACTTGCCCATGTCCACACACCAGTGGCTGTTATACTTGGTCATACACAGTGCGGTGCAGTTACTGCTGTAACTCAATCTCTGCTTGGGCACGGAGGACATTCGCTTGAAAGAAACATTCCAAAACTTATTGATAACATTGAACCTGCTGTTAAAAAAGCTATGACACTCAATCCTGATATCAAAGGAGAGGCAATAATTCCAGCCGCGATTGAGGAAAATATATGGACAGCAATGGAAGAGCTTTTTATGGAAAGTCCGGTAACAAGAGATTTTGTATCAAAGGGTTATGTGAAGGTTGTAGGTGCTATGTATGATATAGGAACAGGTAATATTACATGGCTTCCAGAAGAGAAGAGCCTTGAGATTCTTTCAAAGGTTGAAGCATCACCAGATAAAGCTATGCTTGAAGAGCACTCTTAATCAAAAAACAGAGTAGAAGAAAAAGAGAGCCTGCAAGTTTATAAAACGCCATCAAGAGAAGATAACGAAAAAAGAGAGTAGAGACGCACAGCCGCGCGTCTCTACAGTTTAGGTAAAACTATGATCTTAAGCAGCATAACTTGTATGATTAACCATAATATCAATTATCTCATTTATATTTTTTTGAGCTTCTGATGCTTTCATGCTGCACCCTCCTGCTCCTGCATGTCCGCCCCCTCCATACTCAGCAAGCATTTTACCGATATTTATATTGAATCCATCTTTAAAAATGCTTTTTCCAATACTTACAAGAACACTACTCTTATCATGATCGTCATATCTTATCTTAAGGCTTGCAACGCTCTCTGGAAAAATAGAGTATGTTAAAAAACGGTTTCCTGAAGGGGCACGCTCCAAAGTTCTAAAATCAGTAACAGATATATCACCATAAATCTTGGTATATCTCCTTAAAATATCTGCATACAGCCTGTTTTCCTCGATCACATGACCGCATCTTACTTTTACATCTCTGTCGTCCATAATTTCACTAATAGATTTATTACGCAGCAGCCAGACCAATCTATCCCAATACAGGCGATCAGAGTCATCTCTATTTCTAACTGTCATAGAGAGCAGAATAAAAGGGTATTTTTCAGGATAAAGCACCTGATCCATTGACAGCATCGCAGCATCAATGATGTCTGTCTCGTTGATAAGTTCGTCAAAATTGCGGGAGAGCAGCCCCTTTTCTTTGTAATATTGATATACAACACCTGCTGCAGAAGGGGCTATTTTGAACGAACCCTCAATCTGCCGCTCTAAACTGTTGGATACATGGTGATCAAACCAGACAGAGCATCTTTGATCAAACGGCAGATTTGCCATAATATCTCCGCTTTTAATCTCTACGCTGCCATTTTGAATCTGTCCCGGCTCTACCCAGATAATAGGCAGCTCTTGCTCAAGTGATTCCAAAATAATTACGGCACACACAATGCCGTCAAAATCGGGTCTTGTAACTATTCTCATAATATTTTCTATTTTCTTTTTAGTAAAAAAGGTTAATTATGCGGTTGTTTTTTGATCAACCTCTTCAATAAGTGCAACAAATACCTCTTCCATATTTGGTAATCTCTCTTGTTGAGGGTTGTTCTGCATAAGTTTTGTTTTTAACTCCATTGGAGTTCCGATTGCAATCATATCTCCTCGATAGATTAATGCTATTCTATCGCAGTATTCAGCCTCGTCCATGTAGTGGGTGGTAACAAAGATTGTTATGCCCGACTCAGCCATCTGATAAATCAGATCCCAAAATCCCCTTCTGCTGATAGGATCAACTCCGCTTGTCGGTTCATCTAAAAAAATAATCGGAGGTTCGTGCAAGATTGCACACGCAAGAGCAAGCCTCTGTTTCCAGCCTCCGCTCAATATCCGGGTAAGGCTTTTACGGTGATCTTTTAATCCTGCCATCTCAACTGCCCAATCTTTTTTTAACTCAAGCCTTCTGCCTTCAAGTCCATATATGCCCCCGTAAAAATTGATATTCTCCTCAACTGTAAGGTCTTCGTAAAGAGAGAATTTCTGGCTCATATATCCGATATTCTGCTTTATCTTTTCCGCCTCTTTTTTTACATCAAATCCAGATACGCTCCCCTCTCCGTCAGAAGGTGCAAGAAGACCGCACAACATACGGATTGTTGTGCTTTTGCCGGCACCATTTGGTCCTAAAAATCCAAATATCTCACCTTTTGGAACTTCAAAACTTATGCTGTTGACTGCTACAAAATTTCCAAAACGGCGGGTTAAATTTTTAACAGTTACTGCCAAATCTCCTTTTTGAAAAGCTGCGGCAGGCTTATCTGTATTAGATAGAGGAGATATCAAATTAGTAATATCAGATGGACTCTCCTCTTTTTTGCTGCCCAAAATACTTACAAACACATCTTCAAGAGTTGGAACCACCTCCTGCATCTCTTGATATTCAATAGATGCACCATTTAAAATATGCTGGCAATCTTTTTGAGTCAGCTCAATATTATCACACACAATATGGACTCTATCTCCAAACAGATTGACAGTATCAAATTTTTTATATGTCTGCAAAAGGCGGTTGATCTCTTTTGCCCTTAAACTTCTGATAGATAGAATCTTGCCTCTCATCAACTGCCTTATTTGAGCCATTGTTCCAACAGCAGCCATTTTACCATGATCGAGCAAACCAATACGATCGCAGCGTTCAGCTTCATCAAGATAGGCTGTAGTAACAAGTATAGAGACATTCTCTTTTAAAAGCCGGTAGAGTATTTTCCAGAAATCTCTTCTGCTTACCGGATCAACTCCGTTGGTAGGTTCATCAAGCAAAAGCACGCGGGGTGTGTGTATTAATGCGCACGCAAGCTGGAGTTTCTGTTTCATTCCACCAGATAGATCGCCTGCTTTCCGTTTTTTAAATGGCAGCATCTGGCTGAAATTGAGCAGCTCATCAATTTTTGATGCTCTCTCTTTTGGGGAAACACCATAAAGATCAGCGTAAAAGTTAATATTTTCCATTACAGTCAGATCAGGGTAAAGACCAAATTTCTGGCTCATGTAGGCAAGATGATCTTTTACCTGATCTGACTGGCTGTTTACATCATAACCCGCAATTAGTGCACCTCCTGATGTTGCTTCCATAATGGTTGACAACATTCGCAAAGTGGTTGTTTTACCTGCTCCATCAGGACCTACAAGCCCAAATATTTCACCTGCATTTACCTGAAAACTTAAATTATCAACTGCAATCACACGTCCAAATTTCCGGGTAAGATTTGATGCTGTAATAACGGGTTCTGTTTTATCCATCTTATCTCTCTTTCCAGATAGGATTTCTCTTTTCAAGAAAGGCTTTTACACCCTCTTTTGCATCGTCTGCAGAGCAGAGTCTTGCAAATGCTTCGTTCATGTAATCAAACTGCTTTGTATATTCTAAATCTTCAGCAGTATAAAAAGCACTCTTTGCGATCTGAACAGCTATCGGGCTTTTTGCTGCAAATTCTGATGCCCATTTAAGTGTCTCCTCTTCAAGCGAATCTTTAGGCACAATCTTGTTTATCAAACCCATTTGAAGAGCTTCTTCAGCCTTTACAAGACGACCTGACAGCAAAAGGTCCATTGCCCGTTTGCGTCCAATAGATTTTGCAACTGGAATAACAGGTCCCACGCAGTTCAAGCCTACATTGATCGCAGTCAGACCCATTTTTACATTATCAGCAGCAATCGCAAGATCAGAAGAGGCAACAAGCCCCATTCCATTGGCTGCTGCAACTCCTTGAACCTGTGCAATTACAGGTTTTTTCATCTTTGAGATAGCAACTAAAGGTCTCTCCATCTGTTCAATCCATCGGCGATATTCAATTGTAGATTTGCCCTCAAGCTCATTTACGTCAATTCCTGCACAAAACGCCTTACCCTCCCCTTTTAAAATTATCACTCGGATTTGCGGGTCATTTTCTAAAGCCATCAGTGCATCATACAAATCTTGAGCCATAGCTGTGCTGAATGTGTTTAAAAAATTGGGTCGGTTAAGGCTGATTGAGGCAACATGAGGGGCAGCTACATTAACGAGAACATTCTGATATTCCATTTTCAAGTAATCCTTTCATTAAAAAAGTTAATTATTTAAAATAGCTGTAAAAAACATAAAAAAAACAGACGGCAACACTTCAAAATTTTACTTAATTGAGAAGAAATTTTCAGCACTCTTAGAGCATATATCTTTTATCTTTTCATCAGATAGATTTAACGCTGCAAGTGCTTTGAGTTCTCTATCCCAAGCATAGGGTATGTTGGGAAAATCAGAACCATACATGATTCTGTCACTTCGCATAAGCTCAAGATTTGGAATATTATCCATAGGCAGATAATCAGTCAATGCCATTGCAGTATCAAGCCAGAGATTATCGTATCGTTCAATCATGCTTTTATATTCGTCAAACTCGTCCATACCAAGATGAGGAACGCACAATTTTAACATTGGATAACTGCGAATGACCTCCTCTATTTTATACGCACCGCACAACTGATATGGATCGCATGAGTATGCAGGGCTTCCCGGCTCTCTTCCTGCATGAATTACCAACGGTAGAGCGTGTTTTGTGCATAGTTTGTAGATATCTTCCATCTCTTTAGATAATATATCAAAACATTGCACATGTGCATGGAGTTTTACCCCTTTAAGCCCTTTTTGAAAAGAGGTTTCAAGAATATCAACAGCATTGTCCTCTCCCGGAAAAACTGTTGCCATGCCGGTTATTCTTCCTTTAAACTGCTCAATTTTATCAAACTCCTCGATCTTTTCAACCATATAGTCATTTAGATATAAAGCCATTCCGGGCTTATGGGCATACTGAAATAGAACAATATGATCAAGACCTCTTGTAAGAAGAAAAGTTAGAATTTCTGTAGTAGTAAGCTGATATCTTATATGCCACCCATAACGATCAAACCATTTCCATACAGCACTAAAAAGGGGATCAGGAAAAATATGCACATGAGCGTCAATAACTTTTGAAAAGAGTGCTGGAATACGGTCATCTTCGGCATCATCAAGAGCTGGAAGCGGGGCTTTTACAGAAAGATATCCTTTTCTATCATTTAATTTACTCAATATTTTACTCTCCATTGTCGAAATATGAAAATATCTTGTTAAATTATTGTTAGCAATATTCATTAAAAAATAGTAATTACTAAAATTATTATTAGAAGTATTTAGAACTACAAGCCAAGTAACGAATAGAGTTATCAGCCATGTCCGTTATTGTCAATTATATTAACAAAGCAAATTACAAGAGATTTATGAATCTATCAAATTATCAAAAAGGAGAAAAATTTATGGAAAAAGAGCCTAACAAAAAAAGAGCATACCAATCTTTACGCTTTAAACTTATTGCAGGCGGGATTCTTATTCTGCTTATACCTCTCATTAGGAATGAAAATTTAATAACCACCTAAAGTTGATGTGTGTAAAGGGATGGCT
>CAZIJN010000046.1:0-25157 GCA_964539635.1 uncultured Desulfobacterales bacterium | reverse complement strand
AGCCATCCCTTTACACACATCAACTTTAGGTGGTTATTAAATTTTCATTCCTAAGGAGGCAGTTAGAGCAATGCAGTATGGAGAGCATGGCTATTTATGGGTGCATGACCACTATAATGTTATGGTGGTTCACCCTGATCCTGCATTGGACGGTAAAGATCAAACTGATCTTAAAGATGTGAATGGTATTTATATAATCAGAGAGATTACCAAACTCTGTCTTGAAAATGGTGACGGTTATCTTAACTATTTATGGAAAATGCCCGGGCAGAAGGAGATGAGACCTAAAATATCATATGCAAAAGATATTCCCCGATATAACTGGATAGTTGCATCAGGTCTATATGTTGATGACATAGACGATGCTGTAAAACTTGAACAGGAGCGTATTAAACAGACTATTTGGAGCACCATAGCGATTCAATTGTTAATGGCAGTGGCTGTTGCATTTCTTCTGATGCTTGGAACACGAGTCTTTGTGACGCACTACATAACAGGTCCTCTTGAGTTTATAACGCGATCCATGAAAGGCTTTAAAAACGATCTTACATTGTGTGTACCAGTAGTTTCTGAAGATGAAGTTGGAGAACTTGCATCATGGTTTAATGATCTTATCCAAAAACTTCGTTATAATGTGCTTATGGTTTCAGCCGTCACTAACGATCTGCACATTCATGCGGCTGATATATCTGCAAACATGCAGCATCAATCAACATTTGCGGTTGAGCTGGCAAGCTCTGTGAACGAGATAACATCAACTATGGAGGAGCTATCCTCTTCTGCTGCCCAGATTGCCCAGCATAGCCAAGGGGTTGTGGAACATACTGACAAAACATTAATCGAAACCCGCCAAGGTGCCTCTGAGGTCGAGCATCTTACTGCTAAAATCGAACAGATAAATCGTGATACTCAGGCAAATTTGGCAGAAATTGTCTCTTTAGGACGTAAATCAAAAGAGATTAACAAGGTAATGGAGATAATAAATAATATTGCCAACCAGACAAAATTAATTGCATTTAATGCAGCTCTTGAAGCTGCAAGTGCAGGCGAAGTTGGTAAACGTTTCGGCGTAGTTGCGGTTGAGATACGCCGCCTTGCAGACAGTGTTGTTGAATCAACTGCTGAGATTGAGGGTAAAATCACCGAGATACTCGATGCAGTAAACCGGCTTGTAATGTCTTCAGAAAAGACTTCTGTTATGATGCAAGAGGGGCAGGAGTCTTCTATCCATACAGTTGATATGCTTATGAACATGGTTGACGGTGTTGAGCAGGCAGCAGATTCTGCACGTCAAATATCTCTTTCCACACAGCAGCAGCAGATAGCCAGCAGTCAGGTGCTTATTGCAATAAGAGAAATTGATCAAGGAGTCCGTCAATCAACATCTTCTGCCCGTCAGTCAAATCTTGTGGCAGGTGAGCTTGCAGAGCTTGCCAAAAAGCTTAAATCTTTAGTTGAAAAATTTAAAACAGATTCAAACAACAGTCCAAAGCAGAAGGAGGGTCGTGATGCTGATTAAACCCGCCCGCCAGATAAGAGTGCTTGTTGTTGATGACAGCCTCTTAGTTCGGGAGATGATAAAAGATATTATTGAATCTGATCCTGAAATCGTGGTAGCCGGCGAAGCAGCAGACGGCATTGAGGCAGTATCTAAGGCTGTTGGACTAAAGCCTGATATTATTACTATGGATATTGAGATGCCTGTTTTAAGCGGGCTTGAGTCAATTTCAAGGATAATGGAAAAGCGTCCTGTTCCGATTTTGGTTATAACATCTGTTTCAGGAGTGCGTACTGCCTTTGAGGCTGTGTCAAACGGGGCATTAGATGTAATTGAAAAATCAACTATTAATCCTGAAAATGGTGCCCGTTTGATAAGAAAGGTTAAAATGCTTGCAGGCGTTGATGTCGCAACACACAAGATGGGAATCGGCAGAAGAGAAGCTGTTAATCTGCCAAAAGTTGGTACAGATCATTTGGTATCTGATAAAAATATATCCAAACAAAGAGAGATACTATCCTCTGCACAGGAATTAAATTCTATTTATAAACGAGGCATTGTTGCAATTGCTGCATCAACAGGCGGACCTTATGCTTTAAGTGTGATCTTGTCAAAGCTGCCTGCTGACTTTCCAGTTCCTATTGTGGTTGCCCAGCATGTTGCAGCAGGTTTTACACAAGGTATGGCAGAGTGGCTTAACACATGTACAACGCTGTCAGTAACTACCCCAAAAAACCGGGAAATCATAACTTCCGGCTCTGTTTATCTAAATCCATCTGAATATTCAATGAAAGTTACACGTCAAGGAGAGGTGGTTTTATCACAAAAGAGAGAAGAGCAGTTGTATCACCCATCTTGCGACTATCTGCTCCACTCTGTAGCCGAGTCGTTTGGACGGTACGCTGTAGGGGTTATATTAAGCGGTATGGGTCATGATGGTGTCTTAGGAATGAAGGCAATACAGTCTGTTGGAGGGCTAACCCTTGCACAAGATGAGAAAAGTTCTGTAGTGTTCGGCATGAATGGTCTTGCTGTGAGTCAAGGTGCTGTTAAAAAGGTACTTGAATTATCTATGATCTCTGACTATCTGCTTTTTCTTTTCAATTATGGAAGGAGAGCTGCCCAATGAGTTTAAACGTACAGCAGCAACCTTATTTTTCACAATCAAAGCCCGCTCTCTTAAAGCAGATAGAACTTGAACCATTTAAGCTGCTGCTAAGTTCTACCTGCGGCTTTAACTTTTCAACTGACAGGGAGCAGACACTTTACAATGCAGTTATTCGGCGTATGGCTGAACGTAAAATTGCATCTTCTTCTGATTACTACAATCTGCTCGTAAAAGATCATGCACAGATGGATATGCTTGTTGAGCTTTTAACTGTCAATGAGACCTATTTTTTTCGTGAGCCTGAACAGTTGAGGCTTATAACTGATAAATTAATACCAGATATTATGAAAAAAGGGAAACAAGGCAAAATCAAGATTGTAAGTGCCGGCTGCTCTACAGGCGAAGAACCTTACTCAATAGCCATGCTTTTAGATCAAAAATATGGTGCAGAAAGTCAAAATATGTTTCAGATAGTTGGAGTAGATATTGACCGCAATGCTCTCTCATCAGCAGTAAAAGGAGTTTACGGCAAATACTCATTTAGAGGTATGGATAAATATTTTTTAGATCATTACTTTGTTCCGCTTGAATCAGGAGGGCTGTTCCAAATTAGTGAGTCTATCAAAAAACAGCTCTATTTTCAGGCTGCCAATCTGAATGCAGATGCCTATCCATCTTCAATGTGCGATCCTGATATTATTCTTTATAGAAACGTCTCAATCTACTTTCATAACAGAGTACAGGTCTCTATCTTCAACCGTTTGGCAGATAGTCTCAACAAAGGCGGCTATCTGATAGTCAGCTCAACCGAAACAATTCACCATAATATCGGAATCCTCTCTCTGATAGAGATAGACGATCTTTTTGTGTATAAAAAGAGTTCGCCTGAAGAGAGATGCAGTGTAAAGCAGATTTCAAAACCTCCTAAACAGAAGAGCAGATTAAAAACTTCAATCAGGCAGTTATTAGATCATTCTGCTGATTTGAATCCACAATCATTCAATCCACGATCATTCAATCCACAACTATATGATAAATCAGATAAATCAAACGATAAATCAAATGCCCAATTTAAAAATAATAGTAGAAAATTAGACTCTGATATCTCTTTTGATACAGCACTTGAACATTTTCGTGCAAATCAACCAGAACAGGCAATCGTAATATTAAAAAAAATAGTAAAAGAGAATCCAATTTCACTTGATTCAACTGCTGTTAGTTCAAGCCGATTAAATGCTGTTAATTCAAGCCCATTAAATAAAAATCTGCTGAATGCCTATCTTCTTTTAGCAAATATTCTTATTGATATAGGTCAAGTTTCAGAGGCTGAAATATACTGCCATGCGGCTCTTGCAATAGACGAGTTTTCCCTTTCTGCATATATTATGCTTGGAATTATTGCCCATCAGACTGGACGATATGAGGAGGCTTTAAAACGTCTAAGAGAGGCTCTTTATATAAATTCCGACTGCTGGATTGTCCATTATTATCTTGCTGAAACTTTAAATATGCTGGAAGACAAAAGAAGAGCTGCAATTGAATATAATTGTGCTTTAGAGCTGTTGGGAAAAAATATCTTATCGCCAAAACAAGAGGTTCAACCATGTTTCCCGCTTAGTTTTAACTCACAGCAGTTTTATACTCTCTGCCGCCATAAACTCAATATTTTGCAAAATGCTGGATAACTGGATAAAAAATATATGGCAATTGATCGCTCAAAGTTTTTATTAAGATTTAAAGAAGAGGCACAAGATCACTGTGCAAAACTCAGCGATGGTCTGCTCCATTTGGAGAGTACTCTCTCTTCTGCTGCCGGCACTGAATCTGAAAATATTTCCCACGCTGGATTTGATTCTGAAACGATAAACTCCCTGTTTCGTTCTGCCCACACTATAAAAGGCTCTGCTAAAATGATGAAACTTAGCAGCATAGGAGAGCTTGCACACGCAATGGAGGAGCTTCTCGATAGTGTAAGAAGCGGTAAAATCAATCTTAACTCCCAATTTTTTCATCTATTGTTTAAGGGCGTAGATGCTCTTTTATCAATGACAGAGAGTGTAACATCACCAGACGGAGTACCTCCTGCACCTGCTGAACTTTGCACCGCATTAAAAAAAGCAGCATCGTCTGACAGCTCTTCTGATAATGCACAAACAGTAGAAAACCTCGTTGCTGAACAACCTCTTGAAAATGTAGAAACCACTTCTGAATCTATAGAAACCACTTCTAAATCTTTAAAAAGCACTTCTGAATCTGTAGAAAACACTCCTGAAACTATAGCGGTTGAGGCAAAAAAGGGTAAAGCCCAATATCTTCACATCAATACAACCAAGTTGGACGATCTTATCCATTTGATGGGAGAAATAATATCTGATCACAACCGCTTTAAACAAGATACCAAAATGTTGCAGGACAACAGCAGATCTGTCCGGCAGTCGATCAGCTCTTTAGCATCTCTGGTTGATAACAATGATTTTAATATAGAAACTATAAGACAAAAAGTTGAAGAGGGTATGGCAGCTCAGATTTCTCTTCAAAATTTAGTGAAAAACATCTCTGATTCCCTTCTTATGTACTCCCATCTTATAGGAGAACTTCAAGATACAACTTTAAAACTTTCTATGATGCCTCTATCTACTGTGTTTGAACCGTTGCGAAGAGCGGTGCGTGATCTTGCAAAAGAGGCTGGAAAAGAGGTTCAGTTTGTTGTTACAGGCGGAGAGACTGAGCTTGATCGAAAGATTGCTGAACAGATTGGAGACTCTCTGCTGCACATGCTCCGAAACTCTATTGACCACGGAATAGAGACTCCAGAAGAGCGGGCAGCAGCAGGAAAACCGTCCAAAGGCACTATATGTTTGTCAGCCTTTTACGACAGCGGAGGGGTAACTATTGCCTTAAAAGATGACGGTAAGGGCATTGATTCTGAAAAGATACGGGCAAAAGCATTGGCAAAGCGTCTATTTTCACCAGAAGCCTTTGAAACTATGTCTCGTACTGAAATTTTAAATCTTATCTTTCTGCCGGGTTTTAGCACAAGCCCTATTATCACTGATCTCTCTGGACGGGGAGTCGGCATGGATGTTGTGCGTAAAAATATCGTTGATGAGCTTAAAGGCACTATTGTTATGGATACCGAACAAGGGCAGGGAACATCTTTTATGCTGAGTCTGCCGCTTAATCTTGCGGTTTTTCCTCTGTGCATGGTATCTGCTGATAATCAGACTTTTGCACTTCCTGCAACCTCTATTGCTGAACTCTGCTCTGTCTCGTTTGATGAAATTATTGAAATAGTTGGTAAAAATGCAATAAGATTGCGTGAAGAGCTTATCCCTGTGGAGTATTTGTCCAAAATTTTGAAACTTAAACAACAGACTCAAACCAGCAAGGTAAAGCAGGTTAAAACTTCTGTCTCAATCGTTATTGTTAAAGATGGAGCAAACAAACTTGGAGTTATAGTTGACAATATAATTGGACGTGAAGAGATGGTGGTCAAGCCTCTGCCAGCACACATTGTAAATCTTGAGATAGTTACAGGAGGCACTATTGGAACGGGTGGTTCTATTATAAATGTCCTTAGTGTGCCTGAACTTGTTCGTCTTTCAAGCCGACACTCTGATTATAAATCTATGCTTGACAGATCAGCCTCATATAAACAAGATTCCGCTGATTTGGCAGCAAAAATATCAGAATCTTGCATATTGGTTGTTGATGACTCAATCAACACCCGCGAGATAGAGAAGAGCATTCTTGAAGCGTATGGTTACACAGTAGAGACAGCAGATGATGGACAATATGCCTTAGATATGACCAAAGAGAAATTATATGATCTTGTAGTTACTGATGTTGAGATGCCCCGTTTAAGCGGTTTTGGATTGACAGAGCAGTTGAGAGCTGATCCACGGTACCGCAGCGTGCCAATTGTTATTGTAACATCGTTAGATAAGGAATCAGACAGAAAGCGTGGAATAATGGTTGGTGCAGATGCCTATATCGTTAAACGGGCATTTGATCAGTCAAAACTTTTAGATACAGTAAAGAGTCTTATTGGATAAGAGAGCATGACCAGAATTTAGAATTTAACGGCAGCTTTGGAGTGGTTCTTATTGGGTAAGAGAACATCACCTGATCGAATCAGATAAAAACAATTTTACTGGAGAAAACTTTAATTATGAGCCAAGAAGAGTATAAAATATTGGTTGTAGATGACGATCCTTTTTCAGCAGAGCTTACAGGAATAACCTTAGAGTCAGCAGGCTATGATGTTATTATTGCAGAGGGTGGAATTGATGCTTTAGAAAAGATAAGCCAAGAGCCTCTGATAAAAATTGTTGTTTCAGACATGAACATGCCCATGATAAATGGAGCTGAACTTTTTGAAGAGCTTAGAGCGGCTGGAATGAATCAACCTTTTATACTTCTTACAGGCGACGAGTCAGGCTCGCTTAAAAAAGCCTATCCTGATATTGATGCTGTGATAGCTAAAGATGAGGATTTTCAAGATGTTCTTCCTGATTTGATTGAAAAACTTATCGCAAAATAGCTGTCTTTAATTTTCTATCTTTAATTTTGTTTGTTTTTTTTAGAGATTTAAGTTCTTGAGCAGAAGAACATATAAAGGATAAATCGGTATGGCTACAACTGTAAAAGCATCTGCAGCAGAAAGAATCCAGAGACTAAAAAAATTGTTTATTGATCAACTTCCCGACCAGTTACGGGGCATAAAAGAGAATTTTGCAGGTATTTGCGAGCTTATTCCCCTGCAAAATAGCAGCAGCGTTGAGTTGATAAACAGTAGTAATGCTGCCCTGCTGACAAACAGTGGTTTTGATAGAGGGCTTGAGGTTTTGCATCGAAGCGTCCATACACTTAAAGGCGGCTCTGCCTCTTTTGGTTTAAAGAATTTAAGCATGCAGGCAGCTTTTGTTGAGAATCTTGCAAAACATATGCTCAAAGGAGAATTTAATCCATCAGACTATTCAAATAATTTTGCGGTGAACTCTGCGAACTCCTGTGAATCAGAAGAGCCAGTGCAATCAGATTCAATGTTGTTGTGGAAAAATTTAATGTCTGTTCATCTTGAGCAGATAGAAAAAGAGATTAAACATATTTCAACAGTTGAAAATGAGTGCGGCAGCTCTCTATTATTTCAACAAAGTAGTGATATGCAGACTGCGGCTTCTGAACAGATTAAGCACGCTTGTGAGGGGAAAAAGCAGAGAGACACACAGACAGAAAAAAACGAATCTATGATAAAATTGGATCAAATTACCCCAAAGTTATCTTCTTCAGAATTGGTTGTCTATATTTGCGAAGATGATCCTCTCCAGTGTGCAAACCTTGCCGATCAGATAAAATGTTTTGGATTTAATGTATCTGCTTTTCAAGAGATTGAAGATTTTAAGCAGGCTGTTAGAACTTCACCGCCTGATGTGATCGTAATGGATATGATGCACAATAATAGAGAGACTGCCGGAGCAGATGCGATTGTGGAGCTTATGGCAGACAACAAAAACGCAATACCAGTTGTTTTTGTCTCTGCTCAAAGTGATCTTTTATCTCGTTTGGCTGCTGTACGTGCCGGCTCAAGTGCCTATTTTGTAAAACCTGCCAATCCATCTGCCCTGTGTGGTGCTCTGCACGCACTCACCACCACAGAGGAGAGTGAACCGTCTCGTATTATGATTGTTGAAGATGATACTTTTTTATCACAGATGTACGCTGCTATCCTTAAAGATGCTGGAATGGAGACAACTATCTTAAACGATCCTCTTAAAGCGATGCCTGTTTTAGCAGATTTTAGACCAGACCTTATTTTAATGGATATGCACATGCCCGGGTGCAACGGAATGGAGCTGGCAAAGGCAATCAGGCAGATGGAAGAGTATATAAGCATTCCAATACTGTTTCTATCTGGTGAAACTGATATTGATCTCCATTTTGATGCAAGAAGAATGGGCGGAGATGAGTTTCTGCTTAAACCTATAAAGCCTCATCATCTTATATCTGCTGTATCTGTGCGTGCAGATCGCATGAAACTTATCCGTTCATTCATGATAAAGGACAGCATGACAGGACTTTACAACCACAGTGCTATAAAAGAGTACTTGGCTATGTATATAGAAAGAGCAATACGAAATAGAACAGAGATAAGTTTTGCAATGATCGACATAGATAAGTTTAAAACCGTAAATGACACATATGGACACCCGGTCGGGGATCAAGTTTTGGTATCATTGGCAAGCCTTTTAAAGCAACGTCTTCGTAAATCTGATATTATTGGTCGCTACGGCGGTGAGGAATTTGCAGTAATTTTGCCAGAGTGTTCGAGCACAGAAGCTGTGGTTATACTTGATCAATTAAGAAAAAATTTTGCATCTATCTGTTTTAGATCAGGAAGGGCAACCTTTTCATCATCTTTTAGCTGCGGCGTTGCTTCACTTTTGGATAGCGATAGATGCAGAGATATTTTGTACAATGATCGAATGGAGAGAATCTGCACAGCGGCTGATGAGGCTCTCTATTCAGCCAAACATTGCGGGCGTAATCGTGTAATTGCTGCCCCGATTGATGAATCGTAAATCATCAATTATAATTTTATAGCTCTATTGGTTAGTCCGGCATTGGAGTGCTGGTGAGTCTTATGAATCAAAGATGAAACAGATATAAAAAAGATATTTTTCTCAATAAAATATTGACTCATAGACTGCCATGAGATATAAAGCACTCCATCATTCACTGGGTGATCGTCCAATGGTAGGACTGCGGACTCTGACTCCGTCAATCGAGGTTCAAATCCTTGTCACCCAGCCAAGTAAATTCAAGGGGTTATGGCGAATCTGCTGTAACCCTTTTTTTATACCAGTATATTCGGTTAGGTTCTTGCATTGCTGCTACAACCCCTTCTAATAGTCTTTCTCGCTAAAAATTTAATCTGAGTTTTAAGTAGGACTTATTTTTAACACTCGTGCTTATCCTCACCTCTCTTTTTTCAAATACCAAAGATAGCTGCGATTCTCTATTTGATAGAGAACTCTCTTTAAAAACAACTTTGGAACACAACCGAGTATTACACTCTGATTTTCCAATATATTTTCAATATATAACAATCTTATATCATAGTTTGACTTTTGCTCCTTTGATAGATTATACAATAAATAAAAAAACATAAATCTAAAAATCATACAGGAGTATCATTAAATGAACGGAGAGTCAGGTGATGTAATATCAGCCTCAAGCCATTCAGTACATATTGAGGACACTTCTTCTATTGAAAATTCTATTGAGAAAAACTCTTTTCTTACGCTCAAACGTGCCTTGCAGACGTTTCAGTCAAACAGGCTCAACAATACATATGAAGATATAAAAAACGACCCCCAATATCTGCTGATAGGAGAATTTTTCTTTAATCGTCTCTACGCTCCAGAAGATTTCAGCTTTAGAGATCAAGGCATAAGAAAGCTGCACGCAGCATTAGACGGCAAAGTATATGCTGGAATGGTATCAGCAGTTACACGAGTGATTGAGCTTCATGAACTAAGCGATTATCTTGACAACATGATGGTTCACAAAATGGTTGAAGAAGATATCGGCACTGATATAACTATGGAGCAGTACCAGCATATTTACAGAAGTCTTGATAATTATGATCAGAGAATATACCAGATAGAGTTGAGCATTGAGGTTACACGAACATTTCACAGACTCAGCCATAAGTGGATTGTTGCACTCTCTCTTAACACTGTAAAAAGTGCGGCATCTCTTTTCAAAATAAATCCGGTAATCGACTTTATCTATCAAGGATATACAGCTTTTAGACATATTAAAAATATTGATTACTTTGTTAATACAATCCATGAACGTGAAACTGCATGGCACAACAAACTCTGGAACAGCCGTGAAGCCTCAGATAACAGCGTTGTGCTTAAGCCTCAGACCAATTAACATCTATTTATGATGCAAAGAGCTTTAATATGAAAAAGGCATTAATTCTATCAGGAGGCGGATCAAGAGGTTCATTTCAGGTCGGGGTGTGGAGGTATCTTCAAGAGAAACAGTGGTATCCTGACATGATATGCGGCAGCTCAATCGGTGCTATCAATGCAGTTGCAATTGGTTCTGGCATGACGGTTGAGCAGATGATAAATATCTGGACAGCATCAATATCTGGCAGAAATAAGATATACAGGCTGCAGATTCTCCGTTTTATTCTCAATGCCCTTTTATCAAGAGGCTGGACTCCTCTTATGGATACGCTCCCGCTGAAATCTATGCTCCAATCAGCAATTGATTTTAACAAATTGAGGAAAAGCAGAGCAGAGATAATAATATCTGCTGTAAACCTCCACACTGCTGCACCTGAATTTTTCAATCAAAATGAGATCACCATTGACCATGTTATGGCATCAAGTGCAATGCCTGTTATATTTGAGCCGTACAAAATTGATGGAATCCCCTACTGGGACGGCGGAATCATGGCAAACGTACCGCTTCTGCCTGCTTTATTTAGAGGAGTAGATCAGATTATCGTGGTTTTTCTTTCACCGGTAGGACACCAGTCAAGACTGCCTGAACCCAAACGTACTATTGATGCAGGCGAACATCTGCTTGAGCAGTCTCTTGTCTCTTCATATCATACTGCTTTAATAACACATCGTATGTGCAGCGAAGGTGTAACAGAACTTGCTCAAGGCTCTGCCTATTTAAGAAAAAAGAACATAAACAGGCTGTTAAGGAATCAACCAGAGCATATGTTTAATGATCAGACAAAGCATGCTCCTAAAATCATAACTATTGCCCCTTCAAAGATGCTCGGCATTCCCTCTTTGTTAAACTTCTCCCTAAAACAGGCAGAAGCACTTCTTGACGACGGTTATAATAGTGCACGCAATCAGTTGAAAGATATTTTATAGAATTTGAAGGGTTGCTTTATCAGATTAATTTTTTTAATTTTTTCTGATAGTTAAAGAACAGAAATAGAGATATTTCAAACAGATAAAACTTTTTATAAAAAGGAGAAACGCAATGCTTCCTGAATATTTTGAATTTTCACTTCCTACAAAGTTGGTTTATGGAGTTGGTATTATCGGTAATATTGAAAAGGCAGTTGCTCGGTTTGGCATGAAAAGGGCATTGCTTGTAACAGATGCAATATTGGCTGGAGCAGGTCTTGTTGAAAAGGTTAAAAAAGGATTTCAGAACACAGGCATTGATATCGCATCAGTGTTTGATAACGTTCCTCCAAACTCAACCTTACAGACAGTTCAGGACTGTGCAGCCCAAGGCGTTGCTGACGGCTGCAACATGGTTATTGCAGTTGGAGGCGGAAGCGTTATAGACACTGCAAAAGTTGCAAATCTTGTTATGAAAAAAGGGGGGAAAGTTCAAGAGCATATGGGGGCATATCTTCTTGACAGCAATGAATCTCTATTCCCTTCAATTATTATTCCTACAACTGCCGGCACAGGCTCAGAGGTAACTAAAGTTGCTGTAATTGCTGACCCTGATAATGATGTTAAGCTCCCGTTTGCAGAAGATCAGTTTCTTCCGCAGCTTGCAATACTTGATCCAGAACTAACACTTTCACTTCCGGGAAAACTTACAGCATCAACAGGCATGGACGCATTAGTTCATGCAATTGAGGCTTATGTTGATAAAGAGTGGTCGCCGGCATCTGATGCTCTTGCTCTTCATGCGATAAAACTTATCTCGGAAAATATTTTAATTGCATGTGCAAAACCTGACAATATAGAGGCAAGAGGTGCAATGCTTGTAGGCAGTTTCCTTGCAGGAGTTGCATTTTCCCACTCAATGGTTGGAATGGTTCACGCTATTTCCCATGCTCTTGGCGGAGTTTACCACATACCCCACGGGCTTGCCAATGCACTTATTCTGCCTGAAGTTATGGAGTACAATCTTGATTCAAGATTAGATAGATTTGCAGATGTTGCTGTGACTATGGGCATATCTTTTCCTGAAATAATAACTGACAGCAGAAGTCTTATTAAAACAGGAAAACTTGATATTTTATCAAAAATTGTAAAAAAGATGGAGTTAAAGAGTCTGCAAAAGGTTGTTGACGACAGCTCCAGTGCAGTAAAAGATTTTGCAGTTAAAAAACTTGACAGCCTTGAATTTGTAGATCAGTGGGTCAGAAAAAATGCAGCTTATGCAGGAGTTGAAAGAATCAGGACACTAAACCGGCAGCTTGCCTTTTTAACCGGTATCCCATTGAACTTAAGAGATGCAGGTATAAAAGATGATCTTGCAAAAATAGATCAGGTTGCAGACACTGCTATGGAAGATGGATCAATGCTCTACAACCCTGTTGAGCCGAAAAGAGAAGATGTTATTACGATCATAAAGGCTGCATATTATCGTAAAGATACTCCGTTGAAGGTCTCTGATGATGAGCTGAAATCATCAGCAGAAAAATCATCAAGAGTTAAGTCAATGAAAGCTGTATTTAAAGATAGCGACCAGCTTTATGATGTGCTCATAGGATTTTATGAACTTTTAAAAGCTGATCCAGTGCTTGGTCCGACACTTTTGAAAACAGGACTTTGCGTTCAGTTTGTCTATAATAACCCATCAGGCACAATTACTATTGATGCAACCGGAGATGCTCTTGAAATTATATCAGGAGAGTTTGGCGGAACACCAGAAGTCACAATGACTATGGATGCAGATTTTGCACACAGATTTTGGCATGGCAAGGCTAATCTTGTGAGTGCACTGACACGAAAACTTGTGGTTGCCAAGGGAAATGTTCCAAAAACGCTAAAACTTCTTCCGATTCTAAAACCTGCATATAGACTCTATCCCCAATATCTTAAAGATAAAGGGCTTTCTGATCTAATTATGGCTTAATTTGAATAAGTTGGACTGATTAAAGTATGATGAAATCTATTGGATTAATAGCCGGAGGCGGGCAGTTTCCAATTCTATTTGCTAAAAAAGCAGCAGAAAAAGGATATAAGGTCTGGGCAGCCGCATATATTAACGAAGCATCACGAGAACTTGAAAAATATGTTGATGAGATTGAGTGGCTGCATTTGGGACAGGTTGGAAAACTTTTAAAATTTTTCAGCAAATATGATGTAAAACAGGCAGTTATGATGGGCAGTGTAAAAAAGACAAAAATTTTTACAGACATAAAACCAGATTTCAAAGCTATTGCCTTTATTGCAACTAAAAAACATACTCATGATGACTCTATCTTAAGCTCATTTGCCGATCTGCTCGAAAAAGAGGGAGTCTCTGTAGTGCCATCTACATTCCTACTGCCTGATCTTATCTCTCCAAAGGGCTGCTGGACACGCAAAAAGCCTGACAATGGAGAGCTAAAAGATATTCGTATCGGCTGGAGAATCGCAAAAGAGATAGGCAGACTTGATATTGGTCAATGCGTAGTCGTCTCAAATGGTACTATATTAGCTGTTGAAGGGGCAGATGGCACAGACGAAACAATAAAACGTGGAGCTTCTATTGCTGGAAAAGGTGCTGTCGTTGTAAAGCTCTCTAAACCCAACCAAGACAGCAGATTTGATCTCCCCTCGTCAGGTGCTGAAACTATAAGGGTTATGGCACAGCATCACGCATCTGTGTTGGTTTTAGAGGCAGGCAGGAGCATCTCTTTTGATCGAGAGCTTATGGTTGCATTAGCCGATACGCATAAAATCTCTATAGTTGCAATGGACGATGATGATTTTCAATATGAAACCAAATAAACACATAATAGTTGTCGCAGGTGAACCATCTGGTGATCTGCACGGTGCAAATTTAATCAAGAAGTTAAGAGAAAAAAATCCTAATCTTATTATTACCGGTATTGGCGGAGATAAGATGAGTTTAGCAGGAATGAAGCTCTTTTTTCACATAAAAGAGCTTTCTGCAATGGGATTGACTGAAGTTATAGTTCAGTTCAGACAGATTAAGCAGGCTTTTGATCTATTGCGAAAAAATTTGGCTCTAAAACCAGACCTTCTGATACTTATTGACTATCCTGGTTTTAACCTTAAAGCTGCACAATACGCAAAAAAGTTAGATATTAATGTTCTTTATTATATAACTCCAAAAGTGTGGGCATGGAACAGATCAAGACTTAAAAAGATAAAACAATATGTTGATCACGCAGCTATTGTCTTTCCATTTGAAGAGCCGATATTTAAGAAGGCTGATATTCCAGCAACTTACGTTGGAAATCCCCTTTTAGATTACTATGAGCCAAACAACTACATATCCAACGCATCTAAAAGTTCCACATCCGCAATAACCATCGGTATTTTACCCGGCTCAAGAGAGTCTGAAATTTCAAATCTTTTTGAGATAATGCTTCAATCTGCTATTCTGATAGAGAAAGCTATAGATTGCGGTCGAAATGATGCTCAGGTATGTAGTGAAATATGTGGTCAAAAAAGCAGAGATATTAAATTTCTCATCTCTGCTGCACCATCTATAAATATCGATAAGTTTAACAAAATATTAGAGCTGTATGATAAAAATAAGATATTTGAAGTGGTACATGGAGATGTTCAAGGACTTTTCAAACGGTGTGATCTGCTTGTTGCTGCATCAGGCACAGTTACTTTAGAGGCTGCTATCTGTGGAGTGCCGATGGTAATTGTTTATAAAACTTCTCCTTTTACCTATTTTCTTGCAAAAACTTTTGTAAAGATACCTCATATTAGTCTGCCCAATATTATAGCTAAACACACTATTGTGCCGGAACTTCTCCAAAATAATGCAGCACCAGAACAAATCGCAAATCAGGTGCTCTCTATGCTCAACCCCAAATCACTCTCTGATATAAAAAAACAGCTATTGATGATACCACGATACTTAGGCGGATCAGGAGCAGCAGAGAGAACCGCAAAAATAGCTATCAAGATGTTGGAAAGATAAAATTTTCCTTTGACATTCGCAAGATATCTGTTTTACATATTTTTTTATGTTGTTTTACCCACTGATTATGATTCATTTTATGAACTAATTAAAAATTAATCTCTCAAGTAGTTCTATGAATCATTATCTTCTTTAACCCTATTATTTTATAAGGAGAGTTAAAAATGAAGTATTTTAAAATGGTTGCAGTTCTTTTGATCGCTCTATTTACCCTTGCATCTGGAATCGTATCTGCAGGTACGCTCGACAATGTAAAGAAAAAGGGATTCATTCAGGTTGGAGTGAATGAGGGGCTTTTTGGATTTGCAAGCCCTGACGCAAAAGGCGTATGGAAGGGACTTGATATTGACTCTGCAAAAGCTATCTCATGCGCAGTGTTTGGTACGCCGGACAAACTCAAATTTATACCCCTCTCATCTCAGACAAGATTTACAGCACTCCAGTCTGGTGAAATTGATGTGCTCTGCCGTAATGCTACCAGAAACTTAACAAGAGAGTCTCAGCTTGGACTCAATTTTGTTACAGTAAACTATTACGATGGGCAAGGCTTTATGGTTCTAAAATCTCTTGGAATCAAATCATCAAAAGAGTTAAGCGGTGCTACTGTATGCGTTCTTCAGGGAACAACCACAGAGCAGAATGCTGCTGACTACTTTAAGAAAAACGGCATGGAGTGGAAACCAGTTGTTGTTGAGAGTACCACAGCGATTGTTCAGGCTTTTGCATCAGGCAGATGCGACTGTCTTACATCTGATGCTTCACAGCTTGCAGGTCACCGTGTAAGCACAGGCAAACCTGCTGATTACATGATTCTTCCTGAAGTTATCTCCAAAGAGCCGCTTGCACCTGCTGTAAGACATGGAGACGATCAGTGGTATGATGTTGTAAATTTTGCAATTCTTGCAATGATTCAGGCTGAAGAGTATGGAATAACATCAAAAAATGTTGATCAGATGCTAAAGAGCGAAGATCCGCAGATAAAACGTTTTCTCGGCGTAACTCCCGGAAATGGCGAAGCTCTTGGTCTTGATGAAAAATTTGCTTACAATATCATCAAACATGTTGGTAATTATGGTGAATCTTTTGACCGTAATGTTGGTGCTTCTTCTCCTCTTGCACTTGAAAGAGGTCTTAACGCACTCTGGACAAACGGCGGTCTGATGTATGCTCCTCCATTTAAATAGAGATTAAATGATTTAGTTTAAAAACTACTAAATTTTAGAGATGTGCAGTAAAATGTGCATCTCTAAAATTTATAAAAAAACAGGTGTATTATGCAGAAAGACCTCCACAATGAATCTATATGGACAAATGCTACATTCAGAGCAATAATTTATCAAATTGCAGCGATCGCCATTGTCTCTTTGACAGTATGGTATCTGTTCAGCAATACAACTGCGAACCTTGCGAAACAGTCTATTGCTACAGGATTTGGTTTTTTATCAAGAGAGGCATCGTTTGAAATCGGCGAATCAATGATCTCTTTCTCATCTTCTGATACATATCTAAAGGCACTTGCAGTTGGTGCATTAAATACAATCAAAGTCTCTTTTATCGGAATTATTTTAACTGTACTAATAGGAATAAGCGTTGGTATTGCAAGACTATCCACAAACTGGCTTGTATCAAAAATAGCAGCAATTTATATAGAGCTGCTTCAAGATATACCTGTTCTTTTACAGCTCTTTTTTTGGTACGCTATATTCAACAATATTTTACCATCACCAAGGCAGGCACTTATTCCGTTTGAAGGATTTGTGCTGTGCAATCGCGGTATATATTTTTCGATTCCAGCAGAGCACCCTGCATTTACACTTATGGGATACGCCTTTCTTGCTGCCTGTGTAATCAGCTTTTTGCTCAAACGATGGGCAAAAAAAAGACAGGAACAGACCGGTCAAATATTTCCTTTTCTCACGGTTTCTGGTGCGATTATTATACTTTTGCCTCTTTGTACATGGTTGATAATGGGAGCACCAACCGAGCTGAACGTACCTAAATTACAAGGATTCAATTTCACGGGTGGATATAATGTAAGTCCTGAATTTGGTTCTCTTCTGCTTGGGCTTGTGCTCTACACATCTGCTTTTGTTGCTGAAATTGTAAGGGCTGGAATCCAGTCAATTTCCAAAGGTCAAAAAGAGGCTGCTGAAGCTCTTGGTTTAAAACCAATTTTTATTATGAATTTAGTAATTCTGCCTCAGGCTCTTCGAGTAATTATCCCTCCTTTAACAAGCCAAATGCTCAACCTTACTAAAAACAGCTCTCTTGCTGTTGCAATTGGATATCCTGATTTTGTATCAACATCAAACACCACTATCAGCCAGACAGGTCAGGCAATCGAGGGCGTTGCAATTATTATGATAATGTATTTAACCATAAGCCTTTTGACCTCATTTTTTATGAACTGGTATAATGATAAAATGGCACTTGTGGAGAGGTGATAAATATGAATGATAGTGCTGCAATTAATAAAAGAGAATACTTAAAACCACCTGTAACTGAAACCGGAGTTATTGGGTGGCTCAAAGCAAACCTTTTCAACTCACCTGTTAATACAATAATCACTATTTTAATACTTTTTGCATTGTATAAATTGATTCCGCCTGCGTTTAAATGGACATTTATTAACAGTGTATGGTTTGGACCTTCATCAGGTTGTACACCAGGAGAGGGTGCGTGTTGGGCATACATACCGGCAAACATAAGGTTTGTTATCTTTGGTCTGTTTCCGGCACAAGAGCAGTGGCGGGCATTAATTGCCATTCTGATAATGATAGGAACAGTTGTATATAGCAGAAAAAGAGAGCGTTGGGGACTATCGCTTGGATATATCTGGTTTGGAAGCATGGTTGTAGCTGCTATTCTTCTCAAAGGGGGAATTTTAGGACTTGAGCCTGTTGAGAGCACAAAGTGGGGCGGTCTTCTTTTAACTGTTATGCTCTCTGTTGTAGGCATGACAGCAGCATATCCTTTGGGAATTGTGCTTGCACTTGCAAGACGCTCAAGAATGCCGGCTATACGGACAATAGCGGTTGTTTATATTGAGGTAATCCGCGGCGTTCCGCTTATCAGTATGCTCTTTATGTCTGCTGTAATGTTTCCGCTTTTTCTTCCCGAAGGTGTTACTATCAACAAAATCTTTAGAGCACAGACCGCAATTATAATGTTTACCGCGGCATATATTGCAGAAGTTGTAAGAGGCGGATTGCAGGCAATACCAAGAGGGCAGTATGAGGCAGCAGAGTCAATGGGGCTTAACTATTTTCAGATGATGAGGCTTATTATCCTTCCTCAGGCTCTTAAAATTGTAATTCCTCCAACTGTCGGCATTCTGATTTCAGCTTTTAAAGATACATCTCTTGTTGCCATTATTTCGCTTTACGATCTGCTGAAAACATGCCAGTCAACCCTTTCTGATCCAAGATGGATGGGATTTAGTACAGAGGCATTCATCTTTGTGGCTCTCATATATTTTATCTTCTGTTACGCTATGTCAAGCTACTCAAGACGACTTGAAAGAGAGCTGGGTGCCGGACAGTCCCATTAATATCATGCGAAATAGTTCAGGTTTGGTTTTGTAAAACTTCAAAATAACAATTAAAATCAACTTATAAACTGATGGAATAGGCAAAATGACTAAAATTATAAACGGTCAATCAAACAGTACAAAAGATAAACAAGAAGATTTTATAATAAAAATAAAAAACATGCACAAATGGTATGGTGAGTTTCATGTGCTTAATGACATAAATCTTAATGTGAGCAAAGGGGAGATAATTGTAATCTGCGGACCATCTGGCTCTGGAAAATCTACTCTTATCCGCTGTATAAACAGGCTTGAGCAGCATCAAAAGGGCAGCATAAATGTTGATGGAATTGAATTGACAGACAATCTTAAAAATATTGAGAAAGTTCGTGCTGAAGTGAGCATGGTCTTTCAGCATTTCAACCTATTTCCACATCTGACTATCCTTGAAAATTTAACTCTTGGTCCAATCTGGGTAAGAAAGATGCCCAAAAAAGATGCAGAAGAGATTGCAATGAATTATCTAAATAAAGTTCAGATTGCAGAGCAGGCAAAAAAATACCCAGGTCAGCTTTCAGGAGGACAGCAGCAAAGAGTTGCGATTGCCCGAAGCCTTTGCATGCAGCCAAGAATTATGCTCTTTGATGAACCAACCTCGGCACTTGATCCTGAAATGGTAAAAGAGGTGTTGGATGTTATTATCTCTCTTGCTAAAGAGGGAATGACAATGCTTGTTGTAACCCATGAGATGGGATTTGCAAAGTCTGTAGCACACAGGGTTATTTTTATGGACGGAGGAATGATTATTGAAGAAAACGATCCTGAATCTTTCTTCTCAAATCCTCAAAACGAGAGAACAAAGCTCTTTTTAAGTCAGATACTTTATTAATCTATCTGATTGATGTATATTTTAATTTTAAATACATTGAAAGCCGCAATATTGTTATATTGAACCTGCCTGTAATATAATTATTTTGCACCATATGTTGTTTAAGGGTAAAAAGATTTTAAACTTTTGAAGTAATAATTTAACAAAACGAGGTAACCAAACTTTTTATATGTCACTTAATGTGATTTTGCTTGTAATATGTCTTTTATTATCAGGCTTTTTTTCATCTGCAGAAACTGCACTATTTTCAATAAGTAAATTCAAAGCTCTTCATCTTGCAAAAGAGGGGGGGGTAACCGATAAGCTCATTTACAGATTAAAAGAGAATCCTCACAAACTTCTTTCAACTATTCTTATTGGCAATAACATTGTCAATATTGCTGCATCTTCCTTAGCAACAGCTCTTGCAATCGATTTTTTCCAATCCAATGCAGTTGGTATTGCCACTGGTATTATGACCGTTGTAATTTTAATATTTGGTGAAATTTTTCCAAAATCTTTTGCAGCTCAAAACAAACTAATAGTTGCAAGAGCTGTGGCTTTTCCAATTATGTGGTTCTCTAAACTGTTCACTCCGATTATTTTTGTTTTGAAATTTATCCCCAACATGCTCGGCAACGCTGAACAGCTTCCATCTGTAACTGAAGACGAACTTATGACAATGGTTGAAGTCGTTGAAGAGGAGGGAGAGATTAAAGAGGAGGAGAAAGAGCTTATTTCAAATATTTTTGAATTTGACGACACAAGTGCATCAGAGATTATGACTCCTCGGGCAGATATGTATGTGATTGATATTAATGATACTATTGATATTAAAGCTATTCTTAACTCCGGTTTTACACGTATTCCTGTTATTGATAACAGCATTGATAATGTTATAGGGATATTGAATGTAAAAGACCTTTTTACAAGATACCATGAAAGCTGTTCGCTCAACACATCTATTGGCGGTGATAATTTTGAGAATGATATCTCAACTAATGATACAGCAGAAAATCAAAACCACTATAACTCAATGAGTGCTGATACACTTGGGATTAAAGATATAATGAGAGAACCTTTTTTTATACCTGAATCAAAAAAATTGGACTCTCTTTTACATGCGTTCAAACAGATGAAAAATCATATAGGAATTGTTGTTGACGAGCATGGAGGCGTTTGCGGAATTGTAACAATGGAAGATGTTCTTGAAGAGCTTGTAGGAGAGATAAGCGATGAGACAGACAGAAACGATCCTCATATTGTTAAACTCAATGATGATAAATGGATAGTTCTTGGCAAAACAGAGATTGAGGTGTTGAATAAGACTCTTGGTCTATCTATACCAGAATCTCCCGAGTATGATACATTTTCCGGATTCATTCTTGATAAAATCGGCAGAATCCCAAAAGTGGGAGAGACCATTACAATCGAAAAATACGCAGCCACAGTTAAAGAGCGGGACGGCAACCGAATCAGGACTTTTGTGTTTAAACTCTTTTAGAGATTAATTTGATATTAACGAAATATGATAAAATAAAAAACTGATTAGAATTTACAAAATAACAAAGTAAAGGAGGTGGATTATGGGAGAAGCGGCATTTGAAGAGAGATTAAGTTCCTTAGAGATATCATTAAACAGCTTTATAATGTCAACACATGTTATGATTCGTGAGATAAAAAACGAAACAGCAAGAATGAAGCAGGATACAGCTCAGATGAAAGCTGAAATGAGGCAGGATACTGAAAAGATGAAAGAGCATACATCACAATTTGAGAAGAATATAGAGAAAATGATTGATGATATGAAGCAAGAGAGCATAAACATAAAAAGAGATATGAACAAAAAATGGGGTGAGCTTGCAAATAAAATGGGAACAATTTCAGAAGATATCGTTGCTCCAAATATCAGCGGTATAGCAAGGCAGTACTTTAATGTTGAGGATTTTTCCTTTTTTGCACTTAATGTCAAATGCAAAGATACCACTAACCCAAAGGTTTTAAGAGAATTTGATGTCGTTGCAGTCTCAGACCAATTTTTTTTCCTAAATGAGACCAAATCTACCCCAAAAATAAGCTATGTAAATGACTTTATAGAGCTGCTTCCAAATATCTATAACTATTTTCCTCAATATAAAGACAAACGGCTTATTCCGATTTTTTCAGCACTTCATATTCCTGATGATATTAAGAACTACCTAACCAAAAACAAAATTTATGCAATGGCTATGACTGATGAGACAATGGATTTGATAAATTTTGAAGATATGTCTAAATCTGAATAATAACTACAAATAGAATAATCAATAAAGAACTGTCAGTTAAAAATGATTAAAACGATAACCCCGGCAACCCAGCTATACTGTATTTTCGGAAAACCTGTAAGCCACTCCATGAGTCCTTTAGTCCATAATATGCTTTTTAATGAATTTGGAATCGATGCTCTATATTTGGCATTTGAAATCAATGATATTAAAAAAGGCGTTGATTCTATAAGAACTCTCGGCATTAAAGGTGCTTCTATTACTATACCGTTTAAAGAGGCTGTTCTTGCACATCTTGATGAGATTGATGAAACTGCAACGCAAATTGGTGCTGTAAACACGGTTATTAACAGAGAAGGTTACCTTTGGGGTTGTAATACCGATTGTTCAGGAGCGGTGGAACCTTTAAAAGAGTCGTTATCAGAAAACTCGTTAAAAGGGAAAAGTGTCTTAATCATTGGTGCTGGCGGTGCTGCAAGAGCAGTTGCTTTTGGAGTTAAACAAGAGGGCGGGAATATAACTATTTTGAATAGATCAAAAGATAAAGGAGAGAAGCTCGCTCATCAGGTAAATGGAAAATATCTCTCTTTATCGGAATATTCTGAATATAATGAACAAGCATCTGCTGATAATATATCTAACCATTTGGAATACATTGATATTATTGTCAATACAACATCAGTCGGTATGACTCCAAATATTGATGAAAGCCCTGTTAATCCTTCAGTTTTAAATAAAAATATGACTGTAATGGATATAGTTTATAATCCGCTCAAGACAAAACTTCTCAAAGACGCTGAAATTGCAGGATGTAAAACAGTTGACGGACTTTCTATGTTTATCCATCAAGGTGCAGCTCAATTTGAGTTATTCACAGGTATTAAACCTTCTCGTCAGATTATGAGAGAGACGGTTATTCAAAAAATATTAAAATAACCTAACCAATAATGATTATTTAGGATTATAATTAGGACGGTTGAATATGTCAGAATTAAAACTGCTTTCTCCATTTAAAAAAGATATTAAGCCGATTGTAGAAGCAGCATTACAAAATGAAATGCGTTTATTAGAAGCAGGAATAAAAAAGACAGAGCTTAATCTTAATAAATTTGAAAATAAATATAATATGAATACTGATAGCTTTATATCAGCTTATGAGAATGATGAAGTTGGAGAAACAATAGAATTTTCAGAGTGGATAGGTGAAATAAGAATGTTGGAAAAATTACGTGATAAATCAGATATATTGAAGAGTATCAAATTTGCAAATTGAGAATTATTTCAAATATATCCAAGATGTCGTAGATTCCTGCTTATTTGTTGGTTTAAAAAATATAACTTATGAGAAAAGAGGTTCAAACGAGATTATTTAAATGAAATCCATAAAAACAAAAATAACTTCTGATAAGACAATCACGATACCCGGCTCAAAAAGCGTCTCCCACAGAATGCTTATATGTGCCTCTATGGCTGATGGAACTTCTATAATCAGAAATATTTTGCAAAGCGATGATATTCACTACACAATGTCTGCACTTTCTAAAATGGGTGCTGTTATAGAATCAATAGATGACGGATTGGGCAGCAGTTCTACGATAGAAGATAATAACCTTACAAAAGACAATATTATTATAAAAGTAACTGGTTTTAACGGCAAACCAAAACCATACGGAAATGAGATATATCTTGGCAATTCAGGAACTTCTATGAGGCTTCTTGCTGGAATTGCTGCACTTGGAACATCTCCTTATACTCTGACAGGTGATCATAGAATGCAAGAACGTCCAATGGGCGATCTTCTTGAAGCTCTTAATATGGCTGGTGCAGAGGCTGCATCAAAAAAAGGGGACGACACGCCTCCTGTCATAATTAAAGGCGTTGATAGAGAAAAATCTGCGTACGTATCTAAATGCTTAGATAATATCAAAAAAGAAGATAACTGTAATTTTAAAAAAAAAGATAGTGGTAATATCAAGAAAATCCTGCTTGACTGCTCTCAAAGCAGCCAATATTTATCTTCAATGCTGATGATGGGTGCAGCATTGCCTTACGATCTTCTTATCAATCTGCCTGGTCCGACAGTATCTGCACCTTACGTTGATCTAACAATTGATATTATGAAAAAATTTGGTGTTCATGCAGAGCGGCTTGATGATAAAAATTATCGTGTAAGAGGAAATCAGACATATCGCTCTGGCAATTTTGCGGTTGAGCCAGATATCTCAAATGCCAGCTATTTTTGGGCTGCTGGTGCTGTTACAGGCAATTTAATTACAGTTACAGACATCAATAAAGAGTCTCTGCAAGGCGATAAAAGGCTGCTTGATATTTTAAAACTTATGGGTTGCGAGATTCAATACAGCCATAATGGAATCGGCGTTCGTGGTAATTACAATTGCAAAAATTCAGATGAAAAATGTTCGGTTATCCATTCAGGCAGAACAGCAAACTCCGAAAACTGTTTAAAAGCGGTTGATGTTGATATGTCAGATATTCCTGATGTTGTGCCTACTCTTGCAGTTGTCGCAGCTTTTGCAAAAGGTACAACAAAAATTGTTAATATTGAGCATCTTCGTGAAAAAGAGTGCGATAGAATTTCGGCTGTTGTCTCTCAATTAAGAAAAATAGGAGTTGAAGCATCAGAGGGAAAAGACTGGCTCGCTGTAACTGGAGTTGGAGAAAATAGAGATCAAATCAATAAATTGTTGCACGGAGCCGTAATAGAAACATTTAACGATCATAGAATTGCAATGGCATTTTCTATTGCTGGTTTGATCGTTGATGGAATTGAGATAGAAAACGAGGGTTGTGTGGCAAAATCTTTTCCAAACTACTGGGAGAAATTCGAGTCATTGGGTATGTAAATATTGTGTAAATATATAGACAGCGATAAAAATATATAGGCAAAAGGGAATATAAATCATAAATGTCAGGCAGCACTTTTGGAAAAATATTTCAGGTTACAACGTGGGGCGAATCGCATGGAA
>CAZIJN010000045.1:0-26246 GCA_964539635.1 uncultured Desulfobacterales bacterium | reverse complement strand
AAAGAATAACAGCATACAATAGGAGAACATATTAATGATTAAAGAGAGTTTATCACCAGTAGTTGTTATAGGAGAAATTTTGTTTGATATTTTTCCTGATGGCAAAAGAGCCGGAGGAGCACCGTTTAATTTTGCATTTCATCTGAACAGTTTTGGAATACCTGTTAAATTTATAACCCGTATCGGAGCAGATGCTGAAGGGGAAGAGATTTTAGCGATATTGAAAGATTCAGGAATGGATATTTCTCATGTCCAAATCGATCCAAATTACCCTACTGGCAGAGTTAATATTCAGTTAGACGATAACGGGATACCTGAGTTTTTAATTGAGCAGAATACAGCTTATGATTTTATAGAATGGAACAGCAGCATAGATGAACTTTTAGTGACTAATCTCTCAATGATATATTATGGTACTCTTATTCAAAGAAGTTTAACCAGCTTTAACACGCTTAAGAAGTTTTTGAACCACAAGCGGACAACCCCCTGTTTTTATGATATTAATTTAAGAGAGGGCTGTTATAATGAGCAGGCTGTAATTAATTCCCTTACCAACTGCAATATTTTAAAATTAAATATTGATGAGCTGAATGTATTAAGAACGATGCTAAGAGGTAGAAAAAAGAATATCTCTTTTATCCAATTTTTGATGGATAGGTACGATATTGAATGGATAAGTCTTACAAAAGGGGGGCAGGGCAGTGCTCTATTTACTCGTGGTACTATATCCAATTCATCTATAACTGAGCAGATAGAGATAGTAGATACTGTAGGTGCAGGAGATGCTTATGCCTCAGTGCTTGCAACAGGATATCTAAAGCATTGGCAGCCAGAGATAATCTTGAAAAAAGCTGAGGCTTTTGCAGCTTCTGTCTGTCAAATTAAGGGAGCAGTTCCTGAAAAACACTCAGAGATTTATGAGAAAGTGTTGCAAAGATAGCTATAAATATTTAGAAAGTTTAAATATTTGAAATAGTTATACTTATGGTCAAAAAATAACAAAGGATAGATAAAATGTATTTTCAAATTTTTAGTGTTCACGGTCTGATTCGTTATAATAATATGGAGCTTGGGCGAGATGCTGATACAGGAGGTCAGGTTAAATATGTTGTTGAGTTAGGCGAAGCACTCAGCAGACATCCTTCTGTACGAAAAGTTGACCTGTTTACTCGATTAATATCTGATAAACATATTTCAGAAGATTATAGTCAAGATGTTGAAAAAATTTCTGATAAATTTAGAATTATTAGAATTCAATGCGGCGGTAAAAAATATATTCGTAAAGAGTTTTTGTGGCAGCATTTAGATGAGTTTATTGATAAAACTATTAATTTTATCCGCAAGGAGAGAGATTGGCCAGATATTATTCATGGACACTATGCAGATGCCGGATACGTTGCTATCCAATTATCTGAATATTTTGGTGTGCCGTTTGTTTTTACAGGACACTCTCTTGGAAGACCTAAAAAGAGTAAGCTGCTTAAAGATGGTTATACATCAGAGGAGATCAACAAGAAATATAGAATTGAACATCGCATTGAGACTGAAGAGGAGATTATTAAAAATGCAGATTTAATAATTACAAGCACATATCAGGAGATTGACGAACAATATGGAATGTATGGCAATAAAAAATTGGCAGAATGTAGAGTTATTCCGCCAGGTCTAAACCTATCTAAGCTGTATCCTTACTATCATGATCTTATGAAGCATAGCCAGACACCGGAAACATCTTTGCAGGCACAAGCTTTTATTAACGAAGAGCTTAACCGTTTTTTTATGCAGCCTGACAAACCTCTGATTTTAGCACTTTGCAGAGCAGATAAAAGAAAAAATATTGCTGGTCTGGTTGATGCTTTTGGCAAAGATTTAGAGCTTCAGGCAATGGCTAATTTAGCTATTTTTGCAGGTATCCGCAAAAATATTGTTCAGATGGAAGATAATGAAAAAGATGTTCTTACTCAGATGCTTTTGCTGATGGATAAATATGATCTTTATGGAAAGATGGCTATCCCTAAAAAGCATGATGCAACATACGAAGTACCTGAACTATACAGAATAGCAGCGGCAAAAAGAGGCGTTTTTGTCAATATTGCCTTAACAGAACCTTTTGGGCTTACTTTAATTGAAGCATCTGCGTGCGGACTTCCGATTGTTGCAACCAATGATGGCGGTCCCAAAGATATCGTTAATAATTGCCAAAATGGTATTTTAGTCGATCCATCAGACACCGTTGCTATCAGCAGTGCTATTAAATCTATTATTGTGGATCACGACAAATGGAGAACTTTTTCCAAAAATGGAGTTGAAGGGGTACGAACGCACTATAACTGGCAGACACATGTAAATAATTATATTAAAGAGTTTAAAAAACAGGAGCACGCTTCTAATGATGAGATGGGATTTAAAAGAGCCAAGAACAACCCGATTGGAGATCGTTTGACAAGGCTGAACTACTTTCTCATAACAGATATTGACTCAACCCTTTTAGGAGATGATTCTGCATTAGAGACTCTGATACAATTTTTAAAAGAGCATCGGGGTCATATTGGTTTTGGAGTAGCAAGTGGAAGAACTGTAGAGTCTATAGAAAAAGTCCTTGCTGAATATAACATTCATAAACCTGATATTATAATCGCATCAGTTGGTTCAGAGATATATTATCGAGACTCATCTTTTATTGATCGAGGGTGGTTTACCCATATCTCAAAAAGATGGAATAGGGAGAAGATAAAAAAGAGTCTTGATTCGTTTAAATGGCTTACCTATCAGCCAGAAGAGTCACAGCGTCCTTTTAAGATCAGTTATAATATGGAAAACAAAAAAGATCGTTTGGCAAAGATCAACCAATTGCTTATTGATACCCAATCTAACTGCAGCGTAATCTATTCCCACGAAAAGTTTTTAGATATCCTGCCTCATAGGGCATCTAAGGGAAAAGCCATTAAATATCTCCGTTATAAATGGGGGCTGCCTTTAGAAAATATTATTGTATGCGGAGATTCCGGCAATGATGAGGAGATGCTCAGATTAAGTGCTGCACCTGTTGTTGTTTCTAATTACAGCAAAGAGCTTGAAAGATTAAAAGATAATAAAAAAATATATTTTTCCACAAAAGCCTATGCAGCCGGTATTTTAGACGGCATTGAGCATTATCAGTTATTTAGTAAGATATAGTAAATGAAAAATTAAGATATTTTTCTCAATCAAATTTCCGGAGCCTTTCTAATATGACAAAAACTCAAGTTTATCTTATTGATGGAAGTGCCTATCTCTACCGTGCATTTCACGCTATTCCCCACCTTTCAACATCAAAGGGCGTGCCGACCAACGCTGCATTCGGCGTAACCACAATGCTTTTAAAACTTATGAAAGAGCGTGAGCCTGATTACGCAGCTATCTTTTTTGATGTTAAAGGAGCGACATTCCGCCATAAGATGTATGCTGATTACAAGGCTAACCGTGCAGCTATGCCAGACGAGCTTATTGAGCAGATTCCTATTATTAAGGAGATAATAAGGGCATTAAATATTCCGATTGTTGAAAAAGAGGGTTTTGAGGCAGATGATCTTATCGGCACATACGCTCGAATAGCTCAAGAAAAGGGCTGGAGCGTTGTTATGGTTACAGGCGATAAAGACTTTATGCAGCTTGTAACTGATGAGTGCGTGATATGGGATCCGATGAAAGACAAACTTCTTGATAAAGATACGATTAAAAAGGAGTTTGATATCGAACCTAAACAGGTGATCGATATGCTCGGTCTTGCAGGAGACACATCAGACAATATTCCCGGAGTTCCGGGCGTAGGTCCTAAAACAGCACTAAAACTAATCGCTGAGTTTGGCTCTATTCAAGGGATATATGACAATATAGAAAAGCTCAAATCCAAAACATCTCTTTACAGCAAACTGATTGAAAATAGAGAACAGGCTTTTTTAAGCTATAAACTTGTAACTATTGACAGATTTGTAGATACAAATCTAATTTCTGCCCCTAATGACCATAATGACCATAATGACTATAATGACCCTAAAAGTGTTGAAAATGAACTCTCCCCCTCTCCTGATAAGGAGAGGGGGGCGGGGGGTGAGGTTGAAAAATTTAAACTCCAGCCTTACGACAACTACAAACTTACAGAGCTTTTTAAAACTCTTGAGTTCAGAAAACTTTATCAGGAGTTCTTTCAAGCACCAGCCCCGAAAGAGAGCGGAAAAGTTGAAAAAGATTATATATGCCTTAAAGATATCAAAGATGTTGAAAAGCTGGTTAAAGAGATAGAAGATTTTATCGCACTCAACCCTGCCAAACGGTTTGCCGTTGACACCGAGACAACATCGTTAAATCCAATGTCGGCAGAGCTTGTGGGAGTTTCAATCTCGTTTAAACCTCATCACGCCTTTTATATTCCAGTGGGTCATGTTGAGCCAAATTGTTCTAAATCTGAACTGTTTGATGATAAGGCAGAGCAGAAAAAAGAGATTATACAGCCTGATAAAGCTGCTGTTTTGCGTATCCTAAAGCCTCTGCTTGAAAACCCGTTAATTGAAAAAGCAGGGCAGAATATAAAGTATGACTATATCGTGCTTGCAAGAAATAGAATCTATATGCAGGGCATGGCTTTTGACACAATGATAGCATCATATCTGCTCAATCCTTCAGGCAGGGGTCATGGATTGGATCAGATTGCACTTGATCTGCTTGGACACAAGAACATCACTTATAAAGAGGTGTCATCAGATGTAAACGATTTCAGCGAAGTAGAAGTTGATAAAGCTGCATATTATGCTTGTGAAGATGCTGATATCACGCTTCTTGCCCACGATATTTTAAGAAAAAAAATTAAAGAGAACAACCTTGAAGAGCTTATGCAGACCATTGAAATGCCTCTTATTCCAGTGCTTGCGGCTATGGAGATGAACGGAATAAAAGTTGATACAGATAAACTTATCGCACTTTCAAAGAGGTTTGAGCATGAGCTTGGAGAGATTGAACATCAGATATTTGCGATTGCCGGCGAAAAATTTAATATAAACTCCTCCCAGCAGCTTGGGCATATTCTGTTTGAACGGTTAAAACTTCCAGTGCAGAAAAAGACTAAAAAAAAGACAGGCTATTCAACAGATATTGCTGTATTGACAGAGCTTGCAAACCAGCATGAAATTCCTGCAATGGTTCTGCGTTACCGCTCGCTTGCCAAGCTCAAATCAACATATACTGATGCTCTGCTCGGGCTTATAAATCCTACAACAGGCAGAATCCACACATCATTTAATCAGGCAGTAACTGCAACTGGACGCTTGAGCAGCTCTGATCCAAATCTTCAAAATATTCCAATTAGAACAGAGGAGGGCAGGCAGATAAGAGAGGCGTTTATACCTGCCAAGGGCTATAAACTTGTGGCTGCTGACTACTCCCAAATTGAACTCCGCATTCTTGCCCATTTTGCTGACGATAAGATATTGATTGAAGCCTTTAAAAATGACGAAGATATCCACACAAGGACTGCATCTGAGGTTTTTCAAGCCATGCCTGAATTTATTGACGCAGAGTTAAGGCGGCAGGCAAAGGCGATCAATTTTGGAATTGTTTACGGAATGGGAGCATTTAAATTGTCAAACGAGCTTTCTATCAGCAGACGCATGGCTCAAACCTATATTGACAACTATTTTGCAAGATATTCAGGTGTTAAGCACTATATTGACACTACAATCGAACAGGCAAAAGAGAGTGGAGAGGTTACCACTCTTCTTGGCAGAAAACGGCGGCTTGATGATATCCACTCATCAAATGCAAATGTAAGAGGGCTTGCTGAGAGAATGGCAATTAATACCCCGATTCAGGGCAGTGCCGCAGATATTATTAAACTTGCAATGATTAAGATGGATAAGGCGTTAAAGGAGAGAACTCTTCCAAATGGAGAGAAAATGAGATCAAAAATGCTTTTGTCTGTCCATGATGAGATTTTATTTGAAGTTCCAGAAGATGAATTAGATCATCTAAAGCAGCTCGCACAGGAGGTTATGGAGGGGATAAGAGTTATTGACGGCGTTGTTGAACTCAAAGTTCCGCTGAAGGTGAACATTGATCAAGGAGATAATTGGGCAGATGCTCATTGATTCAGCCCTGAAGCTCTGGGCTGATTTTTACCCAAGCCTGCTTAAGCGGGCTTTTTTTATGGTTAGCCGAGAGCTTCAGCTCAACGGCTGATTACTCTTTTTTACCACCTGTCTGCATAGAGTTAAGTTCAGTATCGTGTGCCTTGACAGTCTCGTTGATGGTGGCGTAAATATCTCTGAAAGATTCATGGATGCTTGATGGTGAGAGCCTTCCCATCTCAATGAATTTGACCACAATCTCTTTTGTCGCTTTTAGTATGTTTTCGTCTATAGATTTCATAATAAATTCCTCGTATCAAAGATTATATTTATGGATATCCAGAATGCTCATTTATTTGTAATCTATCATATTCAAAATGCTAAGGCAAATCTCACTTCTTGAACTCCTGTTTTTTTGTAGCATTGTTATTCTTCTTGACATTATTCTTAAAATCATGACTATAAATTTTAATTTTATACTGATTTTTATTTATTGCTGTTACATGGTTGTTATATTTTAAAAAAGCATCTGCTTATAGGTATATTTATGGCTGATAAACCCACTTATGAAGAGTTAGAACAACGCATCAAAGAGTTAGAAGAGACTCAAGCCGAATACATAAATAAACATCAGTTAGTTATGCAAGCCATACATGACGGGGTATGGGAAAATGATTTTAAAAACAGTTTTTTTAAATTCAGCGATAAGATGTTTACTATGCTTGGTTATGACCCTATTGATGGAGTAGAGGGTTATAATTTTTTAATAAGCAAATTGGACAGCGAAGACAGAAAATCTTTAGAACGACAGTTTGAAATGATAAAACAGAATCAATTAGATACATGGAAGATAACTTTCCGACTGCGGGCTGCTGACGATTCATGGTGTTATATATTATCTCGAGGCAACTGTATTGCTAAAGATGAAAATGGAGTTGGATACCACTATATCGGCACGCATACAGACATAACAGATAGTAAGCTCACAGAGATTGCCCTGCGTGAGAGTGAAAAACGTTTTAAAGCTCTTCATAATGCCTCATTCGGTGGAATCGCAATTCATAATAAGGGCGTTATTTTAGACTGCAATCAAGGTTTAGCAGAGATGACAGGCTATTCTTTAGATGAGTTGATCGGAATGGACGGGCTGCTGCTGATCGCAGAACAATCAAGAAAAATGGTAATGAATAATATTCTGTCAGGCTACCAAAAATCTTATGAAGCTTTTGGCTTACGTAAAAATGGGGAAGAGTTCCCAATTAGGTTGAATGCTAAAAATATCCCTTACAAAGGAATGAATGTAAGAGTAACTGAATTTAGAGACCTTTCAGATCAAAAAAAGATGGAGGCAAAACTGCTTATAATCGAGCACTCTATCGACAACATTACAGATAGTATTTTCTGGGTAGATAAATCAGGAAAAATTTTTTTCATAAACAGCACTGCCTGCAAAAATTTAGGATACTCTGAAGATGAACTTCTCACAATGACCGTTTTTGATATTGATACTCTATATACAAAAGAACAGTGGGAAAAACATCTGCATAAGATGGGAAATCTAAACTCAGGCATAATTGAGACTATACACAAGAGAAAAGATGGAAGCACAATTCCAGTAGAGGTGACTGTCAATTTAGTAAGGTATGGAAAGGAAGAATACCTTTGTGGTGTTGCCCGTGATATTAGTTTACGTAAAGAGGCAGAGGCAAAGCAAAAAGAGCTTGAAGCCACAAACCAGCAGCTTCAAAAAGGTGAAAGCCTTCGGCAGATGGCTGGAGGAATTGCCCATCTGTTTAACAACTATCTTTATGTTGTGCTTGGGAATTTAGAGCTTGCACTGGGAGATTTAGACTCAAACTCAAGGGTTAAGAAAAATATAACAGAAGCTATGAAAGCTGCTAAACGTTGTTCTGATGTGAGCAGAACCATGCTCACATACATTGGACATAATGTAGTAAAATGCGAACGGGTTGATCTTTCAAAATTTTGTCGAGCCAATCTCTCTGTTTTCAGCTCTTTATTTAAGAATAACATAACTATGGAGACGCTTTTGTCAGATGAAGAGATTATTGTGTTTGCCAATCAGCATCAGATGGAGCTTATCGTTACCAATCTGATAATTAACGCATCTGAAAGCATTGGTGGTAATCAAGGCAGAATCACTTTTACTACAAAACTTGTATCCCAGTCAGATATCTCAAAACTTTATCTGCTGCCTGCTGGTCAAAAGCCTTTGTCAAACCTATATGCCGGCATAGAAATTACAGATACTGGCTGCGGAATTTCAACTGAACATATTTATAAACTCTTTGATCCCTTTTTCACCACTAAGTTTACAGGTCGTGGTTTGGGGCTTGCGGTTGTATTGGGTATATTGAAATCTTGGGGAGGCATGATTGGAGTGAAAAGCAAAATCGGTCAGGGAAGCTCCTTTATGGTTATTCTCCCGCTTGCAGTTGATAATTCAACTAATAAACCTAAAAAATCAAACCAGCTCTTTGAAATAAATTCACAATCTACTGTATTGATCGTTGATGACCACCAAATGGTTCGTAATATGGCTGAACTTATGCTTAAACGTATTGGTTTTAAAGTGATATTGGCTAAAAACGGAGTTGAGGCAATCAAGATGTTTAAACAGCATAAAGACTCTATATCCTGTCTTATTACCGACCTTTCCATGCCGGAATTAGACGGCTGGGGAACGTTGTCAGAAATAAGAAAGATTAATCCAGACATTCCTGCTATTTTAGCAAGCGGGTATGATGAAGCGTTTGCAATGTCGAGTAACTATTCAGAAAGACCACAGGCTTTTTTGCATAAACCATATTCAATGAACGATCTAAAAGCAGCTTTAAAGCAAGCACTTAAACTTGAAAATATAGCATTAAATATTTAGCATGTCTCTAATGTTTATATCAATTCCTAAAACACCTGCAAAAGTTCCTGCATCAAACAGAGGCACAGAAACGGTAAAGCAAAAGCAGTGAGTGGCAGAAGAGCGATAAACCTTTGAAATAAAATCTGTGTGGGTTTTCATTGCCATTTTAAACCACTCTCTATCTGACCAGTCATTACCTAATCCTCTATCAAGCTCCTCATGATTCCTAATTAATGGTGAATAGATATTTTTAACAACCTGTTTCCCGTTTTTATCAGTAATATAAGCTAATTCTATGAACGTATTTTGTAAAAGGTAACTATTGAGGGCGTTCTCCTGAGCTGCCCTGTTAAAAGAGATAATATTTGGATTTGCAGCTAAATTACGTGCAAATTTCCATGCTTTTTCATGTCCTGACAGATGAAATACTCCTATATCTACAATTATATCATCACACGCTCCATTAATTTGTTGTGCTGCTTTGAAAATCTGTTCTACCCCATCAGATTGGAGATTCATAAAGTGCTCCATAGATGAGATATCTTGAGAGACAGATGTAACATCTTTGGTTTGAAGATTCATAGACTCTTCTATTGATGCCATTTTTTTTGATAGATGCCCGATATGTTTATAAACGCCTGAGAGAGATTCATTTGCAGTATTGATCATTTTTTCTCCGTCCAAGACGTTGCTCTCAACCATTTTGACACTTTTGACAGTCTCATTGACTTTCATGCCTAAAATATTAAGCTGTTCTTTTATATCGTTGGTGGCAATCTTTGATTGTTTTGCAAGTTTTGAGATCTCTTCTGCTATAACTTTAAATCCTTTGGTGCCAGATTCATTTTTAGCAGCCTCTATCCGTGCATTCAAAGAGAGAATATTGGTCTCATCAGCAATATTATTCATAAGATTAATAATTGATGTAATGTTTTTTGAGTTATCTTCTAAAACAGTAATGATTTTGACTAACTCCATTACATTTTCTTGAATATCTGCAAATTTTTTCATCGAATCTTTACCAAGTTTCAATGCCTCTGTGACCTCTGTTTCAATGTAACTGCTATCTTCCGAGACGCTTCTTGCATTATGTGCAATATTTTCAATCCGTTCAGCCATTATATTTGCTGCTTTTGAGATATCGACAACCTTTTTTTCCTGTTCAATTGTTCTATTTTTAAATTCGTTGGAAAATTTAGAAAGTTCTGGAGATACAGAGGCAAGATTTACAACGCTTTTTAATATTCGGGTTACAATGCTGTTTAGTTTTTCAAAAAACATATTAAACGTTTCAACTGACTCGGCATTATCAGCTTCGTGATCTACAGGAAATCTTTTTGAAAGATTCCATATATCATTGAGCATATCTTTAATTGGTTGAAGGCTGTTTTTTGAGGAAAATTTTTTATTTGTTATAAAATTTAGAAACATTTTATATCTCCTTTGCGACTGTTGATAATTTGATATTAAGCACTTTTAGCAACTTTGATGCCATATTTAATAACCTGTTCGTTTAAAACCAATAGAGCAGCTTCTTTATGCTTGAGATACCACTATATTTCTAACCAAAATTTAAATTAACTATGATATGCAATCTGCCGAAGATATTAAAATATTATCCGATTTTATTACATAATTATTCTTTTTCAGTTTGCAAATTACATAATTGTTTTATCTGCTGCTGCATTTATCTTTATCCATAAACATTTTAATCAATTTGTATTGACATGTGAGTTGAAAAAGGCTTTTAGTAGATAATGTATATTAATATTTAGTTGGGTTATAAAAACCGTGTAAAGCATAAAAACGAGTTAAACGAATGAACAAAAAAATATATTCTTCTAAAAGGCTTCCGTTTAATAAAACATGGCTGGTGTGGGCTATATTTGTTATAGGAATTGCTATAACCTCTTTGGCTGTTATTTATATTAAAAATCATTCACAAACCCAAAAACAGTTAGAGTTTGATTTTGCATGTAATGAAATTAAATTGGCAATTATTCAACGGCTCAATGCCCATGCTTTAATATTAAGAAGCGGGGCATCATTTTTTTATGTATCAAAAGATGTTTCAAGAGATGAGTGGCGCAGATATGCGTTAGAGTTGCGTGTAAAAGAGCACCTTCCCGGAATAGAAGGCTTTGGATTTTCTCTTCTTATCAAGCCTGAAAATCTTGCAGAGCATGAACAAACGATCCAAAAAGAGGGATTTGCTGATTATAGTGTAAGACCAGAAGGCAAACGTGATGTTTACAGCTCGATCATCTATCTTGAACCTTTTGAAGGTCGCAATCTCCGGGCATTTGGTTATGATATGTTTTCTGAGCCTGTCCGCCGTGATGCAATGGAGAGGGCAAGAGATGAAGATGGTGCAGCACTTTCAGGAAAATTGCAGCTTGTACAGGAGACAGGAAAAGATGTTCAGCCCGGAACATTGATGTATGTTCCTGTGTATAATAAAGATATGCCTCTCAATACAGTTGAACAACGCCGTGAGGCTCTGTACGGCTGGGTCTATAGCCCTTACAGGATGATCGATCTTATGCAGGGGATTTTAGGCGGGTGGGATAATCTGCATAGTGAAAAACGTATTAGATTGCAGATTTTTGACGGAAAAAATTTATCTTCTGATAATCTTCTTTATGACAGCCAAAAAGGAAATCCTGAAAATATAGATTATCCGTCAGAGTTTAAGGTTAATATTCCCATCTCTTTTGGAGGCAGAGTTTGGACGCTTCATTTTACAAAAGGGTTAAAAGAGTTCTCAGATGATTTAAGAGAGCTGTTTTTAGTATCAGCAGTTGGAACAGTTATTACACTTTTATTATCAGGATTGATCTTCTTTTTCTATAATACAACCTTTATGGCACAGCAGATGGCACAAAAGCTGACCGGCGAGTTGAGAAAGGCAGCCGAAGATCAGCGTATTCTGCTTGATAATATTAATGTACAGGTCTGGTATCAGCAAGATGATCACACTTACGGTGCGGTAAATCAATTTCATGCTGATTTTGTTGGAAAGCCTAAAGAGGAGCTTGAATTCAGAGACCTTTATGAGATATTTCCAAAAGATATGGTAGATGTTTGCAGAGATACTAATGATAAAGTTTTTAAAACCTGCAAGCCATTAAACACAGAAGAGTGGACTCCTAATGCCTCTGGAGTAAATAGGCTTTTATCTATTATGAAATCTCCAAAAGTCGGGGCTGATGGAAAGGTTGAGTATGTTGTCTGTTCTGCTGAGGATATAACAGATAGAAGGCGTGCTGAACAAAATCTTATTGATACAAACCGCCAGCTTGAAGATGCAATAGAAAAAGCCAATGAGATGGCTGTAAAAGCACAGATGGCAGATATTGCGAAAAGTGAATTTTTGGCAAACATGAGCCACGAAATCCGAACTCCTATGAATGGAGTTATCGGTATGACAGCCCTTCTTTTAGAGACAGAGCTTACTGACGAGCAGTATCGTTTTGCAAATATTGTACGCTCAAGTGCAGAATCTCTTCTCTCTCTTATCAACGATATTCTTGATTTTTCCAAGATTGAGGCAAAAAAACTTGAGCTTGAGAGCATTGATTTTGATCTTTCAGAGGTGATTGAGGATTTTGCCTGCGATCTTGCTGTTCGTGCTCAAGAAAAGGGTCTTGAACTTATCTGGGATACTGCTCCTGACGTTCCTGTTATGCTCAAAGGAGACCCGGGAAGGCTGCGTCAGATTCTCACCAATCTAACAGGAAATGCAATTAAATTTACTGAAAGCGGCGAGGTGGTGGTGCGTGTATCTTATGTAGGAGAAGATTCTTTAAACAATAGCGTTATGCTCCGTTTTTCTGTTAGTGATACAGGCATTGGTATTGCTAAAGATAAAATTGGTATGCTGTTTGATAAATTCAGTCAGGCTGATGCTTCAACCACAAGAAAGTACGGCGGTACTGGTCTTGGGCTGGCAATTTCAAAACAGTTGGCAGAGCTTATGGGCGGTCAGGCAGGTGCAGAGAGTCAAGAGAATAAGGGATCAGAGTTCTGGTTTACCGCCTCTTTTATCAAACAAACAGAGAGAGAAGCAGTAAGAGCAAAATGTTGCAACCCCGAGGCTCTTAAAGATGTACGAGTTTTAATTGTAGATGATAATGCTACAAACCGTGAGATTCTTATAAGGCGGCTCTCATTGTCTGGAATGCGTCCCGCAGAGGTTTCAGACGGCTTTAAGGCTTTTGAATCTATTTATCAGGCAGTTGAAGATAACGATCCTTTTAAGATAGCAATTATTGATATGCAGATGCCCGGAATAGATGGAGAGGGAACAGGACGCATGATCAAAGCAGACCCTCGTATAGCTGATATAATTATGATCATGCTCACCTCTATTGGTGCAAAAAGTGATTCAAAACATTTTTTTGAAATAGGTTTTAACGGCTATCTGACTAAACCTGTTAGATATAATGAGCTTATAACTCTAATGGCATCATCATTAAAAGGCTGCAAAATTATAGCAGATAAGAAAGAAGAGCCTGAATCAGAATCTGCTTCAATTCGTTATAACTTGTTGATTAATAAAGAGTTATTTGCAGGCAACAGTATTAAGATACTTCTTGCAGAGGACAACATCACAAATCAGCAGGTTACAATCGGAATTTTAGATAAACTCGGGCTTAAGGTAAATATTGTAGAGAATGGACTTGAAGCTGTTAATGCGTTGAAAAGAGCACATTACGATCTTGTTATTATGGATATTCAGATGCCTGTTATGGACGGATTTGAGGCTGCCCGCCGGATCAGAAGCAGCAAATCAGAGGTTTTAAACCGTAAGATTCCTATTATTGCTATGACAGCCAATGCAATGCAAGGAGATCGCGATAAGTGTCTTGATGCAGGTATGAACGACTATATTGCAAAGCCTATTAATCCAGATGATTTGACTTTAATCCTAAAAAGATGGCTTCTACCGCATATAAAATATAAAAATGAGCCGGCAAATCAGACTCAGATATCAACAGATGATAAAAATAAAATGGAGAGCACCGAAAATAGAGAGATAGAACAGAATATGCCGATTAAACAGAAAGAGGATAAATCTGACACTCCTATATGGGATAGAGAGTCAATGATGATAAGAGTTATGAACGATCCGACTCTTGCATCTATAGTGATAGAGGGCTTTCTTGAAGATGTTCCTAAACAGATAGAGAGTTTATCTGATTATATAGATATTGGTGATATTGGTTCTGTAAAGCTGCAAGCACACACGATCAAAGGTGCATCATCGCAGGTTGGAGGGGAGAGAGTGCGGACGACAGCCTATGAAATTGAGAAGTTGGCTGCTGCCGGCGATCTCGCTGATGCTGGAGTTTTAGTAGAAGAGCTAAAAGAGCAGTTTCAGATTTTAAAGCAAGAGATAGAAAATAGTATATTAGAAGAGCGTAAAAAATAACCATAAAAGGAAAAAATTACAGATGGAAGAGCAGATAAGCACAATTGAGATCATAGAAAATAGTGCTGATAAAAAAATAGATAATAAAATAGAAGATAAAATGATCGAGAGAATTTCTCTGAACGAAAAAAATATAACGTTAATCGGCACTGCCCATGTATCTAAAGAGAGTGCAGAGCTTGTAAAAGAGGTTATTAATACAGAACGACCAGATACAGTATGTGTAGAGGTCTGTGCAACACGCCTAAAATCTATCCAAGATAGGGATAGCTGGCGGGATATGGATATTGTAAAGGTTATCCGTGAGAAAAAAACAATGCTGCTGCTTATAAATCTGATGCTTGCCTCATTTCAGAAAAGGCTGGCAGAAAAATTTGATATAAAGCCCGGGCAGGAGATGATTAACGCAATTGAAGCTGCAAAAGCTCAAGGTGCAGCTCTTGTTCCAGTTGATCGTGAAATACAGATTACCCTTACTCGTGTATGGCGTAGCATGGGTTTTTGGGAAAAGATAAAGCTGATGTTTCAACTGCTCCTATCGCTTACTGCTGGAGATGATATCACAGAAGAGGATATTGAAAAGATGAAGCAGGAGGATATTTTGCAGACTCTTCTCGCAGATGTCAAAAAATCTCATCCTATAATAGAGAAGGTTCTAATTGATGAGAGAGATCAATATCTTGCATCAAAGATAAAAACTGCCTCGGGAGAAAATATTGTTGCTGTTGTCGGGGCAGGACATATTCCGGGTATTAAAAAGTATATTGATTATCAAGTTCGAGGCGTTGCTGCTGCTTGTGATGGTGTAAAAGATATTGATGCCGCAGCAAAAAATCATACAAAAGAGCAGAAAACAGAGATTGATATTGCAGAACTTGAAACATTGCCTGAACCAAGTGCTGTTTCAAAGGTTATGAAATGGCTGATTCCGGGACTTATTGTAGTTATGTTTTTTGCAGGTTTTTTTATGAAAGGGTCAGAAGCTGGAACAGATATGATCTGGCTCTGGATAGGAGTTAATGCCATTTTTGCAGGTTTAGGTGCTCTTGCTGCACTTGCACACCCTTACAGCATCATCTCGGCAATGGTTGCAGCACCAATTACAATCTTGCACCCAATGATTGCAGCAGGCTGGGTATCAGGGCTTGTGGAGGCTTTCTCAAGAAAACCAAAGGTAAAAGACCTTGAATCTATTCCAGTTGATATTATGTCTGTAAAGGGGTTTTGGCGAAATAGCGTTACAAGAATCTTGCTGGTTGTGGTGTTTACCAATTTAGGAGCGACAATTGGTGTATTTACAGCAATACCATTAATGTTAAAAATAATAAACTAAGAGGATTTATCATGACATACGAACCTATTGAACCGATTAAAATTGGAATAAGCACCTGCCTTTTAGGAAAAAATGTACGGTATGACGGCGGACATAGCCATGATCCTTTTTTGACTGGAACTCTTGGGCAGTTTCTTGAGTATGTGCCTGTCTGCCCTGAAGTTGAGTGCGGTATGCCTGTTCCAAGGGAGGCGATCCGCTTAGTGGGCGATGTTGACAACCCTAAATTGATGACCCAGAAAACAGGCGTTGATAAAACTTCTATGATGCAAGATTGGATAGAAAAAAAGCTGAGAACCCTTGAAGATGAAGAGCTTTGCGGCTTTATATTTAAAAACAAATCTCCAAGCAGCGGGCTTTATCGAATTAAAGTTTACGGTGAAGATGGTCAGGTAAAGAGCAACAACGGCGTAGGCTTGTTTGCACGGGCATTTACCCGTCATTTTCCAAGAATACCAGTTGAAGAGTCTGGCAGGCTTCACGATCCAAAGCTGAGGGAAAACTTTATTGAAAATATCTTCACTCTGAAACGGTGGAGAGATGTAATCAAAGGGTTTAGACAGAAAACAGCTTCAAATGAGAGCATTCTTTATGAAAATTCAGATAACGGCAGTTTAAGCCAAGGCACTTTAAAAATGGGTGCTCTTGTTGATTTTCATACAAAAAATAAGCTCCTTTTGCTCTCTCACAGCGAAAAGATATATCGTCAGATGGGCAGGCTTGTTGCAGATTGTAAAAACATTGAGCGGGATATTCTGCTTGATCAGTATGAGGCTCTTCTGCTTCAGGCATTAGCTCTTCTTACTACTACCAAAAAAAATATAAATGTTCTTCTGCACATGATGGGATATTTTAAACAACAGCTTGAAGCACGAGAAAAAGCAGAGCTTCTTGATAATATTGAGCATTACAGATCAGGATATGTTCCGTTGATTGTGCCTATGACCCTTATTAAGCATTATGTACTCAAATATGATGAAAAATATTTGAGCCGGCAGACATACTTAAATCCCCACCCAGTTGAGTTAAAGCTGAGAAATTATTATTGAATCTTTATCAACGCTAAAAAATCGGTAAAAGTTCTGGTTTTAAGTATATTTGGGAGTATCTCTTGGCGTTTGAATAGACGTGCAATTTCAGAAATAATGTTAAGCTGAGACTCTGGAGCAGTATCAGGGGTGATCACAAGAAAGATAACATTAGCCGGTTTGCCGTCAGGAGCATCAAAGTCTATTCCAGTATCAGATATTCCCACTGCCACAAGCGGATAATTAATCCCTGCAACACGAGCATGGGGAAGGGCGACACCTCTGCCGATTCCCGTGCTCATCGCCTTTTCCCTCTCCCATACTGTGCGGTTTAACTCGCTGCTGTCTAAATCAAACTCTTTGCACACAATATCAACTATCTCTTTAATAGCATCTTGCCGTGATAGTGATTTAAGCTCTCTTATAAAAAGTTTTGAAAAGAGAGAATCTTGAAGCCTCCAAGATTTCGCAGGGCGAAGAATCAGCCTCATGGCAGGACCGCTTATCATTGATGTTACAATTGCCATTACAACAAGAGCAACAAACAGCCTGTGATCTATAATCTTATACCAACTTTCAGTCCCAACCGTCCTTGCTTCCAGATAGTTGAGAGATCAACCTCTATGCCAGCAACCATAAGAAATAGGACAATTGCAAGGTTTGATATGGCATCAAGTGCAATTGCATTTGTACCATCAGCAGGAAAAAGAGATAGATTTAATGACGGGGCTATAGTTCCTAAAACAGTTGGACCAAGCAAAACTCCGGCAAGAAGCTCTCCTACAACAGCAGGTTGATGAAAACGCTGGGCAAGTTCTCCAAGAGTTCTTGCCGTCCCAAGCAAAACGCCAAGAGAGAGAAACATTATCATTATATTGTGGGGAGTCATTTTTTCCATTTTTCAAAACCGCTATTCAAAATCACTATTTTGCATTGGCAGCGTTCTATCTAACATCTATCAGTCGCTTAAGTATCTATTGTTAAAATCTATTTTGGTTCATTAAAATGGCAGCTTAAAAGCATATCGTCATCAACTTCAGACTGAGTTTTGTAGGGCAGGCTTTTAAACAGCTTTATCATATTTTTATTGCTTGTTGATGTTACTGCAAACAGCCCGTTTATTCCCCTGTTGCGTGCAGCTTCTCCAAGTTTTCGTATTAATGCCCGTCCAATACCTTGATTTTGGTAATCTTTGCTTACAGAGAATGCAACTTCAGCCATATTTGTTGCCGGCTCAAGATAGTAGCTGCCAACACCTATAACCCTGTCAAATCCCATCTCGCCTTCAAGGGCTATTATGGTAAGATTTCTTTTGTAGTCAATCTGGCTCATAACCTCAACATCATCACGTAAAAATCTTGTCTTTTCGTGGAAAAATCTTGATATTACATCAGCTTTTTCAAGCTGGTAAAAGTGCTCTTGAATTCTTCTATCATCTACAGGTTTTGCTGGTCTTAAAGTTATCTTTCTGCCGTTTATGGTTATGATCTCTTCAAGTTTAACAGGATATATTCCATAAACCGCCTCTCCAAGAGTTCTATCTTGACCTATCATGCCGAGTTTCTTAGCTTCAACCAAAAGTTCATCACGAAATTCCGGGTGTGCTACGCTTATAAGTGCAAATGCCCGCTCCTGTGTGCTTTTGCCAAACAGGTTGACAGCTCCGAACTCTGTTACCACATAACGGATATCCTCTCTTGGAACAGTTACAACGATATTGGACATCTGAGGAACAATTGAGCTGATTTTTTTATCTCTGCCGTCAGCGTCTATAACAGTTGTTGTAGAGTTGACCATAATAATTGATTTTCCGCCTTTAGAGCGGTTTGCACCTCTCATAAAATCAGAAATGCCTGATACTCCCGCATATAGAGTATAAGATTGTGCATCGCATGAGACCTGCCCAAACAGATCGATCGTTTGAGCAACATTCATTGAGATCATCTTGTTATGCTTTGAGATTATCTCTAAATCATTTACATAGTCAAACGGCTGAAATTCAACTGCTGGATTTAGATGCAAAAATTCATACAAAGCCTTAGTTCCGACAGAACAGCCGGCAACCATTTTACCGTTGTTAATCCCCTTTTTTTTATTTGTGATAACCCCTCTTGAGTAGAGGTGCATCATATCATCAGTTAAAAACTGCGAATGGATACCAAGATCATTTTTATCGGAAAGAGCCTGAATTGTTGCTTGAGATGCAGCATCAAGACCGATTTGAAGCGTTGAGCCATCTTCAATCAAACGGACAATGTGCTGCCCGATTCTTGCAGCTTTTTGAGGAGGCGGGTTTGATGTTACTGCCATTAGCTCTTCATCTATCTCTACAACAAAATCAACATCATTTACATGGATAAAACTCTGTCCAAGAACCATAGGAACTTTTGAGTTTACCTGAGCTATAACCGTATCTGCAGAAAGTGCGGCAGATAAGGTTACATCAACTGAAACTCCAAGGCTCATCCAACCAAAATCATCAGGAGGAGAGACTTGAATCATAGCAACATCAATAGGAATCCTTCTGCTGCTGAACAGACGGGGAACTTCAGCCATATTTACAGGGGTGTAGAATCGTTTGTTTTTTTCAAGCTCTGCTGATTTTGCTGATCCTAAATATATTGAGCGGATACTCATGGCTTGATCGTTGGTTCTGTCTGCTATCTGTGTAAGAGGAGTGGTCTCTCTTGACATCAGGCGGATTATCTCAATATCGCTGAGTTTGTCTGATATATCAGCCAGCCCCCGCACAAGAGCTTGAGGCTCTCCGCAGTATGAACCTATAAAGACCCTTTGACCTGAATGAATATTGCTTACTGCATCTAAAATTGAGAGCTTTTTATAGACGTAATCATCTGCCCAATAGCTTGTATTACCCATAAACACCTCCTTGCGTTATTTATATTAAATATATCAAACATTTATGATGTGTGCTTTTTCATAGATAGGTACTTTGAATCATTTTTAAATATCTTTTTAAGACTTTATTTTTTTTTATTTTGTCTTAAATTATTAAAATAATAGTGAATCAAATTTAACAGCATTAACCGTTTCAATCAAGCGAAATAGCGAACAGTTATTTTGATTTTCATAGCTTGACATCTTGTTATTTAAGGCTTTAAAATGGAAAGAAATATCACAATAGATAAAAATTCTTCAAAAAAGGGGGGCAAGTGATGTCCAGTATTTTATCGATGATTTTAGCCGGCGGCGAAGGTACTCGTCTTTTTCCTTTCACAAGTCTGAGGGCAAAGCCTGCTGTGCCGTTTGGCGGCGGTTACAGGATTATTGACTTTGTTTTAAGCAACTTTGTCAACTCAGACATTTTAAAGATTTTCGTACTGACCCAGTTTAAATCGCACTCTTTGATGAAGCATTTAAGTCAGGCGTGGCGTGTGAGCGGTGTGACAGGACATTTTATTGACCCAATACCTGCACAGATGAGAACTGGAAGGCACTGGTACAAGGGAACTGCTGATGCGATATATCAAAATCTCAATCTTATTGACAGTTACGATCCTGAATTTGTCTGCGTATTTGGAGGAGATCATATCTACAAGATGGATATTCGCCAAATGATTGACTATCATAGGGATAGAGGGGCGGCTCTCACTGTTGCTGCGATTCCGGTACCTGTTGAACAGGCATATCACTTTGGTGTAATTGAGGTTGACGATAATGGAAAGATGATAGGTTTTGAGGAGAAGCCGAAGGAGAATCCAAAAACCATTCCAGATCGTCCAACCCATGTTTTAGCATCTATGGGAAACTATGTATTTGATGCAGATGCTCTTGTAAACTATCTGCAGATAGATGCAGAAGATGATAAATCTGCCCACGATTTTGGTCGTAATATAATTCCGATGATGGTTCCGCGAGGCGATGTATATGTTTACGATTTCTCGACAAATATTATACGAGGAGAGCCTGAAAACTCAAAAGGCTACTGGCGTGATGTTGGTACAATAGATTCCTATTATGAGGCAAATATGGACCTTATATCTGTAACTCCTCCATTTGATCTTTATAATAGATATTGGCCTCTCAGAAGCTACCACCCGGCAGTTCCCCCTGCAAAGTTTGTTCATGATGATCTAACCAGAATAGGTCATGCTATCAATTCTGCTGTATCATCTGGCTGTATTATCAGCGGGTCGGTTGTAAATAAGAGTATTTTAGGTTACAGGGTTCATATCCACAGCCACTCATATATCGAAAAATCTGTGATTATGGGAGATACAGAGATCGGAACCAATTGCCGAATCAAAAGAGCAATTTTAGATCAAGAGGTGACAGTCGCTCCAAATACAGTAATCGGCGAAGACCCTGAGTATGACAAAAAGCGTTTTCAGGTATCTGAAAATGGAATCGTGGTTATTCCTAAGGGGTCAAGGGTTGGGTTTGATTGATAACGTGAAAATCGTTTTTAATATCATACACCGCTCTTTTTTAAGATAACAAAAAAAGACCTAAGGACTCTCTATTTTGTAAAGCATACTTAAAAAACAACTTTGTAATAATACTAAAGAGAGTAAATGTATGAGAATAGCTATATTTTCTGATATCCATTCAAACTTAGAGGCTCTTGAGGCTTTTATCGACCACTCTTTAACAAAACGGGTTGATAGCTACATGTGTCTTGGCGATATTGTGGGATACGGAGCAAATCCTAATAGCTGTATAGATGTTGTTCAAAAGCTGCCATCTATAAATTTTATTCTTGGAAATCATGATAGTGCTGCTGCTGGTGGAAGTCATAATATGAGCAAAGATGCTGGTTTTGCAATCTCTTGGACAAAAAAGAGGCTCTCGGTTAAAAGTATCGATTTTCTAAAAACTCTTCGTGAAAATATTTCAGGAGATAAGCTCTTTTTTTGTCATGCCAATCCATGCGGAATATCAGATTGGTACTATATTGGAGAGAAACCATTTATTTCACGCACTTTTTTTCTCACAAGAGCTAAGATTATCTTTGCCGGACATACTCATGTTGCAGCAGTTATTACCCGTAAAAATTTTTTCTGCGTTTATATACGAAAGCCTTTAGATGGTGCAGTGCTGCCGATTGCGAGCCTTAACCGCCAGATATTCAACTGCGGCAGCATAGGACAGCCAAGAGACGGCGATCCAAGGGCTTCGTACATTATTTACGATACACAAAAAAATGTTGTTGAGTTTTACAGAGTTGCCTATGATCATGAGAGAGCTGCAAAAAAGATAGTTGCTGCTGGTTTGCCAAAGTCTTTAGCCGTGCGTCTTGCAAAAGGAATGTAAACAGATTTTAAAACTATCATTATATGATTTGAGTGCAGTTTTACGATACCGCTGGAATATAGAGTCCGCTTCCAAAAGCAGGCAGCTTTTTTAGAAGATCGTCTTTTACCATTGAGGCGTTTTTATATCGTGAATCAAGACGTTTCTCTAAACACTGCATTATCACCTGTTCAAGTTCAATAGGTATATCAGCTCTGATCTTATGCGGCAGAACTGCACTCATATCGGTTGTAATATCCATAGGATAGTAGCTGTTATCTTGATAAAACGGCAGCCGGTTGAGTGCAAAAAGATAGAGAATCACCCCTAATGCCCACACATCGCTTGCAATGCAGGTTTTACCCTCGAACTGTTCTGGCGGCATAAAGTTTAAAGTTCCTTCTGGCGAATTTCCCCTATCTCTCCAGTTGATCTCTTTTGCACTGCCAAAATCGAGCAGTTTTAATGTTCCGTCTGTCTGTATCATTATATTATCAGGCTTTATATCTCTATGTATGATTTTATGGTTATGGATATGTGCAATTACAGATAGGAGCTGAAGAAATATATCCTCCTTTTCCTGAGAAGATGTGATTAGCGGGAGTCTCTCCCATAATGTAACTCCTTTTATATACTCCTGTATCAGTATAAATTTATCATCTTCTTTAACAACTTCAATAAGTTGGACAATGTTAGGGTGATAAAATAATCTTTTTAACACTGCTGCTGCACGAAGAGAGTTTACATTCATCTCTTTGGAGTTTGGAATTTTTGCAACTGCCTCACGATCCTTTCCTAACTCCTGTACAAGCCAGACGACTCCATCGCCTCCTGTTGCGATTTTGCGTATAGGTTTCCATTTATTAAAAATATTGTGCCTGCCTCTTCTTGCAAGCTGATACTTAGGAGTAAAGAAGCTCAACCCCTCTTGAAGATAGCCGACAATCACTCTCCATGTATCTTTATCCTTATCAGATTCAAACTTATCGTCTCTTATCTCTTTTTCTTTGATACCTCTTGTCTCTAAAATCGCCTGACCGCACTCAAGCAGCACATAAAACCTCATGGCAAAGCTGTCATCATCAAGCGGTGTAACAATGTAATCATCTGCACCGGCTTTCATGTAGGCATATATGGCAGACGACATTTGAAGAGAGAGCAGTACAAGCAGAGGAACAGGTACAGGCAGCAGGCGTTTAATCCAACGAATATTCTCAATATTTTTAGTGGTATTTTGGTCAACACGAACAATAACTAAACAGATATCTTTTGCTTTAAAAAAAGTTGAATTGTTTTTAAAGCTCATTTTTTTAACAGATTCTGTTTTTATATCAAATGATCTTATCAGGCGATTAACAAGCATCTCCTCTGATTCGGCAAGATCAACCATCAACAGCGTATCTGAATCCATTGTTTTTCTCTCCTGTTTGTTATTCTATTCTGGTAATCTTCATTCTCCCTTTTTCATTCGAGTGCAATCTTTTTAAGACCATCTACAGATATAATCATAGCAACAGTTCCATCTCCCATCATAGCAGCTCCTTCAAAGCAGTCTGTATCAACCGGAAGAGCCTCCACATGTTTTACAACAACCTTCTGAACTCCAAGAATATCATCAACGCACAGGGCATAATTTTTTTCGTCCATCTCAACAGTTATCATAACTTTATCTAATGCGTTAATCCTATTAAATTTGCCATTAACGTTGTTCTGATTAGACTCATCTGATCTTTTATATTCAATATTATCCATTCCAAGTATTGTTGATAGATGGACAACCGACATCAGCACCCCGCGTCTGAGAACCATTTCGCCCTTGCCTCCGCTTACTGTGCTTACATCTTTTTTCTCAGGAACAAAAGACTCTCCGATAATCTCCATCGGCAGAACATAGGTCTCATTACCAGATTTTACCAAAAATCCATCAACAATCTGAGTGCTTACACTTTTAGGCAGAGTTATTTTGAATGTCGTACCCTGTCCCTGCTTTGTCTCAACGCTTATAACTCCGCCTGCTGAGTCAATATTGCGTTTAACCACGTCCATTCCCACGCCTCTGCCAGAGATATCAGTTACCTGCTCGGCAGTAGAGACTCCAGACATAAAGAGCATATCTATAATTCTGTTTTCTTCCAACCGCTGACCATGTGCAACCAGCCCCATCTTGACCGCTTTTTCGTATATTGCAGATAGATTCAAGCCCCGTCCATCTTCTGAGACAACCAGATCGATATTTTCTCTATTATCTTGAATAGAAATTTTGATTGTTCCCTTTTCAGGCTTGCCGGCAGCCGCACGCTCTGAAGGAGGTTCAATCCCATGATCAACGGCATTTCTTATCATGTGGGTTAAAGGTGCATCAAGCAGCTCAACGTAGCTCTTATCGATTCTGATATTATCCCCTTCAATAATTACATCTACAAGTTTGCCTGCATCATCAGCAAGTGTACGGATAATTCTTGGAGCCTTTTGAAGAAGCGATTGAGCAGGAACGCTTCTGATCTCAAGAATACTGTTGCGAAGACTCTCTGAGAGCGTGCTAAAGGTCTCTATGACTCTCTTAAAATTTTTTGAGATATTTTGATCTAATGAAAGAGATGCAAGTTTTTTCTGCAGATAGTTAAACATCTCCTCAACAACCACAAGCTCGCCGACATATTCAAGAAAAGAGTCGATGCTCCGTTCAGATACCCGCATTGTCTTTTCTACTTCATGGTGCTGTGATGTCCGCCTCTCCTCTTTTCTTCTATCTTCCCCAGCTCTTCTATCTGCCGATCTTCTCTCTTTCGGCTCTTTATCCCGCTCTTTTAAAGTTTCTGCAGGTGTAGCATCTTGTTGCTCAATCTCTTCTTGATAAGTTTCAGCTACCCTTGTTGGTATCTGTCTGGTTGATAGAATCTGCTCAACATGATTGTGAATTTTCTCATACTTTTCCAACTCGGAGGAATCTGCAATCTCCTCTTTTCCTGAACGGACATTTTCAAATATCAAATTAAGCTGATCAATTCCGGGCAGCAGAGCGTTTATAATCTCTTTTGTCGCTTTTTTTTCACCTTTTCTCACGGCATCAAGCAGATTTTCCATGCTGTGGGCAAGCTCTTTGGTTTTTATCAGCCCAAAAAAACCAGATGTCCCTTTAAGTGAGTGTATCGGTCTAAAAATGGAGTTGACAGTCTCAATATCATCAGGATTTGCTTCAAGATGGATAAACATCTGTTCTGCAGCTTGGAGATTTTCAACAGTTTCATCAATAAATCCAGCAAGAACTTCTGGATCGATATCATACTCTTCCATAAATACATTTCCTATTTTTAATCACACGCTATTTGAGGGCGATTACTTGACATTATTCTATCTTCATAGATTGCAGTTCAAGCAGTTTTTTCTGCCAATGTTTAAGATATTCAACACAGCGTTTAACAGCGTCATCTAACTCCTTCATATCGTTAATCGGCTTAAACACGCAGGTGTATGCTCCATGACGAAAAGCATCAAGAAGGCTTGTCATTGTAACATAACCGGTAATAATGATAACTTGAACCATCTGATAATCTTTGCGGATTCTTTTAAGAAGCTCAATGCCGTCCATAACAGGCATCTTGATATCTGAAATAACAACTTCAATGCGGTTCTTTTTTAAAATCTCAAGAGCCTCTTCTCCATTTCCAGCGGTCGTTACATTATAACCTTCAAATCTAAAGTTACGTGAAAGCATCTCCTGAATATGTTTTTCATCGTCAACAATTAAAATATGCGCTTTTTTCTGTTCATCTATCATATTTTACCTTCCCTAAGTAATCATACTATACATTAGCATCAATTTTCTTGTCCTAATAAATAGAAAAATCCCACTGAAGCACAAGAGGGATTTTTGATGGTTTATCCTCCTCGTTGTTGTTTTAAGAATCACGGATTGCAGCTAATTCTTTATCGCCCAGAGTTAGATTCTACCCAAGACCGTTTAAGAGGGCTTTTTTGCGGCAAATGCTCGGATTGTTCTCGTTAAGATTTAATTTTGAGTTGTCTGCCACTCTTTTTCAATAGATTCGCAAAGGGTTTTAAGCTCATTTATTTCCATTGCAATTAGTTCCTCTTCTTTTGAAACAGGCTTTTTCAGTATTTGCTGGAGCAGAAGAATTCTTCCTATTATACCACCTTTACGTATTCCTTCGGCTTTTCCTTCGGCTTTTCCTTCGGCTTTTCCTTCGGCTTTTCCTTC
>CAZIJN010000044.1:0-26355 GCA_964539635.1 uncultured Desulfobacterales bacterium | reverse complement strand
ACTGGTTTCATCCACTGAACAAGTTCAGTGGTTTTCACCAGCAGTGAAATATAAAATTTGTTCTGTTTAAGATTTAAAAAAATATTTAGACTCTTTTTTTACATTGACAACAGTTTTTTATTTATGTTTTATATCTCCAATATTTTAAGATCATCAGCTTTTTGTATCTGATGGCTTTTACGTTTTCGGGTAGGTTCTATTTTTTTTAAACTCTTTTGGATTTTAAGGAGAACTATTATGCTTAAGAAGAGAATCTTTTTTGTACTGTTTGCTTTAATTGCGGTCTTTGCATTTACATCTTCACTTTCAGCATCTGATGCGGCTAAAATCGCTGATGATGTAAAAACTGACATAAAAACTGATGTGAAAAAGAGTATGCCGGATATTAAAAAACCTGACATTAAATCTGAAATGGGAAAAGGTATGCCGGACATTAAAAAACCTGACATTAAATCTGAAATGGGAAAAGGTATGCCGGACATTAAAAAGCCTGACATTAAATCTGAGATGGGAAAAGGTATGCCGGACATCAAAAAACCTGATGTTAAATCTGAGATGGGAAAGGCTATTCCTAATGCCGCAGGAGCACAAAAGATCAATATTAATACTGCTAATGCTATAGAACTAAGCTCTATTCTAAAAAAAGTCGGTCCTAAACATGCAGCAGCTATTGTAGAGTATCGTGAAAAAAATGGTCAGTTCCAATCACCTGAAGATATCAAAAAGGTAAAGGGGATAGGCGATAAAATATACGAACTCAACAAAGATATAATCGTAACAACAGATTGATATTTAAGGCTGCTCTCAAAATCAATTTAAAATTAAAATAGCAGCGTGTACGGCAACGGCTCATATCCGGCAGCTACTTGATAATTATAAAATTTGTGTTATTATTTATAACCATATCGAATTAAATATTTAATTCGATATGGTTATTTTTTTAGATATCAACCACAGTAACTATAAAATTTTAAATAATCTAATGAAATTTAAACAATCTAATGAAAATTGACAGGAGAGATTAATGTTAGAGCGTTCAAAGTCGTATTCCCTAAGGTCTTTGGTAGTTATTATTATTTTTATGGCTTTTTTGGCGATATTGGTCAATGCCGGTTTCTATTTTGGACTTAAGCAGCTTGTGGGCAGCATGTCTCCTGAATCTGATATGAAACTTATCATACCCGGTTTTAATGTGGAAATTGTTACGCAAAGCGTCTCTGATATCGCAAAAAATCTCAATATTTTGTCAGAGAACTTTTTCGTATGGGTAGTTCCATCAACTGCTGGATTCTTCCTAACAGCCTCTCTTCTGCTCTGGTTTATAATGAAAATTTCAGTATCATCACTATTTTCTTCACCAGCTTCTTCAGATGCAGCTTCTAATAAATCTTCTAAATCACAGGCGTTGGAAAAAGAGAAAGCTGATAAAAAAGATCATGCTGACCATAGATTAGAGCAAGAACGTCAACGCCGCATGTTTCTCCATTTTCTATCTGTGCTTCAAAGAGAAGGCAGGCTTCTTGATTTTTTCAGTGAAGATTTAACTCTTTACGATGATGAACAGATTGGCGGGGCAGTTAGAAGCATTCAGGAAGATTGTAAAAAAACAGTTGAAAAATATCTTGCGATTGAGCCTGTTCTTAATAAAGAGGAGGGAGAAGTTGTCGAGATTGAAGCTGGTTTTGATCCAAATGCGGTAAAGCTGACCGGCAATGTCTCTGGAGAGCCTCCATTTAAAGGAATTTTAAGACACAGAGGCTGGAAAGCTGGAAAAAAAGATACACCTAAACTGTCCGATGTTCTTGACTCATCAATCATTGCTCCGGCTGAAGTTGAAGTTGAGTAGCACAGTTAATGACCAGAACAACCCCAGAATAAACAGAGATGGAGTTTACAGTGAAAAATACCCGTTATATTGTCGGAATAGACCTTGGTACCACAAACAGCGTTGTTGCCTACTTAGATACTCAAACCAGCACAAAAGATGACGATGCAATAAACGCAGCTTCACCAGATAAGGACGGCAGACAGAAAGCCGGCAACAGACAGATAGATAAAGCATCTGAGATAAAGATATTTCAGATTCCCCAACTAACAAATGCAGGAGTAGTGGATAAAAGAGATGTCCTGCCCTCATTTCTCTACATAAAAGATGCAAATGAAGCAGCCTCAGAATCGTTGGCTCTGCCTTGGAATAACTTAGAATCTGATGCTTTGGCAAATTCACTTGCTGTAGGAGAATATGCAAGAGATAGAGGTGCAGAGGTTCCACATAAACTTGTATCTTCGTCAAAATCTTGGCTATGCAATCAATCAGTTGATCGTGAAGCTCCAATTCTTCCATGGGAAACGTCAGCCAATGTTCAGAAAATATCCCCTGTTCAGGCATCTGCTGCTATTTTAAGCCATATAAAAGAGGCTTGGAACTATGAAATTGCACAAGAGGATCAATCTCTTTTGCTTGAGCATCAGTCAATTTATCTTACTGTTCCAGCTTCGTTTGATGCTGTAGCTCGTGAGTTGACTGTAAAAGCTGCTAAACTCATAGGTTTTGAGGATATTGTTCTGATTGAAGAGCCTCAGGCTGCATTTTATTCGTGGATTGATAAATCTGGTGACAAGTGGCGGAGAAATGTTAAAAAAGGCGATATCGTACTTGTTTGTGATATCGGCGGAGGAACCAGCGATTTCAGCCTTATCAGAGTAAAAGAGGGGGAAAAGGGGCTGCTTGAGTTACAAAGAGTTGCAGTTGGCGACCATCTGCTTGTCGGAGGAGACAATATTGACTTTGCACTCTCATATTTTATGGCTGCCAAATTAAAAGAGAGCAATAAAAAGATAGACTCATGGCAGATGAGAGGTCTTGTCCACTCGTGCAGAAAGGCAAAAGAGACCCTTTTTGGAAACAGCGGAACCGAAGATTATCAAGTAACAATTCTCGGTAGAGGTTCTGGTTTGATTAAAGGGACAATCAAGCAGAATATTTCACTTAGTGATGTTGAACGAATAGTTGTTGATGGTTTTTTTCCAGTGTGCGATCTCAGCGACAAGCCTGCCTCGTCAAACGTGTCAGGCATTAAAGAGTTTGGTCTCTCCTATGAATCTGATCCTGCGGTTACACGCCATTTAGCTAAATTTATCTCAACCCACCTTGATGAAGCTGGTAATCCTATGCTTCCAACAGCAGTTGTATTTAACGGCGGAGTAATGAAATCACCTCTGCTTAGAAACCGCATTTTAGAGCTGCTGAAAATGTGGAATAAAGAAGGCGATATTCGTGAAATCGAGGCTTCTGATTTTGATCTCTCTGTTGCCCGAGGTGCTGCATATTATGGTCAGGCTGCACGAGGAGAGGGGATAAAAATCAGAGGCGGTCTTGGAAAATCGTACTACATGGCAATTGAAGCATCAATGCCCGCTGTTCCGGGAATCCCAATGCCTACACGGGCACTTTGCATTGCACCGTTCGGCATGGAAGAGGGAACTGAGGCTGAGTGTAAAGATCGCCTATTTAACCTTGTGGTTGGAGAAAATGTTAAATTTGATATTATGACATCATCTACAAGGCGTGAAGATGTGGTGGGAGACGTGGTTGATGATTGGGAAGATATGGATATTGTTGAGCTTACAACAATCGAGACAGTGCTTGAAGGAACCAGTGAAAGCTATATCCCTGTAACTTTTGAGGTTAAAGTTACTGAAATAGGAACTCTTGAATTTTGGGCGTGTTCCAGAGATGATGATAGAAAATGGCGTTTAGAATTAAACGTAAGACCAAAAGATTGATGGGAGATTAGTTTGGATTTTCAAGATAAAAGATATGTTGTAGGGATCGATCTCGGCACAACCAATTGTGCTGTCTCGTATGTCGATATTGCAGCACTTAAAGAGCAGTCTCATCAGAATAAAAATAGATCAATAAAAATATTTAAAGTTCCGCAACTGATAGGTTCTGGAGAGTTTTCACCATTTTCTGTCCTGCCCTCATTTCTATATATTCCCGGCGAATATGACATATCAAAAGAGTCTATACTCCACCCATGGAAACGGGAAAAAGATATGTTTGCAGGTCTGTTTGCCCGTGAACATGGCTCAGCCGTACCATCAAGGCTTGTATCATCTGCAAAAAGCTGGCTATGCCATGCCCGTGCAGATCGTCAGGCAAAGATACTGCCATGGGGTTCGGATAAGGTTGAAAAGATATCTCCAGTAGCTGCAACGGCTGAGTATTTAAGACATATCAGAAAGGCGTGGAACCACTTTGTAAAAGATGAAGATGATTTTCTTGAAAATCAGTATGTTATAGTTACAGTACCAGCTTCATTTGACGAGGCAGCCCGAGAGTTTACATTAGAGGCTGCGCGTCAGGCTGGCTTTGGCAATCAGATTACGCTCATTGAAGAGCCTCTTGCAGCGTTCTATAGCTGGCTTATTGAGCATGAAGATGACTGGCAGAATTATGTTAAGCCCGATGATCTGATCTTGGTCTGTGACGTTGGCGGCGGAACAACTGACTTTACGCTTATCTCATTAAAAGATTTTGAGGGAAGCCCCCGTTTTGAGAGGCTTGCTGTGGGAGATCATCTCATATTGGGCGGAGACAATATCGATCTTGCCTTAGCAAGGTTTGTCGAGTCTAAATTTTCCAAAAAACAGCCTTTAACCCCGGATAAATGGAAAACATTATGCCACAAATGCAGAACCGCCAAAGAGCAGCTATTAGATAACAACAAGCTAAACAGCGTCAGAATTACCATAAAAGGAGAAGGCAGCTCTCTGATTGCCGGCACTTTGTCAGCAGATTTAACAAAGGCAGAGCTTGAAAATATCCTGTGCCAAGGCTTTTTTCCAGACGTTGAGCCGTCAAAAGAGATTTTAAAAAAAGCTGGAAGAGCAATTGCAGAGTTTGGGCTTCCCTATGAACAAGAACCTGCAATTACACGTCATATCGGCTGGTTCTTAGAAAAGCATCGTCAAAGCATTAAAGCAGCTCTTGGTAAAGAGCCTATGCCTGATCTGATTCTTTTTAACGGAGGCTCTTTAAAGCCAAAACTTGTTCAAGAACAGATTAGAAATGCAATAAGAAGATGGTTTGAGTGCGATAACGCTGAGCTGCCGCAAATACTTGAAAACGACTCTCCTGATCTGTCAGTTGCACTTGGAGCATCATATTATGGACTTGTTAAGCAAGGCACCGGCGTTCGGGTAGGAAGCGGCAGCCCGAGAAGCTACTATATTGAAATCAGCAATCAAACAGGCGGACAGGCACTCTGTATTGTAGAGCGGGGACTTGATGAGGGAAGCACCATTAAACTTCCAGAGATGCAGTTTGAGGTTATTACAAACGAACCAGTTACCTTTAATGTATTTAGTTCAAGTTTCCGCTCTGGTGATAAAAGCGGGGATATTATTGACGTTGATGACACATTAACTCCAATCGCACCTCTTCAGACCGTAATCAGATTTGGCAAAAAAGGCGAAAAGAGTTATGTGCCGGTAGTTATTGAGCCGACATATACAGAGATGGGTACATTGGCAATATGGTGCCGCTCCTGCATCAGCAGCCACAGATGGAAATTGCAGTTCCAGCTTAGAGAGGCTTTAACAGGAGGAGAGACTAAAGAGACTGAAGTTTTTGACACGGCTCTTATTGATGAATCGTGCCAGCTTATAGAGAGAGCATTTAATCAAAGCACCGATAAAAACAGCAGCTCTGATGCTCAAAATACAGATATCCAAACTCTTGTCAGACAGCTTGAGACCTTGGTTGATAAGAAAAAAAACGGCTGGCCCCTCTCTTTTTTAAGATCAATTGCTGATTGTCTTATCAAAAATTCAGATTTAAGAAAAATCAGCCCAGAACATGAGGTAAGATGGCTTAACTTAACAGGATTCTGCGTCCGCCCCGGTTTTGGAGATGCTTTTGATCAAGAGAGAATCCGCCAGCTTTGGAAAATCTATCTTACAGGTCTAATATTTCCTAAGTGCAAACAAAATGCCCTTGAATGGTGGATATTTTGCAGAAGAATTGCAGGCGGACTGAGTGCGGGACAGCAGAGGCAGTTTTTTCAAAATATCACATCTTCTCTTCTTTCTGAGAGTTCCTCTAAAAAGACATGCTCTCCACAAGAGACTATAGAGATGTGGATGGCAGTTGCAAATATGGAACGCCTTATTGTTAAAGATAAGATAACTTTAGCAAAAAGACTTATCTTATCCTTAAAGCCCGGCAAAACATCAAAACAGATATTATGGACACTTGGAAGAATTGGAGCAAGAGAGCTTTTATATGGCTCTGTTGACAGGGTAGTTCCTGCTAAAGAGGTTTCAAACTGGATACGCAGAATTTGTAAAATGGAGTGGACAGCAAATGATCCTATTGTTTCGACAGTTGTTCAGATAATGAGGAAAACTGGAGACAGGACAAGAGATGTTTCAGATGAGTTGATAGATACCGTAATTCCATGGCTTGAACAGATGAAGGCGGGCAAATCCGATTTTACAATGCTCAAGCAGGTAGTTGAGATAGAATCTTTTGAAGAGAGTAAAATTTATGGTGAGAGCCTTCCTCATGGGCTTGTTCTGAAGGGGGTAGTTTCATAGAAGCGTGATTCTTTATAATATTTTGCATAATCATAAATTTAGCAGTTAGAACAGGTAGAGACGCACAGCCGTGCGTCTCTACCTATTAGATACAATTTTTTGCCTATAAATGTGTTTAAATCGGCTAAAAGATTAAAAGCTCAAATTAAGACCGTGTAAATTATACATCAAGCAGCAACTGCTTTTCTCAAAGTCTCATTGATGAGCTGCTGAAAGTCTCTATTGCCAGCTTTGGTTTTAAAGATTTCAACTATATCTGAATCAATAGAAACAAGAACTCTATTATTGCCTGCGGGTTTTAAGTTCTTTCTAAATACAGACCTGTCTATATCTGCTTGTGTAACTTCTGGGTATTCGTCCATATCATCATCAATAAATATTTTTGAAGTAGAGTTTTTGCTCATTTTTAGTAGCCTCTCTCATTTAATGCTTTTTTGATTTTCACATAATTTGTTTATTTCATCTATACAAAAACAAATAGTTGCAAGCGTCCTGCCTGTAAAATGCCTGTATTTAAACATATAAATCAGATTGAAACGAAGAGAATCAGCAATATTTTTGGTGTTTGAAATCTCATCAAAATAACTCCTCAAGGGGAATTTCGTCCATTGCCTCTTTAAAATTGCTCTTACGTGCTGTTTCTAATGCTTTTTTCTATCATCTTTTTTCTCTCCTTTAATTTACTGAATAATACAAAATGCAGCCGTGCCCTGAGCTAAAGCTCTGGGCTGATTTTTTACCCAAGCCCGCTTAAGCGGGCTTCTTTTATGGTTAGCCGAGAGCTTTAGCTCAACGGCTGACAAAGCTGCCTTGAAATATTTTTTTCTTAACTTAATGACATTGCACCTTAACCTGTCCGTTCATCAGCATTGGGAGGAGGAAATCTCGGAGTTCAGAAAGTTGTATATTCTCCAGTTCGATTTTATTCTGTTTATGAAAAGCAGGATTAATCAATGAATGATACCGATTTAAAATATTTTTTGTTGGTTTAATAACTTTTAGAGAAAATAAGTCATCTTTTGTAATAGAACCGAATGTGGTTCCGTCAACATTTCTTCTGTCAAATATCTGCTTTAAATTCATCATTACACCCCATAAATATGTAATGCAGCCATCTTTACTATTTAAAGCAGCAAGCCCACGACCGATACAACAATCTTTATTTGCAATATTAATAGTGCCGACAGGAGCACGTACACTTAATAAAATATCGTCTTCCTTTGCAAAACGGGTTGGTTCATTGGTATATTTTCTAATAGAAGGGAAACGGTTTCCAAAATCAGTGCAGCCCTGAAAAAATATTATACCCTCACGATTTTCATTGTAAGACTCACCACGAGGTGATTGACCCATAGTAATATTTGCAATATCGCTTAAATTGCCTACCTCCCACCCCTCAGGAATCTCCCGTTTCAACTCCGCATTCCATACCATCTTGCCACCGCTTGACTTGTAGGGCTTGCCGTTCTTATCAGGAAAATCAAACTGCACAAACCAATAATCATACAAAGTCTTTGCCATAGATTCTAATTCTGCATTGATGCGGTTGTTTAGCTCAATTTTTGCGTCAAGAGATGAGAGAACAGAGGCGATTTCTTGTTGGGTTGAAATATCAGGAGGAGATACTTTTAAAAAATATGCAATTTCTCTACTTAAACCAGGAACAGAGCTATGAGTATTCAGTTTATTAAGTCCTATTAAAGGTAAGTAATAATACCAAAATTTCATACTATCAATTTCAGAATCCTTTAACACAACATAATAAGCTGTATCAGTAGGTGTAAAATTATTTTTTGAATAACTAACAGCCCCAACAGTTCCTTTTCTTCCTACAACTATTCCTGGACCATTTACTTTATAAGTATCTATATAACCTGTTATACCATTGGAGCCAAAAACAGGATAAACCCCTTCTTTTTCATTATTAACTCTAACAGAAAATCCATATTCAAGTATTATCCTGTCTTTCAAAAAAATGTTACTCATACCTCAACCCCTTCAACTGCGTCTTAATCTCATTCTCAAGCTCTCTTGATTCTGCAAACAGCCTGTCTAAATTCTGCCTGTAACTGTCCATTTTTGCTTTAAATTCTTCTGGAGTAATATCAACATACTCAATCTTGACATCAAAATATTGACCAGCACTTAATGAGTAGTTTTTCTCTTTAATCTGTTCATAAGATACAATGACTGTAAAATCTTCAACTGCTTTGTTTTCATTAAATGTTTTTATAATAAGCTCTTCCTCTTCTGAAGATAGCTGTGTTTTCTGGTTTTTTCCCTCTTTGATTGTTGTTCCAAGTTTTGAAGCGTCCATCAGCACAATATCGCCGTTTGTGTTTGCTTTGTCTAAGAAAAGCACAGAGACATTTGTACCAGTAGTTGCAAAAATATTACTCGGCATGGATACAACTCCCCGCAGCATCTTATTTTCAACAAGCCGCTGGCGGATTTTCTTTTCTATTCCGCTTTGTGCTGTAATAAAGCCTGTCGGCACAACAACGGCAGCTTTTCCCTTTTCTGAGAGCGAAAACATGATGTGCTGGATAAACAGAAGATAAATCGACATTTTGTCTTTATCTTTTTTAGGAACATTTGGAATACCTGCAAAAAAACGCTCATGGTTCTCTTTTGAGTCTAAATCATTACGCCAATCGCTGAAATCAAGTTTAAACGGCGGATTGGACACAATGTAATCAAAGTTTTCTAATTTCCCCGCTTTTTTATGGTAAGGGTGTAGCAGAGTGTTGCCCTGAATAATGTTAGAAATTGAATGAACCAAGTTGTTTAGTATCAGATTGAGACGCAGCATACTTGACGATTTTTGAGAGATATCTTGAGAATATATGGTGCATCGCTCTTCTCCTATAACATGGGCAAGGCTCATAAGCAGAGTTCCAGAGCCTGCTGCCGGGTCGTAGCAGGTAACGTTGTTGACTGGCTTATCAACCAAAATTGAAGCTATAATTTGGGCAACAGCTTTTGGGGTGTAGTATTCTGCATATTTGCCGCCGCCGTCTTTGTTGTAATCTTTAATCAGGTATTCAAATATGGTGGAGAAAAAATCAAACTTTTGGTTGAATATTTTCTCAAAATTGAACTCTATCAACTGATTGACAAGAGCTTTGCAGAAATTATCTCTTTTTTGGGCACTGCCTGTAATAAAAGTTGACAGCTCATCAAACAGGACAACTTTTGAGCCTTCTTCTGTTTTTACTGCAAAAATCTCGTTATTAAATATTGCAATATCTCTCAAGGTATCATCAAAGAATTTGGCAAATTCGCTCTCATTCTGCCTGTTGGTGAGGTAAGAGAGAAAATGCTCACGCTTTAATTTTGCACTGTCAGGCGGAAGAGTAAGAAGCAGCATCTCATAATCTTCATCAGAATATTTTGCAATCTCCTGCTCCCAGTTTGGCGACTCTTTTAATTTCGGCTCAAGCTGTTTTATCTCATAACCAAATTTGTCATTCATAAATTTATAGAGAAAGACCTGCGTAATGATTTTAAACTCATTGCCGTCATTACCAAGCCCGTGGTTTGCACAGATGCCTTTTAGATTGTCGATAAGTTCTTTAGTCTTTTTTGTAAAATCATTTTCTGTCATTATGCGTAATTTCCTTGATACTCATTTATATACTCTTTAGCAACGCAGTCATTGATAAATCTTGCTGCATCAGGGTTAAGATTGATCTTTACCAGTTTAAATCCTCTAACCACAAGCGGCATAAGAAGCCCTGAAAAATAGCTCTCATTTTCAACCAATTTATTATTTATCAGCACCCGTTCATCAGTTGATTTTTTTACATTCATCAATGTTTGATGGATTGCACTCTCTCGTTTTGTAAATGCCCCTTTTTCAAGAATCCGCTTATGGATACGGGCATATTTTTCATCAAAATCGTATTTTGCTTTTAAAAGATTATTCTGCCTGTTCAGCTCTGTAACTCTATCAAATATCTGCTGTAAAGAGGCTATATTCTCCTGCATATCCTCTTGAGATATTTCATCTAAGTTTTTCTTTTCAAAGAGCCTTTTCAGCTCTTCGTAAAGCGAGATAAATTCAGGGTCTTTTTTATCAAAGTTCTGCCCAAGCGATTCTCTTGTTTTTTTGAGTATATCTTTGAGCTTATCAGCAATAACCATCTCCTCTTCAGATACTTTTTTAAACATAAAAATAACATTTTCAAGAGCAGTATTTAAAAGGTCAGCTCTATCTGCTCTGTTTTCTAATGACTCTTTTAGGTTGATAAGCTCAAGATGGCGGACAGTTTCATTGTAAAGCTGGCTGAGTTTCTTAAAATCTAATTTTTCAATAAGATCATTGTGCCCATACATGCGGATAATGTTAAAAAGGTTTTTAGCACTCTCAAGAGCTTTTTTGATTTTAATAATCTCTTGTTTGTCTGAAATCTGGTTTATCTGCTGTGAGAAGATTTCAGCGTTTGTTAAATCAAAATGAAAGAGCATCTCTTTGATATCAAGAATATCTGCTTCAATCTCCTCTCTGCTTTTAAAAAGGTTGGAGTAGTTTTCCATCTCATCGCCAAGCTCAGATTGAAGCTCTTCAAAGTATTCTCTGTTGGTTTTATCAAACTCGCTTCTGATATCTGCAAAATCAACCACAAATCCATATCTGAATTTTTTATATGGACGGTTTACCCTTGTTAGAGTCTGCAAAAGGTTATGATCTTTTATGAGACGTGCAATATAGAGTTTTTTCAACCGTTTAGCATCAAAGCCTGTAAGAAGCATGTTGTAAACAAAGAGAAGATCAATTTTTCCCTCTTTAAAATCTTCAATCTCCTTTTTCCTGCCGCCTTTTGAGCCGATGTCATGCAAGATTATTGAGGCTGTGATGCTGCCTTTTGGACTCTTTTTATATGCAGCATATTCAGCAACAGGCTCGGAAATGTTAAAGATATCATCATTGGATAAACTGCCCGCACCTTCAAGAATCGGCTGGGCTTGATTATATTTTTTTATAAAGAGTTTAAACAGCATTTTAGCTTGTTCAGAGCTGTCGCATACAACCATGCCGCCGATAGAGTGGTCATTAAAGCGGATTCTGGTTTTTAGAAAATCTTGAATTATGTAATCAAGCATTGGTTCGACAAAATGCTGATGTGCATAAAGCTCTCGTTTATCAATATCTCCTTTAAGGATTTCAATCCGCTTTAATGCCTCTTCAAGCTGGATTTTATAATTTGTCTCTATTCCTTCTCTGATTAATTTTAAGGTGTAGCCGTCAGCAATTGATGCGTTGTAGTAGTATTTATGGATATAAGTGCCAAAAATATCAGTTGATTTTTTACCTTCAATGATTAGAGGCGTTCCAGTTAATCCGATTAACACTGCATCTTTATCAGAACTAAGGAGGTTGGCAAGAAAAGAGCCGTTAGGGTTGTAGCTTCTGTGGACTTCATCAAGAAAATATATCCTCTGGATATCAATGTCATAGTCGCTCCGCTCCAGAACTGATGTGTCTTCTTTGAATTTTTGAATATTTACAACTGTTATTTCAGGGCTGCCTTTTAAGTTGTGGAGAGCTTTTTTCTGCCTAAAGCTCTTTTGCAGACCATCTTTTGAATTAACAGTGTGCACAGTCAAGCCTCTTATTGTAAACTCTTGGGCTGCCTGATTCATCAAAGCAATTCTATCAACTATAAAGTAGAATTTCGGGATTATGTTTCTCTTTTGGAAATAATCGATCAGGCAGCGGACATTGTAGGCAGCGAGTGCAGTTTTTCCGCTTCCCTGCGTGTGCCAGATGATCCCTTTTTTAATGCCTTGATCAAGTCTGTTTTGGATTGCCTTTGATGCAAATATCTGAGGGTAGCGCATGATCTGTTTTTCTATGCCGCCTGTCTCTTTAACATAGATAATTGCGTATTTTAGAATAAAGGCAAGGCGTTCGAGACTAAACAGAGATGTTAAGATTCTATTTGTCGGGGTGTTTGGAGATTTATTGGTTGCAAATTCAGGAGAATGTTTAATTGCAACAAGATTGTTGTCTTTAAGCACAAAATTTTCTAAAGCCTCATCTTCTGGTTTAAGAAGGGCAAAAGTATTTAAATGCTTCTCATTCTCATCTTCTGGTTTACGAATAGCAGAATTTAAATCTTCCTCTTCTCTAAAACAGTTGAAATTTGCATCTTTTAATGATGTTGATGAATAAAATGCTCCTTGAACAGGCTCTATTGAGTCAGAGTCATATTCCATATTATTGGAAAATACGAGCAGTTGGGAGATATTTATAAACCGCTTGAACTTTGGATTTTTAAATCGCCTGTTTATTCTGTCTCGTTCATCTAAAATTCCTTGATGGTTATTTGGCTTTTTTACCTCTATAAATGCAAGGGGCATACCGTTGATTAAAAGGGTTATGTCTGGTCTGAACTCATCATCTCCGTTTTTATAGGTCAGTTCAGTTACAACATGAAATGAGTTGTTCGTAAAATCTTCAAAATCGATCAGCTTAATTCCAGATTTTGTTGTAAGCATCTGATAGAAAGATTTGCCCAAGTCATCATTATCTAAACATAATGAGATATCTTGAAGCAGCCTTTTAGTGTCAGCTTGTAAATCCTCTTTAAAATCTTGTTGTAAACTATCTTTAAAATCATGGTCAGGACTCTTTGCATTAATTCTTGTAATGCTTTGTTCAAAAATACGAGTAAAGATATTTGTCTGATCATCTTTTTTTGCATCAGATAGAGATAGATAGTCATAACCTAATCGGCAGAGGTGCAGGATTGCTGGTATTTTAACTCTTGTATTTTCGTTAAAGCTCATAACTTTTCCTTTTATGGAAAATGGTATAAATTAAATGTTATATTTTTTTAAAACAGACTCTCTTAAATTTATTAATTTTATGCTGAACATTTTTAAACTTAAATGCTATTATGTGCAATATCATAAAATCTGAACAGACGGGAAATTAAGAGAATAAAAATTATGAGTAATCTTAACAACAAGCAGAATCAAAAAACAGGCAGATCAGCTCCATACAAAATATGGGGAGAGAATTTGGATCCAGAGGCTCTTATTCAGATGGAGCAGGCGTGTTCTCTTCCAGTCTCAGTTAGTGGTGCTCTTATGCCAGATGCCCACAAAGGCTATGGACTTCCAATCGGAGGGGTGCTTGCTGTCAATAATGCTGTAATTCCTTATGCAGTCGGAGTTGATATTGCCTGCCGCGTCTGCATGACAGTTGTTGATATCCCATATTCAGAATTTGAGCAAAACAGAGCTAAATTTAAAATAGCACTTGAGAGGGAGACAAAATTCGGTGTTGGAGAAGAGTATTCAACCCCTAAAATTCACAGTGTTATGGATAGGGATTGGGAATTTTGCAGCTTTGTTAAATCGCTCAAAGATAAGGCGTGGAAGCAGCTTGGAACAAGCGGAAGCGGCAACCACTTTGCAGAGTTTGGCAAACTGACGATTGAGACGGAAGAGCCGGCTATCAACAAAATCTCTGAGCTTAAAACCGGAGAGTATTTAGCTTTTTTAACACACAGCGGCAGCAGAGGAGCTGGTTCTGAGATAGCCTCCTATTACAGCCGGTTGGCAAAAACGATCCACCCTGAACTGCCGGCAGATTTAAAAGACCTTGCATGGCTTGATATGAACAGCTCAGAGGGTCAGGAGTATTGGAAGGCAATGGAGCTTATGGGAAAATATTCTGAGGCAAACCATGAGATTATCCATAAAAGCGTAGTGCAATCTTTAGGCGGAGAGTCGATTCTTACTTTAAACAACCATCACAACTTTGCGTGGAGAGCATCTTTAAATATTAATATTGCCGGAGCAAGAGAGCCTCAAACAAAAGAGGTAATTATACATCGCAAGGGTGCAACTCCTGCTGGAAAAGATGTTATAGGAATTATTCCCGGTTCAATGGCATCTCCTGCATTTGTGGTCAAAGGGCTTGGAAATTTAGAGTCACTTGAATCAGCAGCACACGGAGCAGGCAGACGAATGAGCCGTAACGCTGCAATGAGTCAGTATAGCTGGAGTGATTTAGATTCAATTCTTAGACAGAAAGGCATATCACTTCTATCTGCAGGGCTTGACGAAGTTCCAATGGCGTATAAAAATATTGAAGAGGTTATGTACCAGCAGAGAGATTTAGTCTCTATTATCGCTCGGTTTGACCCCAAACTTGTAAAAATGTCTCCGCCAGAGAGAACCTATTTTAAAGCTAAAAATAGAAAGTTCAAGAAAAGGTAGATGTTGTTTTTATAACTATGGTAAAAAAGGCTCTTAAAGACTATCAATCACATTAATAGAGGAGAAATAGAGTATGTCAAAAATTATTAGAATTAATACAGCAGATAGAAGCTATACATTTGAAGATGTTCCAGCAGAACTTGCTCCCCTCGGCGGAAGAGCATTAACTTCAAGAATGATATTAAATGAGGTTCCCGGAACCTGCCACCCATTAGGAGCTGCAAACAAACTTATTATCGCCCCGGGTATTTTGTCTGGTTCGCCTGCTGCCAATTCAGGAAGACTTTCAGTTGGTGCAAAGTCTCCTCTGACCGGAGGCATTAAGGAGAGCAATTCAGGTGGTTTTGTCTCCCAAAAACTTGCAAGGCTTGGAATCAAAGCAGTTGTTCTTGAGGATAAACCTGATGATGATGATTACAGCATGGTTGTTATTACAAAAGACGGGGTTCAGATTCTCTCTGCAAATGAGTATGTCGGCATGGGAAACTATGAAACAATTGAAAAACTTTGGGTAAAGTATGGAAAAAATACAGGAGTAATGAGCATAGGACCAGCTGGTGAACAGAGATTAAAAGCTGCAAGCATTCAGCAGGCTGATATGAAAGGAACGCCGGGACGTGCTATTGGTCGCGGCGGTCTTGGTGCAGTAATGGGTTCAAAGAAGATTAAGGCAATCGTGGTTGATGACAAAGGGTGCGATCGCCTTCCAATTGCTGATCCTGAAGCGTTTAAAGCGGCAAACAAACGCTGGGTAGAGATGCTTAGAAATCATCCGGTAACTGGTCAGGGGCTTCCAGGATTTGGAACAGCAGTTCTGGTAAATGTTATAAATGAGGCTGGTGCTCTTCCTACAAAGAATTTTAGAACAGGACGATTTGACCATGCACAAGACATCAGCGGCGAAAAGATGGTTGAAAATATCAAGGCAAGAGGCGGCATTGTATCTGAAGGGTGTCATCCGGGCTGTGTAATCAAATGTTCTCAGGTTTATAACGACAAAGAGGGCAGGCAGCTTACATCAGGCTTTGAGTATGAGACTTTATGGGCTTTTGGTGCACACACCACAATCAAAGACCTTGATGATATTGCAATGCTTGACAGGCTATCTGATGATATCGGCGTTGACACAATTGAGACTGGTGTAGCGATTGGAGTGGCTATGGAGGGCGGGCTTCTTCCTTGGGGTGATGGAAAAGCTGCTATTGCACTTTTAAAAGAGGTTGCCAAAGGAACTGGAAACGGCAAGATTTTGGGCAATGGTGCTGCGTTTGTTGGTGATGCACTTGGTGTTGATCGCGTGCCTGTTGTTAAGCGTCAGGGGCTTCCAGCTTATGATCCCCGTTCTGTAAAAGGTGTTGGAGTAACTTACGCTACAACTCCGATGGGTGCAGATCACACAGCCGGATATGGTGTAACTGCAAATATTTTAAAGGTCGGCGGTGATATCAACCCATTGAAAAAAGAGGGAAATATTGAACTATCCCAAAATCTTCAGATTGCAACAGCAGCTATTGACGCAGCAGGGCTTTGTCTGTTTGTAGCTTTTGCTGTTCTTGACAATGCAGACGGAGTGCAGACAATTGTTGATCTTATCAATGCCCAGCATGGTCTTAAACTTACACCTGATGATGTTGTTGCTCTTGGCAAATCTATTCTTAATGATGAGAAGGAGTTTAACAGACTTGCAGGCTTTACAAAATTTGATGATCAGCTTCCTGAGATGTTTAAAAGCAAATTCCCGCCGCACAACACAGAGTGGGATTTCTCAACTGACGAGCTTCAAGAGACTTTAAACTTCTAATATTTTATAACAATCACTCGTTAATAGACTTAAATTAAGGAATAAATTGAGATTGTTAGTATGGGTGCAGCGAGCAGAACCCATACTAACAATCTTTTATGATATATCTCTCTGCTAACTATACCTGCACTTGAAATAAGGAGTTTCAAACAATGCCAACAACAAAAGATCAAGCCCATCCTAAATATCCCGATATTTTCAAGCCTCTTGATTTAGGATTTACCACACTGAAAAATCGTATAATTATGGGTTCAATGCACACGGGTCTTGAAGATGATTCAGAAGGTTTTGAGAAGTTAGCCGCCTATTTTGCCCTTAGAGCAAAGGGAGGAGTAGGACTTATGGTAACCGGCGGTTTTGCACCAAATACTGAGGGAGCTGGTACAGATGGGCGTGCAAAGCTCACAACAACTGAAGAGATGATCCAGCACAAAATTGTTACTGACGCTGTTCACGAAAACGGCGGCAAAATTGCAATGCAGATTCTCCATACAGGCAGATATGGATATCATGACAAGATTGTGAGTGCTTCCCCGATTCAAGCTCCTATCAATTTTTTTACCCCAAGAGAGCTTGCTACAGATGAGGTGTGGAAGCAGATTGATGATTTTGGCAACTGTGCAAGCCTTGCAAAAGAGGCTGGATATGACGGCGTTGAGATTATGGGATCAGAAGGCTATTTTATAAATCAGTTCATTGCACGGGCGACAAACCATAGAACTGATATGTGGGGAGGCTCTTATGCTGATAGAATCCGTCTGCCGATTGAAATTGTAAAAAAGGTAAGAGAAACGACTGGAAAAAATTTTATTATAATCTACCGCCTCTCAATGGTTGATTTAGTAAAAGACGGCAGTTCATGGGACGAGGTTGTTGAGCTTGCACAGAAAATTGAAGAGGCTGGAGCAACCATAATAAATACTGGTATCGGCTGGCATGAGGCAAGAGTTCCAACTATTGCAGGAATGGTTCCGCGTGGAGCTTTCTCATGGGTTACATCAAGGCTGATGGGGAAAGTCGGCATTCCTTTGGTTACAAGCAACCGGATAAATACTCCTGAAGTTGCACAAAATGTTTTAGCATCAGGTCAGGCAGATATGATCTCTATGGCAAGACCATTTCTTGCAGACCCGTTTTTTGTGCAAAAAGCATACGAGAATCGGGCAGATGAGATAAACACCTGTATCGGGTGCAATCAGGCTTGTTTAGACCATATTTTTGCAGGAAAAAGCTGCTCTTGTCTTGTAAATCCGATTGCGTGCAGGGAAACTGAATTTGATTCAGATTTTATAAATAATCTAAATATAAGAAAAAATATCAATGAAAGTAAAACTTCAACAGGCAGGAATCATTCTAAAAATATTGCAGTGGTAGGAGCTGGTCCGGCTGGGTTGTCATTTTCAATTTATTCGGCACAAAAAGGTCACAACATCACTCTGTTTGATGCTGCCTCTGATATTGGCGGGCTTTTAAATATTGCAGTAAAGATTCCGGGCAAAGAGGAATTTTATGAGACATTAAGATATTTTAAAAGGCAGCTTGATATTTTAAACGTCAAGGTGGTTTTAAACAAGCAGGTAATAATTGATGATATAATCGATAAATCTTCGTCAAAACCTCTTTTTGACGAGATTATCATTGCAACCGGTGTTGTTCCAAGATCGCCGAATGTTGAAGGTTTTGATAATCCAAAGGTGTTATCTTACAGCAATGCTATACGTAACAGCCATCTGATTGGCAAATCTGCAGCAATAATTGGTGCCGGCGGGATAGGCTTTGATGTTGCAACGCTTCTTACCCATACAGGCAAATCTTCAACACTTGATACGGATACCTACTTAAAAGAGTGGGGTATTGACGATGGATACACCAACAGAGGCGGACTTAAACCAGATTCTGAATTAGAGGTTGATGCGTCAGATAGAACTGTCTATCTTCTTCAGAGAAAATTGACCAAAATCGGCGGCGGTCTTGGCAAAACAACCGGCTGGATTCATCGTGCTCTGCTGAAAAAACGGGGAGTTATAATGCTCAACGGCGTGAACTACGAAAAGTTTGACGATGAGGGGCTTCACATCACAAGAGAGGGGAAAAAAGAGACGCTTAAGGTTGATAATGTTGTTATCTGTGCGGGTCAAGAGTCATTGGTAACTCTTGCTGATCGGCTCAAATCTTACAAGTGCAGTTATCATATTATCGGCGGGGCATATCAAGCAGGAGAGTTAGATGCAAAAAGAGCGATTGAACAGGGATTAAGATTAGCGTATCAAATTCACTGAGCATGAGCCTGACCAATTCCTTTTACAAGGCTGAGGTTCTGTTTAATAATAGACCAGTTATAATCAAAACCTCTATTGATAAACATCTCTTTAACATAGTTAAACTCTGCAAAAGAGTCTGGATATACAGCAAAATTTATAAACTCTTTTGCAGGGTTGATATTTAAGAGTGCCTGCTGCATTTTTCCAAAATTTTCCGCACCTCTCTCGATTATCTGCCCTTTAGTTGGAAGCAGATCAATAATTACAACATCTCTATCTTCTCTGATAAACACATCTGAATCGTCATATCCTCTTGCACTGCTGCCCCATAGGTTGGAGGAGAGGTTTGCAATTGAGTATGATATGTTTGTAACAGCATAAAATCTGCCGTGCCTGACTGCTATAAAAACCGGCGACTTATCAACCATATGCAGTCTTGGCAGCCTGAGCTGACGCTCTTTTCTCTTTGCTGTTTTAGATTTTGCGATCTCTTTGTTTAAATTATCTATCTTTTTTTCAAGAGCTTTTATCTTGTTTTTTGCAGATTCAATACTATAAAGATGCTCTTTTATATCTTGTTCAATCTTCTCCTGCTCATCTTTGAGCGTAACAGCTCTTTTTACCTGTTCAATCTTTTGTTCAATATCTGATTTTGCAGTTGCCTGAACAGCATAGTTATCAACAGATTCAGATAAAATGGTAATAAGAAGGGCAATAAATACAATCCCGCCAAATGTATTGCACATAGTGTCAAGAAGAAGTTCAAAGCTGCTTAAATCGTCATTACGTCTGCTTCTCATCAAATATTACCTTTACCTGTTGTTATTACTAAAATCTACACGTTCACTTTCAGCCATAGCATCATATCCTGTATCAAACCCCATATTTTGAACCGTTTGCACAAGCTGCATTGCATAGTTTGAAGCAGATGGTTTTATTATAAACACGGGATAAACGCTTAATTTATCAAGAGTTTCAAGGTATTGAATAAAGCCGGCTGTTCCTCTTTGATCTGCCGGAAATGCAATGTCTCCTAATCGGATAAACTCTCCTGAACACTCTACAATCAGTGCTCTCTGATTTGGATTTGCATCTTTTGCAGGAATAAAAGATACAGCCTCTTTTTGATGCAAAAACGATTCTCTCTTTTCTTCAAGCTCTTTAATTTTATCAGTCAGCTCTTGATGCCTTATCTGATAATCGACAAGATCATCAGATGAGTTATCTGCAACTTTTTTTAAATTTTGAATATTCTGTTTTAATGACTTTTCGCTTTCAACCTGTGCAGCGTTCGTATCTGATGGTGGTAAATCGCTGATATTAATATTGAGCTTTTGTGCTGCAATATCTACTGATATCATCAGTAGAAGCAGAATCATAATACCAGACAGGCAGGTTATGATATCTTGAAAGGCAAATAGAGAGATTGTAATTTGGCTGCTGCTTCTTCTGCGTTTAGTGCTCATATAAATATCCTTAAACCATTATGATACATAATTGTAAAATTAAAATTACTGGAAAAAAAATACTAAAAATGATATAGTTTTTGACTTTATAAAGAGAGATAAATATCTCATATTAAAAAATAATTTTGCAGTTAAAAAATTTTTTAAGCAACTAAAATAAAGGACCAAGAATGAAATTCTCAATAGAAAGAAAACTTATATCTGAAGCACTCTCAATGGTTCAAGGGCTGACCAATAGAAAGACAACTCTTGCCATAACATCTGATGTTTTAATTAAAGCAGAAGGATCATATATCACAATTACAGCAAATGATCTTGAAACTGTATTTCAGGGTAAATATGAGGCTGAAGTTGAGTCTGACGGAATAATATCTATAAATGCAAAAAAGATGTTTGAAATTGTACGCGACTATCCTGACTCAATAGTTCCTTTAAATGAGGTAGAAAACAGATGGATTGAAATCGGCACTGGTAATATTCAATACCATATTGTCTCTTCAGATTATGAAAATTTCCCAGAACATCCTGTTATAGAGGATATTAAATTTGTTGAGATGGAGTCCGCAGCCCTTAAAAAGATGGCTGATATATCAGCATCTATAAATTTCAGCCAGGACGAAAAAAGACCTTATGTGCTTGGAGCTTTGCTTGAAAAAACAGAAATTGAATCTAAAACAGCTCAAGCCGGCGACGGTTCAAACGATGAGAACCCAAGTGGTGAAACAGACAATCAAGAGGATCAGAACCCGAAAAGTGCTGTACTAAGAATGGTATCTACAGATTCTAAAAGGCTTTACACATTTGATACTCCATACGCGGGCGACCTTTCAATTGATGAGAAGGGTATAATTATCCCGAAAAAGGGACTCTCAGAGCTGGGTAAATTTTTGAGCAATATTGGATCGGTAAAAGTCGGGATAAAAAATAACCACTTTATAGTTACAAAAGATGATGAATCTATAATGATAAAACTCCTTGAAGGTGACTATCCTGATTACAGAAGGGTTTTGAACATAAAGGGATTTACAGCCGTAGAGATGAACCGTGCGATGTTTCTGATGATGATGAAACGAATGTCTATACTTGTCTCTGATGATTATAAAAGCGTTATACTAAGTTTTATGGACAACAAACTCACAGCAACGGTTACAAATCCTGAAATTGGTGAATCAAAAGAGGAGATTTCAATAGCGTATGTTGGAGAGAGTGTTGAGAGTGCATTTAATCCCAAATATTTTATTGATGCTTTAAGTTCGTTCAAAGGAGATAATATTATCGTAAATATCAAGGATAAAAGGAATCCATGCATTATAAAAGGCAGTGATGATACAAGTTTTGTATGTGCAATAATGGCAATGTCAATTTAATGAAGGATTTATTTTTATAAAATGGAAAATATAGAGACAGAAAATAGTAATGCAGCACTATCAGTTGCTCCTGAATCATCAAATGATTACGGGGCAGGCAACATAAAACTGCTTGAAGGTCTTGAGGCAGTCAGAAAGAGACCTTCAATGTACATTGGAAATATTGGTGTCGAAGGGCTTCACCATCTTGTTTATGAGGTGGCAGATAACAGCATTGACGAGGCAATGGCAGGATATTGCGATACAATAACAGTTACCATACACACAGACATGAGTGTAAGCGTAGAGGACAACGGACGAGGCATACCAGTTGGAATGCACGAAACCGAAAATATGCCGGCAGCAGAGCTTGTAATGACAAAACTCCATGCCGGCGGAAAGTTTGATAAAGACTCATATAAAGTATCAGGCGGTCTTCATGGAGTTGGTATATCTGTTGTAAATGCCTTATCTGAAAATCTTGAGATGGAGGTCTATAAAGATGGCAAAATCTACTATCAAAGATACTCCAAAGGGGTTAAGCAGTGCGAACTGACCATTAAAGGAGAGACAACCAAAAGAGGAACAAAGATTCGTTTCAGCCCAGATTTCTCTGTAATGAATGAAAATGAGTTTGAGTATGAAAAGTTATCCCGCAGAATGAGAGAGCTTGCATTTCTCAACAAAGGAATCAGGATTATAATTGAGGACGAACGTTCTGCAGAAAAGGACGATTTCCAGTACGAAGGCGGGCTTGTCTCGTTTGTTGAGTATCTGAACAGAAATCTGATAGCTTTGCATGAACCTATCCATATTGAAGGCGAGCGAAGCGATGTTCAGGTTGATATTTCCATACAGTACAATGACACATTTAAAGAGAAAATTTATTCTTTTGCCAACAATATCAATACAATAGAGGGCGGAAGCCATCTTTCCGGCTTTAAAGGTGCATTGACTCGGAGTCTTAATAACTACTCTGCTGCCAATGCCCCAAAAAATAAGCAGCCTGTAAAAATCTCTGGAGATGATGTCAGAGAGGGGCTTACAGCAGTTATAAGCGTCAAGGTTATGGATCCCCAGTTTGAGGGTCAGACAAAGACAAAACTCGGCAACAGCGATGTTAAGGGTATTGTGGAATCTCTTGTAAATGAAAAACTTGCAATGTTTCTTGAAGAAAATCCCAATGTTGCCAAAAAGATTTTGATGAAGGCTGTTGATGCTGCAAGAGCAAGAGATGCTGCAAAACGTGCCCGTGATCTTGCTCGTAAAAAGGGGACTCTTATTGATTCTACCCTGCCGGGCAAACTTGCAGAGTGCCAGTTTGCCGATCCTGCTGAACGTGAGCTTTTTCTTGTTGAGGGCGATTCTGCCGGCGGAAGTGCTAAACAGGGACGGGATAGACGATTTCAGGCAATTTTACCGCTTAAGGGTAAGATTCTAAATGTTGAAAAATCTCGGTTTGATAAAATTTTAAGAAGCGATGAGATAAAAAATATCTTTACTGTGCTTGGAACTGGTGCAGGCAAAGAGGAGTATGATATTGAGAAGATAAGATACCATAAAGTGGTTATTATGACTGATGCTGATGTTGACGGCTCTCATATCAGAACACTTCTTCTTACATTCTTCTACCGCCAGATGCCGGAACTTATCAGCAAAGGATACCTGTACATTGCACAGCCGCCTCTCTTCAGAGTGGGCAAAGGCAAAACTGGAATCTATCTGAAAGATGAGACAGCCTACAGAGACTACCTTGTGAAAAGGGCGTGTGAGCAGAAAGATGTTTATATTACAGACAGGCAAGAGCGTTTAAGCAATGATGAGCTTTATCAGTTTCTCAAAGACCTCTCAGACTATTGCAACGCTGTGGAGCGTCTTAAAAGAAAAGAGTATGACATTGAGCTGCTTACAAAGTTGATTAAGATGAATCTTCGTGATAAGTTCTTTCTAAAGGATAAGGAGAAGATGTTCGCTTTAAAGGCATATCTTGATGAGAACGGTTATGTTACAGAAGAGCTTGAATACAGTGAGGAGTTTGATATTTATGAACTCAATATCCCGGGATATAACCTTACGGTTGGAAAAAGCCTTATCTCCACAAACGACTATAAGGTTATGATCAAAAATCTCGATAAAATAGAGATGTTTGACAAACCGCCTTTTAGAGTATGTCCAAGCGGTGCTGTAAAATCTCAAGATGGTCTAAAAGCGTTTAAAGATGAATCAAAACTTCCCCAAGGCGGCGAGATTGCACCAGAAGGCGACTCAATGGCTCCTGAAACTCCAGTAATTCTTGAATATAAAGGGACACTCTTGTTTGAAGATAAACTCTCTTTTTTCAACTATATTATGGCAGAGGCAAAAAGAGGAATCACCATTCAAAGATACAAAGGTCTTGGTGAGATGAATCCTGATCAGCTTTGGGAGACCACAATGGATCCAGAAAAACGCATGATGCTTCAAGTTCAGATTGACGATGCTGAAAAGGCAGACGATATCTTTACGCTGCTCATGGGTGAAGAGGTTGAACCAAGAAGAAACTTTATCCAGACAAATGCACTTGAAGTCTCATCTCTGGATTATTAGTTCTCAGAATTGGTGTGCAGAGGAGATATCAACTATATGTCAATAGCAGCATTATTAACAGATGAGATAGAGAAATTAAAGCAGCGGATCGCAGCTCTTGAAGCAAACTACAGGCATCTATTTGATGGTATGACAAGCTGTATGGCTGTGTATGAGGCAGCGGATAATGGCAATGATTTTATTATCAAAGATTTTAATCGTGCTGCTGAAGTTTCAAGCCTTATCAGCAGAGAAGAGGTTATTGGCAAATCTATCAAACAGGTGTTTCCAGGAGTTGTTGAATTAGGGCTTTTCGAGGTATTTCAGCGGGTATATCGCACCGGTAAACCAGAAGTCTATCCTTTTTCAAAATATATAGATGAGCGTATCACCCTATGGGTTGAAAATTATGTTTACAAGCTGCCTACAGGCGAAATAGTCGCTATTTATGACGATACGACTGAAAAAAAACAGGCTGATGAGGCTTTAAAACAGCGAATGGAAGAGCTTGAGGCTATCAATGCCATGAGCCGTTCTGTCTCAATGAATATCTCTCTTGATCAGGTACTTGATGCTGCCTTAAATCAGCTTGTGAACACGCTTTCACCTGATTTAGTTCTTATCTATCTTATTGAAGATCAGCAGAACAAAAACAGCCAGATGCGTCTTAAATCTGTAAAGCAGAGCGATAATATTTTAATGTTTGGGAAACAGCAAAAAGATATTCTCTGTGTTGGCGAGTGTTTATGCGGCATTGCTGCACAGGATAAAAATCCTGTGTTTGCACTAAATCTTAATACAGATCAAAGATGCACAAACAGCGAATGCAAAATGGCAGGAATACACTCATATGCTGCTATTCCCCTTATGAACAGAGATAGGCTGATAGGAATTGTTGGAATCGGCTCGTGCGATAAACGAGATTTTTCAGTCCAGTCTAAATTTTTACAATCTCTTGCATCTATTATAACCATATCAATTGCCAATATCATGCTTCACGATCAGATAGTAATACATACAGAAGAGCTTATGAATCAGGCTGTTTATAATGCCGCCCAGTTAAGAAGACATGCAGATCAGCTTGAAAGCATAGTTGAACAAAGAACCGTAGAGTTAAGAAAATTCTTTAACGCTGTAGAGTCTTCTCCTGCTTCCATAGTGATCACTGATATTAAAGGTAATATTGAGTATGCAAATCCATTTTTTACAGAGCTTACCGGTTATACACCTGACGAGGTAAAGGGGAAAAATCCAAGAATACTTAAATCAGGAATCCACCCAAAGGAGTTTTACCAGCAGATGTGGAATACCCTGCTTGCCGGAGAGATTTGGAGGGGAGAGATATGCAACCGCAAAAAAAACGGTGAGCTTTACTGGGAAAATGTAGCAATATCACCTTTGAGAGGCAGCAAATCTGCTAAAGATGATAAAGATAAAAAACCTGTTCAAGAAGAGGATAATTCCGGCAGAATTATTAACTTTGTAGGGGTTAAAGAGGATATTACAGAAAGAAAAAATGCCCAGAGAATAAGAGAGGATGTTGAGAGGATATTAAGGCATGATCTTAAATCTCCGCTTAGTGCTATTATCGGTTTTCCTCAAATGATGATGGACAATGATAATCTTACAGATTCGCAAAAAAAATATCTCAAGTATATTATGGATTCTGGTCAAAATATGCTTGACCTAATAGATTTATCATTGACCATATATCAGATTGAAACGGGTAAGTACAAATATACACCAAGCTGCTTTAACCTGCTTAAAACGCTTGAACAGTGCGTATATAGCAGCTCTTCAATATGTAAAAGCAAAGATATCAACATAGCCGTTTCAACATCAGGAATTGATATGATAAAGGTCGAAACTGCAGAACTCAATGGAGATAGGCTTCTTGCCTTTTCTATCTTCTCAAACCTTATAAAAAATGCGGTAGAGGCTTCTCCTTGCAATGAAAGCGTAGATATCGTGATTGAACCAGTACCTGTCTCTTATCAATCTATTGCTCTTTACACCCAATTTAACAGCTCAATAAGAGTTACTATTCATAATAAAGGTGCAGTGCCCTCACAGATAAG